>NZ_JTHE03000105.1 GCF_000817775.3 Lyngbya confervoides BDU141951
CGGACGACCCCCCAGCTCCAAACCTGGCACCGCCAGATTTTTGCCTGCGGTTCAGCCCTAGGAGGTTATTCTTTACCCCGTTTAGCTGAGCGAGAAGGGCGAATTGCACTCCAAAATATGCTGTTCCAGGCGGAACAGCCGGTCCGATATGATCAACTGAGCTACAGTCTGCCGGTCTGGCCAGGATTTGTGCGGGTGGGACTCACAGAACCCCAAGCCCGGCGACGCTTTCCCTCCGAAACAATGCAGATCACCGTGCAGCGATCGCAAGGATGGGGAGAAACCTGGCTCTTTTGCAAGCTGGTGATGCGCGCAACGGGAGAAATAGTGGGCATTCATCTGGTGGGACATACCGCGCTGCAAAGCCAGGATTTCCTGGAACAGAGGCTAAAATCCCGATGTCACGTGGCAGAACTGGCCCAGCTTGAGCCGAGTTGCGCCCTGCTCAGGGAAGGTTTCCAGGCCATGGCCCAGCGATGGCAGCAAGTTCGAGATCCTCAGGTTCGCGGCCGTTTAGAACGGCAGCTGCGAAGATTGCGAGGTCGCTGAAGGGAGGAGACTGATCCGAATCGTCGCCGCGGCCAAAGAAGTGAGCCATTTTTAGAGATAATAAACCTTTGGCATTGATCCTTCGGTGCATTTTGTATTAGGCCCATGACTGTGACTGACGATAAAACGATTGTTCAAAACTACTTCAATAATGTTGGCTTCGATCGCTGGCGGCGGATCTATGGTGACGGAGAGGTCAATAAGGTGCAGCTTGACATTCGCACCGGCCATCAACAAACCGTTGACACCCTGTTAGGCTGGCTGCAAGCGGACGGAAATCTCGCGGGGCAAAGGATCTGCGATGCCGGATGCGGGGTTGGGAGTCTGAGTATTCCCATGGCAAAAATGGGCGCCATCGTGCACGGCAGCGATATCTCAGAACGGATGATTCAAGAAGCCAGGAGCAGAGCTCAGCAGGAACTGGGGGAGATACCAAATCTGGACTTTTCCGTTCAGGATTTGGAAGCCCTGCGCGGCCAGTATGATACTGTGATCTGCCTGGATGTATTAATTCACTATCCTGATGCTCAAGTTCCGGCCATGATTCAACATTTGAGCTCTCTGGCCCATTCCCGGTTAATTCTCAGCTTTGCCCCCTGGACCGTGGGCTATATGCTGCTGAAAAAGGTGGGTGATTTTTTCCCGGGCCCCAGTAAAGCCACGCGTGCCTATCTCCACCGTCGCTTTGATATTGTGGATATTCTTGAGTCCTCTGGCTGGCACCTCAACCGCACCGCCCTGACGAAAACCAGGTTTTATTTCTCGTACCTTATGGAAGCGCAGCGCTGATTCACTAGCGCTGCAGCCCCTAAGGCCCCTCTTTAAGCCACCGGCGAATAGGTTGCGGGCCACCGTCCTATGGCCTCTCCCACCGTGGCTAGGTCCTGGGTGAGCTGCGTAAACTGGTCAGGGGTCAGGGATTGAGGGCCATCCGAGAGCGCCTTCGTGGGATTGGGGTGGACCTCAATCATGAGGGCATCGGTGCCTGCGGCGATCGCCGCCTTGGCCATGGAAGGCACCAGGGAAGCCCAGCCAGTCCCATGGCTGGGATCAATCATGATCGGCAAGTGGGTAAGCGATCGCAGGACAGGAATCACCGATAAATCCAGGGTGTTGCGAGTATATTGGCGATCAAAGGTGCGAATACCACGTTCGCATAGAATCACATTGGGATTCCCAGCGGCCAGAATATATTCCGCGGCCATCAACCACTCCTCCAGGGTTGCCGCCATTCCTCGCTTGAGCAACACGGGCTTCGACTGGGCACCCACCTGCTTAAGCAGCGCAAAGTTTTGCATATTGCGCGCTCCAATTTGAACCACATCGGCCACTTCTGCCAATCGATCCAGGTCGGCTGTATCCATCACCTCTGTAATGATGCCAAGCCCGGAAACGCGGCGGGCTTCAGCCAGCAGTTCCAAGGCACTTTCCCCATGCCCCTGAAACGCGTAGGGGGAGGTGCGAGGCTTGTAGGCACCGCCCCTGAGAAAGGCAGCGCCTGCTGCCTTAACCCGTTGGGCAGTGTCCACGATCATCTCTTGATTTTCCACCGAACAGGGACCTGCCACCATCACAATGGGGCAGGTTTCCCCAATGGTCACGGTGCCATTGGGCGTTGGAATCTCAATGACGCTGGGCTCACCATGACGAAACTCACGGCTGACGCGCTTAAAGGGTTTGCTGACGCGCAGCACCTTATCTACCCAGTGACTCACATCTTGTACCTGATCGGTGTCAAAGGACTGGGTATCTCCCACCAGTCCAATCACAATATTGTTGGTTCCCACAATTTTTTCCGGCGTTAGCCCCCAGTCCTTCATTTCGTCGGCAATCCGTTGAACCTCCACCTCTGGGGTTCCACTTTTCAAGACAATAATCATGCTTACACCTTCAGTAATCGCGAGTCACACCGGCCATCTCCATCGGCCACATCCATCGGCCATCTCCATCGGCTGTTGCGAGGGAATCTCTACGGTTGGCGACGTTCCTGCCAACTGGTCAGAAGACGCTGCCAATTTAGCTGAAATTCCGAAATACCAAGCCAGCTGCCCGGCTGGTCCTCATCCCAAGAGGCCGAAAGAACCCCATAGCTCAATCCCAGGACGCTCAGGCCCAAAAACAACAGACTGACCAGAATAACGGCAACGTTGGGCAGATCCATCAGATCTTGGGCAATGATCCAGTAGCTGAGGGGAAGCGTGGCTAACCCCAGAAGGGTAGGAATGCCGCAAAACACTACCATACGCTTGGCCATGCGACGGCTGACCACCTCAGGAATGGTGCCCGATTGGGGCGCACGACGCGGTGGATTGGGAGAGAAGCGGGCGGAATTAGAAGGCTTTGGCGCTTTTTTTTGAGCCGATTTTGCCGATTTAGGTTCAAAGGGCAGCTTCTTTGGCGAGGACTGCCCTTGAGGATTGCTAGGCACGGGTTTGCTTAAGGGGAGACAGTGGGCATGATGCCGAAGCTAGGGGTGAAGAAGCGTCGCCTAGCCCCGAATTCCCAGTCGGGAAATCAGACTGCGATATCGCTCCGGATCTTGCTTTTGAACATAGCCTAGCAGGCGCTTGCGTTGCCCAATCATTTTCATCAACCCGCGCAAAGAGGAATAGTCTTTTTTGTTGGCTTGCAGGTGAGAACTGAGCTTTTTAATGCGCTCTGACAGAATGGCAACCTGAACTTCTGCCGAGCCGGTATCGGTTTCATGCACCTGATACTCGTTAATAATTTCTTGTTTGCGTTCTTGCAGTAAGGCCATAGGATATCGCTAACTTCAGCAAACAGTAATTTTAACACGTCTTCCGGGGTCCATGGTTGCCCAATTGCTTCATGGGCCTCAGGACCGAGTATTGGCGCGGCCCCCACGTAAGAGAGGGGCGCCAACTATTCCACCGTAACGCTCTTGGCCAAATTTCGCGGTTGGTCAACGTCTAGTCCTCGCAGCGCGGCGATATGGTAAGCCAAAAGCTGAAGCGGGACGGTGGTTAAAATGGGGGAGAGCAATTCATCCACCTCTGGGACCGGTAGCACCACATCGAAGGTGTGGCGGGCTTCTTCCTCATCCAGGGGCGTGACCCCAATGAGTTGAGAGTCGCGGGCGCGAGCTTCCTGGGCATTGGAGAGGACTTTGTCGAAGACGGTACCTGGCATGGCGATCGCCACCACGGGAACTTTGGCATCAAGCAGGGCAATGGGTCCATGCTTCATCTCACCAGCTGGATAGGCTTCGGCGTGAATGTAGCTAATCTCCTTAAGCTTGAGGGCACCCTCCAGGGCAATGGGGAAGTTAATTCCGCGTCCGATGTAGATAAAGTCATGGGTTTCGACAAACTCGTGGGCCAGCGCTTCTACGTAGCGCTCTTGACTTTCCAGAACTTGCTCAATTTGCGCGGGCAGCTGACGCAGTCCTTCAATGAGGACGCCCAGGCGATCTCGGGAAAGGGTTTGACGCCGGTGAGCCAGATCAAGGGCGAGTAGATAGAAGGCGATGACCTGGGCCACAAAGGTTTTCGTGGCGGCCACACCAATTTCAATGCCTGCGTGGGTATCAATAATATTGGGCACCAAGCGAGAGAGGGAGCTTTCTGGTCGGTTCGTAATTCCTAGAAGCCGAGCTTGAAATTTTTCGCCAACTCCGTTGCGTCGCTGCTTTTCCATTTCTAACGCGGCTAAGGTGTCGGCGGTTTCTCCGGATTGGGTGACCCCAATGGTAAGGGTGTGGGGCATTAGGGGGGTGGGAGCGTAGCGAAACTCCGAAGCGTAATGGACCTGAGTCGGCAGCTGAGCCACCTGCTCCAGCAAGTATTTGCCCACCAAGCCTGCATGCCAGCTGGTGCCACAGGCCACAATTTGAACCTGCTCAAGATTCTCTAAAAGAGACTCCTCCAGGCCCAGGCGAATGGGATAGGGGGAGGACGATGTTTCCTGGGAAGTCCAGTTAATTTCCAGGTAGCTTTCTAAACAGGATCGCACTACCCCCGGCTGCTCATAGATCTCCTTGAGCATGAAGTGCTTAAAGCCCTGTTTTTCCACCATCACCGGGTTCCAGTTCAGGGTCCGAGGGGCCTTACGGAGGCGATCGCCATTAAAGTGATAGACGTGAACCCCAGCGGGGGTCAATTGCGCAATTTCTTCATTCTCAAGGGGCAGCACGACGCGTGTGTAGGCAATCAGGGCGGGCGTATCGGAGGCGCAGAAAAACTCGGAGTCCCCATAGCCAATCACCAGAGGAGCCTGTTGACGCGCCACAATTAGCTCTCCCGGAAAGTCAGCAGACACCACAGCAATCGCAAAGGCGCCCTCTAACCGGCTCACGGCTAAGCGGACGGCTTCGAAGAGGGGGGATACCTGGGTCTGCTTGACTTGATCCTGGCGCAGAAAGTCCGCAATCAGGTGGGGGATGACCTCCGTATCAGTTTCGGAGCGAAAGACATAGCCCTTTTCCCTAAGCTCCGCCCTGAGTTCGCGATAATTTTCAACGATGCCGTTCTGGACAACCGCCAACCGGTCACTTTGATCGCGGTGGGGGTGGGCATTATGCTCCTCAGGTTTTCCGTGGGTCGCCCAGCGGGTATGTCCAATGCCCAAAGAAGCTGGGTTTTCCGATCCGGCCATCTTCTCTTGCAGGGCTTGAAGCTTACCTTTCGCCCGTACACAATTCAGCTGTCCGTCTAGAACTGTGGCGATACCGGCCGAATCGTAGCCGCGATACTCCAACTTTTGGAGGCCAGAGACCAGAATTTCACAGGCAGGTCGATGACCAATATATCCAACAATCCCACACATGGCTGCGCTTGATGAAGAAACGTTGAAGACCAGTCTGACATAGTCCGCAAAGAAATCAAGCCATGGTTCCTATCGGGTTGCAAAGCGAGGGAGCTCAAGACGGGACGGGGTGCGGGTTAGATGGGAAAGGGTAGGCGCTGGATTGTCCAAGGTTGCAGAGGCAACAATAAATGTGGTGAGCTTTCGATAGGCCGAGAAGGCACTTTGAAAGCAGCCGTGGGCCGGCTTAGCAGACCAAACCTGAACCGGGGGAGCCTTGGTGGCCGCTGCGGTAGATCCCATGGGGGCCGCCATGGACTCATAGCCAAAGGATATTAGATCCCCTTTTGGGGGCACAGCTTCCGGCAAGGTCTGGGATGGATCTGGGGCAGGGCCTTGGGACAGAGGAGGAGAAACCCGTCGCCCAAGGTGGCGCTGAAGCTGCATCCGCAGGTCGCCGCAGATGGACCGAACCTCAGCGAGTTCAAGCTGGTGCAGATCCGCTTGCTTTTGCAGCCGCTCGATTTGCTGCTCGGAGCGCGCAAGCAGGGTGTCTCGTTCGCTAACCTGCTGCGTGAGGGAATCAATAACGCTCTGTTGATAAGCCAGTAACTCCTGGGCAGATTGCAGCTGACGCCTCAGAGTTGCCAGATCTGCGGCCTTAGGCGTTGAATCAGGCAAAGGCGCCTCATTCCAGTGACTGTGGGGGGAAAAACGCGCCTCCTCGGGAGGCATACCATCTGGAAAAGTCATAAGCCCGACACCCTGAATACAACGAGTTACACACAGCTCTAGGGCAGATAGTCCCGGTTATGAAAAGAGCTAGCCTGATTAGGTCTGGGCTAACTTACCCGCAAACGCCCTCAAAGCGATCACATAAGGACAGGTTGATTCCAGAAAACAGATCATCAAAGGTGCTGGAAATCAACGGCATCGGCCCATGGAGAACCCCCACAGGGGGTCACCCCCCTCAAGGGATCTCTGATGCATAAAGTCCAATGCGATTAAATCAAATGATCCTGTAAAACACCAATGAGTGTAATGTTTCTTTCCAATTGAGTCTGCCAAACAGAATACAGACGGGAGGCGCGTTTATGGCCTCCATATGGCCTGCATACAGGGTCTTTCATACACAGTGTCATAGGGTGTCTTTGCGTTTTTGATTCCAGGCCAGCAGCCCGATCATCCCCACCATGAGGGCCAATAACCGCAGCCAATGGCCCCACACTGAAATTTGATAGCTCTGGCCTTGATTGCGATACGACCGCTCGAGCAGTTCCTCGGCGGAGGCGATGGCTTTCCCGCGATTTTCTTTCCAAAGGCGAAAATCTTCCTGCCAGCGATCGAGCTGGGTTTGGTAGCGATCTACCCGATTGCTGTAGTCCTCAACCTGCTCAGCATAGCTGCCCGATAGGAGAACCTGTGCAGTTTCAGGAACCGGAGGAGGACTGCCAGGATCTTCGGGTTTAGGAGGTTCTGGCTGATCGACTGCCGGATCGTACTGTTTCCACAGCCCTGGAAATCGACAGCTCTTGAAGAGGTTTGCTCCCAAACAGCGGCAGTCCGTTTTCTGCTGATCGCTCCAGGTCTCGCGCACCGATTCTGGCGTTTGCCAGCAGGGGTCCTCCGCAACCGCTTCGCCGACATTGGAAAGGGTCACCATGGCCTCAAAGGCCCAGCGTGAGACAGTGACTTGACTCAGGGCATGGCCCACCGGTCCCAGCATGCGCAGGGGCAAAATGGAGCCGGCAAAGGTGATTTGCGGCACTAAAAATAGAATGGTTAGCAGCGGTGCCACGCTCTGATTGGGAGACAACGAGGACACCAGCAATCCCATCACCATTCCGCCTAAGGTTGCTAAAAATAGGGTGAGATAGAGGCCAAAACCCTCAGTGCCTGAAATGGGAAAGTCTACGGAGATGAGTTTTGTAATCAGAAAAATCAAGGCTTCGTAGAGCGCAAGCACCACGCACAGCCACAGCTTGGAAAAAATATAGGGAAAAATTTGGAGCCCAATCATGCGCTCGCGGCGGTAAATTTCTGCCTCCTTGACAATTTCTCGCATGGTGGCCAGGCTGCCGACAATGACGGCAATGAGTACCGATACAAACAGAATCGTGAAGGACTGGGCTGGGTCGCCCTGGGCCGGATCAAATAAATCCTTGCGCCACATGGCAAAATCCAGCAGCCCCAGGAGGGGGGCGATCGCTAAAATAACCAGCAGGCTGGCCTTATCTTGAAGCAGCAAGGTCAGGTTGCGCTGGGACAAAATCCACCACTGCCGCAGTCCAGACTTAGAATTGGCCGAGGGCAACTTAAGCCAGGATTTAGCCTGGGTCCGGTGAGAGAGCTGATCTTCAAGGTTTTGCTGGCGATCGCGGATATGGCGCTGATAGGGGTCCGATCGCAAAAATCGTTGCTTCCACTGTTCCGGAGTACTTTCTTCCTCAATTTTGAGATAGATTTCGTCAAAATCCTGGACGCCAAAATAGTCCAGGGCTTCCGCCGGAGGACCATAGAAAGCGACGCGACCGCCCTTGGCCAGAAAGACCACCTTGTCACAGAGCATGACGTTTTTAGTGGCATGGGTTACCAGCACCACGGTTCGTCCTTGATCGGCCAGGCGTCTTAACAGCCGCATCATTTGGGTTTCGGTGCCTGGGTCCAGGCCGGAGGTGGCCTCATCCAGGAAGAAAAGGCTGGGCTGGGTGAGTAGCTCTACCCCAATTGAGACTCGCTTGCGCTGGCCGCCGCTGAGTTGTTTAACTGGCACCGTCTGTCGATGGTGCAGCTCGAGATCCTTCAAGACAGCCTGTACCTGACGCGATCGCTCCTGACGAGAGACATCAGCAGGGAGCCTAAGTCGCGCCGCGAAATCCAGGGCCTGAATGACCTGGAGATCTTGATGAATAATGTCATCCTGGGGAACATAGCCCAACTCCATGCGGTAGGCATTGAAGTTTTTATAGAGATCTTGACCGTTCACACAAACCCGTCCTTGACTGGCTGGCTGATAGCCATTCAGGGCATTTAACAGCGTCGATTTCCCAGCGCCGCTGACCCCCACGATGGCCACAAACTCCCGCGGCAAAATGGCCAGGGAGACCTCATCTAGAATTTGCAGCTTATTCCCAACGCTCTGGCGGAGCTTCAAGGCATCCAAGCGCAGATTGCCGGTGTCGTCCTGCTGAACCAGGGTTTCATCAAAGTTGAAGCTAAATTGATAGGGGCCCACGCGAATGGTGTCGCCCGGACGCAGCTGGCGCGGCTGAACAATCCGCTCATTGTTGACAAAGGTGCCGTTGGACGAGTGAAGATCTTGCACCTGCCAGTCTCCGTCCTTGAGATAGATCTCTGCATGGAAGCGGGAAACCAGGGGGTGATCCAGCACGGTTTGATTGTGAGGATCGCGGCCCAGCGTTAGCTGAACGCGGTTTTTGAGATCCAGGCTTTCTTCACGCTCGATGGGATCTACGCTGGGCAGCACTTGATAGATTAAGGTGACCGCGGGCGGAATGGAGAGCGTCATACCATCCTGGAGTCGCAGATCCTGCACCGGATCTCGCTGATGCTGGAGGGTCTGCGGGGCCTGTAAATTTTTAACCCGATAGGTGGCGCCTTCGCGGGTCAGCAGCAGATGTCGATCGGCAACACCGGGCTCGGTGACCACAATGTCGCAGGTGCGATCGCAGCCCAGGTAAATCTGATCGCCCTGGAGCGGAAAGTCCTGGGTCCATTGGGGACCGTTGACCTGCAAGATCGTGGGGGCATAGTTTGGGGCAACCAGGGTGCCTGGTAGTCGCGAGTCCGTTAGCCGCTTTTCACGAGGGGAGCGATCGCCGAGGCGCTGAAACTCAAAGGTAACCGGTCCTAGCTGGATCAAGTCTCCATCCTGGAGTGGATAGCCGTGGGGGGCAACAATTTGCACCTGGTTCACCCACACCTCGGCGGCGGCGCTTTTGGCCTGGATCACAAACCCGGAATTTTGCCAGAGAATTTCGGCGTGGAAGGGCAAGATGCCCTCTGCTCCCAGGACCAGTCGATGCCGGAGATCGCTGCCGATACTCAGACCCTGCTGCGTTAATTCAATATTCTGTAATCGCCGCCCTGCACCGAGTCGTCGGAGTTTTGCCAACGGCGGTGTTGGATGTTCTGCTGAATTTGCCTGTCCCATCTATGCTTATGTCTGTATAGGCCTATTCTATTGCCTTTTAAACCGTGCTCAGGGTTCTCTGACCCTGGCACCCTCGTCAGAGATTCGTTAGGTTTGATAGCCTTGAGGCATTCGCAAATGAGGGGATTCATGGGTGAAACGGTCCTAAGTGGACGCTATCAAATTCTGCGTAGCCTAGGGGGAGGGAGTTTTGGACAAACCCATTTGGCACTGGATACCCAGCGTCCCCACAGTCCAACCTGCGTGGTTAAGCATCTAAGACCGCTGCGCCAGGATTCAGAGTTCATGGCAACGGCTCGGTCCTTATTTCAGCGAGAAGCAGAGACCCTCGAAAAGCTTGGATGCCACGATCAGATTCCGCGGCTGCTGGCCTATTTTGAAAGCCAGAATGAGTTTTATCTGGTTCAAGATTATATTCCAGGGTCGCTGTTGAGTCAGGAACTGCTGCCCCAGCACCCCTGGACCGAAGCCCAGGCCATTTCATTACTGCAAGATATTTTAGGGATTCTCCAGTTCATCCATTCCCTGGGCGTGATTCATCGGGACCTGAAGCCGGATAATCTGATCCGGCGCCAGAGCGATGGCAAGCTTGTCCTCATTGATTTTGGAGCCGTTAAGCACATTCAAACGGCCTTCAATACGCCTGCGGAGAGGGCAAAGTTTGGTGACACCATCACCATTGGCACGCCAGGCTATATGGCCCCGGAGCAGGCCCAGGGGCGTCCGCGTCCGGGGAGTGATCTATATTCTCTGGGGGTAATTGGGATTCAGGCACTCACGGGACAGGCGCCCGCACAGATCGAGCAAGGTGTTGACGGCAATCTCCAGTGGCAAGCTGCTGAGCCGATTCATCCCAAGTTTCAGGCCATTCTTGAGCAACTGGTGCGATACCATTTCCAAGATCGCTATCAAGATGCGGCGGAAGTCTTGGAGGATCTGAGCCTATACACCCATCCGCCTCGTCTCTGGCAGCGAGTTAAGCATTTGTTCTTAGGATCTAGCCTGGGCAGCCGGGGCCCGGTTGAACTCAGCCGGAGCGGTGAATTGTTGTCCGCTCCCCAGGATCCTGCCCCGGTCAAGCTGGGCACGACCATTCCGCGGGAAACTCCCCCAGCATCGGTGCCCAAAACCCGAGTCGTTCTGAGTGCCTTTAGCTTTTCTGAGGACTGTGAGTTTTCTCAAACCCTTTATAGGCGTCTGCAAGCGGCGGGCTACGACACCTTTATCATTAGTCAAAGCCAGCCCATGGAGGCAACCTGGGTTGCCCAGCTCCATGCGGCTCTGCAATCGTGTGACTATTACATTTTGATCATCTGTCCCCAGACGGTCCATAGCGAAGTGCTGCTGCAGGAGGTGAGGACCGTCAAGGCCATGCAAGGCCAGCAGCCCCACCAGACCCCTCGCATTATTCCCATCCGCGTGGCGCTGCCCTTTGATCAACCGTTAAATTTTGAGCTGCGGGGGTATCTGCAACGCATTCAGCAGTACCTCTGGCGATCGCCCCAGGATACGGAGACGATTTTAGATCGGGTTTTGGGACTGTTGGAGTCCTCCCCGACGACAAATTCCACTGCCGAGATTGCCGGGGCAGCGGCGCCTCCGACGGTGCCACCCCAGCAAAACCCGACCGATGCGTTGCCGCTGCCGGTGGCTGAGCCTGAAATTCCCGAGGGACAGGTGCAGATTGCCTCAGCCTTCTATACGGAGCGATCGCCCATTGAGCGACGATGTACCGAGGTCATCGTCCAGCCAGGGGCGTTAATTCGCATTAAAGCGCCGCGGCAAATGGGAAAAACCTCCCTAATGGCCCGGACTCTGCACTATGCTCAGCAGCAAGGCTGTGCCACGATCGCCCTGAGCTTGCAGCTAGCCGATTCCCAGACATTTCAAGATCTCGACCGTCTGCTGAAATGGCTCTGTGCCACCGTGGCCCGGCGCCTGCGCCTGCCCAACCATATAAAAAACAACTGGGATGACATTTTTGGCAGCAAGTACAACTGCACAAACTACTTTGAAGAGCATATCCTGCCCCGCATTGACCGGCCTCTGGTGCTGGGCTTTGATGAAGTGGACCGCGTGTTCGAAGCCCCCCATATTGCCAGCGACTTTTTCGGACTCCTGCGCGCCTGGCACGAGGAAGCCAAAAACCAGGAGCAGTGGCAGAAACTTCGCCTAATTGTGGTCCATGCCACTGAGGTTTATATTCCCCTGAACGCAAATCAGTCTCCCTTTAATGTGGGGTTGCCCATTGATCTGCCTCCCTTTAACGCCGAGCAAATTGCTCATTTGGCCACCTTACATCAGTTGCCCTGGGGCACCCCAGAAATTCAGCAGATTCAGCGGCTCGTGGGGGGGCATCCCTATTTGGTCCGCCTGGCAATGTATCACCTTTCCCAGGGAGATTTGAGCTTTTCCGAACTCCTGGATCAAGCCAGCGATGAGTCTGGTCTGTTCCGCGATCACCTCCGAGGCTTTTGGTGGAAACTGCAGAAAAATCCGGAACTGGCTCAGGGGTTTCGATCGGTCCTGGAGTCTAGGGAACCGGTGGCCTTAGAGGCCGATATTTTATTCAAGCTCCACAGCCTGGGCCTAATTCAGATGTCGGCAAATCTGGCTCAGCCTCGCTGCGATCTATACCGTCGCTATTTCCAAGCTCGGCTCTCCAACGCCGTCCCTGTGTCCTAACCCGAGAGGGACACTGTTGGGTACTGATCCGCTGCGTTCTGTTCATTCCATTAACCCGGCCTGAAGGTCCATGTCCACCGCTTTGATCGACTCGATTCCTCCCTGGCCTCACCAGCTGTACCAGGTGGGGGGCAGTTTGCCCATTGATGCCCCCACCTATATTCAGCGACCGGCGGATCATGAACTGTATGCTGGGCTTCAGGCTGGAGAATTTTGCTATGTGTTAACCAGTCGGCAAATGGGCAAGTCGAGCCTGCGGGTGCGCACGATGCAGCGCCTAGAAGCAGAGGGCATGATTTGCGTGGCCATCGACGTGACTAAAATCGGCAGTCAAACGATTACCGCAGAACAGTGGTATGCCAGTCTCATTGGGGCCATGGTGCAAGGGTTCGAGCTGCGCAACTGCTTTGATATTCGCTCTTGGTGGCGCGAACACGATGTTCTCACTCCGGTACAGCGCTTTAGTAACTTTATTGACAATGTGCTCCTGCGGGAAGTCGCCCAGCGCATGGTGGTCTTCATCGATGAAATTGATAGTGTCCTCAGCCTAGAATTTCCCACCGATGATTTCTTTGCGGTCATTCGTGCCCATTACAACAATCGGGCAGATGGCCAGGAGGCTCGTCGTCTGAGCTTTGTGCTGCTGGGAGTGGCTGCCCCCAGCGACCTGATTCAAGATAAGCAACGGACACCCTTTAATATTGGTCGGGCGATTGCCCTGGAGGGCTTGACCTGGCCGGCGGCGCAGCCCCTGTGTCAGGGACTGCGAGACTTCACCGCCAGCCCCAAAACCGTGCTCAAGGCAATTTTAGACTGGACCCAGGGACAACCCTTTCTCACCCAAAAGCTATGCAAGCTTTTGAGCAGTACCTCTGCCGCCATTCTGCCGGGGTATGAGGTGGAATGGGTGTCTGAATTTGTGCGCTGTCGCATTATCGAGAATTGGGAATCTCAGGATGAACCAGAGCATCTGCGCACCATTCGTAATCGTCTCCTCACGGACGAAAAGCGAACTGGGCGGCTGCTGGGCCTCTATCAGCGCCTGGCCCAGCAGTATGCTCAAGGCTCGACTCAGGGGACCGTGCTGCTCTCTACCGTGGCTTCCCGGATTCCTGCCGATGGCAGTCCAGAACAAATAGAGCTGCAGCTTTCGGGTCTCATTATCCAGGTGCAGGGCCAGCTTCAAATTGCTAACCCTATCTACGCCCAGGTGTTTGACTTAGCCTGGGTCGAGCAGTGTCTTCAAAAGTTGCGTCCCTACGCAGTGAGCTACCAGGCCTGGGTTGCCTCCCAAACCAAGGACGAGTCACGCCTCCTCCGGGGGCGAGCCCTACAGGAAGCCCTCGACTGGGCCAGGGGTAAAAGCCTCAGCGATTTAGACTATCAATTTCTCAGCGCCAGTCAGAATGCGGCGACGCGCACCATTCAACGACGTCTGGATACCGAGCGGCAAACCACCCAGGCGGTGATGGAGGCCAATCAGATTCTGACCACAGCCCAGCGGCAGGCACGGCGGATTATTCAGCGATCCCTCGTGGCGCTGGGGGCTATTTCCCTCGTTTCCCTGTTCGCCATTGGCCTGGGAGTGCGGACGGGGCTGAACCTGCAGGAGTCTCGGCGCAGTCTGGAGTTTGAGCAGGCGGGGGTGACAACCCTTCAGCAGTTCGAGACTGATGAAATTGGGGCGCTCATTGCGGCCCTCAAGGATGCCAAAGGTCTGCGAAACACCATTTCTCCTCGACGAACGCTGGACACCTACCCAACCGTTAAGCCTCTGTTTGTGCTGCAGTCCATTCTGGATGAAATCCGCGAAAAAAATGCCTGGTGGGGTCATCCGGCTCCGATTGCCCATGCGGTTTTCAGTCCCGATGGGCGATCGCTCCTCACGGCGGGCAAAGATGGCTTTGTGCGGCGCTGGTCTCGTCAAGGGCAGCTGGAGCTGGAGTTTCCGGTGAATCCCGACGGTGTACGATTCGTAGATTTTTTATACGCAGCGGGCGGATCCTCGGGGCGCATGATTACCCTGACCCCAACGGGCGAGGTTCGCCTTTGGAACGACAAGGGGCAGCCGCTGGGGCCGGTACTGATGACTGTGGGGCCGGTGGTCAGCGTCCGCAGTTTTCCGGAACTGCGGCAGTTAGTTGTGCTATCCCTCGGGGGACAGGTGTCTGTGATCAACGGGGATGGACAGGTGCAACAATCGTTTCCCATCTCGGTGGCGTTGCCCACCAGCATCAGCTACAGTCCCAGTAGCCAGGTCTTGGTAACCGTTAGCCAGGCGGGGAATATCCAAACCTGGAACCAACAGGGACAGTTGCTCAAACAGTGGCCCAGTCGCCTAGAGCAGCCGCTCCCCCTGCACAGCGTCCAGCTAGTCCCGCCAAAGCTCGGTGCGGGTCAGTCTCCTCACTCGCGAAACTTGGAATTTTTTACCGTGGGCGGTGACGGGATT
>NZ_JTHE03000106.1:0-62464 GCF_000817775.3 Lyngbya confervoides BDU141951
AGATTTGGGACGTTGGTTCGTCACCATTCCCTACCAAACAGCTTAATTGTGGGCTACTTTATTGATTGGAAGTCCCTAAGCGAGTGAATCAAATCATTCAGCAATTTACCAATGACTACAGCCAAAATACAATTGTGATCACTTGTCGCATTGCGGCAAAGGAATACACCTTTCAAGGGTTTAGAGTCGTTGAAGTCGCAGATTTTGATGAACCACAGATTCGAATCTTTGTTGAAAAGTGGTTTCAGGTCAAGCAGAAGCCGCAAGAGATTGCACGGTCTTTTTTTGCAAAGCTGGAGGAGAGTCAACCTGTCAAAGAGTTGGCAAATAGTCCTTTATTATTGACTTTGCTCTGCCTGATCTTTGAGGAGAAAGGAAAATTTCCAAGCAATCGCTCTGATCTATATGCCGAAGCAGTAGATTTACTCCTGAAGAAATGGGACAACAGCCGAGAAAAGGAACGAGACGAAATCTACAGGGGACTCTCTTCAAAACGGCGACAAGACCTGTTAGGAAAGCTGGCGCTAGAAACCTTTCGGAATGAGCGCTACTTTTTTAAGCGGCAAGAGGCAGAGGAGATTATCACAGACTCCATTGTCAACCTATCAGGGATAGATCCCAAGCCAGATAAACGTGATGTAGACAGCGCAACGGTACTGCGGTCGATTCAGGCACAGCACGGGCTACTGGTTGAGCGTTCGGTGAATGTCTATTCCTATTCCCATTTGATATTTCACGAATACTTTACGGCTTACGAAATTATCGAGTCTCATCAATATGGAGTTATCGCGACGAATATCTTTCAATCTCGCTGGCATGAAGTTTTTCGACTAGCAGTAGAGATGCTCCTCTCACGAAGGGAAGAACTTGATCCGTTCCTATTGCTCGTCAAAGGTAGCCTAGAAAGAAAAATTGCTGGTAACGAGAATACCCAGACAATACTGCAATGGATTGCTCGACAGGCTGCTTGCTGTAAAAGTAGTTATAAAAAGGCAGCAATTAGAGCTTTTTACTTCTGGTTATCACAGCTAAAGAGCTCAAGATGCCGTACTTATGCACTCCAATTATCTTTGGGGATTGATGAATGCTTAAAAGAACAATTCTTGCCAAGTCACAGGGATTCTAAAAACTATAACCTCATGTTAGAATTATTGCTTAAGATCCTTTCAAATGGCTTTGGGAGCGAAACGTATAAAGCGTGTAACCTTGGGCAGATCCTTAATCTTGATCAAGCGTTATTTCTTTCCCAAAGAAACCTTTCTTTGCTGCGTTCTTCTTTATTTTGGCCTTTTGTCTGTCCTATCAACGCTTATCCTGACTACGATTTCGAAGTGATGCAAGATCTTCTATCAATCCGGGTTCGATTCGATAAGTTGGTCGATTCAATTGCTTATGCGATGGTTTGTGCGTCAGAATCTCAAGATCACGGCTTGCATACCATCCTTGAGCATTTGCAGAGAGAATTGCCTAAGATAGAAAATGATGACTATTTGGGATTCTTAGATTGGTGGACAGAGAATGGCGATCGCTGGACAGAACAACTCCAGGCAGCAATGATCCAACATCGCAACATCGGCCACGACTGGAACTTCACCGAAGCAGAGATCAAGCTACTAGAACAATATTTCAAAGCCAATCAGTTACTGGTGGACTGCCTCAACAGCGACTGTTCCGTCAGCCCCGAAGTCCGCCAGGAAATCGAAGATACACTACTCCTGCCGCAGAAGGAAATTAATCGCTACTATGCAGAACGCCAGCAGCGTAACGCCTAACTCAAACAGGCTGCACAGGCGGATTCAACCCCCTGAATCCAAGCAGCCAGGCGCTCAAAATCCAACAAATCTTCTCCAACTTTTCCAGCATCGGGAAAGAAAGCGGGAAAACTTGCATCTCCACCTCAGGCGAAATTTCCCCCAGCTTACGGCTCAAAAGCCGTCACACCAGAGCCTGCGCTCCTTCTAAGTTTCCTTTGGCGTCACCCCTGACTTCGCCGCCGCAACATCTGCACTCATGTTTTCCACAATGAACTGCAGGTCTTATCGAAGGACAGAGAGGATTGAACCGGATCAGGACTCTCAATAGCGATACACTGGGGTTTCAACAACGCAATCGGGTGCTTGACCACTCTCAAGGATTGGGTACAAGCGCTCCACTATAGCAGCCGCAAAAAACTGTTCTCTCCTGTCTCCGCATTTACCCGAGCGAGTACATCCTCCACCCAGTACCCTGGGTCATTGTGCTGAAGGGAATAGGTAACCCTTGCTTCAAAGAGAAACTCTGACCGATGACCGATGACGCTTCATGGGGGCGACCTTCTACTTCAGAGGAGGGAGAATCCGGTAAATTTATTGCACGCACCGACGTGATTCTCATGAAGGAGTCCTCCGGATGGCTGCACTGAAGATAGAGGGTTCGTTGATTTTGGGTCAGGCCATCGCTTAGAGTCGCTTTGAAAAGTCTCTTCAGCCCAGGAGAACAGGATCAGCTAAAAGAGGTTTCCCAGGTCGGAAAATATAGAAACCCAACAGAAATTCAGGTGTTTTTCCATTTCATGTGCTATTTGGGATCAAAGTATTGAATGATCATCGGCCTCTTGTTCTGGATCCATCTGCATAGATTGTGGAACCAGAACCGCCAGTCCTTGGGGAATACACTCAACCTCGATGGGTGTGGTTCCCAACATCTCGCCATCCACCACCACCTTTTGGGGGGGAGAGGTGGTCACCTTAACCCGTCGCGTTTGGAGGTTAATAATATCCTCTCGACTAGTGGGCGTCCTCAGAAGAGCTGCACCTACCAGATTGACCATGGCCCCTAGAGCTTCTAAATCCGACTGGGGCGCGGCGACGGTGATATCCAGCAGCCCGTCGGTGGCATTGACCGTTCCTCCCCCTTGCGCCATGACGGAGGTGGGAGGAGCCGCATTGGCGATGGTTACAGCTCCTGCATTGAACTGTTTGACAACCCCTTCAATTTCGATTTCTGTTTCAAACAGTTCCTGAGCATTAAACTGGCGAATGCCCTCCATGATGTAGGCCAGAGCGCCCCAGCGATCCTTGGCCTCCCGGTTTGCACGCTCGACCACCTCTGCCTCCAGGCCAATGCCTGCCAGCAAGATCATGGGCTGCCCGTTGCACCGCGCTACGTCCACCACTGCCGTTTTTCCCTCAACAATAATCCGACAGGCATTGCGAAGCTGCATAAAGCCCCCAGTAATACCCAGGGCTGCGGCAAAGGCATTGGCTGTGCCCCGAGGAATAATCCCCAAAGGAATCTGCGATCCCATGAGCGCCCCAGCCACGGCTGAAACGGTGCCATCGCCCCCCGCCGCAATCACCAAGTCGGCTTGGCTAGCGATCGCCGCCTGGACCAGTTCCGCTGGATGGGTATCGGGGCTGGTTTTGTGAACATGGAGCGTCATGGCTGACCCCAGCACCGATTGAATCAGCTTGAGATCGGCAACAGCATCACTTTGACCAGAGACGGGATTAAAAATGAGATGGGCCACCCGCGATCGCCGTAACTGGTCCAAGATCGCGGCAATGGTGCTGGGATTCAGACCCAAGGGCACGTCATACAGTACACACAGGCGCTGCAGCGTTTGCAGTTCACTCTGCTGCCCCAGGGTCTCCGGGTCAGCCAGATAGAGCACTGCCACCACTTCTTGCTGGGCTACTCGGGCAGCAATTTGAGTAATGCCGCCGCGATGCAGAGCTAGTAGCGCCTGGGGAGCCAGGGTTGTGGTGCGCGCAATTTCCTGAGCCGTCGCCTCGGGGGCAATGAGAGGATAGCGACAGAGCACCGACTGGTGCGCTTGAACAATTTGCCTTAGCTGTTCCTGCTGCCCATCCTGGGCAATGATTGCTACTTGTGTGGCCATGACCGATGCTCCAGATGATTCTCAAACCAGATTGACCGCTGCGGAAAGGGAATGGAGATTCCCACCTTGTCAAAGGCATACTTGAGCCGCCGCCGGAACTCTCGGCTTACGTCCCACTGCCGCAAGGGAGAGGTTTTAATCCAAAGGCGAATTGTAACGCTATTTTCCCCGAATGCATCCACACCGAGCACCTGCGGCGGTTCTAAAATATCCTCTTGCCATTGTGGGTCGCGGGTCATCTCCGTTGCCGTAGCGCGAATGACCTCAATGGCCTGGTCCAGATCTGTGTGGTAGGCAATTTCAATCCCCAGATTGGCCCGCGACCACTGGTTAGAGTGGTTTTTGACCATTTCAATGCTGCCATTGGGCAGGGTAATGAGATCACCGTCCTGGCTGCGAAGCTGGGTAATTCTTAGGTTCATCGTTTCTACGGCTCCGCTCACCTGATTAATGGTGACCACGTCTCCCACCCCAAATTGATCTTCCCAAATTAAAAATAATCCATTCAGGACATCCTTAATCAAATTCTGAGATCCAAAGGAAATGGCTAACCCCAAGATGCCAGCCCCGGCCAGCACCGGGCCAAGATCCAGACCAAATAGCGTGAGCATCAGGAGAATCCCCCCCAGGGTTAGCCCAAACACACAAATGCTCTTGACGTAGCCGGAGAGCGTTTGCAGGCGCAGTAAACTGCGAACGGGGCGATGATGGGAAAGCTGCTGCCCCGCCTGGATCAACCCAAAGGCATAGTCCGTGGCCAGAAAGCTGAGCCGAATCAACAGGTAAGTGCCAAATAGACTCAGCACCACGGCGAGGGCCTTTTGTAAGATGCGTGCCAGAACGTAGGACTGAAACCAGCGGGTTTGGGGAAAAAAGGAAAGAATTAAGGCGATCGCCCCAAACCACAAACAGAGGAGGCTGATCTGAAGCAGCTTGCTGCCAATATCGTAGCGGAAGCGAATCCGGTTTTTGCGATCTTCAAACGCTTGCTGCGCCTGTGCTTGAGCAATGGCCTCCTCCCGTTCCGTTGGGGACAGATTCGCCGCGATTTCTGTCTGTGTAAGGGCCACTTGCTCCAATTGATCGAGGACTGCCTGACGATGCTGCCGCAGGCGGTGCTGACCGATCCGTAGCCCCAGGGTCATCAAAATCATCGCGACGACGATGGCCAGAGACTGCACAAGATGCCGTTGAACATAGGCTGGCTGTCGCTGATCATAATAGCGATCGAGGGCAGTCTTCACTTCGTTCACAATGTACTGGGCATGCTCTTCAATGTTGGAGGTGCCATAGAGTTCTGCATCGGTGCGATTGACCGTCATAAGATACTGGCCGTTGACCCGAAGGATCTGAGGAACGGATTCCCCTTCCAGGCTTGAATCCACAGCGGTTGAAGTGATCCTGAGGTTGGCCGGATCGAGGTTTTTCTGAGCGATCGCCCTGAGTTGCCGACGCACGTTCTTGGCCCGCTCTCGAATGGGGGAGATGCGCGATCGTGTGGTTTGATCCTCCGTGTCTAGGCGAGCGGCGGTAATGGAAAAGATCGGATAGCCATCTAAATAAATGGGGGCCACCTCCAGGTTCTCCAACTCTGGCACAGCGGGTTGCAGTGCCGGAGAGACTGGGGACTGCAAAAATGGTCGTTGCGCCAGACTGGGTCCCCCCAGGAACAGGAGGAGTCCCACCAGAAGGAGTCCGACCCGGACCCCAACGGCGACTCTGTACCGGGAGAAAGACAGGATGAACCTTCGAGAAATAATCGGGGATAATAACGGCATGCCTGTTGCGAAATGGATTGAGTGTCGCTGCCAAAAGTCGTTCCTATGTTAACGAACCGCCCCAGCAGAGGCCGCTTGACGCCCTTACGGAGGATGCCATGGTTATTGTTAAGCCTCTGAGGGACCCTTGCCTCCCCCAGGGCCGGCCAGCAAGTGATTGAAGGAGATCTCCATGGACTGGTTTATGCAAGCCGCGATCGCCGAGGCCCAAAAGGGTCAGCAGGGGGGCGGGATTCCCATTGGCTCGGTGCTGGTCAAAAATAACGCCATTATAGGCCGCGGCCATAATCAGAGGGTTCAGCAAAATAGCGCCATTCATCATGCAGAAATGAATGCCCTGGAATCCATCGGACGCCAGAGCGCCGCCTTTTACCGGGATGTCACTCTTTACACCACCCTCTCTCCTTGCAGTATGTGTACCGGCGCCATTCTGCTGTACAAAATCCCCCGCGTGGTCATCGGTGAAAACTACACCTTTCAAGGGGAAGAAGCCCTGCTTCAGCAGCGAGGCGTTCAGGTGGAGGTCCTCAATGACCCTGCCTGTATTCAGCTCATGGCTGCGTTTATCCAATCCAGTCCGCAGATCTGGTTTGAAGATATTGGCACCCTTGAGTCTGGATCCGAGCTACCAGGATAATCCAGACCTTGGCAACGATACAGTCTGGAGGAGACCGCCTTTTGCTAGGCTCTAAACCCGTAAATCTTCAGGTAAATGGGCACGATCGCCGAGGCGCTGCAGCATGGGGCCGTAAAGGTCAAACTTAATCACGCTGACGGAGCTGACGGGCATCTCAATGCGATCGCGGTAGCGGCCCAAGTCAAGGCCCAGCAAACTACAGAGCAAAATGCGAATTGTGGACTTGTGGGAAATCAGTAAAACATTGCCAGACTCGTGCCGATCTTCAATTTCGGCAATCACCAAGGAGGCCCGGCTGGCCACTTGGACGGCTGTTTCGCCCTCTGGCGGAGCATTCCAGGCTGGTTCGGTGAGCCAGCACACATACTCCTGCAGGTAGTCACGCTGGACCCGGTCTCGATTCTGGCCTTCCCACAGGCCAAAGTTCATCTCCTGAATTCCCTCACGCAGCTGGGGCTCTAATCCCGTGGCCTTACAAATGGGCTGAGCCGTTTGGCGGGTACGCAGTAAGGGACTCACGTAAATAGCGGCCCAGTTCATCCCCTGGTAAGCGTTCGCAAAGGCCTCTGCCATTTTTTCTCCTCGCTCCGTCAGGGCAGGGTCTGTGGTTCCACAAAAGGCATCATCTTGGCTGTGGGTCGTTTCGCCATGGCGCAGAAAGTACAGGTTTAAACTCATGGGAATTAACGTTGGGAACTAACGTGGGTATTGGAGTAGGAAGGGAACAGTCCTGGCCCCCCAGTCTCTTTGAGAGGCAGCGGCTTGGCCAGACTTTTTCAGGGTAATCTTGAATCTCACACTTGGACCAACATTCCCTGACTAGCCCTCCAGCACACTTCAATCCATTGAGGAGGAGCCCCCAGTGTTCAGGGCGCTCCACGGCGGCACTGGGGATCGGCGGCTTAGGATAGTGCGCGGATTAAAACGGTCATGGCTGCCGCCCCGGAGAGGCCCAGGATAAAGGGGCGAACGCTGGTTTTACTCATTCGCGCCGCCAGGGATCCAGAAAGGGCAAAGCCCAGGGCAATACCCGGCATCAGAACGCCAGCTAGCTTAATTTCCAGCCATCCGAACCGGCCCACCCTGGAGAGCACCAACAGCGACAAAAGGGATCCAACCCCAAAAAATCCCGCCAGCGTTCCGCGAAGCTGTAGCCCGTGGGATCGCTGGTACAGCAGGGCGATGGGAGGGCCGCCAATGCCTGAAATCGTGCCCATGAAGCCAGAGGCGGCCCCGGCAAGCACTGCTCGCGGGCGCGTAGGAGGGAGGGATCGCCCCCAGGCGCTCAGGGCCACCGCCACCAGGACTAAAACGGCAAAAATTAGATCAAAAATCCCTTGAGAGGCCACGGACAGCATAAGGGCCGCGGGAGCCATTCCCAACAATCGGCCCGAGAGGGCAAACTTGAGGCTGTGGAAATCGATGCCCTGGCGATCGCGGTAGCCCATCAGCACGGTTAAGAGAACCCCTGCGGTCATCAGAGGGGCAGGAACTAAGCGCGGATCAATGAGCAGGAGCAGGGGCGCAGCCACCAGTCCCAGGCCAAAGCCCACCGCAGACTGCACCGTTGCCCCAACGGTCACAATGGCAATTGCGAGGAGAACTTCGCTGGGGGAAAGGGGCACGGGTAGACAAAAGAAATCGCTCTTCCAGTTTAAGGGAATGTTCCTGGCCTGGGGGGAACGCAGGCACAAGAGACACCCTAAATGGTTCACAGGCCCAGGGCAGCCCCTAAAATTGAAAGGGTAGCCCCCTTTAGTCTTTCTCAGCTTGCTCCCTCTGCACCCAGGCCTATGCAAATCTACCTTGACTACAGCGCCACCACCCCTTGCCGACCCGAAGCCATGGCAAAAATGCAGGCGGTGTTGACCGACACCTGGGGAAATCCTGCCAGCCTACACCAATGGGGAGAACGGGCTGCCTGGGTGATGGAGGAAGCCAGGGAGCAGGTGGCCCGTCTGATCGGCGCGGACCCCACCCAGATTTTATTTACGTCGGGGGGAACTGAAGCCGATAACCTGGCAATTTATGGCATCACCGGTCGCTATGCCCAGCCTCAGCATCTGATTATTTCCAGCGTAGAACATTCGGCCATTGCAGCTCCGGCCCAGCAGCTCACGGCCCAGGGATGGGAGGTAACAACCCTGCCGGTGGATGCCCAGGGCCGGGTTCATCCCGAGGACTTGGTGCAATCGCTACGCCCCAACACGGTACTAATTTCCATAATCTATGGCCAAAGCGAAATTGGGACGGTGCAGCCCATTCAAGCCCTTGGATCAATTGCCCGCGATCGCCAGATCACGTTCCACACCGATGCAGTTCAAGCTGCCGGGCGCATTCCCCTTGACGTGCAGTCCCTGCCGGTGGATTTACTGTCCCTCTCTAGCCACAAACTCTACGGCCCCCAGGGGGCTGGTGCCCTCTATGTTCGTGCCGGCGTCAAGCTGCATCCCCCTCTGCAGGGCGGCGGACAGGAACAGGGACTGCGGCCAGGGACGCCATCATTGCCGACCCTGGCTGGCTTTGGTGTTGCGGCTCACTATGCTGCCCAAGAGCTGGTTCCGGAGCGCGATCGCCTCATTCAGCTCCGGGAGCGTCTGTTTGCAGCCCTAGCAGAGGTGCCAGATCTCTATCCCACCGGCGATCGCCAGGATCGTTTACCCCATCACCTTAGCTTTTGCCTAAAGCCACCTCAGGGAGATCCGCCCACAGGCCGTTACTTGGTCCGGCAAATGAACTTAGCCGGAATTGGGATAAGCGCAGGGTCTGCCTGTAATAGTGGTAAAACCCTGCCCAGTCGAGTTCTCAAAGCCTTGGGACTGCCCGATGCGATCGCTCGATCCGGAATTCGTCTCACCCTGGGCCGCGATACCACTGCCGCTGATATTGATTGGACGGCCCAGGTGTTGCGCCAGATCTTGGCTAGAGACGTTGCAGCACCAGGACCCGCCCGTTGATATCCACAGGCGCACACCCGCAGAGCGGACTATTACAATCGATGAACCCGATTCGTGGGAGCCGGGAAACTGGGCAATAATGATAGATGAAACTTAACGCCTAAACCCAGAAAAGCCGTTCAGGAGTGAGGCTTTGAACTCTGGTCAGCAGGGGCGGAGTTGCCCCTAGCGTTGAACCGTGGGATCAGACATCCCTCATTTTTAATCCTTATTCTTCACTCTGCCAAGCTTCGGCAGGGAGCAATGTGGCAGCAGGGGTTTCAACCAGCAGAGAGGCAAATATCGTGAATATTCAACAGGTTCTCCACGAATACAATCAGGGGTATCGAGACTTTTCAGAGATTTGGTTGCATGGGGCTGATCTCGGTCAGGCTAAGCTGAGTGGGATTGACCTGAGTTGCGCAGATCTCAGTGCGGCGGATCTGCGCGGCACTGATTTAAGCCGAGCCAATCTGAGCCGCGCTAACTTAACCGATGCCGACCTAAGCGGTGCGGATCTTAGCGGCGCCAACCTCAGCGATGTGAATCTCATTGGAGCCGATCTCACTGGAGCCTGTCTGGTGGGCGCCAATCTAGACCGCGCGGATCTGCGTTCGGCCACCCTTGAGAAAGCAGACTTGCAGGGATCTCATTTGTCCGAGGTGCTGTTGGGCGGAGCCAATCTGCGATCGGTCAACTTCCGCTGTGCCTGCATTGTGCAATCCAATCTAGAAGATGCAGACCTCGACGGCACCGATCTTTCCCTGGTGGATAGCTACGAGTCGGGAACTGCGGAAGGAACTTCCCACTGCTGGGTTTCCTGGGGCGCACATCCTGTCTCAATTCAGGCCTAGCCTGTTTTACCCTGGCACTGTCGCCCTGGTTCCATCACCGCACAACCATGCACAACCCTTTAGGTGTTGGAATGCCCAGCCATGTTGGGGCGGCGACCCACCTTTGCAGCGCGCAAGGGTCAAAAGGCATGGGACCTTTCCTGGGGATTTACGCTCGCTGGGCCACTGGGGAAGAGGCCTGGTAAATGGGAAAGTCCGTATAGCCTTCGGTTCCAAAGGAGTACCACAGGCTGGGGTCTGCGGTGGGGTTGAGCGGCCACTGATTGACAAACCGAGTGACCAAATCGGGATTGCTGATGTAGGGCCGACCAAAGGAAATGAGATCTGCCTCTGCAGACGCGATCGCCGCATCGGCAGACTGGCGATCATAGCCACAGTTGCCCATGAGCGTGCCCTTGTAGAGGGCGCGAATTTCAGCCAGAGTCATGGGATCTCCTAGATCGTGGAACCCAAAGTCCAAACCGTCCAGCACATGAAGATAGCCCAGATCGTAGGCATTGATCTGCTCAATGACGTAGGAAAAGGTTTCCCGATAGTCCGGTGAACCCATGTCGTTATAGCTACCATTGGGAGACAGGCGTACGCCAACCCGATCCGAGTCCCAAACCGTTAAGACCGATTCCACAATCTCTTGCAGAAACCGATAGCGATTTTCCACCGAGCCACCGTAGCGATCGCGGCGATGGTTAGTCTTAGACTGTAAAAACTCATCAATTAAATAACCATTGGCCCCGTGGATTTCAACCCCATCAAACCCTGCAGCCTTGGCCCGCGCCGCAGCCTGACGGTAGTCTTCCACCACCTGAGCGACTTCCTCGGTGTTCAGTGCCCTGGGAGTTTCGTAGGGCTGTTTGCCCTGGGGCGTATGGGCCTGGGATCCTTCGATGGGAATAGCAGAGGGGGCCACGGGGAGTTCCCCCCCGTGAAAACTGCTGTGGGAGGCCCGTCCGGTATGCCAGAGCTGCAAAAAAATAGGCGTGTTTTGCTCATGCACTGCTGCAACCACTCGCTTCCAGGCTTCGGTTTGCGCCGGAGTGTAAATGCCGGGGGTATGGGTCCACCCATTTGCCTGGGGAGAAATTGTGGTTCCTTCGGTAATGATTAACCCTGCGTCTGCCCGTTGGGCGTAGTAGCGAGCCATGAGCGCATTCGGAATTCGATCGGCCCCGGCTCGAGCCCGCGTCATGGGCGCCATGACGACCCGGTTGCTCAAGGAGAGAGTGTTCAGTGCTAGGGGGCTGAGCAGGTGGGGAACTGAACTCAATTCAGGCATGGGAATGAAAGCATCATAAACAACATGGAACTTAAACCTATGCCTGCGGGCAGCAGGCAACGGACGGTCTTAGGGTTGGCGGTAGTTGGCATCAGTCCAGCACTGGGGAAGGGCTTCACCCGAGGGAAAGGCTAGTCCCTGCTTCGGAAACCATCGTGGTGGCTGCTCCTCCTCTCCGGCTTGATGCTGTCCCTGCACCTGATCTCGAAGCGGGTTGAACAAGGCTTCAAGGTCCATGACTTTAACCAGGGTTGCGGATTCTTTTCTCATTAAGAACATGGTAGGGGGTTCCGAATAGCTTCGTGAAAATCTCTCCTGCTAGCCTAAGGCCTGGATCTGAGCATGGACTCTCCTCTCCGGTCCATTTCGGGGTCTGTCTTTGGATAGAGAGCAGCCATAGAGAGCAGCAGTTGCCCTTGCGGGCGGCACTCGCCACCATGGTGTTAGGTGACAATTACTGATTACTGACATAGGCCGGTCACGACAACTACCTAGGCCGCGTAGAATAGGGGGATCGGGTGACCCCTTGGCTAAGTTTCACCAAATAAAATCAAAGATCCTTTCAAGTTTGCCACCACTTGCGTGGCCACATCGCTTACCGCCAAGCCTCCCGCCGTGCGCCGACGTTGGGACCGTAAGATCACCAAGTCCGTTGTCTCGGCAGCTTCACAAATGCAGCGGGCTGGGTCTGGGCTGCAGAGGACCTGGACCTGGGGCTGTAATCCGATGGGCTCTGTTATCGCCAGAAGATGGGTGTGAAAATCTTGCCACATAGATTCGGGAGTGGTGGGTTCCACAATATGCAAAAGGGTCACTTGGCCTTGATTCACCTGGGCCAGGCCCTGGGCAAATTGGATTAAGTCTAAGGCCTGAGGCGTAATCCCCTTCAGGGGCACCAGGATATGCCGCATTTGCCTGGGTTCACGCAGCAGGCGCATCATCGCCACTGGAGAGTAGGCAGACCAAAAGACCCGCTCTGCCAAGCTTCCAAACAACCGCATTTGGAAACGATTTTGCTGGCCCCATCCCATTAGAATTAGGCTAGCCTGTTGTTCACGGGCCGCATGACAAATGCCCAGAGCCACGTCGTCGTCAATGCGCAGAACCGCTTGGGCAATGGCCTGAAACTCTTGACTCAGGGCGATCGCCTTATCCAGCAACTGTTGACTGACCTGCACAGAATGCGTTAGCAGGGCCGGACTGGTTTTAGAGTTAACGCGGGTAATTGAAAGGGGAATGACCTGTCCACCATGGTGGCGGGCAATGAGGGCCGCCATTTCAATGAGATAGCGCTCCGTGCGGGGGTTGCAGATGGGCACCACCACGCGAAAGGGAACCGTTGCTTCAGAACGAGTCCCCATGAGCAGCGGCGTTTCCGGCACGTTTGGGGTCTGGATCGGCTGGGCCTCCGCGGCTCTGGCCAGGGATCGCCCGTAGCGACTGGTCAGCACCGGGCCTAAAATAGAGGTCACCAGCATCATCACAATCACCACGTTAAAGACCGCATTGGAGAGCAGTCCTGCTTCTACGCCTACCACCGTGGCGGCTAAGGTTGCCGCCACCTGGGGGAGAGAGAGGGACCACATCACCATCATCTCGCGCCAGGAATAGCGATAGATCCATCGCACCGCAAAGGCCGCAAGGAACTTACTCCCAATCAGTCCACCCACAATGGCCAAGGTCAGCAAAAACTCGCGCGTCAAGGTGTTAGAAAAATCGGCCAATCGAATGAGCAGCCCCATATCCACAAAGAAAAAGGGGATAAACAGCGTACTGCCGACAAACACCACCTTCTCTTCCACGGGGCTGTGCTTGAGAACATCATTCACCGCCAAACCGGCTAAAAATGCGCCGATAATCTTGTCAATTTCAATGACCTGTGCCCCCACGGAGGCCAGGAACACCGCCAGCAGGACAAAAACAAATTGATTACTCTCATCCGTTCCAGTCCGGCGAAAATATTCCTTTCCGGCCCAGTCAAAGCCCACCAGAACCAGGGCCGCGTAAATGGCCAGCGCCACGAGTTGACCGAGTAATCGCAGCGGCGAGAACTCGCCAGACTGCACCGCGATGCAAACCGCCAGGACCAGCAGGGCGGCAATATCGGTGAAAATAGTAGCGCCAACGGTCACGGTCACCGCTTCGTTTCGCACGATGCCCAGTCGCGTCACAATGGGAAATCCCAAAAGGGTATGGGAGGCCAAAAGCGACCCAATCAAGATAGAGCTGTTCAGGCTAAAGCCAAAGCCCTGTCCCACCAGCGTGCCCACGAGCATTGGAATGAGAAAGGTGGCCACCCCAAAGCTTAAGGAGCGATTTTGGGTTTTGCGAAATTCTTGCAGATCAATCTCCAAGCCGGCCACAAACATCAGATAAACTTTGCCAATATCCGAGAGCAGCTTCATGGTCTCGGACTCGGCATTGAGGAGATTGAGTCCATCGGGGCCAAGCACAATGCCCGCAGCGAGAAGGCCGACTAGCCCTGGCAAGCGCAGTTTTTCAAATAGCGGAGGAACTGCCAGAATAACCAACAGCACCAGGGTAAAGGCAACCAAGGGGCTGTAGGGAATGAGCCTGAGAAGTGTTTCCATTGCAGCGAGCTAGCGTAACGCCACCCAATCAAAGCCTTGAGATTCTAAACCAAAATGAAGGCTTCTGATTGTATGTCGCCTGGACTGCTCTCCAGGCGCCCCGATTCCTGCCCAGGGGCCAGGCCAATCGGATCATTGCCGCCACTGCCTGAGTTGACGATCAGGGTTAGGAAACTGGGCAAAAAATATTGGGTCTAACCGAGGCGTCAGACCCAAAATGAAACGTGAAATCGCGAATTAAGTTTGCTCAGAAGTTGAAAGTAGATAGGAGAAGAAAATAACTAGAGGTTTACAGATCAAAGGGTTTTCAGCATGAGCGACACAGACTTACCTGGAACGGCCAGTCTAGAAGCTAACAATAAATCACCTCTCTATCTAAACAAAACGGGTTTGCCGACGTAAGATAAGCGGCCAATAGCCTGGAAAATCCTTTGAGCAGTTAGATCGGCCGGAGGCACAACACCTGATCTAGCTGGGGTTTGCATTGATTTACGGAATCAATTTGTGCCATGTCCCTAAAGTATCATGGGTAGAGGGTGAGACCCGTGATTGACACCAAAGTTTATTCATGTTGCCCTCTCGCAACATTCTCGCGACATTTAGTCACAATGGTAAGAGTGGTGACTCTTAACCTCGTCCTAAACTCCCGCGCGTGACTCCCAGTTGATTTTGAAGGTGCAGGGTTTTCCAAAGCTGGGTGCCCGTGATGTCCTGACGCAGCAGCTGTTGGTATAGGGCGATGGTCCGCTGCACCGTTTGGGGAGACTCCTGCAAAAACTCCAGGCGAAATTGCCTAGCTCCGGCGGCCAGAAGCGATTGAATGGACTCTGCGCCGGTTTGGGCGTTGCCGTTAAACAAGGTGTTGCGACAGCCAGCATCGGCCTGGAGAATGTGATCGACCCCCCTGCGATCGCGCAGCTTTACCTGGTGGGTTTCGCAGGGACGACCGCAGTCGCGGAAGTCTTTGCCTGAGGATAGAAAGGCACAAAAGACACAGTGTTCCATGTGGAACATCGGCATGTGCTGATGCAGCGTAATCTCGTACCAATCTGCCGGACTTTGACCGATCAGGTCTAGAAGCTGCTGAATGTTTAGATCATAGGAGGCCGTTAACCGCTCTAGCCGGAAGTGATCCATGAAATAGGCTGCGGTGATGGGATGGGTCACATTCAGGGAAAAATCGCCCCTGCAGCGCTGATCGCTAAAAAAGCGAAGCTGGTCGTAGTTCCGGACTAGATATCCGTCGGCTTGGCTGCGCTTGACTTGATCTAATATCCAGGTTTCTCGGGGCTTGGTGATGCGCGGGGGGGCCACCCAGATTTCGGCAGGGGCGGAGTTGTCCCTGACCTGCTGCACCGCTTGCCGGTAGGTGCGGGGATCTTCCAGTTCGCACAATAAAACCTGTATGCCACTAGCCAGGGCGGCTTCCAACTGGGGGAGCGATCGCACCAAGACCACCAGTTCTGGAGCCTGGGCCGGATCGGGTCCAGTGGCCTGGGGCATCAGATCGCGGGATCGAGCCTGGGGGTGCTGCTGCCAGCACAGCGCCTGGGATCGCACGGCTTCGAGTCTGTGCACCAGATCCCGTCGCATCCGGTTCAGCTCACTCACCGGGAGGATGCAGGCTTCCGAGATCTGGCAGTGCAACCGGCGAAGTTCAAAGGGCGTATTCCCCAATCGGCCCCATTGCTGGGCCAGCCGATCTGGGGTCAGGGGCTGATGCGTTGCCGCCACCAGGGGCATCTGGGAGCAGACCTGCACGCAGTGGCCCTGATCGTCGCGCGCCACGGCCCGCAGGGGTTCTCCCACCTGTCCATAGGCTTCCAGAGAGAGGGGCCGCCGGAACTGGGGGCGATCGCCTTTATAGGTTTGACGCACCTGTTTATCCAGCTCCGGGTCGTTGGTTTTCCACAGCTTGTCCCCAGGGCGAATCCGCTGCAGGTTGAGGGCCTGGGGACCCAGGGTAATGGTGGCCTGCGACCCCTGCTGCTCGATGGTGTAAATCCGTCCGCCTTCCTCCGCTTCGGCCGGATTTCCACGGTCGAAGACTACGCCATCTCCTGGTTTCAGGGGGGCTTCCAGACGAAGGGTAATGCGATGCTGATGGCGGTCAATCACTTCCCCCACATAGACACCCCGCTTTTTCCCAAAGCGGCCATGCACCAGTGTCTGGTTGTCTATTCCACGCAACCATCCGGTGTATAGCCCCCGAGAAAAGGCCATCTCTAGGCGATAGCGATGGTCGGGCGTCGGATGATAGCACCTTTCCTGAAGGATTTGGTCCAGGGCCTGCCGATAGATGCGTGTAACGTTGGCCACATATTCCGCGCTCTTGAGACGACCTTCAATTTTCAGACAGCTCACGCCAGTTTGGACTAGCTCTGGCAAAACCTCCAGACCGGCTAAGTCTTGAGGACTCAAAAGATAGCGGCGATCGCCTAGATCAACCTCCTTGCCATCTACCACAAGTGCATAGGGGACGCGGCAGGCCTGGGCACATTCTCCCCGATTGGCTGAACGCCCCCCCAGGGCCTCACTGGTGAGACATTGCCCTGAATAGGCAACGCAGAGCGCCCCGTGAACGAAAACCTCCAGAGGTATGGTTATGGGGATTGCCCTGAGCTGGGCCTGAATTTTTTCAATATCCTTTAGGGAAGATTCTCGCGCCAGCACTACGCGCTCACAACCCAAATCTGCGGCAAATTCAACGCCCGCAGCACTGGTCACCGTCATCTGAGTGGAAGCATGAATGGGAAAGTCGGGAGAAAGATGGCGAATCAGGCGGCATAGTCCCACGTCCTGCACAATAGCCGCATCGACGCCTGCGGCAATGATATGGCGCAAGTAGGTTTCCACAGCCGGGAGCTCTGCGGTGAAGATTAGGGTATTCAAGGTGAGGTACCCCTTCACACCGCGTCGGTGCAGAAAGGTCATCAGCGCAGGCAGGTCAGATTCGGTGAAGTTTTGGGCACGCATGCGGGCATTAAACTGGTCCAGGCCGAAATAAACCGCATCGGCCCCATTCTCAACCGCAGCTTTAACGCAGTCCCAATCCCCAGCAGGGGCTAAAAGCTCAGGACCGGGGGAGAGTTGAGGGTCAGGCATCTGTTCAAGAGGATCTGTTCAAGAGTAGTGTGGCTTAAGGAACAGTATGGCTCAAGATTCCTCTGACCATTCGAATCAAGACTGAAGCGAGAGACGGAGATGGAGAACTCCACCCCCTTCACGCCTTGTAAGGGAGGCTCTGGTGCTCTCCCAAGGCAAGCATTACGGGTAAATCGCTTGATGCTTGGGCCGATGATGTGCGGTCCTGTCCTGTGGAGATCCGAGGGGAGGAGGTGTGGGTGAATCTGACGCCGCAAACGGACCCCAAAGCGCACCAGGCCCAGCGCCTTCAGGATGGTTTGGAGCAGAACATTTCCCTGGTGATTGCCAAGGCGGCCATTGCCTTGGTTGAGATGGGGGTCACGACCTCAGACATTTTTCAAGTGGGTCTGGACTTTGGCTGCCGCTACGGCAAAATAGCCTGCAAGGGCGATTAAACTCGTACCATTCAACTCGTAACGGGATACCCCCTGGCTGTAAAGGGTCTCAAAAAAAGCCCCCCAATCGGGAGGCTCATTTCAACTCATCAATGGCGAATCATCAATGGCGAAAAAGCGGATAACTAAACCGCACATGACCGAACAGCTTACGACTTGACAGTTTTTGCCATGTCCAAAAACGGCTTCATGTTGGCACCGGGCTGACGACGGGGACCAAACTTAGGAATGTCTAAGGGCTCAATGGTGGCCACCTGGGGCTTTGGCATGTTGAGCACTTCTGCAACGGAAATGGCCGCTGGCGCGGCGGCAGGTTCGGCGGCGGCCTCAGATTCCGGGGCAGCAGCAGCATTGGGCTGAGTCTCCGGGGCTTTTTTCTTCGCCGCTTTAGGCTTCGGTGCGGGAGCCGAAGAACCGTTCTCTTCAATCTCCAGGTAAAACCCGTTTTTCCGGTTCTTCTTGCTCAATAACTTGGGAATTCCCCCGAGTAGCTTACCCAGCAAAGCAAAAATTGCCCCAAACAATTTTGTAATAGCAGACATTTAATATCTCCTGGACTGTGCGTGCGATCGCAATGGCCGGGGATAACCGCCTCAACCTGTCGCCGTTGGTGGAGTTCAACGGTAAAGCTTGAGTAAATTAAATGATCCCCATGATTCGAAATGTAAACTTATCCTACCAAAAGACGGTCATCCGACCGATGTCGCCCACGCTTCCGTTGCAATCCTCAACATATTGCATCCGCCGCATTTCCCTGATCCCAGGGCTTGGGCTAGACCGCCATGCGAATGGCGTTGAGATCTTGCTCAATTTCTGAGAGCAGAGATTTATTGCCCGGATCGGTTTGCATGGCCTTGCGCAGGTAGGCGCGGGCCTGATTGTATTTTCGTTCGGTGATCAACTGCCGTCCCCATCGCTGATAGATGATGGCCTGCCACTGGCGAATTTCGGGATCTTGAGGCAGCTTTTGATTGAGGGCTTCAATCAGGGCGATCGCTCTGGGATAGCGCTTAGTTTTCACGAGCTGCCGCAGTTGTTCATAGGCCTGTAGCTTAATCCGATAGGCCGGGTCGGGATGGGGAACTGCTGAGGCGGAGGACGCTGAGGCAGAGCGGGGGCCGGGAGCCCTTCTGGGGTGAGTGGGTTGAGGCGATGGCCCCGGGGAGGAGACGCTGGCAGCAGTCCGGGGGGGAGGGGCCTTGCTCACAGGCATCCCATGGGACGGCACCATGGGCTGGGGGGTGACCTTCAGGAGCACTTTATAGGCCTCGGTGACGCGAATGAACATGTCATGGGCCTGCTGGTTATCAGGATTCACGTCAGGATGCCACTGGCGCGCGAGTCGGCGGTAGGAGGTTTTAATCTCCTGGGCCGAGGCAACAGACGTTAAGCCTAAAATTCGATAACAGTCCGCAATATCCATGCAGGGCGAACACCTTCCTCGTCGTAAACCTATAATTGGCAACTGGGACTGCTAAGTTAACAATGCCCCATAGCCTAATTGATTCTTGCATAGATTTTTCCGATTCCCCAATGCTGGTTCCCATTACCCGGTCTAAATTTGAACAGCTCATGCCGCTGACGGCGACGGGGGCGCAATATCAGTTTTACTGGGGCAAGACTCAAGATCTGCTCCGCCGCTGCTTAATTTCCCTAGCGGTTCTGGTGGTGGTTTTTATCCTCACCGCGGTGATTGGAGAGGGCCTGCGCCTACTATTGGGTCTGGTGGCCGGTCTGTACTGGCTCTGGGCACCCGTGCTCTGGGCAACCCTGCGCAATCGTAAAATTCGCCAGTACCCCTACAGTGGATTCTGGCAGGGTCGAGTTTACGATGTCTTCATCAGCGAGGATTTAATCGGTACCGAAGAATCGGTGAACCAGGCGGGGCAGCTGGTCATTGTTGAAAACCGCGAGCGGCGCATTAACTTAGAGCTAGAGGATCGCATGGGCACTGTCATTCAGGTTCAGGCACCTCTGCAGCGAAATCATCGTCCGATTCGCCCAGGCGATCGCGCCGAGTTGCTCATTCTCTCTCGCAGCCCCGATCTCAGTCCCATTGAGCAGGTTTCAGATGTCTATATTCCGAACCATGATGTTTGGGTCAGTGACTATCCCTACCTGCAGCGGCAAAGCTTTGAACAGGTGAGTCGTGAATTAGCCTACGAGCACCGTCGCCGTCGCCGTCGCTAGAGTGGGGCCACTGCGATCGCCCCTTGGTTGGTCGCTGATTGGTCGCGCCTTTTTGGGCTAGATTTTTGAGATCTGGTAGATCTTGGCGCGCATCTTTAAGATCTTGCTGATCGTTGAGGTGTCCGATGAATTTGGACTAGATCATTGAGTTCGGCCTGCATGTGCTGGTGCACCTGGTCATAGCACCGGTAGACATAGTCTTCATCCCGCGCTGCTGCGGGTCCCTGACGCTCAAACATCAGGGGAGCACCAATCCGAATATGAATTGGACCGGGAAAGGGAATATTGGGCACCGGCCCAAACCCTAAACCAAAGGGCCATCCCACATAGAGGGGCCAGACCTCCGGATCGATACCCAATAGCCAGGGCATCCCCCGCTGGTGCAGTTTCTGCAGTTGGGGATAGAGATCGGCAATCACGCGCAGCGTGGCATGGGCCCCCCAGGAAATCAAGGGGACAATAGGCACCCGCTCACGCAAGGCCAGCTTGATGAAGGCGGTATTGCCGTTTAAATAAATTTGATGCCGAAGCCGGTAGGGCCGGAAAACATCTCGGGCTCCTCCTGGATAAACCAGCACCGCTGCCTGGGCCTGAAGGGCCGCAATGGCCAGGCGTGGCGTTGCTCGAAGTGCTCCAGCTTGGGCGGCCAGCCTGGCCAAGGGAGGATAGGCCACCCACATTTTCGGATTCATCAATCCGTAGGCAAGACTCTCGGGGCCACAGCGGCGAAACCAACCCAGCATGAACAGGAACATATCGGGGGCAGCCAGTCCACCATTGTGAGACCCCACCACCAGATAGGGAGGCTGGGGAAGATAGTCCCAGCCCTCCATTGTGACTTGAAAGTAGTGATCATGAAACCATTGCCAGAGGGGCAAAAACCCTTCGATCACGGTTGGGTCGCGATCGCTCAGGCGCGTCCCATCCCACCGATCCTCGGGGCAGTGAATGGCAGACTGAAACAGCTGTCGAGGCCGCTTCAGAGAGGATTGCAGCGAGGACCAAGGCAGTGAGAGGGCGGACTGGATCATCAGGCTAAAGAGTCCTTGGGGAATATCCCGCGAGAAATGGAGGCAAGGGCAAGGGCCAGCCTGCTGCACCATCATCCCACAGGACTCAAGCCCACTGACTTGCCTTAATTTGTGCTACCTTGCTCACAAGGTAAAGTTTTGTGACGATATCCATGACCCTGGTTTCAAACGCCCTCCAGCAGTTTCCCCTGCTTGAAGCATGGGTAAACCAGTCCTATCGCGGCTTGCAGTGGAGCAAGGGATATTTCAGCCTGCTCCATCGCACCGTAGCCGGACGCATTGAAGAACTGCTCTATCCATCCTTCCCCACGGAACCCCTGCATCCAGACCTGCTGCGCCAGCTTCAACAGCGGGTTGAGGATCTGCTCGATCAAGATTGGCAGGATGCCAAGGCCGGGGTGTATCCCGTGGATCTCCTATTTGAGGAAGCCTGGGACGAGTTCTTCCAGTCCTATCCTCGTCTTTGGGCCGATCTCCCGCGCGCCTGGCAACGCGCCCACGGGCAGCGAGGGCAGGACTTTGATCCAGAAATTGACCTCACGGATTATCCCCCCTACTATCTGCAAAATTTTCACTACCAAACCAACGGCTATCTCAGCGATGAATCGGCCCAGCTGTACGACCATCAGGTGGAGTTGCTCTTTGGGGGGAAAGCCGATGCCATGCGACGACGAATTCTATCTCCCCTGAAACAGGGCCTGCAGCAGGCCTTTCCAGACCTATCCCCTCGTCAAGTGCGGATTCTAGATGTGGGATGCGGCACCGGCCAAACCCTGAAGCAGCTCAGGGCCTGTTTTCCCGAGGCCCAGCTCCATGGCGTTGATCTCTCCATGGCCTATTTGCGTAAGGCCAATCAGCGGTTGTCCCACCAGTCCCAAACGCTACCCCAGCTCATCGCGGCCAATGCCGAACAGATGCCCTTTGCCCCGTCCACCTTTCAGGGACTGAGCGTGGTGTTTGTCTTCCACGAGCTACCGGGGCCAGCTCGTCAGGCTGTGCTTGCGGAGTGCCACCGGGTGTTACAGCCCGGAGGAACCCTGGTGATTTGCGATTCCATTCAAGAGCAGGACTCACCGGACTTTTTGCCCATGATGCTCAACTTTGCGACCCGGTTTCATGAGCCCTACTACCGGCACTATGTTCAGGATGACCTCACAGCCCGGATCACCCAGGCTGGGTTTACCGTGATCGAGACCTCCGTACACTTTCTGAGCAAGTTCATCGTGGCCCAGCGGTTATGAAATATTTACGCAATCTTAGGGTGAGCTTAAGATTAATCCCCCAACAGGCCTGGGCCGATGACCTAAAATGGGGGTGATTGTGGTCCGCTTCCGGATCGCTGTAGTTTGGGGCCATTCATGCCCCCAACTGAGTGATTAGGGGAATTTTTTCCAGACTGCTAGGCCGCAATGCCCATGCATATTCCGCTATTTCACGGGCGCTGTTCGAGGAGCAGGGGCACAGAGGCCCTGCTCGCTGCGTGAGGTGGTGGCCATAGGAGTTGACCCATGAAGGTCCTGTTAGTGGACGACGATCAAAATACGGGAATCTCGCTCTCGCACACCCTGCTGAGCAGCAAGTATGTGGTGAATCTAGTCACAGATAGTCAAACCGCCTTAAAAATGGCGGAGTTCTGTGATTATGATCTGATATTACTGAATCTTCTCCCCCAAAGTGAAGATAGCTACTTGCTATGTCGTGATTTGCGCAGAGATGGCTACCAGGGACCTATCTTACTGCTGTCCCGCATTCCCAACGGAAATGAGCAAACAGCCTGTGTCCGGGGGATAGATTCAGGGGCCAATGCCTGTCTCTCGGATCCCTACGAGGTAGAGGAACTGTTGGACCGGATGAAGACGCTGCTTTGCTAGGGTGAGCCAGCCCCGGAAAGCAATTCCAGATTCAAGATTCAAACTCAAGATTGCAGCCGCACCAGCGCCAGGGCCAGTCGAAGTTGATTGGCCTGGAGTTGATCCAGGGACTGATCCCGGTACATGGGCAGTCGCCGGGTTAAGTTGCGATCAATATCGCGAAAAAAGCGCCGCTGATTGACCCGTCGCTGCGCCAGGGTTTGATTAATTCGATCTAGATCAGAGGACTGGTACTGACCCAGCCGCGATCGCGCTGGCGGGGTGAGCTGATTGGTGTAGTCTAAAATTTCCTGGGCCACATCATACCAGCTCGATCGTAAGGCCTCATCTTCAGGACTCGTGCCGTTCAGCAGGCGGCCGCGCTGCTCTGGATACTGCAAGTAAAAGGCTTCATTGGTCACCCGATTAAAGTAGTCCGCCGGGACCTGCAGCTGATCCATCCGATCTAGAATGCCGACCCGTCGGTCCCGCTCGGCGGCCGAAAGCTGGGGGGCCGGTGCCGAGGATTCGGGGGGCGGGTCTTGGCCCCCATCGGGAAAGGCCTCCAGGCGAGACTGCACAATCCACCAGCCCACGGCTCCCAGTCCCACAACCCCAGAGAAAACCAAAATGCCCTTCACCAGCGTGACAATCCCCTGGACCATGGTGCGCTGGACGGCCCCGATGGCGCCCAGCACCGGATGGGGGGATCGAGAAGCATCAACGGCGCGCCTTTTCTCGGAAGAGCCCCTCTGGGGAGAGACCACCGCCGTTTCAGCAGAGTCTGACCGTGACCAGGTTGCCCCGGAGACCGGGTGGGGGTTTAGCGGACTGGCAGGCGTCACCGGGTTCAGAACTGGCGTTGCGGTGGGATTGGCGGGAGACACAATCAGGGTTTGGGGTGTTTTCGGGGGCGTGCCCACCTGGGATTGGGGCGTGGGCGGTTCTGGCAGATCAGCTAAGGCCTGAGCCGCTGACCGATAACGGTCGGCAGCGCGATGCGCGGTCATTTTATCGAGGACAGCGGCGAAGTGGGGCTGCACCTGCACCTGCGATCGCCAGTTAAAGGTTTGCTTGTAGGCATCAAAAAAGTCCTGTGGCTCTTTCCCGGTCAACAGACACAGAGCCGTCACGCCAAGGGCATAGACATCGCTGGAGGGATTAACCTGGCCCAAGCGGATCTGTTCTTCAGGGGCGTAGGCAGGTTTTCCAATCAGGGTGAGGTTTTTCCTGCGCTCCACCTGAGGGGCACTCCAGGTTTCTACGGTTAGGGTCACCTGTTTAACGCCCCCAAAGTCAATCAGAATCGGCAGCTGATCCCCCTGGCGACAGATGAGATTATCGGGGGAGATGTCTCGATGGATAACCCCTTGATTATGGATGTAGTCCAGAATGGGGAGGGAATTTGCTAAAAAGCGAATCACCTCGGCTTCGGTGAAGGGATTGCCCTGTTCCCGGCGCTCATGGAGCAGCGAAAAGTAGGTGGGACCAAGGACGTATTCCTGGACTAAAACGAGGGCATGGAGCTTATCGTCCATGAACCACTCCCGGAATTTGGGAATTTGTGGATGCTGCAGGCGGTAGAGCACCTCTGCTTCCCGAGAAAACAGCTCCTTTGCCTTTTCCAGGGCCGCTTCTTGATCCAGCTCCGGGGCAAACTCCTTCAGAACACACACCTCATTGAAGCGATTGGTATCTTCGGCCAGATAGGTGTGCCCAAAGCCGCCGCGCCCCAACTCGCGAATGACGCGGTAGCGATCCCCCACGATCACAGGCTCCACCGGATCACGAGGCTTGAGCTTTTCGCCGCAGTATTGGCAATAGCGGTTTGAAGGCCCATTCCGGTGCCCTCGCGAACAGGTTAAGTCTCCAATCGCCTGGGAGGTCATTGCATTCCGTGGACCTTGCGTCCCTCTAGACAGCCATCTCGTCGGGGTCGAGTCTGCACCCCACGTTCCAACCTATTGAGGACAATATAATCGCTCAACTCTATGATAGTCGAGCCTATTCCTGCAACTGCTGCAGGCGATCGCGGAGAATCTCACTCTGCTTCTGGGCCTCCGCCAGGGCATCTCGGGCGCCCTGAACAATCTCCGCAGGGGCATTCTCCACAAACTTTTGATTCCCCAAGCGCCCCTGCAAGGCGTTCACATCAGCTTCGGCCCTGGCCAGATCCTTCTCCACCTTGGCCCTGAGGGTTTCAAGGTCAACCACACCGCTGAGGGGCACCAGCACCTGAACCGTATCCACCACACCCACCAGGGTTTGCTTCAAGGTTTCAGGCACGGTATCCGTAATCTGCAAAGACTCGACCCGCGCGGCATCCAAAATATAGGTACGTCCCTGGGTGAGGATCTGGCGCTCCTCAGGATTATCGGACTGGAGAATGACACTAATGTGCAAACTGGGCTTAATGTTGGCCTCCGCCCGCAGATTGCGCACGGTGCGAATGGTCTCCAGGATGAGCGCAAACTGGGTCTCCATCTCGCTGGCGATCGGTGCTGAGGCTTGAGCCGTCGCACCGGTCTCGGCGCTGGCGGGGGAAAGAGCCTCCGCATGCTGCATCCGGTCTAGAATCAAATCTTTTTGGGCCAGAACGCTCTGGAGAAAGTGCTGGCGATCGGTTTGCCACAGCAGCTTACGCGCGGCAAACACCAGGGTAGCCCCCAGTCCGATGATCTCCAGCAACCGCCCCAGGAGGGGCACATGGTTCAAGGTACTGATGGCCGAGGCGAGGGTGCTCAAAACCAGAATTAAAATCCCCAGCCCCAGCAACCAGACTAGACTGCGTTGGTATTTCTGGGTAAAACTCGGAAGATCCTTGAGGAGATCGGTGACCGACGGTGCTGCCTCGTCTGGGGGTGAGGCAACGCTGCGACCTTGGGACTGCGGCGGAGCGTGAAGGTGGGTCAGGATCCCGCCTAAGGTGGGATAGGCCTGCAGCGCCAGAAAGGTGTGATCCGGCGCCTGGGTCAGGGTTTGCCAAATCTCCTCCGTAATATGGGGCATGAAGGGATGCAGCAGCCGCAAGGTTCCTTCTAGGACGTAGGCCAAAGTTTGTTGGGCCACGCGCCCCGAGGGGCTCTCTTCCCGCAGTCGGGGCTTCACCAGCTCAATGTACCAATCGCAAAGATCTCCCCAAATAAACTCATAGAGGCCCTTGGCGGCTTCCCCCAGGCTGTATTGGGCAATGGACTCCTGAGTTTGGCTGACCAGGCGGGCGTAGCGCGTTAGGATCCAGCGATCGCACAGCTCTAAATCCACTGCCGCGGGCTCACCCAGTTGTGCTGGCGTTTGCCCCTTGAGATTTAAAAGGACAAAGCGCGAGGCATTCCAGAGCTTATTGGCAAAGTTCCGAGAGGCCTCCACCGAGGAGGATTCATCGGTTTTGCGATCGTAGTCCAGGCGAATATCTTGCCCTGCGCCCACCACTTCCCGCACCAGGGTATAGCGCAGGGCATCGGTGCCATACTTCTCAATTAAGACGAGCGGGTCAATGCCATTTCCCTTGGACTTAGACATCTTTTGATTCTTTTCATCCCGCACCAGCCCGTGGATATACACATCCTGGAAGGGCATGGATCCCGTAAAGTGCGATCCCATCAGGGTCATCCGCGCGACCCAGAAAAAGATAATGTCAAAGCCGGTGACCAGGGTGCTGGTGGGATAGTAAAACTCCAGGTCCTCGGTGTGATCCGGCCAGCCCAGGGTGGAGAAGGGCCACAGTCCGGAAGAAAACCAGGTATCGAGCACATCGGGGTCCTGCTCAAGCTGCACCACTTCGCCAAACTGCGCCACGGCCTTGTCTCGGGCTTCTTGGGCCGTGCGGGCCACCACAAAGGGAGTATGCTCTCGAATTTCCCCCTCGGTTTCGCTCACGGCATACCAGGCGGGGATTTGATGCCCCCACCAGAGCTGCCGGGAGATACACCAGTCCCGCAGGTTCACCAGCCAGTCGCGATAGACCTTGCGCCACCGATCGGGAATAAAGTGAGGGGAATTCTGCTGATCCAGCCAGGTCAAGGTTTGCTGAGCCAGGGGATCGATTTTGACAAACCACTGGGTGGAGATCATCGGCTCGACGGGCACCTTACCGCGATCGCTGTAGGGCACGCTGTGGCGATAGTCTTCCACCTTCACCAAAAAGCCTTCGCCCTCGAGCCAGTCCACCACGTCCTGCCGGGCCTCAAAGCGATCGCGGCCCGCAAAGGGTCCCGCATTTTCGTTCAGGCGGCCATCCTTGTGCATGACGCTAATCATGGGCAGGTTGTGGCGCTGTCCCATTTCAAAATCGTTGGGGTCATGGGCCGGGGTCACCTTCACACAGCCGGTGCCAAAGCTGGGGTCGACAAAGGCATCGCCAATGATCGGGATCTCGCGGTTCATGATCGGCAAGGTCAAGGTTTTGCCAATCAGGTGCCGATAGCGATCGTCCTCTGGATTGACCGCGACGGCGGTATCTCCCAGCATGGTTTCGGGTCGGGTCGTAGCAACCTCCACATGCCCGGACCCATCCGTTAGGGGATAGCGCAAATGCCACAGGTGGCCGTCCACCTCCCGGTTTTCCACCTCCAGGTCAGATACGGCGGACTGGCTCGCAGGACACCAGTTGACCAGATAATTCCCGCGGTAGATCAGCCCTTCCTCGTGCAGACGCACAAACACCTCAATCACGGCCTTCGAAAGGCCCTCATCCAGGGTAAAGCGCTGGCGGGACCAGTCGACGGACACCCCCAGGCGGCGCAGTTGATTCACAATCTTGCCGCCGGATTCTGCCTTCCAGTTCCAGGCGCGCTCTAGAAACTGCTCGCGGGAGATGTCCTGGCGGGTCAGGCCTTCGGCGGCAAGCTGTTGCTCTAAGATGGTGTGGACGGCGATACTGGCATGATCGGTGCCCGGTAGCCACAGCGTATTGCGCCCCGCCATACGGTGGTAGCGCACCAGGACATCAATCAGGGCGCTCTCGAAGGCGTGCCCCATATGCAAACTGCCGGTCACATTCGGGGGCGGAATCACAATGCAGTAAGGGTCGCCCCCTTGGGCGGGATCGGCCCGAAAGACCTGCTGGGCTTCCCAGGCCTGCTGCCATTTGCCTTCGGTTGCGCTGGGGTCGTATTGACTGGTCAGGGTGGGAACGGTTGCCGTCATGGATTCAGAGGTGCTTCAGCTAAGGGCGGAGGAGGAAGGACAAAGGAGTCTTGAGTCTTTTAAAATTCTGCCACACCGACCCCAATCCCATTCGATGGCTTGAGCTCTGGGGATTGGAACTTGGGGGACTGGAATTTCGGGAGGCGAGAGCTGCGGGGGAGAGCACGGCGGGGGAGATTCACCCCTGGCCACGGTGAGAGGGTGAGCCGAGTCCACCCTCTGCCACAGCGGTGCCCTCTCCAGGATGGACGGGATAGGCATTCTGGAGCCGAAGACTAGAGCTAGAGCAGGCCGCGGATATCTTCAATCACGCCATCACGAATCAGGATTTCCACCTGCATCTTTTGAACCAGGTTGTCGCCCTTCTTGACGTGGAAAAAGTTTTCAATTTGTCCCTGCTCCACCTCGGTTTCCATCTCGAAGTTTTGCACCTGGTCAATTTGCTTTAAGATTTGGCTTTTTTGCTCTAGAAGCTCGCTTTTTTGGGCATTGGCCTGGGCCTGGAGGTTCTGCATCTGCGCTTCGGTATTGGAAGGGGCATTTCCCTCCGCACCCACAATCTGAATATTTTGCTTGCGCAGCTCGTTCATCATCTGTTTAACGCGCAGCTCTAGCTGCTGCAATTGCCCGTCAAGCTGATTAATTTGAGTCTGAAGCTGTTGTTGTGCTTCTTCCTTCCAGCGAGGAGTCACCACTGCCTTGACCGCAATGGCACGCTTAAGGAGAAGCTGATCCGTGGGAATATCCATAGGGGCTAATTTTTCGCTAAACGGCTAATTTAAGCAAACATCCCGTTGATCATATCGCGGTAGCGTTCAAGCACAACAGCACGCTTGACTTTTAAGGTTTGCGTGAGCAATCCGTTTTCCATGGAAAAGGGGTCTAGGATTAAGGTAAACACCCCAATGCGATCATCGGGTCGGAAACCGGGGCGATTTTTAACCTCCCGGATCAGCTCCTGGCGGTAGAGTTCGGTGATATCAGGACTGTCCCAGTTCAAGACCGTGGCGGCGGCGGGAGCGGGGGGCAGGTCGCCTAGGGCGGCGGCGGGGAGGGTGGCATTGCGGGCGATCGCCCATTGCTGCAGGGCCTCCAGGTTGGGCACAATCAGGGCCCCTAGCGATCGCTGATCCTGGCCCACCACCATGATCTGGTCAATGTAGATGCTGCGGGCGCAGGCATTTTCCAGCGGTTCGGGTTCAATATTTTCTCCATTGGAGAGCACAATCGTATCCTTGGCCCGCCCGGTTAAAAATAAATCCTGGTGCGGGGTCATCCAGCCCAGGTCGCCGGTATCAAACCAGCCCTCGGGGTCAATGGCCTTGGCGGTGGCCTCAGGATTGTGATAGTAGCCCTGCATCACCTGGGGACCGCGGGCCAGCACCAACCCTTTCTCGCCAAGCTTCAGGGTCTGGCGCGTTTGGGGGTCCACAATATTCAGCTCCGTCTGGGCAATGGGGATACCTGCCGAGCGGCGAAAGTTTCGCTCTGGGCGGCGTGCGGTTAGCACGGGGGAGGTTTCGGTGAGTCCGTAGCCAACCAGCAGTTCAATCCCCACAATCTCAAAAAAATTCTCCAGATGCTGGGCCAGGGCACCTCCTCCGCTCAGGGAGAGCTTAAAGCGCCCGCCCAGGGCCTCGCGCACTTTGCCATAGACTATTTTGTCGCCCAGGGCATGGAGGGGGGCCAGGGTGATCTGCTGCACGGTGGCGCCCAGGGTTTGCAGGGGGGATGGCGAGAGCAGATCCAGACTCAGGCCCTGCCGGATCCGTCGCGCCACAATGTAGCGTTCGCTGAGGCGAAAGAAAAGGTTTACCAGCCGCTGTTTAGAGGCAGGTTGAGATCGAAACTGCTTTTGGATGCCTTCGTAGAGCGATTCCCACAGGCGCGGAACGCTGGCCATATAGTGGGGACGATAGTCCTTGAGATCGGCTTTGATGTGGCGAATGCTGGTGTAGACCAGGGTGCAGCCCTGGGAGAGTAGAAAATAATCCACGATCCGGCCAAAGGAGTGCCAGGTGGGCAAAATGGTCAGGGCCAGTTCCCCCACCTGGGGACTTAAAAATTCTGGAACCGCGGTAATTTGGTGCAGCAGATTCCCATGGCTGAGCATGACGCCCTTCGGTTTGCCGGTGGTGCCTGAGGTGTAGAGCAAGGTGGCGAGCTGGTTGCGATCGCCCAAGGGCTGGACCAGATCGGCTGATTCGCCTGCGGTAACGATGGCTCCAAAGCTATAGACGGGCACCCCATAGTCTTGGCTGGGGGTTTCATCGGAAAGCAATCCAATCCACTTCAAAGGGATCTGGGGTAAAAAGGGGACCAGCTTCTGGAGGGTTTTCAGGTTTTCAGCAATTAAAACCGTGGAGTCGCTGTTTTCTAAGATGTAGGCTAGCTCCGCCGGGTCTGCCTCCGAACTACGCACCACGTCCACCGCACCGGCCAGCATACAACCCTGGTCTGCAATGAGCCAACGGGGACTGTTGTCGGCAAAAAGGGACAGGCGATCGCCCGGTAGCACCCCCAGCGATTGCAGTCCGCAGGCAAAGCGAGTGAGGGCCTCCGCGAGTTGAGCAAAGGTGATCTGCTGCTGGGGCTGACTGTGGGGGTCAATGAGGGCCACGGTTTCCCCGAAGCTCTGGGCGGCGATCGCCCAAATATCGGAGAGAGCGTCAAGCTGGCGATACTGCGGGTTCACCGGCGAGGCGGGAGAAGAACTCATAGGTCAGACGCTCCTTCTAGAACAACAGACAGCCAAGGAAGATAGCCAAGGATCGGCAGCGGGTGGGTGTGTATGGTCCGGCATGACCGGTTGCGGGAGGGCCAAGGAGTGGTCTGGGTCCCTGAACGAGGTATACTCCGTGAGGAGCAGCCGCTCCCTGCCCGATTTGGCAGGCCTTGCCCACGTTAATAGCTACAGCCTGGAATTTAGCATGATTGCGGTCGCAATTTTAGCGGCGGGAAAAGGAACCCGCATGAAGTCAACGCAGCCCAAAGTCCTGCATCGCATTGGGGATAAAACTCTGGTGGAGCGGGTTTTGGGAAGTGTGGTGGGCTTAAATCCGCAGAAGCGGATTGTGATTGTGGGCTATGGGGCGCAACAGGTGCGCGAGTCCCTGAGCCACGATGGCGACCTTGAGTTTGTGGAGCAACGGGAGCAGTTGGGAACGGGCCATGCGGTCCAGCAGCTGATGCCGGTGATGGCGGGCTTTGAGGGCGATCTACTGGTGCTCAATGGCGATGTGCCGCTCCTGCGGCCAGAAACCCTGAGCAAGCTGCTGCAAACCCACCAGGATCACCAGAATGCCGCCACCATTTTGACGGCGCAACTGCCGAATCCCCAGGGCTATGGGCGAGTCTTTTGTGATGCCCAGAATATGCTGCAGCAGATCGTGGAGGATCGAGACTGCACCGAGGCCCAGCGCCAGAATCATCGCATTAACGCTGGGGTCTATTGCTTTCGCTGGCCTGACCTGGCGCAGGTGCTGCCCCAACTGCGATCGGACAATGATCAAAATGAATATTACCTGACCGATGCGGTGAATCACCTCGCGCCGATTATGGCGGTGGATGCTGCGGACCATCGCGAGATTTTAGGGATTAACGATCGCAAGCAGCTGGCGATGGCGGCAGACATTCTCCAGGATCGGGTTAAAACCCACTGGATGCTGGCGGGGGTGACGCTGGTGCAGCCGGATTCGATCACCATTGAAGATACGGTTCACATTGAGCCCGATGTGGTGATTGAACCCCAGACCCATCTGCGGGGAAGCACCACCATTGGGACGGGCAGCAAAATTGGACCGGGGTCACTGCTGGAAAATGCCCAGATTGGGGAACAGGTGACGGTGCTATTTTCGGTGATTCGCGATAGTGCGATCGCTAGCGGTAGCCGCATCGGTCCCTATGCACACCTAAGGGGCCAGGCTCAAATTGCCGAAAACTGTCGGGTGGGGAATTTTGTGGAAATCAAAAATTCCACCCTGGGCGCTCGAACCAATGCGGCCCACCTCTCCTATCTGGGAGACGCCATCCTGGGCACTCAGGTGAATATTGGCGCCGGAACCATTACGGCGAACTATGATGGGGTGAAGAAACATCGGACCGTGATTGGCGATCGCACCAAAACCGGGTCGAATAGTGTGCTGGTGGCCCCCCTTACCTTAGGTTGCGATGTCACCGTGGGGGCCGGTTCAACCGTGACCAAAGATGTTCAGGATGATGCCTTGGTGGTGGCGCGGGCTAAGCAGGCGGTGATGCCGGGCTGGCGGATGAAAAGCGAATAGAAGCTAGAACTCATCTGTTTATGGCCAGATCAATCAGACATTTAATGACTTTTCTGGTCTTGAATCTCACCAGGAGCAGATAGACTCGTGTGAAGTAATTGCAGAGTGGCTCGATAAAGAAAAATCGGAATGGTGTAGGCATACCTCTTCCAAAGACGTAGGGGTTCCTGCGCTAGCCGAAACAGCCACTCGAGGCCCAATGTACGCAAAAATTGAGGCGCTCGTTTATGAATTCCGGCATAGACCGGGAAGACTGCTCCAACTCCAATCATAACCGCGTTGATCTTGCCCTTATGTAACGCCATCCACTTTTCCTGTTTTGGACAGCCCAAAGACACAAAAACAATTCCGGCCTTGCTAGCGTTTATCCGATCTATCAAATTCTGATCGCACTCTATGGATGAGCTAAAGGGTAGAGGCTCAATCCCAACAACAGGAGCGGCGGGATACTCATCTGCCAGTTTTTCCTGCATTTTTGCAAGAATTGCCGGATGAGATCCGACTAGATAGATCCCAAGATTACACTCTGAAGACCGTTGAAAAATACTCTCAAAAACGTCTAGCCCTGCGACTCGGTTTTGGTGACGTGCTCCCAGGAGCCTTAACATCCAGACTAAGGGCATTCCATCAGGCGCCACTAAATCCGCGTTTGTAATAATATTCATAAGCTGACGATTTTGAGTTGCCTCTACTAACATGTGAGTGTTAGCCAAGCAGATCACTCTGCTTGCAGATGTCTGCGCCCATTCACAAATTCGAGAAATTTGCCAGTCAAACGGCATTGCAGTAATAGGAACCCCAACGACGCTAATGCTAAGAGCTTTCATATTAAAGTAAACTAAAGAATTCATTTGGTTTGGGCAATTTTTACAACGATAAGGCAACAAATAAAAGTCCCTATATGAATGAAGGTAGAGTAAACGGCATAGCCTTATAATCATTAGCCTGAAAGCTGCACAAGAATGAGGCTAGAATTCTCCAACAGTAAAATAATTTCAGGATTTATCTTGTCCAATTTCTATATAACCAACCCAGTTAAAACAAATTTTGGAATATAGAAGCCTAGTTTATTCTTTTTCTGGAAATACATATCTGACACACGAGAAAACCAGAAAAAAGTCAGGCTTAAGGGCACCTCGAATAATTCAAGCTTATTGAGAATGACTAACGGAAAGTTAGGTGTCCTATTAACTCTAATTTGTCAATAAGGCTATTTTTCGAGGTGCCCTTAAACTAAATCAAACAAAAAGCCAAGTGAGATGATTGTCAATATATATAGCAATCCGACTTGAATTGTGAGAACAAAATCCAGAGATACTAAGGCTTTCAAGACAATCTAGTCTCACGAATGAGATGAGATTGCTATATACCAAGCAGTTAACAATAGGAGTTAGCTTGTGCAACTCAGGAGTTAAGGTAGTTCTGAAAATTGTTTAAAATATAGTAATCTTCCGGATTGGCAAAATCAAGCTAAAAAAGTCATAAAAAGTCAGATAAAAGCACACTTTAAAATTAGAGGCGTCCCAGGCAACGGTAGTAAAGACTTAGGCATGACACGATCAAGGTAGGTGCAACAGGATCAACAGCGTTTTAGGCCTCCAATTACTAACAAGCATTAGATGCGTGCATTCAAGCACTTATTCAATTACTCTTCGGTTTCATCATTCCAAACCCAAGCGGAATACCAAGCAGCGTCAAGGCTGTTGAAAGTTCTTGGAAGAAATCTGCTTGAAACTGCCACACAAGTGATATTCTACTTCTTCTGTCAAACTGTCATCAAAGATTGTTTTATCATTCGCTTAAACTTTGCAAACACGATTAAATCTCCCAACGTAATAGAAGAAAATTATTAAAATTTTGTTGAAGTCATGCCTATCTAAAACAGAAACAGACAAACTCTGACATAAACCCCATAAAATTGACGGATGTAGCTGTTCCCGAGTTACCGCCTTACCCGGTGCAAATTGATACTACCGTCCACTTTTTCTGTGGGAGCCTCCTTGTCTTCTTCGAGTTCCACGCCAAATCTGAATATACAGGAATCCTGAAACAGCGCCTCCAAAACTCCACTTTAGTGCACGCTTAATTAGCTGGAGGCGCGTTGTTTTCTGTTCAGCTTTAATTTGTGCTCTAGAACTATTTTTAACTTGATCTAGATCTTGGCGGAGACGCTCCTTCAGGTCCTGAGCGGTTTGTATCCCTAGCTCAGGATTCTGAGCAGTCACCTGATCAAATAATATTTTCAATTGTCCTGCAGTAGCCTGATTCAGTTGATTTTGAAGCTGTTGTATTCGATCAATTTGTTGATTAGCCTGAGCATTAAGTTGAACAGAGTTTTGCAGGTTAATTCGATGTGCACTGCTGAGTCCACCAGGAATCATCAAGAAGGAACAGATCCCCAAGAGCAGAGTAGTCCAGGAAAGAAAACTAAGAACCAAAAGTTCCCAGTTACGGCGATTTTCAAACTTACCGTAGAATACCAATGCTAGGCCCAACAAAGGGATAGGAGAACTTTCGACCAGAGATCCAAATGTTTGAAATTCCCAAGGGGGGTTCATAATCTGCAAAGGGAACAGAATATCAATCAGATTGAAAAAAGCTAGGATCAAGAGACCGTAGCCAACCAGGCGGAACAGATAGCCTGGCAGCACAGCTTTAGTATTCGGCAAATGCATAAAATATTAATACGATTTATAAGGAATAAAAGAGAAATACAAAATCAGAATATCGGAAATTGATAATTCCAAGATTGATACCATAAAGACCAGACATTTTCGAGGATTTGATAAGGGATAGTGGAATCCTGTTTGAGTGGAGTCGAGAGCAGGACAAACATACAGCGATTTTCGATGAGATTACTCTTCCCCAGCAGCCATGGCAGCAGACGCATCGCAGGATCATAAGTATTACGGTTTTGCTTGAACTGTCTTTTAGTCAATGTGCTATTACCAGAAGGATTAATACAAGCACTAAGATAGGCTCGTTTCTGATCAGTAAACAGTCCGTAGTACCCAGTATTTTTTTTATGCTGAATTAGCGGGGATGGACTAGATATTTTGTTTTTTAGAAATTGCTTTACCTCTCCATCCGAATTTGTAAAGTGATACAACTCAATCAGTAAGGAAGTACCGTTTTTTTGGTACTGGTAGCGCCTACCCCCTAAATATTTAGATAGTCCAATATCTTGCGTAAGCAGACGTTGACTAGGCAAAGCCTGCCACTGTGATAACTGAATCTGATTAGGAAAGGCAAACGGATCAGCTTTTTGGGTATCAGTAGCTGGAGCTACTGTCACTTTTACCAGAACAAAAACAGAACTAAAAAAAACCAGGATTGATAGTGAGTTTCTAAGGCCCAGCTTAAAGTTCATGTCAGTTATTGCTGCATGGATTGTTTAATGTCTACATCATTCTGTTGAAGCAAATAAAAGCATAGAACTACTAATAGTAAAACTGAAAAAAGAGAAAATATCAAAGAGCCTTGCCCAACATGCCAGTAATTAAGACTTTTTTGACTGGAATAGGCGGCGAGAATTGCCATTAAAGCCACCCTCGTTCCATTAACACAAAAACCAATGGAAAGAGCTGCGGTAGGAATTAAAATTTTTTGGAATCGGGTTGTCGGAAACATAACCAAAAAAAGAGCCGCTAATCCCACTAGATGAAGCATAGACTCGATACCTGAACAACCTGGATATACTTCAATACTCCCCCCCGGAAGGTGAACATAAACTCCTTGACGAGAGGCGTCAAAACCAAGATTCCATAGAAGAAAGGTAGCAAACTGAGCAGTCTGCTTAGAAATATCAAGTAAAAAAGCTAAGGCTCCTGGAGAAGGAGCCAAAAAACAGAGAATAGAGAGTTCTCTCCAGAATTGCCTCAAGTGTAGGCATCCCGAAGCAAACAAGGCAAGACCAAATCCTGAGATGAGGGGAGCAATCCTCAGAAAAGGATCATAACCTGAGATAACAAGACTTCTAATCAACACCAAAATAATGAACATAGCTCCGAAAAGACTCGAAACCATGTCGGATTCTAGTCTAAGTTCCTGCCGCTTAATCCATATCAGAACCACAATCGCCAAATAAAATAGCATGCTGCTAGTAAAAAGATCACTTTGCGAAGTCCTAGATATCAAAGTTAGATTGATCGCAACTAGACAGGCACCGATACCCAATAGCAAAATTTCAGGAACCTTTATCGAAGCCACAGAAGATAACTGAAGTTTCTTCATAATGACTATACTCATCCCTTGAAGACGGGAGAAAATGACTACTACTTAGAGACCGTTCGCGCTTGCTTCTTAATAAGTTTTTTTCTAGACATTACTCCAAATCCTAAGGCTAGAGCTGTACCTATTATTGTTGTAGGCTCCGGAACACCAGCGGGTTCAAAGCTGCCATTTGTTGTTTGAAACTTTAGCGGAAAGTCACTCAAGGTGACAAAATTAGTTCCCTTTGATGAATCCCAAAAATCACCGGCTATGTTCAGGTCAAAGCTATCAGACTGACCTGCCTGTAGACCCGTCTTAACATCTCCTCCACTACAGCCGTCAGAAAATATACAAATATCAATTTGCTTGAAACCACCTGGAAATTTTTGCTGTTTACTTGTTTGTACAATAGCGTTGTCAAAAACAGCATTTTCTGACTGGCTCAGGCTTACTGAGGTTACATTTGGTGTAATTCCAAACCCGAAACTAAGAATATTCGCTATATAGTTGGAGCTAGGAAGTGTGGTAGTGTTTTTAATGGTTAAACCTAAGGTTAACTTTTGACTATCAAAGGCTTTGACAACAGTTTGTAAGGTGGCACTTAGCGGAATGGGGGTTATCTCACGCCCGTTAGAGGTGCCGGCGGGAACATACCATGTTGTTGGATCCAAGGTTCTGCCAACATCATAGTTAGAATCCAATGTGAGATTATGAAGATTACTAACAGGGTTTCCGCCTTGCCGTCCGTTCAGATAGACCTGGTAGGCACTGGCAGGCAGGGGAGCGGCCATTAAAGAAATAAGGCCGGTAAGGCTAAGCGTTATTGGTATAACTGAGGAGAATCGAGGGGGGGAAGGCATTTTTATCTCCAGTGAGTCCTTAAATCTTGCATCTAACAACTTATTCTTTTCTCAAAAAATTGTCAATCAACAAAAATTAACTTTACAGATAATCACTCGGGCTAGATAGTCAAAGCTCACGTTATGTTCAGAGACTGAACTTCAAAAAAAGCGGCTTGATTACAAGAGTCCCAAGTGTTAATAAATTTATATAATTTGCATGCCTTAAAGGCAAATCAAACCCTTTTGGATAAAAAAATTTTCCTTGTCTCTAAGGCAGTAAGAAATGACTTTCTCACTAGGATAACTATACTGAGGATACATAAACTGTCAGTAATTTGAGCTGATCCCAAAGAATGTGCTGGCAATTCCGCATGCCTTACCGAAGTATTGGCTTGGCAGATTAATTGAGTCAGTTCAACCGCTTAACCTAGCAGTTCTAAAATTTTCGGAATCTTGCGCCTTACTTAGGTCGTAAATCAGTAATACTGCTCCCGTTAAACCGTGAGTCTTGAAAAAGCAACCGAAAGCTGTGAGAGAACTACTAAATATTCCGTACTTATAACATGGGAAACTCGGCTCAGCATCACTAATCTGCATAATCCGGACAAAAGATTAACATCAGCCTGCATTTTCATACGCATATTACAGAGATAAAACCAAAAAGCATGCTTTACTTTAGATCATGGCTAACACAAGAGAGGACAAAATCACCACACTCTAACTTACATTTGAGTGTCTACAATCAAGGGCTAACTAAGTTAAGCTCTGCAGAGAGGTTGTTGACCTTAAGAAGCAAGACAGGGCCGAGATCAATGTAGCGCAAAGATAAGCTGTTCTGAAAAATGGAATTTAAATTATGTGTTTATCAAGACTTCATAACAAACATTTCATCCATGAAGGGCAATTGATTTTGGGTAAATCAGCACTCGAAAAAGAGCGGATTAAGTAGGTAAGCGTTGAAATCCTCAGTCAGAAATTTATACAAAAAACAGACTATGATCCACTACTGTCAAGAGATTTCAATGTTCAGCTCACCTGAGCTTTTTAGCCCCAACCTACTTATTATGTCTCAAATTAATCGTATGGTATTATTTTATGGGCACCTCGAAAAATAGCCTTATTGACAAATTAGAGTTAATAGGACACCTAACTTTCCGTTGGTCATTCTCAATAAGCTTGAATTATTCGAGGTGCCCTTATGATTTCTCTCTCAAGTCTAAACTTGTCTTATAAGATTTCTGCAATATAAATCAACATTCAAAGATAAAGTTCACGAGGTATAGTATGAGCTTACGTGTAATTAATGGCGCTAGTACTGAAGCTTACAGAGCAACTCAGTATTTTGTTCGTAGAGCAACTCCTCCTTCTCTTTACTACAAGTTAAGAACCTTTTGCCGTCAATATCCCAGCCTTTTCCTCCCTTTTTCGAGTTGGCGATGGAGACGATGGAGGAGGAAATATGTACCTGAGAATACTCACTACGAACCTGCGGCTCCATTTCCATTATCTAAAAACACTGAAATTGTTATTGAAGGCTTTCCTCGTACAGCCAATACTTTTGCTCATATAGCCTTTAAGCTCGCTCAGGATGAATATATTAACATTGGACATCATACTCATGCTGCTGCTCAAGTTATTGCAGCAGTTAGAAGAAGAGTTCCAACAATTGTTCTTATTCGCGACCCTGAAGAGGCAATTATTTCATACATAGTTGGAGAATTTGATCCTAAAATCACAATGAGACAAGTTCTTCAAGATTATATAGCTTTCTATAAGCCAATTCTTCCACATCGCAATGAATTCGTCCTAGCTCCCTTTAGAAAAGTTGTGACAAGCTATGGTGAAATTATTGGTAAGGTAAACAATAAGTACGGTACATGCTTCAACGAATTCAAGCACACAGAAAAAAATATTAAGCAGTGTTTTGATTTAATTGATCAGGGATTTGAGAAATCTTTTGGTTCAATAAAAGAGAATGTTATAAGTCGTCCCTCAGACTCAAGACATATAGACAGAAATCTTCTAGAGAAAGAGTTCCGCTCTGACAAACTATCTCGTTTAAGAGATGAAGCTTATAATCTATATAATACTTTAATGCAGAGTATAAACTAGATAGTGTAGCTTTAAAGACATACCGACATCTCCAAGACTAACTTTGATCAATTAAACCATGAATTTTCCTTATCTCGTACATGACAATGACAGTAATGTATCCCTAATTACTGTCATGCCTTATGCAAGAAGAGTAACCTTTATAAAAAAGCTATGACTTTCGCATAAAATAAGCAGATCTAGGGCCTAAATTGGAGTGTGATTTATTGATAAATATTATTATGATGGTGTGTTAAATCCCCTTTAGATTGCGAAATAATCATTGATGCTAGCCTTGCCTCACCACTTATAACCAGCTTAACCAACTTTTAGATTTTTGTGAGGATGGAGAATATTCAACAAGTACCTTTCCCATATTTTGCTCATGCCAACGTAGCCCAATTAGAACCGAAATTGTCAGCATGTACCCAGGTTCTTCTAATTGGGAAAAAATCATTCCAACCACAAAAACACTGAGCAGTAGTAGCCTTGAGCAATCATCTTTACAAATATGATGCCAGACTAAGAAAGCTAGTAAAAAGTAAATAGCTAACCCAACCAATCCTAGATCCCCCCAAATTCCTGCCCATCCAAACAGGGGTGAAAACATACTAGATTGGTTTCCTAACCAGCTTTCTGCTACAGTTTTCCATACTGCTTTGCTCGCTTCATGTTGTGTCGCTCCGAGAGGATTAAGTAAACTCGAATATTGATCTAGCATCCATCCGCCTAAACGACCAACAGTATGCCCAGGTCCCAAGCCAAATAGCCTGTTAAGAAAAGATTTATAGTAGGTTGGGACAATACGGAATGTTGCCATCTTTAGCAATGTTGCCTCGCCTTCCGGGCCATAAATTTCAGGTCGAATCCAGGTATTAAAAGCTCTGAACGAGGGTAAATTTTGAACTGCCCAAAAGAATACAGTCCCAATTAAAGAACCTCCGGCAACATACTGTAAGACTCTTACAATATCTTTTAATTTGATTAGTATCAATAATATCCAAGCTACAAATATTGCCATCAACACCTGTTTAGCATCTGCCACCTGCACATGTATTAAAGCAAAAGTCAATACGACACTCCGAAACCATAAAGGCACATCTTTAGCCGTCATCAAGTAGTACAGTGCAAACGACATAGAGACTGAGGCTCCTACGACGTGCCCTGAACCTGACAAGAAAAAGACTCCCTGAATATTATCTGCAGGCTCCATCCCCGTTGACTTTAAGTCAAACCTTAGAATAAAACGTTGAATTAGCGCATAGAAAATATGGAACAGGCAAAAGCGACGAATCCAGATTTGTAAATTTTTAAGGCCACTGACAGAAGCCGATAAAGCATAAACAGCTACTAGGAAAATAAAGGGTTCTCCTAGTAGCAAAAAAGAAAGAATCGCATTGATAACACCAGCATTGTTAAGGATAGCACTAATTAGTATTATCGTGAATAAAATAAAAATTCCGATCAAAAGTTGTCTGGTTATAAATATTTTTTTTTGACTCTCTGAGCGACTTTTTATAAGTACTAATCCACAGGCAAGAGGAACTGTAACAAAGTGCAGAAAATTAATTTGAGCTGGAAATCCAAAAGTCTCAAACATACGCACAAAAAAAATACTGCTAAATGCTAAAATAATAGTCTTAGAATTTGTTAAGAGCCCTTGCATATTATTAGATTTATTATCTGCGATAAGTAGGTGAGCGTTGAAATCCTCAGTCAGGGCTATGAACTAAAATTAGGCTGGATTCCAACAATAGCAAGGGATTTAAGAATTCAGCTTACCTGAGTCTTTTAGCCCCGACCTACTTAGAGGAATTCATACCCAGACTAATCTACGTACACACTAAATGGTAGATTTCCATCATTCGTTTGTAGTTGCTGTGAGCTGTATATTTCTCCTCAAATTCACTTCGGGCATTAATCCGCATTTGTTGCATGGCATCTGGGTGAGCCAATGCCCATTCCACCTGCTCAATCAAACTAGCTGTATGCCCTGGCTGAAAGTGTAACCCTGTTTTCATGGGAGCGACAAGCTCAGCGATCGCCCCAATGTTAGCACCAATCACAGGAGTCCCTTTTGCAAAGGATTCGATCGCTACTCGCCCAAAGGTTTCGTACCATTCTGAAGAAAACACCAAAAACATGGCTTCTCCCATCAAATCATAAATATCAGATAGTGATCGTCGTCCCAACCATTCCACTCCTTTGCCCTTTTCAGCAGCAGTTTTTACCATCGGGGCGAGAGGGCCATCACCTGCAATCTTGAGGGGAATTTTAGTCCCTAAGGTTTCCCACGCTTCTAAAACCGTATCCAATCCTTTTTCTGGAGAGAGTCTACCAACAAACAACGCATATCCTCCAGATCCATTTCCCGGTGTTGGGGCAGGATGTAGGAAGTTTGTCTTAAACTGGAACTTCTCCTTGGGGAGTCCTCCCTCAATGAATTTATGGAGAGCAAACTGGCTATAGGCAATAAACACATCAACAGCGTTTGTCCAGGTGCCTCTAAGGTCATGAAATTTGACCATTGAGGCGACGCCAGCACTGGCAACATGGCTATTACGATAACAACCATGAATGATTCCGGGAAAGGGAAATGATTTACCTATACAATCTTCGCAGACCTGTCCACCTCGGAAAAACAAGCCGTTGGGGCAAAGTAGTCGATAATTGTGCAATGTCTGAACGACAGGCACCCCTTCGTCTTTGGCCGCATAGTAGGCTGCTGGTGAAATCACGGGAAAGGTGTTGTGAAAATGGGCCACGTGGGGACGCTCCTTCTGGATGAGCGATCGCAATTCACGATACACATCGCTGTTCCAGAGTGTGTTTTTGGTAAGGGCGATCGCGCCCATCCCGTTTACCCGATCGTTATGAACCGTATAACAATAGACTTGGTGACCATTGGATTCCAACAAATCGGCCTCGGTGGCAAAGATAGTATCCTCCCCCCCAAGTTGCTGATAGTAATTATGGACTGCTAAAACTTTCATACCTGGATAAAAAATTGTGGATTATCGATAATTAGGATATTAAACTAATTGTTTGAATATCTTACTCATCTAGATTCAGCCGAATACAAACCTATTGGATTGACTTGCTTTTTGGTGTTGAAGGAAGCAACCTCATCGCTCTCTAAAACACTCCTTCGATCGACTAAAATTTATCTGGACCATTTCATACTAGGCTATCAACCAAAGTCAGAATGGTAGGCGATTCAACTGCCTACCATCCTGTTACTTTTATCCTCCATTGAGGAGGTTCCTCAAACCTAATTGATATTTGCCCATTTGAGGGATTTAAAATCGCGCTCTCGATAACGCCAATCGTTAAACAGTTTGGACACAAAATAAAGTGGATATCGCAGAATATTCCATACTGGCAACAAAAGAAATTTAAATTCAATCGGATAATTGTACTTTTGCAGGTACGGCGCAGCCAATAGTTCGAAGAAGAAGCGCTCACGCTTTCTCATCTCGCGATAAAATTTCTCTGCATTGTTCGGATCAAGTCCTTGTTTTGCTTTTGAGTGAAATGATGTCATGAACTTTGGGGAAACTAGTTTCTGATTTCGCTCCAAATTATGGTAATCCTGATACATCTTTGGAAAGTATTCAATCCCAACGCAATCACATAATTTGGAGAGTTCCTCATCTGGAAACCTTATCAGATCCTTATACCTGAGTTCATATACTTGTACTTTTTGTTCTCCATTTTTTAATTTTTCGACTCGACGAAGTCCATCAACCCAGTAAAGAATTGCAGGCAATAATCGCTTCGGTCCAAATTTTACCTGACTTTTTTGATGAACTTTTTTGTAAGAGAGATAAACATCTCGTCCATCTCTAACAACGTGGATAATTTGAGTATCGGGGAAAACAGTGAGAATTTCTTCCAGGCTTGCAATTAGCACTGGTGATTTGATTCCCCAGAGCAGATCTTCAGTGCCCTCCCGTTCGTGATATGCCTGATAAAAGACACGATTAATATCAGCAAAGCTCTGAGGCTGATAGCGGTTAAGATAGGAGATTAGATAATCCTTATCAAGACCCCATCCTTGACCACGAGATGTTACCATAAAAAGGCTGACAATATTCTCATAATCCTGAGGGATAAACTCAGATTTTTTTTGATAGAAGCGATAGGCTCGACCAATAAAGTCACTTTCGTGTGGAATCGCAATCTGATTACTGGCATTCAAAATTGATCGGAGTAATGTGGTTGCTGATCGACCTGAACTGACTATAAAAAGAACAGGATCTTTAATTTTAGTTGTATCTTTCTCCTGTCCAGGCAAACTACCAAATAAGTTATCTTTTTCCGCTGATCCGTTCGAAGTCATTACAAGTTACCTCGCCTATACAACTTTAAGTGTTCAAAACTCTTTGGTAGAGTTCACTTAGTTCCTTCCCTTTCCTTTCCCAGTTATATTTCGATTGGATTAACTGCTGTCCCGTTTTCCCCATTTCAATCCTGCTATCGGGATCAAGGGCAAGTTGCTTCATGGCATAGGCTAAATCCTTTACAGCTTGTTCCGGGGTGTGGGCTAGTACCTTGATGCCGGTCTCCTTGGTTACCTGCACACCAGGACCACCCAGGTCAAGACAAAGGATAGGACGCCCTGCCGCCATGCTCTCTAAACAGACCCAGCCGCCGGAGTCATGTAAACTGGGATGGACTAACACATGGCATTCCCCCAATCGTTCCAGCGTTTCAGACCGAGGGAGATTGCCCCAAAACTTGACGCGATCGCCCACTCCCAACTCCTGGGCCAATCGCTGGAAATTCTGCATTTCGACGCCATCCCCCAGAATCCAGTACTCAGCATCGGGCAGGTTCGCCGCCGCAAAGGCCCGGATACCCAGATAAAAGCCTTTCCAGTGGAGTAATCGGCCCATGCTAATGAACCGCAGTTTCGATGGATCGGGCATGGGACATCGGGACAGTTGCTCAATTTCTTCCGTGGGCAGACTGGTTTCGGGGACCACTTCAACTTGTTGGGCTCCCAGAAGCCGCACTCGTTCAGCAGTGTCTTCTGTGGTGACTCGTACCACTCGACTACGCTGGGCCGTGATGCGCGTGAAGGGATCGAGTTCACCTACGCGATGGGCCAAAACCCGCAAAATTTCATAGACCTTTGCCCGCCAGCTAAAATCCTGCCAGAAGGACTTTGGAGCCATTTCCCCTCCACCCACCGTGCCCCAAATGAAAGGGATGGGGAGCAATGAAATAAAGCTGGGGGTGGAATAGCGCACAAATGTAACATGATGCGCTACATCAAAGCCAACTTCCCGATGGAGTTTGCGCGCAACAAAATATGCCTGAATCTGCCATAAATAGTAGTGAAAAACAAAGGCAATAGAGCCAAGCTTCCAAAATCCGCCAATCACTGGCAGCGTAAAATAGACGAAGTGCAAGTTAGAATTTGGGTTTTCTGCTAAGTATGACTCAATGGCAGGGCGACCATCGTCTGGACGAGTCAATACCCAGACCTGATGCTCCTTTGCTAGTTCCCAGGCAATATTCCACCCGACACCTGGTTCTGAGCCTCGACCTGCTTCACAAGCGTAAGCAGATAGAAGAACTTTCATGGATTACAAGCCTCTAAATTAAAGATCATCCCAAAAAACACAAGAAAGTAATGTAACTAGTCAAAACTAAATAGAAAAACAAATATAAACTTACAAGCGTCTAAGAGAAGCATAGTGAAAGTTCCTACTTAGTCCCATCAATACTAAGAAGATAATCAACTTAGCGTCCTAAAGAAAGAAAGCCACTGCATAGCAATAGATTTCGGATCAAACTCAAGACACCTTGTTTTGCCTACTTGAGAAAAATGCATTCTCTCTTCTCTTGAAGAGAGTAACCGATTGATTGAGTTTGCAAGAGCTTCAATATTATAGTTTGGTACTAACTTGCCATACTCACTATTTCCTAAAATGTACCTCGGCCCCCCTCCAATAGAATCTGTTGCAACCACAGGAACTCCACAAGCCATAGCCTCTACAAGAGCTAAGCCAAAGGGCTCTTCTTCCGATGGCAAAACGAAAACATCGGATTGCGCCATATTGCACCAAGGATTAGAGGTAAATCCTGGCAGACTAACGATTTCCTCTATACCCAGTTTCGTTATTATCTTCTCTAAAGTTTCTCTTTCAGATCCTTCTCCAAAAATAATCAACCTCGCACTAGATTGTTGATGTATGAGCTTAAAAGCTTCAAGCAACAGCGGAAAATTTTTCTGCTTTGCCAGTCGAGCAACACTTAAAATAACAGGATGCGTTTTATTAATAAGCCAAGGATGAGTCGCCTCATCCTGACTAAATCGCATTACTGCTTCAATATTGACAGGATTAGGAATAGTAATAGCTCGATCCGCAGGTATTGAAATGCGAACTTCACGAAGGAGATCATCTAAAACTTCTTGACTGTTGGCTCGGAGAGCACTAGCTCTTGGGTAAAGCAATTTTGCAAGCAGTGGATAAGAACGAACTTGAAGACTGTTTTTTTGTTCCACATAAGCCTTATAACTCATTGTTGAATGCTGGCTAAGAATCAATTTTGTTTTACTTTTCCCAGGGATAAGCCATCCTAAAGTTGCAGGAATATTAATAAACATTGAAATGGCTATCAATATATCTGGACTGTATTCTTTTAGAAATTTTGCCAGGGGTAAAATCAATGATCTTGCTCGCTTACAATCAAGCTTTACTAGTTTCACACCCGAAGGAATTTCTACGTATTGGCCTGGAGGTTCAGCTATATAAACAAGATAAATATTATGAACCCCTGCTTCCCAAAATCCCTTTGTCATAGCAGCAGTGTTATTTGCCAGTGCCCCCCCAGCAAGGCCCCATGTTAAGATTGCAATGGATGGTAGCGGTGATATCATAATACCAAGTTTTCCTCCTGGGCAGAATATTGGACAGTAACGGATTGACGATCGCACACAAATCCCACAATTTCTGCCAGGAACTGTGCAGACTTCTCTGGGCTATAAGTAGCCATCACCTGTTTTGAATGTTCTCCCATCATCTGAGCTAGAGTTGGATTGTCAATGAATTTGCTCATTACATTAGCCAAGTATTCTGGATTACCCGGTTCAAAAACATAGCCATTGCTCCCATCAGTGATTACTTCAGAACTTCCGGCCCCGGCTGAACATAACACAGGCTTACCAAATAGCATGGCCTCCAGAACCACTACGCCCCAGGTGTCTTCCAGAGTCGGCATAACAAACACATCAGCATAACGAAAATAGGCACTAATCTGGTCATAATCAACTCGACCCACCCATCGAACGCAATCATCTAGATGATTAAAGCGAGCAAACTCCTGAAGTTCTTCCCGTTGTTCACCATCCCCTACAACCAACAAGTTGTAATCGGTATAGCCCTTTTCCTTCAACCGCACTGCTGCATCTAGGAGATGTTGCAACCCTTTTCGGGGCATAATACGGCCCACAAACAGGAAAACAGGGCGATGATCATCTCGCTTCAGCAAAAGATTAACCTCGGATTCATCCTCTGATACACCTAACAAACTTTCTGCGGCGGGCACCTCGTAGGGGTAGGCAAAAACCTTTTCGTCAGACAATCTCAGGACATTCACCAGGTAATCTTTTCCAGCCTGACTGTTGGAAATACAGGCATCCGCCAGAATACCCATGATGCGTCGCATCAGCAGCCGTAATTGAGAGTTTCGAAAATCTACGCCAGGGGAACTTCCTTCATAGGCAATAATCACCTTCCATCCTACAAATAACTTTAGAACCAGGGCAATCAACGTCCAGATACCAAAGGCATTCGTAAAAATAACCTGAGGCCAGAATCGAAACAGGGGAAACATGACGGCGGGAGTCACATAGGTCAATGTGGAGCCATACCCAGTTGCACTAGATGAAAACTCGACAATTTTCCGCTGCCCCACCACCTGAACACTAATCGAGTCCTCGAACCCCTTTGCATATCCTGGCCAACGGGCAGTCAGCACCTTCGTTTCAGGAAATTTTTGTGTCAGTTTACTAATAGCTGGTTGCCAGTAAAACCAGGTAGATTGCAACAGCCACGCAATTCTTAGTTTGTTAGTCATATTATTCTTATTGGAAAATGATTCTTTGCTTCGCTCAATAGATATATCAGACTACTATATGAATAAACCTAAAAATAATCAAACTGAAACCTAAGCCGAATTGCCTAGACATTGGAAGATCAACTTTGAGAAATCCCTGTGGGAATTTTGGCTTGCAAACGATTTTGCCATACCGAGACAAATTGCACTCGATGGATTGTCAATCAATGTTTGCATCCCTTGAGCAAGTTGCTTTGGTTCTGAGGAATCCAAGGTCGTTCCTAATTGATATTGTCGGACAATTGCCCCCATTAACCCATAGTCAGAACTGATCACTGGTTTCCCCGTGGTTGCGGCCCAGATTAAAATTCCGCTCATGCCAACATGGCGTTGATAGATGGCTAGCACTATGTCTGATAGATAAAAGTATAGAGGTACTTCTGCGTCGGGGACAAAATCATAATGACGGATAATTTGAATAGGATATCGTTCACATAGACTGTCTACTTGATGATTAATCCGTACCCGATTACCATCATCTGCTCCACCGACTAGAAGCAGACAGATCTTCCGGTTCACGTCTTTAGGCAACAACGGAATTGAATCCAATATCTGATAAATTCCTTTCCGCCCCGTCAGGGCACCAAACATCAGGAAAATTGTCCGGCCAGCTTCTATCCCAAGGTGCTGCGTGAGTTGACTGAGTCGATCCTCCAGATCGGCAGGAGCCGGATCGAGTCGCACAGGATCAGAGAGGTGAAGCACTGATGCCCACGCCGGAACATTATCAATATATTTGAGGACAAAGGGATCTAGGCTGAACAGATTGCGAAACTTGCGGTTGTGCAGAACTCGATGAAGCAGCATACGCTCCCACATGTGTTGAATTTGTTCCCGTCGGGAAGACTGCTTCCCGGAGAGTTGAGGATAGTGAAACGTGGGTCGGAAATAAATACCAGATATGTCACAGGGAAGAGTAACGTCAAGGGCGATCGGGAGTTCGTAGGTGTCCAGATACATTACCAGAGCGTGATCAACCTTGAGGGTTCTGGCATATTTGCGAAAGAGTTTCCATTCCTGAAAATTCCTCCAGTTGCGATTGAATCCGTTACTTCGATTCGCCAAGACTGCTTCTTCAGAGTATGTAATCGCAACAAATTCAACATTCTGAACTGTAGGACGATTGGCATATTCTACAACATCATAATGCTTCATCAAAAATTGTGGAGAAACTACGATTGAGAGTTTCCCTGGTATCGCATAGTCTTCCCAACATTCAATCAAATATTGAATGTAGCTGGGATGATGTCCATAAATAGAAAGATCAAACAGCATCAAATGATGATTAGAAAGGTGCTGTTTCTGAATACAATTCATAGAGCGATTTAAGAATAAAAACAATACAGAAATTTAATGAAACACCATGGATTAATTCTATGGCTCTTAGCTATTTCACTATACTCTTCAGTAAATAACATTTTGGAGCATGGATAAGGTGATACAAGGAACATACGTAGAGTTTTATTGAAAGTCTTATACGGTATTCATCCATAGAAAACCCAAAGATGGATAACTCCGTTGCTTTGACGGGAGAGTAATTAGCTTTGCCCTCAATACTATTTGCTACGAAAGTATATCTTCGTATAACGCAATGTGACGTTTAGCCTGGAGATCCTGGCTAAACTCCTGAATGGCCTTTTCGCGAGCATGATGGCTGAGTTTATGGTGGCGATTCTCGCTCGGAGACACTCCGCGATCGCCATCCTCTAGCACCCAGACAATGCCCTGGGCTAAGTCCTGATATTCAAAGGGCTGTGCCAAATAGCCATCCTGTTGATGACTGACGATATCTTTGACCCCTGTGGCGTTAAACGCCACCACGGGCGTCCCGCAGGCAAGAGCTTCCGAAGCCGTCTGTCCAAAGGATTCCTGCATAGATGGCACGATCATCACATCTACAGCTGAGTAGGCGATCGCCAGGGTAATGTCATCATGAAACCGTCCCAGGTAATGTACGGGGAACCCCAGATCTAAGGGAGTACTGGGCTGATTAGCGCCAAAAATCACAAGTTCAAGTTTCCCGTGCCAGTCCGTAGACGCTAAATCTTTCAGGGCAGGAACCAGAAACTGAAACCCTTTACGGGGATCATTCATGGTACCGGAGGAGGCTCCAAACAGCACCAGTTGCTTATCCTGGGGCAGTTTTAGAATATCCCTGGCAGAGGTCTTCGGGACAGGCTGATATTGGCTCAGGTCCAATCCATGGGGAATCACTTCCACCCGCCGATTCCGGAACAGAGAACTGCTACGAACACAGTCTGCAAACCAGTGGCTGGGGGTAATCAGCGTTAAATTCAAATCCTTCCATGCCTTTGCCTTTCGCTGCCAGATACGTCGAGATAAATCCTGCTCCCGCTGACTGTTTAACTGGGGGCAATATCCACAGTTTTCCTTGTACTGAAAACAGTCTTTGTTGTAATGACATCCTCCGGTAAACACCCACATATCATGCAGCGTCCAGACCATCGGCTTGTGCAAACGAGGCAGAGTTTCAATCTGCACAAAGCCGTTACAAATCCAGTGGAGGTGGACAATGTCCGGGTTCAGGACGTTGAGTCGAGGGGCGATGGCATCCGGGAACCATTGCGGGGAAAACAGAGCGCGATCGCGGTTCGCATAACGTTTAAGGGGGAATCCGTTCATCACTGGCCCCAAGCGGGTTTGCCAGGAGGCATCCGAGATTACCTGATCATCAATGCTATCTTTAGCTCGCACCAGCATTTGGGAGGTAGCCCCCAGCCGATTTAATCCTTGATGAAGACGGTACGCGGCCCGCGCCGCACCGCCATCCAGGTCAGACGTACTGAGGTGAACAATGTTCATAGGGCAACATGCCTAAAATATGTCATGAATATTCAGTGGTCAGATGCTTAGGTCAGCGATTAATAGTATTGTTTCCAAAAAGATTATTTCTCTACCTAAATCTAGGTTCCCAACAGAAATGGTGCCGCCAGTTTTTTCTGTTTAACTAAATTAGTAAACCACCAACAAACCAACAGAATTAGCCCAGAACAAATCAACAATGTGAAACTAGATGCACTAGATAAAAATGCAGGATAGACTCGATTAATTACAATATAAAAGCTCTCTACAAAAAACAAATGTGAGAGGTAAATTCCAAAGGAACAAACACCCAAATCTTGAATCCAGACATTCCCCTGAAGAATTTGAGAAATCATTAGTGCCAACATCAATCCCGTATATCCTCGCCCCAATTCATACATAGATCCAGGTAAAATGTAAATGCCCCCTAGGTTAACGGTAATAAAGATGAAAAAAGCTACTGAAACCTGCCACTTCTGAAACCCCAACCGACGACTCTGAACCTTGGGATGGGTCCAGACCATCGCAAGCAAAATGTAAGGTAAACAGCGAATTGTCCAGGCCAGAGCAACCAACAAGAGTCTAAGCAGAATGTTATTTCTGAGTGCTGGAGATATGTTATCGAGCATTGTTAGAAAAGCGGCTCCTTGAGCATTATTAAACTCATTACCCGATGCCAGCAATGCCTGATATCCAGCTAAAGAAACAATGAATAACCCAACTAATAAGTAAATGCTGATGTCTCGCCGGGGCAAGAGATAGATTAATTTAACTAAAACTGTTCCCATCATAAGCAATGGCAAGAAGTAGAGATGAAAAGCAGCCCCGCCGCAAAAAATTATTCCAACTGGATCTTGAACAATAGTTGCAATTTTGTCAGCTTCACCATCCAATAAATATTTCAGCCCTTTATACCCCAGATAAACACCACTCCAGATGCCATAAGGAATCAATAATCGCATGGCTCTGACCCTAAGCTGAAATGGTTTTTGCGCAGTATAAAATTTCAGAAACGATAAATAGAAAGATGCTGCCAGGAAAAAGGGAACTGCAAATTTAGAAAACTCTAAAATACTATTCCATCCGTAGGGAGACAGGGTTAAGGGTTCATCCGAATGCAACACAATGACTGCATAGATTGCCAGCCCTCGCAATAAATCAATACCCGTCAACCGATTTTTTTCGGACATACTTGATCCTCAAAATTTATGTTTTATAATTCAGTCGTTCTCAAAAATCAATTCATGACTCCAAAATGTTAAATCTCTGCCAATCAGACCACTAAGTCTTTTGACTTCACCTGCAAACTCTTTCTGGAGTTGTTGCTTGAGTTCAGGATTCATGGATTTCCTTGACTCAGTCTTAATATTGAAGCCTTGTAAATATTGACGAATGGATTGACGCAGCGAGACTGGAATCAGATGCTTGACAACTTGAGCCGATTTCGGGGGACGCTTAAGGAGCGTTTGCAGTGAACGGTTTCGAATAGTCTTATTTGAGTTCACAACTTCAAACTCCGGCATGAAGGTGGCATCACAGTCCAAAAACTTGAGGGTTTCACGATATACTGTCGCAGTATCCTTCTTGAAATCATCAAAAATAATAATTTGCACCTGTTCAGAACCGAAGATATCAAGATAGCGCTTTACCTGATCATAAAATTGAGCAATTTCTCGATAAAAGAAACACTCAATCGGATGATCATGTCGGGACGGCAACTTCTGTCCGCGCTGACGATCCGCTTCTACCGCTAAGGCTACCTCCAAATCGAATACATCTTCGTCACCCCAGAACAATAATTGGGAATACCAGGAATAAATCATATCCACTGGATTTCTGAGCATGATAATAATCCGGGCCGTAGGGCAAAACTCTTTAATCTCTTGGGCCGCAGTCTTTGAATACAGATAAAATACAGAAGATTCACCCAACCGTTTCTCTTGAGTTGCACTCGCATAATAGGCAAGATACTCCTCCAGAGACGGGCGAGAAAAAGCCAGGTCCCGTCCAAAAAAATGTAGTTCTTTCTTACCACCATACGTAGCCTCAATGGTACTGGAGGTATCTGGAATATAAATCTCGGGATGCTTTTCTAGATAGCTATACAGCGCAGTTGTTCCACATTTTGGTGCCCCGGCAATAAAAAAATCAGGTTTCTTCACCCTATTTTCCTTTCGTATGTAACAACAATCTTATTTCAACCAGGCGGACAAATCACGCTGAAGCAAATTTTGTAATTTTAGCGTGTCCTCACGATAAACAGCCAGCAAGTCCTGACGAATTTCGGGGTTCAATTGAGGTTTATTAAGCATATGCTTCTCAAGTTTCTGACCAATTCCTCTAGGCAAGAGAGGTTTCAAAACGGATTGCAAAGGTTTTTGCTTAACCATGCGATAAATGAATTGATTCTTTGGTATACCAGATACTCCGGCTCGCACTGATGTATCTGGTGCGAATGTATCATCAATCTCTAAATATCTAAATATGTCTTGCAAGGTGCCCGTGGCATCTCGTTGCAGATCTTCATTCAGACAGACGTGAATTTGCTTTGGAGAAAACAGGCTGTAATAGTGGGTAAGCTGCTCATAATAAAAGCCTAGTTTCTTATAAAAGAAAATGGGTGTCCAGTTTTCTCGCATGAATTTTTCTTCTGAATAAATTGCCTCCGCAAAGTTTGTTAAATGGGGTATCCCCTGCTGTATGCCATTGAGATATTGTCCTGTGAATGCAGAGTAAGCCCGCTCTACCGGATGCCGAAGGATGGCGATGAGTTTCACATCTGGAAGACGGGATTTAATGCGTTGTGCAGCCTCAGGCGTGTGTAAATAGCTTGGGGAGGCTTCCCCGATGGCCTTTTCACTGGAGACTCCCTGAAACAATTGACAGTAGTCCTCAAATCGGGTAATAGCAGTCTGATTAATTGGATCAGAGCAGTTGCCTGCTCGAACAAACCTCAGAGTTTCCCCTTCAAAACTAAAAAAATGTGGTTCTTTCAAAGAACTCATGTAAACGTCGGGGTGCTGCTTCAGATAGTAATAGAGGGAAGTTGTCCCCGCCTTTGCAGCACCAATGATTAAGAAGTTAGGCAATATTTTTTGCTGAGTATCATGGGCGATCATAAATATAGAAACCTGGTTATATAGCACTTTTTACTCGGACTGCAGGGGGCGCTGCTCTCTGCGTAGGGGTTGTACACCTTTAAGCCAATAAAATCCACTCTAGTGAACAGAATTATAGTTAGAAGATAGAAAATACTTAGGAGATTTCAGGGCAATTCCGCAAACGTTCAGTGGGCAAGGGTTATGCTTTATTTCCTCATGCTAAAGGCCCAGCTATGCGGGCAAGCTTTAACAACCGCTGGGTCAGGTCAGGGGCTCCAATCGCAGTTGTCAGCCCATAAGCTAACGCTCCAATTAGAATATACAGTCCCAGGAGAAATTGAGCATTCAGTGTCAAGTTCAAAAATTGCTTTGCTGTTAATAAACTGACAACCATGACACCTGAACCCAGTAGCGGAGGGATAAATTGTTTGCAATAGGTGAGAAAATCAAGTGGTATTAATTGATTAACCACTACCAATCGAATAGGAGCAAACAGGTAGGTTGAAATAACAAGGGCGATTGCCACCGCCACAATGCCCCACTGCACGGCGATCGCAAAGGCTATAATCCGCACCAGCGTGTCAGATAACGATAGCATCAAACTCCATGACGGTTTTCCCATCGCCATAATTACAGCCCCCGTAAAGTTGACCAAGGCACGGGCAACCCCGACAAAGGCCAGACATTGCATTACGGGAATGCTAGGTTGCCATTGGTCACCGAACAAACCCAGCACCAGTTCTGGCGCCAACACGGCCATTCCAAGGAATGCAGGTAGGGTCACAAAGCCAACTAACTCAGTTGCTGTATAAAATGCCCGACGCATTTTTTCCAGATCATTTTGAAGCCGGGAGAAAGACGGCAACACCACTTGTCGGATCGTATCTGTCAGTAATTGAGTAAGCGTTACGAGCATTTTATAGGCGACGGTGTAGTAACCTAATGCCACTGGCCCCAGAAAATATCCAATCAGCAGGTCATCTCCCCTAACATTTAGAAAAGTCAAAATGTTAATCCCAACAACATTAATGCCGAAACGGTAAAGATCTCGAAAATGCTTAACCGAAAACTTAAGTTTTGGCCTCCATCTTGTAATTTTCCAGAGCAAGAGTGTGCCCACAATGCTAGTTACCAACTGTTGGCAGACTAGACTCCACACACCAAAGTTCATCAGCGCCAGGGTAATAGCAACAATGGTACCGGCCAGTTGTCCAGCCAGTTGCCGAGCCGCTAGGGCTTTAAAGTTCATCTCGCGGCGGAGAATTGCCTGTTGGGTTGTGTTCACAGAGTTGAAGACAACCAGCAATGACATCCAGCGCACAATAGGGATAAGGTCCGGTTGCTTAAAAGCCAGGGCAATAGCAGGGGCACTGATCACACCCAGTATAAAAAGGAACAGACCAATACCAAAGTTTGCCCAGAATGCTGTATCCAGGTGTTCCCGATCTAAATCTTTCCGCTGGATAATAGCATCAGAGAACCCCTGACCTAAAAGCGCTTGGATCAGGTGAATAAAGATAGTTGAGAGAGATACGAGGCCAAATGTCTCGGGTCCAAGTAACCGAGCCAAAACGAGAAAAGTAACAAAAAAAAGAGCCTGACTTCCCCAGTTTTGAATTGAAGTCCAAAGAACACCTTTAACAACTTTTTGTTGGAAACTCATGGAGATATTAACTCTCAAATATAGGCATAAGTTAAGAGGAAGTTAGTGAAACACTATCAGGCAGCTTGCTCATGATGAGGACGATTGCTGACTTGAATAGGAACTTGAGACGATGCCCTTGTATCCAACTGACTGGCAATTAATAAATCACTGAGATTCTTAATCAAATAATTGCTTTCACTAAATGCCCGCTCCGATTCCAGACAAAATACTTGATGAGCCGCATGGAACTCATTCAGCAGAGATTCTCGCTTCCTACCGAGGAAGAGCTGAGCAATTTCCTGATAGGTATCAACGAGTCGTTGAACCACTTGACAACGATCATCAGACGCCATGATGATATCAGCATAAAGAGCCGTATCCTGGGCAAATAATCGACTAACCATATTGATTTCCATACGATAGATGGGACTAGCAAACTCAAGACTGCGATTAATATCGATATTTTCCCGTGCTAGAAAGACCCCCAGACATAAGGTGGAAAAATGGCGCACTGCCTGCACCACAACCATCATCTGGTCATGCTCTTCAGTAGATGCCATCACTAATTGACCACCATCCTGTTCAATGAGGTCTAACAACCATTGAAATGTTGCATCATGACGACCAGGACAAACAACGACTTTCTGAGCCATAAATGATTGAACACCAGGACCAAACATCGGATGTAGTCCCATTACAGGCCCTTGATGAGCCTTTAACATGGCTTTTACAATTGGAGCTTTAACACTAGCAATATCAGCCAGAGCTGTTCCCGGAGATAAATATTGGGCAACTTGATAAGCTAAAGGCTCGGTCAAATGTAATGGGACACAAAGTAACACCAGATCGACATCGGCCAGCAACTCAGCGGCCGATGACCAGTTATCCCGTTCCAGAACCTTAACCATGTGACCGGCTGCAGTAAAGCGTTGGCAGAAGAATCGCCCCATGACTCCACGACCACCAACAACAGCAATCCGTCGTGCCGTCCCTAGGGTAGCACTCTGTGATTGTTGTAGCGTAGCGGCGGCGGTACATCCAGTGACCAGGGTCTCCCAGAGGTGTTCTGGTACGTCGTACTGCTTCAAGCAGGCTTGTCGTGTTTGAAGTTGCTGCTGCAATGACAGCGCGTGTCCCCTTGCAAATTGCGAATTCCCTATCAGAGCAATCCGTTGTTGCAGAAGATAAATCAGGGCAGCGTCAATGGATTCGAGATCAGTTTCTAGGGCTTGAACTTGTTCGGCGGTAAACATGGGTTTTCCTCGTTAAGAACCAACCTTGAATGGATTAAACTGCTCTAGAAAATTTAAAAACATAATGTAATCAGCAGTTAGACTTTCACGCATCTCCTAGGTGAGATAGTACGTCCCTGAGGGTGGACAATCTACTAGGGTTGACAATCTACTAGGGTTGCACATTCTCCAGTACTTCTCTAATCCTTGGTCCTAGTATCTGTAAACTCTTTGGCCGATAAAGTAGGGACTCGCCATGAACCCCCGGCACGTCGAAAATTTTTAATTCACCCTCAATAACCTTGCTCCAGCCCAAGGTAGGTTCAGGGTAACAACCGGGGGGTTGTTGGCTAGCCCGGAACAGCACAGCAGAACCGGAATACGGTTCTGGGTTATAATTCAGAAATGCTTTGACAGTGGCTTCCTGCACTCGCTGATAGCGTTGAGGCAGGGAGCGACCACTATCTAGGTAGAACCGGGGCACCACAAACGCCCACGGCGTATATCTCAGGAGATTCAGGGTGATAGCCTCGATTTGATTGAGCGGCCAGTTCAGGCTACTGGATACTGATTTTTGGGATTGAGCCGAGGACGCTTCGGGCTGGTCAGCATCCGTCGTCAGAGCTGGTGCCAGTCCAGACGGGAGGTGGCTGTTTCGTTGGGATATAGGGGAATCTGTCAGGAGAGAGGTGGTTGCTTGTTTGATATCAGGTTTCCCTCGGTTCAGTTTCTTCTGGATTAAAGCAGGCAGACGTTTGACACCCATCAACAAGGCATAAGGCAGCAGAGAAAAGAAACGGGGCACTACGGGCAAAAGCTTGGGATAACCAGGACCAAGGGAGTCGATCATAGCTAGGAGTGAGACTTCATGACCCTTTCCTTGCAATATTCGGGCAATTTCAACAGCAATCATACCGCCTACCGATAATCCAAGCAGATAATAGGGGCCTTTAGGTTGCGCCTTAAGGATGTGTTCAACGTAGATGCCGGCCATTTCTCCCAGCCGAGTAATGGGAGCACCTCCATTTAATCCAACGGCCTGCAACCCGTAGAGAGGTTGATCCTCGCCCAAGTAAGGCACCAACTCTCGATACATAAGAATATTGCCCCCAGCTCCATGAATACAGAAGATTGGGGGGTTGTTGCCATTGGGCTGAACGGCCACTAAGGGAGACCATTCCTTTATTTCTGTATTGTCCTGAATCAGAAATGCCAGTTGTTCAATGGTTTGAGCCGTGAACAGAGTGGACAGAGGTAGATTTGTGCCTAGAACATAATCAATTTGAGCGAAGAGTTTGGCCGCTTGAATGGAAGTGCCACCCAGTTCAAAGAAACTGTCGCAGACACCAACTCGGGGAATGCCTAACACATCCTGCCAGATTTGCACCAGCTTCTGTTCGACTTCGGTGCGGGGATTCACTAGATCGTTACTGGTAGAGGAACCCAGGGTCAGCAACTGCGGCCGATCGATCACACCAATGTCAGTGAGGGGCATCTCTGGTAAGTGATGGATGGTGCAGGAACTGAGGATACCGAAGCAATCATACACTCCCATCTCCGCCGATTCCACTTCTAACCCCTGCTTTCGATCCCGCAAGGTGACATAAGCCGTCAGAGATTGCATCGACACAGATGGTGCTTCCAGATATTGCTGAACATTGCGGCGAGTGCCATCCAGACCAATCCAGAGATGCCGCTGGCCGTTTTGCAGACTGCCAATAAAAGATTGCAACCCCTGTTCTGGGGGAATGGTATAGAAGCCCTGGATGCGGGAAAACTCCTTCATTTCGTAGCCCTGGCTCATACCCACGTCATCCCACATACTCCAGGAGAAGCAGTAGCTATCTACCGAACTGTGGTGATGCAAAGTATGGGCAAAGGCATCGAGAAACCGGTTGGCTGCGGCATAGGCACCCCCCCGATTGCCGCCAAAGAAGCCATTCACAGACGAGAAAGTGATAAACAGAGCACCGGGTTGGTTAGCGACAAGTTGGTAGAGCGATCGCGCCCCCGTCACCTTGGGATAGAGCACCGCCGCAAGGCTATCACGGGTTTCCTCCAGCACCGAGTGATCCGAAGCCACCCCAGCTAAATGCACCACCCCATGCAACGGTTGTTGCCACTGCGCACAGGCATTGGCCACCATCTGTTTGACTTGGGCTACATCGCCCAGGTCAACCGCACCGTATTGAATCTGTCCCCCCAAGGCTTCTAGCTCTTGATAGGCAGCAATACGTTGCGCTAGAGCAGCATCTTGAACTTCGTTCCAGGTTGATCGTTCCGGTAGCGGAGTACGGCCCAATAACAGTAACCGAGCCTCAAAGGTGGATAGCAGATAACGGGCAACTTCTACACCGACACCACCTAAACCACCGCTGAGCACATACATTCCCCCCTTTTGAAAGGGAATGGGCTGTTGTGGCTGCTCTGACCAGTTCACAGACTCTAAGCGGGGCACCCAGCGGCTTCCCATGCGATAGGCCACTTCGATATCCGTGAATCGAGCTACCAGTTCGGCCCGAATCCATCGCACGGCATCGGTGTCTGCATCCGTGGGTAAATCTAGGTGGTGACAGTCTAACCAGGACATTTCTTGGGTGGCCGATTTGAGAAATCCGAGGACGGTGGCCCGTTCTGCAATGACTGCATCTGTGTCGAGAACAGATTGGGTCTGGGTGCTGGCCATCAGCACTGACACGGGGGTATCTTCCCCCTGAACCGACGCTAGAGCCTGCACCAGGAAGAGCAGGCTGTACAAGCTGGAATCCAGGGCATCGGCGTGCCCCTGAAGAGGATCTGCGGATGATTCCAGAGACCAGAGGTGGATGACCTGGGTGACGGGCATCCCGGTTTGATTTATAGCAGCGATGAGTTGTTGATAGTGACCCGATTGGCTAGGGTCAATCTGGTAGTGATTATTGTCCAACATCAGAAATGTTGAACTAGTTTCAGCAATCACACAGGTTTGTCCGGAATCCGTCAGGACTGCTTGCAGATGCGTGCCAATGGTGCCAGCATCCCGGAAAATCAGGGTGTGACCTTGTGCAATCTCAGGCTTCAGAGTAGTGATCTGCTTCTGCCGCCAGGTTTTCTGATAAAACCAGTCGGGTAGAGTATTAGCGTTAGCCAGCAGCAGATCCACTTGTTTAAGGATGGGGTCGAATTCCCCAGCCTCGAACTGTTTGCTGAGTTGCGATCGCTGAATCTTGCCGATAGCAGTTTTGGGAATGACACTTCTCTCAACAGGAATCAGATAGGTCGGATTAATTCCTACTTTTGCCACCACCGTTTGCCTCACTGTCCGAATCACCTCTGTCAGGTCAGTATCATTAGTGGTCGTGACATGGAAGAAAATCGCCAGATCTTCCGTAGACCCGACGCCATCCCGCACCGCACAAGCTGCCGTGTATGACACGTCAATATCATCCAATTCTTCAACCACCGCCTCAATTTCGTGGTTATAGTAGTTGGCTCCATTGATGATGATAGTTTCCTTGGCCCTTCCCGAAATCACCAGATGTCCGTTAGACAGGAAGCCTAGATCACCCGTATCAAACCAACCCTCCTCTAAGAAAACCTCTTGGTTCACAGCCGGATTTTTATAGTAACCAGGAGACACAGCATCGCCTTTGACTTGCAGGCGACCAATAGTATCTTCCATCAACACCTGATCCTGGCTATCCACAATCCGAATTGAAACCCCTGGGATCACTGGCCCCAAATCTGTAAAAACGGAACAGTTGGGATGTTCGGGGCTGACACGCTTGATTTTGCCCTGAAGGGAGAGTTTGTCGACGATATGGCGAGTAATAGCTTCGGCTTCAGTAGGCTGATAGTAGGTAATACCAGACCCCATTTCTGCCATGCCAAAGGCGGGGCGGATGGCGGTGTTCTTAAAACCATACCCGGACAGATTGTCGATGAAATCTTCCACGGCAGTGGAGGACACTGCCTCTCCGGCAGTGAGCAGGGACTTGACACAGGATAAATCCCAAGAGTGCTCAGCATCCTCCTTGAGGGCATCGTTGACCAGGGCATAGGCAAAGTTAGGTGCCCAGCTATGGGTAATCCGATAGCGATCAATCAGATCGAGCCAGTTCAGGGGCGATCCCAGGACGTACTCCTTAACGGTATACACCAGGGTGCAGCCAAGATACAAACAACGTACATGCCAGTCCGAAATACTGCCAATGTGGTCAAAAGGTAGCCAGTTGAGGATGACATCATCGGCGGTGTGGTGACACAGCACATTGGTGCCGATGGCTCGGGAAATCAGGTTCCAGTGGGTCAAACCGATACACTTGGGCATTCCGGTGCTGCCGGAGGTGAGGTTGAAGAATGCTAGGTCATGGGGCTGACAGGAATGATACTCTGGATTCGGTTCGTGAGCCCTGAGGCAGTCAATGCCGCGAATGGTTAACGCGTCTGCCGGAAGCCACTGGGAAAGCTGCTGGGCGGGTGCTAGGTTACTGGCTCCCGTGAGAATTAGCGGATTGTCCAGCAGCTTCCAGACATTACAAAGCTTCTCTACACCACTGTTGGCGTCGTGGTAGTTGGGGGGCAGACTCATGATTACGGGGATGAAGCCTCCCAATACGCAGCCCCAGAAGGCAGGAATGATGTCCTGAGTGAGTTCCAATTGAAAGATGACTTTATCCTGGGGGGTTAACCCTAGGCTACGTAATCCGGCCAAAATCCGCTCTGCCTCTGCCAGCAAATCTGCGTAGGACTGTTGACTTTCAGTACCATCGGGGGCGAGGTAGATAATGCGTTCCCCCGCAACTTCACGGGCCGCCCGGATTAACAATTCTGGTAAGGTCTGCAAATCATGAGCATCTGCCGGCAAGTCGCCCCCGTAGGCTAGAGCGGGAATCTGGGAAGCAACTTCCTCTGCGTCAGGAACGTCCGATGCCTCTGCTATTGGCTTCGCTCCAGGAAATAGATCGGGTTCGATAGTGAGAGATGTTTTCCAGTTTGGCAACAGATCGGAGAGGTGCATCACAGAGGGTCGGGCCATCGTGGGTTGTGGGACAACGGCCACCTGATCCACATTGTCTAGAGATTGGAGAGTAGTTTCCCATCGCTGTATCAGGTCGGAGTCAATCACTTCGGCGATAACGAGCGATTCTTCATCAACCTGCCCATCTACTGTGAGGGGAATACTAGACAGGGCAACATAGTGCTGGGGAATAAACGCTGGCGGCAGGAGGTTCTCCAGATGGGCAGTCAGACGTTCTGGAGAAAACGGCTCAGAGACGACAACATACCCAACAAACGTTTGATGGGCTGCCTGATCTCGTCGATGCAGTACTATACAGTCTTCAACGGATGATTCCTCAAGTAAGACTGTAGCAATGATTTGAGCATCCGAAATACTGGCAACATCCTGGTGCGATCGCTGTGCTAACAGGTTGCGTAAACCAACAATAAATCTTTCTTTCTCACCGATATCAGCATTACGGCTGCCTAATAAAACCATGTTACACTCCTTAGCCTGAATGATATAAACACTCCCCCGCTTTCATCACTGTTTTAGAGATCCAAACAATATCTTGCCGATCAAATAAACTACTCTGACAGTTTTGGAATTTAAAAATATAAAATCTTTCATGAAAATTATTCAATCTCTAGAACAGTTTGGCATTGAAAATCTCTATTAGAAAAACACGTCAATACAAGAGCAAATCGCTCCATAAACCCTACGCAAGCAGGCAGGAAATGTATAAATCAGACAAGATAAATCGAAATCTCACAGTTCAAAGATTTTAGGCTTATGTTTGTGCAGCTTGGCTGAGAAATCCAAGGCTCACATACTTAGCACTTATTCTGACACAATCTCAAGTCCTAACAATTCTGCCTACCCACTTAAAAACACGAATTGATCTACAGGAAATCATGAATTTCTTTCTAAAAATGTACTCAACTAGCAAAAATATTCTTTCAACCTGATCTATAAAGTCTACATCCAGCTTGTTGTATAAGCCATATAATTGGACGGTTTTAATTTATTCAGGGTCATATGTGCTAAGGTTCTAAGTCTGTAGACACAAGAAGATATGTGGTAAATAGTTACATTCCTAAACTTTCATCGGCTTATCTCCCACATCGCTACACAAAGGAGAAATTAAATCACCATACAACTTATTAGTCAGACTTTTGGTCATGTAATGTTCACGATCATCTGCACTTACTGCGTGGTCTAAATGATCATCCATGCCTCCAGTCATATCCCCCATGTCGTGGTCTGAATGATCATGCTCTGAATGATCACCCATGCCTCCGGTCATATCTCCCATGTCGTGGTCTGAATGATCGTGTTCTGAATGATCCTCGTCCGTATCGCAGAGACAGGTCTCATCGTGCTGATGATCATGATCGTGCTCTGAATGATCATC
>NZ_JTHE03000106.1:62564-129242 GCF_000817775.3 Lyngbya confervoides BDU141951
TGCTGATGATCATGATCGTGCTCTGAATGATCATCCATGCCTCCAGTCATATCCCCCATGTCGTGGTCTGAATGATCGTGCTCTGAATGATCCTCGTCTGTATCACAGAAACAGGTGTCATCATGCTGATGATCAGAATGATCGTGGTCTGAATGATCGTGGTCTGAATGATCCATGGGGGTCATATATTCTTGAGGAATCGTTGCACCGTTAGAGAGAAGCGTCGCCCATTCATTAATATCCACATCATAGGGTAGATACCAATTTGTCTCACCACCGTGACTGGAATGATCAAACAAGGCTGCCTCACCATTTAGATCCCAGCCATGCATGTCACTGTAGCCATAGATGTACATATCCAGACCGCGACCAAAACGAGGGTTATACAAACTCAGATCCGTATCGTTGTAAAGGGCTTGGGCTGTTTGAGCAATGCCGTAATCTACCAGACCCTCTTCGCAGAGACCCATCATTTTAATTTTGAAAGACTTGCCATCACGGGACTTGAAGACTTTGTAGTTAATGGCCTCATCAAGACCAAAAATGTTGATGTCGCTGAAGGATCCTTCGATTGCATCTGCTTTTAAGAAGGTAAACACACCGTACTTTGGAGCAAAATCACCCAGAAAGTAAAAGTTGAGGGTGCCGTCTAACTTCGCAGTGCCATCCACTTTGAGAACGTCGTATTGGGTTTCTGGATTCCGTCCTGCTAATTCAATGGTCAGTTCACCATTAGCGGTTTGAGTATAGTCTCCCTGAATGTTGAGCAAACCCGGAGAATTACCAGGCGCTACTGTTCCATCATTGGTCAAGTCACCCGCAATAGTCCCACTACCATTCGTTACCCATGTCGTGCTTCCCGGCGATCGTACCAGTAGGTCTCGGAGATCTTCAGCAATAGGAACCGCACCGTTATCCCACAGGAAAAGTGGATCATTCAAATTATGACCGTAATTTTGCCCACTAGCTGCGTAGAAACTAGTACCCCAATGGTCATCAACCTGCCACTCAGCCCAGAGTCTGTCTACATTAGAGTGCAACATCCAGAAGATCGGATCGTTGGGAGAAGCTGATACGTTAGCCATGATGCCACCGATATAACCATGGGCATTGTTATGGGCACCGGTACCGCGCTCGACGTTGTTGGCAAAAAGGTTAAAGGCATCCATTTGGAGCATATTTTCTATGCCTGGGCGCCAAGTGCCCGGATTGTTGACACGACTGCCTCGACCAATCCCCTCTGGAGTAGCATCCACACCTAGCCAACGACCATCACTCAAGTCATTTCGCATAGCCCAACCATTGGCTAGGGCAAAGTAGCCCGTTTGGATGTCACCGTTGATAGTGGGATCTGACCCCATAAAGTTATCTTCCAGGACAATGTTGAGGGTTGAATTAAGATCTGTCCAATCCCAGAACGGGAGGGAGACACTAGGGTTAACTGCTTGCAGGGCATTTTCATACTCCGCCAGTAGTAGACGGTGCCAGGCCATAAAGGCAGGACCGTTGTGGGCGGGGTTAACCATCGTGGTACCGTCGGGAGCCATCCGCCCGATCGCATCTCCGCTGGCTAAGTGAACCGCAACAAACTGATCGTAGAGACTAATTTCAATTCCATTGTTCGTCAGAATCGTGGTGTCTTTCAGGGTCAGTATGGCATTGATGTAGGCATCGATTTCCTCTGGAGTCATATCGGCAGCATTCTTACGAACATCTAGCCCATCTTGGTTCGCGGCTGTGCTAGGAAGAACACTAAAGTCATTGAGGTAGCCGTAGTCGTAGGTGTAACCAAACTCAGTAAAGTCAAATACATCCGCAACGGTCATGAAGTCGTAGGTCAACGTAAAATCACGCAAGTTAACGACAGACTGATTTGTGAACCCTGCGGCGGCATTACCTTCTAAATCTTGCACAGCGGTTGCGCCGGGTGTATAGCTGACCGTAACAACGTCACCCAGCAGAATAGGATTGGCCATTCTTAAGATGACGTTTGTGCCTTTGGCATCGGTTCCGGGGAGGATATCGACAGAAGAGATGGTACGGGCTACGCCATTGACCAGTACGGTGTAGTCACTGGCACTGGGATCAGCCTCTCCATTCAAGCGCTCACTGTAAATCAACTTGACAGTGCTGTTGGTGGTTGTACCGCTGACGATCGCATTTACAAGGGTTGGAGTGCCTTCACCAGTTTCACCTGTACCACTGCTGAGAGAACCGAAGACCATATCAACGGGGGCGGTGCCTGCAGCTAAGATCGTGAATGGGCTGAAACTTCCGGTGCCCGTTCCAGCAAGCACTGTCACTGTGTTGGAGTTAGCATCGGCGGACAGGATGTCAAGGTTGCCATCTCCGTTGATGTCTTGCAACACAATATCAAAGGGACTGTCGCCTAGGGCGAAGAAGGTGGCTGCACCGAATGTGCCATTGCCGTTGTTGAGCATGATGGAGACGTTATCGCTACCGCTGTTGCCCACTACGATGTCGGCAAAGCCATCATTGTTGACATCCCCTAGAGCAAGAGGACTAGAGGTATTGCTGCCTGTTGGATACTCAATCACGGCACCAAATCCACCGCTACCATTCCCAAGGGCCACGGAAACATTACGAGAGCTAGCGTTACTAACTACGAAGTCCAGAATATTGTCATTATTAACATCCTCTAGCACTAACCCTTCTGGGCGACTCCCTACAGCGTAAGTTCCGGAAGTAGCTGCAAAGTTTCCTTGGCCGTCACCCAAGTTAACCGTTACCGTTTCGCCTACAAAGTGTACGGTGATCAAATCAAGGTTGCTATCCCCATTGAGGTCAGCGATGACCACTTCCCAAGGCCCGTCGCCTGTTGCAAGGGTGGTTTGGGGGTTAAAGCTACCGCTGGTATTACCGAGGAGGATGGAAACCGTGTCAGAACTGTTGTTCGCAACAATCGCATCAGGGATACCATCGCCGTTAATATCTTTGAGAACGATATGGGTAGGCTGGTTGCCAACGGCAAAGAGTTGGGGAGCCAGGAAACCGCCTGTGCCATCGTTAATCAGAAGAGCAATGTCACCGGAGCCTCGGTTAGCAACGACTACATCATTGAGACCATCGCCATTAATGTCAGCCATTGCTACGGCAAAGGGTTGGTTTCCACCTGTAGAGAAGGTGGTTTGAGTGCTAAATCCGCCTGCACCATCACTTTCAAATATGGAGATGGAGCTATCAAAGCGGTTGGCAACGACTAAGCTATTTAAACCAGAACCCGAACCACCACCTGGGTTGCTGGGGGTAGTGGTGTTAGTGACGGTTTGGTTGGTAAGAGCGATCGCGTCATTGCCCGCTACGTCCTGGATTGGATTAGTCCCTGGTACCGCGTAGCTAATTACAACCGTCTCACCATTCACCACGGGGCTAGCTAGATTTAGGGTTACTGCTGTACCGTTAGCGTCCACACTATTGACGGTGCGCTGAACCCCATTGACGGTCACGGTATAGGCACTACCAGCGGGGTCGGATGCCCCATCTAAAGCTTCGTTATAGGTTAGGGTTAGGGTAGAGCCATTCACCGTAGCGGTCTGTAACACAGGGGGGGTGGTATCCGGGGCCGGACTGGTATTGGTGACGGCTTGACCCGTGAAGGCGATCGCATCATTACCCACCGCATCTTGAATCGGATTAGTGCCCGGTACCACATAGCTAATAGCAACGGTCTCACCGCCTACCACCGGACTAGCTAGGGTAAGGGTAACGGTTGTGCCATTAGCATTTGCGCTAGTTACCGTGCGTTGAGCGCCATTCACGGTTACGGTGTAGGCACCACCAGCGGGGTCGGACGCTCCATCTAAGGCTTCATTATAGGTCAGGGTCAAGGTAGACCCATTCACCACTGCACCCTGGAGAATAGGAGCAGTCGTATCAGGAATAATGCTGGCAAAGGCTAAACCTGCTGGAGCGGCTGCGGTTGCCAGAGGGGTTTGAGGGGTAAAGCCTCCGTTGCCATTCCCCAGGAACGCGGCGACTTGATTGGCACTGGTGTTACTGGCAAGCAAATCTAAATTACCGTCATCATTGATGTCCCCTAGCAAGATATCCGTGGCGGTGATGCTAAGCTGGACGGGAGTTGCCCCACCAAATCCACCATTGCCGCTATTTAAGAGGATAGAGCTTTGGGTGCTACCTGCGTTAACGGTTACGATGTCTAGTGATCCATCGTTGTTAATATCGCCTAAGGTTACGATGTTGGGCCGAGCCGCCGCACCATAATTGGTAACGGTGAAGCCCCCAGTACCATTCCCTAAACCAACGGAGACGTTACGGCTGCTGCGGTTGGCAACCACAAAGTCCATACGACCGTCACTATTGAGATCCCCAGTGACCATATCGACGGAGAGACTCCCCACCGTAGCAGTGGCAGTGGGGACGCTGAAACCACCTACACCGTTGCCAAGGTTAACGCTGACATTGGCGGTATTCAGGTTGGCAGTAAACACATCAATGTTTCCATCGCCATTCAGATCAGCGGCACCGATGCCAACTGGGCCCGTTCCGGTGGCGAAGGTCTGAGCAGCGGCAAACCCACCTGTGCCATTGTTGAGCAGGACAGAGAAACTATTGGTTGCGTTGTGGAGGGCGAGGACATCTAAGCGACTATCTCGATTGACATCTGCTACATCTAACTGGGTAGGGGCTGCGCTGAGGGCAAAGGTTTGGGGGGTGTTAAATCCACCGGCACCATTATTGATCAACAGGGAAATGTTATTGGAACTGCTGTTGGTGGTGAGCATATCCTCTAACCCATCACCGTTGATGTCGCCTAGGGTTACGGTGGTGGGGCCAACTCCTCCCACGGCTAGGGTTGTCGGTGTGTAAAATCCACCCGAGCTATTGGTTGCATACAGGGAGACACTGTTTGCCCCCTGATTAGCCACGATTAGGGTCGGTGAGCCTCCACCGGAAGGGGTGGGGAGGGTGGTGTTGGTCACGGTCTGAGCCGTGAGGGCGATCGCGTCATTTCCCGCTAAGTCTTGAACCGGGTTCGTGCCGGGAACGGTGTAACTCACGGCGACCGTATCCCCTGCTGCCACTGCACTGGCGAGGGTAAGGATAACGGTAGTGCCGTTGGCATCTACGCCATTGACCGTCCGCTGTGTCCCATTAACCACCACACTGTAGGCTCCCGTAGCAGGATCCGATGCGCCATCCAGGACTTCGTTGTAGGTCAAGACAAGACTGGTGCCATTGACAATCGCCGTTTGCAATATGGGGGCGGTTGTATCTGCGGGGGGTAGGGTGATGTTGGTAACGGTTTGAGCCGTGAGGGCGATCGCATCGTTCCCAGCCACATCTTGAACCGGGTTCGTCGCAGGCGGGGTATAGCTCAACGCTACTGTCTCACCTGCTGCCACCGCACTGGCTAGGGTCAGAGTTACCGTTATGCCATTGGCATCCACACTATTGACTACTCGGGCAACCCCATTCACTATCACGGCATATGCCCCACCGGCTGGGTCAGACGCTCCATCTAATACTTCGTTATACGTTAATGTCACAACGCTGCCATTCACCACCGCGCTTTGGAACACTGGAGGCGTTGTATCTGCAGGAGGAACCGTGGTATTGGTCACCGATTGGGTCGTGAGGGCGATCGCGTCATTCCCCGCTACATCTTGAACCGGATTTGTTGCAGGCGGGGTATAGCTCAACACCACTGTCTCACCTGCTGCCACCGCATTGGCTAGCGTCAGGGTCACCGTTGTACCATTGGCATCCACACTGTCGACCGCTCGGGCTATCCCATTCACCGTCACTGCATATGCCCCAGCGGCTGGGTCAGACGCTCCATCTAATGCTTCGTTGTACGTTAATGTCACAACGCTGCCATTCACCACCGCACTTTGGAACACTGGAGGCGTTGTATCCGCAGGAGGAGCCGTCGTATTGGTCACCGTTCGGTTTGTGAGGGCGATCGCATCGTTTCCAGCCACATCTTGAACCGGGTTCGTCGCAGGAGGAGTATAGCTTAACGCCACGGTCTCACCTGCTGCCACCGCACTGGCTAGCGTCAGGGTCACCGTTGTACCATTGGCATCCACACTATCGACCGCTCGGGCTATCCCATTCACCGTCACTGCATATGCCCCACCGGCTGGGTCAGACCCTCCATCTAAGGATTCATTATAAGTTAGGGTCAGAGTGGAACCATTCACCACAGCACCCTGTAGTACTGGAGCCGTAGTATCAGGAACAATGCTGGCAAACGCCAGACCTGCAGGAGCAACTGCGGTTGTCAAAGGTGGCTGAGCCGCAAAGCCTCCACTGCCATTACCCAGAAGAACAGCAATCTGGTTAACAGCGGTGGCGCTTGCCAGTAAATCCAGGTTGCCATCATCATTGACATCCCCAAAAGCGATATCAGTAGCCGTGGAGCCAATCTCAATGGGGGTCGGCCCACCAAATCCTCCATTCCCGTTGTTCAGCAAGATGGAGCCTTGAGTGCTGCTTGTGTTAGCGGTCGCAATATCTAGCGCTCCATCATTATTGACATCGCCCAAGATCACTACATTTGGACGAGCCCCTGCCCCATAGTTCGTAACGGTGAAGCCGCCTGTGCCGTTTCCTAGACCCACAGAAACATTACGACTGCTCCGGTTGGCAACCACAAAGTCCATGCGACCGTCGCCATTGAGATCCCCTGTGGTCATATCGACCGGAAGACTTCCAACGGTAGAAGTGGCAGTGGCTGCGCCGAAACTACCCGCACCATTCCCAAGGTTAACGGTCACATTGGTGGTATTGAGGTTGGCGGTAAAAACATCAATGTTTCCATCTCCGTTCACATCAGCGACACCAATGCCCACCGGGCCAGTTCCAGTTGCAAAGTTTTGAGCAGCGGCAAACCCACCAGTGCCATTGTTAAGCAGGACGGAGAAGTTATTTGTCGCGTTTTTGAGGGCTAAGACATCTAATCGACCATCTCTATTGACATCAGCCACCGCCAACTGTGTGGGAGCAGCACCGACGGCAAAGGTTTGGGGTGTATTAAACCCGCCAACACCATTATTGGTAAACAGGGAAATGTTGCTAGACCCTACGTTGGTGGTGAGAATATCCTCCAGTCCATCACCGTTGATGTCCCCCAAGGTGACCGTCGATGGCCCTGTGCCAGATACAGCCAGAGTCGTCGGAGAAGTAAAGCCGCCACTACCATTGGGGGCTTGTAATGAAATGCTATTGGATGTTTGGTTGGCTACAATTAAGGATGCAAGAAGTCCATCATATTCTTCTAATAACGTAGAAGAGGTCCATGATAAGGTCTCAATGTGGACATCTCCACTCAGATACTCAAGTTCCCAATCCCCTCCTAATGTAGTCGAACCGGTCAAGTCAGTCGAAGCAGCTATATCAGCCCCAGTCAACTCTGCAAACCGATCAACAAATTTTTTACCTAGGGCATCTTGTGCAAGATCACATGCATAAATTAAAATATCAGCGTCACTGCCTAAGTAACGAGACCATCCAGAAATTTCATCTCGATATAATTCCAAGCTTTTACTATCTAAGACAGATGCCCCTAACTGGAGCAAGCTATTATCACCATGCGAAAGTATGGTAATGCTTGAAACCAAATAATCCCTGTTTTCCAAGAGGTTCGATATCTGTCTTAAGCCATCAAGACTTGCGTCCAGGACCAATACTTCTGTAGTATCCGCTTTAGGCTCACGAAGAAAATGCTGGTAATCATCAATTGAAGAATCAACAACTAGAAGATTGTAGCTGGGCAATAGGTTTTCGTGATAAAAAGAAGAGTTGGCGATAAGTGAAAATCCCCGCTGAGCTTCAAATATAGCTATTTCAGAGGAGATATCGACAAATCCAACTTGACCGTAATCCACCGAGTCACTGTTCATTTGTTACTACCAGAGAACATGATAGCTAGTCATCAATAACTGTTCGTAGAACTTCTAAACTTAAAACACACATAAATTATCTTCTCTAAATATTTAGCACGGTTCTATCGACATAACAAACATGAAAATGTCATGACTTTACTGCAGTTTTTCTCTTGCATTCCGTAGGTGTAGTCTAGCTTGACATATTAGTTTACAAAAAATATCGCCAGTAAAGTATAGGTGCTTAAAATCGGAGATACTTGAGAATCACACAAGAGATGTAAAAAGTGAAGGTTAATAGGTGTTCTCAGAGAGGTAGATCGTGTCAATAGGCTGCAAAGACTTTCAGGAATTCAAGTTTAAGATGATTCGCACTTCTAAGGCTGAAAGCTTTTCCATACCAGGGGTTTAAGCATTTCGAGTAAAACACCTCTCAGCAATCCCGATAGAGCCAAAGTAAATCATAAAATTCAGTGGATCAGGCACAAATTAGCAAGGTTAAAGACCTAGGTTTTAAAAAGGTCAACTAGACTAATTAAAGGAAAAAGTCAGGTTTTTTATCTTACTTGAAAATTAGATCCTATTCTTTCCCAATTACCAGTCTTTGTTGACTGATGCCCTTCTGCATATAAGCTATAAACTTGTTGAGATGAATTCTTCACATCGTTTGCAACCACACCTAGTACTTTTCGTGAAAGAGAGGCTAGTCTTTTATCAAGGTATTTGAAGTCAGATAAAGGAGTATATCCGAGACGAGTTACGAGTAAAATTCCATCACAATTTGAGGAGAGCAAGAGTGGATCGGCAAAAAGGAGAGGTGAAGAATCGTAAATTATGAGATCAAACGAATTTTTAATCTCATTCATTATTGTTGACATTCTATTCGAGCCTAGCAAACCTGCTGGATCAGTAGGAATTAGCCCAGAGGAGAGAAAGTATAAGTTAGGGTAGTCATCATACTCTGAAATCAAATCTGATAAAGTAGCTTGTTCGCTTACAAGTTCACTCAAACCAGGAGGACAAAATTCAGGAACACTCTTGTCAGAAAGTGAGGTAGGCTCTTTTCTTAAATCAGCATCAACAAGTAAGACACGACAGCCCATGGCTGCTGCTGCTTCTGCCAAATGTAAAGATACCGTCGTTTTACCTTCTTCAGCAATTAATGATGTTACTACAATTGACTGAATGTGTTCATCAGGCTTGGCTAATCGTATTTGAGAGTAACATGACCTAAATATTTCATTCAAGGCACGCAAGTAATTATAGCTAAGGCTTTCCATTGGAGAATTTTTTGCTGTGTCGAAAAAGCGAAGCAAACTATAAGATAATTCTTCAACATAAGGGACACTCGCTAATATAGGCCACTTACTGAGTGAAGTTAATGTGTTGAGATTAAATACAACTCCATAAAATCGATCTACTATTAGAGACAAACCGATGCCAAAAATAACTCCAAGAAGAGATCCAAGAATAAGTCTTTGAATTAAACTTGAAGAGCTTGCTTCGTATACAGCAACAGGCGCAACAATCTTCCAAGGAATCTCTTCGCGAGATAAACTAAGCATTAAATTCTCACGGATCTTGAGAAATCGATTGAGTTGTTCGTTAGACAAATCCAACTGTCTTTGTACAGTCTGATATTGACGGGTTAACTGAGGGAGCTGAGAAAATAATGTTCGTAAGCGTCTTTGTTCATCTAAAAGACCTTCTTGACGAGTTCTAAGAGCTTTAACCTCAAGCTCAGTCTCTACTATTTTTTGGCTTAGTCCCTTCCTTAAGCTGTTTTGGTATGGAACATCATTATTACTGATATCAACTTGAGAATTAAGCTTAGAACCTAGATTCGATTGAGCGACTCGGTTTAAAATATCATTGAGTTCTGAGATATTTCTTCTAACCTCGATGAGTTTTGGGTGATCATCAGTGAGTTGCTGACTCAGCGTTTTATACTGAATTTCTAATTCTAGCAATTCGTTTATCACCTTTTGATACTCAGGAGAATCGCTTAAAACAGATCCCGCTTCTGCTGTAAAAGAATTGTTATCAGTACGCACAAGCAAAGACTCAAGGAGTTTCTGAGACTCAAGTAAATTAATTGTATTTTCATTTATGCTTTGCTCGATTTGATTCAGACGGGTTGTTATTGATTTCACAGATTCATCAGGGTCAAAAATAATATTTTTTTCCCGAAAAATTTGCAAATCTCTTTCAAGATTTTGAACTTTCAACTCGACCTTTGGCATCTGAGAATCTAGAAACTCAATGGAGCTAGTATAATACTCACGACGTTGGTCATAACTATAATTGAGGTATGCTTGCGCTGTTTCTGAGAGAACCTTACTGACGAGCTCAGGATCTGATGATTGATATTTTATTTCGAAAACATCTGTAGCGGTCCTCCCCACACTCTTTTGACTCACCACCATATTACTTACTATTTGATTTAGCTTAATGCTTGGAAAATCAGGCTTAACATTTTCGTATATGGGCTCAAAAAATAATGGACTTTGTAAGAGCTGAAGTAGAGTTGACTCGTCTATACTTGAGTCTTTAGACGTATCAAGCGTTTCCTGTGGAACCGCTTGATTAGAGTCACTAGACAATGCAGAAGCAATACTACTTTCTGGGCTACTAGACTTCACCAAGATTTCAAACTTTCCTTCATAAATTGATGGTTTTGTAAAATTAAATAGAAGTGCTGAAAATGAAACAAGAGCAGCACAGGATATAATAATTGGAGATCGTCTTTTAAGAGTGTCTAGTATAGGAAGAACATTAACATACTTTTCCTCATCTTGAATACTTTTTGTTACTTCAATGTGACTTGAGACAATACCTGAGTTACTACTCATATATACGTTTATCTCTCTCAATTTTGTGATCAAAAATACATTGACTCATGATTGTTTCTTCAGATCTCGTCGACGAGCAAACCAGTTAGCAGCAAGAACATCAGACATCTCTGATTCACTCAACGGCGGATCGATTAAAGTCCCTCGAAACAAATTACAGCCTAACGATTGAAGTAATTTTAGTTCTTGAAGATGCTCTATACCCGTACACAAGAAATCAATATTATAGAGTCTGGTCAGCTGAATAATATTCTTCAAATTATTAGTTATTTTATTATCACTATTATTCGTAAAACAATTAAATCTTTTTACATTTAAAGAAATAATTTTTATGCACCTATTTTCCAAAATTTCAAGAAAATTATCTTCATTAAAACGTAATATTTCTAATTCTAGATTGAAAGCAACATCATATATAGATGTATCTACACCATGATATTTTCGTTGCATGTCAAAGTTAGAAAGAAGTTGAACATCAAAATATTTTAGTCTTAGGTTATTTACATTTTGATAAGATCTAATAGTCTTGAAAAAATCAATGTCTAGAATATCTGGATTTATAAAAGATAAGTCTAAGGTTATATACAACGGAGCATATCCTAGTCGATGCCAACTATTGAGTTTTTCTATAACTTTCCTAACCAATATAAATTTATGATTTTTTAGATCAAGTTGAGCTTTCGGATGATCTCTATTTCGATCAACGGGAAAAAGCTTATTGTAGCAACACGCATGGACACCAACAATATTTTTCGTATCTACATCCAAGATGGATTCATATTTAAGGGTTGGGAGTTTGTGTTCTTGCAACTGTAACCCGTCTACACTCGCATGAGGTAGGGATATCTCATAAGGGCCTAATTCATTTTCATTATATTGATCAGGTAGCTTGTTTATATTTACTCTATTTAGACCTTGAGAAATTCTCATCCTCCTTATAGCATTATAATTAATAATATTACTTTGATTTTGTTTAGACCTATCAAGTAAAACTCGGGATTCTTCTAAATCTATCCTCTGAAAATCATTTTTTTTTATGTTTTGAAAAGTGGTTGTATCAGCATTTCTACTAATAATAGAAAGAGCATGTTTACTCGCTGCCTCAATATATTTAATACTTAAACTATGATCTATATCAACAATTACTGTTTGGCCAACATTATATTTCTTAAAAGATGAAGGGTAATCACACATGCTGGTTAAAATATGGTCGCCTTCTAGACAAGAAACAATTTTGATCTGCTTCGCTCTTACTAAAGATCCTTTCTTAAGACATATTATTCCAAGATGTAACATTTTAGAACTAGCTGCATACTAACAAATATTTTTAGAGTTTAATGATCATCAGCATTCACTGATTTATTGACTTAAGTCTAATAATTAGATCAGAAATTATCACATCGTTATACTGAGTAATCTCCTCTAACCATTCTTGAATTGCTGTCCAATATTCCAAGTCATTCTCTAAAGAAAAGTCGATTATATTTCTCATAATTCCTAAATTTTCTTACACTTATAAATATGGCATGACAATATTAAAAATCAAAGGCTACTGGCTATAGACAACTTATCATAATACGAATAAAAGTAATTTGTGCAACTACATTTTTTGTAAAAACAGTTTAGAAAACCTTGAGATCAATCAAGTTCCCTGCTCTCATTCTTTGAATAATGTATTCCTTTAAAATGTTTGGCAAGCGAATTAATCCACTCGAATTATAAAGCAGACATTTATTAAATAAAGAGTTTACTGCGCTTAAGATAACATTCTCGAATCCAATCAACCAAAACGAGTTTGCAATCTCTTCAATACTGATAGGGCTTTCATATGGAATAAGCCCTATCAGTATTCTTTTTTCCTGTGTACTCAACCTAGTGTATTGCTGTTCTAATCGGCGGGAAATGTTTCCAAACATGTACTCATTTTTACTCAGAAATATATCCGTTCGACCGCTAAAATCTTTTTGTATTACACTACAAGCTTGCGCTATCGAATAAAGATTGCCACTGTACACTTCTACTAGTTTGTTAATTTGTTCCTTTGAGAAGTACTTACTAAATCCAGTTTCTTCAAGGAATAATTCTGCGAGCTCTACATCAACGCCTCTAAGAACATACGATTTAACATAAAACTCGTTATTACTTAAAAATACTCCTGGTGGAATTTCCGTACTAAGGACGACTATTTTACTTTTGTGTGGATTTTCAGTGATATGCCTCAAGAACTTTCCATACCAGTGAAAACTTTCTTTGTAGTTTGTGTTTAAATTTGAAGTAAATAAAGTTAACTCCCAATCATCAATGACTATAAGATGTTTATTTTCTGTAATCAAATCTATAAATGTAATAAATTTTTCCTCTATGGATCTTTCAACATCATTTGTTTTTCCTGTCAACTGAAGGACGAGACTGTCAACAAAATCCTCAAAACTCGATACATTTCTTATCGATATTACTACTTTAGCATCAAAATTTTCCATTACAGACTTTAAAACTTGCCTAATTATAGTAGTTTTTCCAGACCCAGGCATACCAAATACTCCAAGAAGTTGGCATTTGGAAAGCATGAGATCTTCGGTGATTTGCTTAAATTCATACGGATGTAAAACTATTGACGATTTTACACGTTCACAAAGAAAAGATATTCTTTTCTTTGTGATTGGCTGGTATTTAATATCTTTTTGGACTTCTTTTTCTCCACGGCGTATTGAGTCTGATTGGGGTGATTGAAATAGTATTTTATTAATAACGGAGTTTATGTTGTTTTTATTTATGCTTTCACCTGTTATCTTAGATAATTCCTTCCATACTTTGTGACCTACGTCTCTAAGATAATGAGCATCATAACAAGTGATTGCGGACATCTCTTTATATGTTTTCCCATTCCATGATTCAATAAAAATTCGGGATTGAATATTACTTAGACGAATTTTAGAATATTTCTGTTGTAGAAGAAATAATGCTTTTTCTCCACTTTTTATGTAATACTTCTCTTGTTCAAAAAAGTCATTACTGTTTGCTATCTGCATGATTTCTTAATTACTATTCAATTAGTTAAATATGAACTGATAAGCTATTTAGCAATCCGACTTGAATTGTGAGAGAGGTTAGTTCTGAAAGCCTTGCCAGGATTGATCCTCTTTCTCATGTTTCGAAAAGGATTGCTATTGAGAGCTTGACCTACAAGCTCTCAATAGCTTATCTCAATTGAATTATTTAAGCAGTGGTAATTTCACGTATCTAGGCAATATCTTGGTTTACATTGCCTCCCCCCCCGGTTAAACTGCTCTCTCCCTATCTCTTTGGGAGAAATCTTAACTAACACTTTCGTTTTTTACTTTCACCGGATAATTTAACACTTTTACAATGGCGCGCCTACCCTTCAAGTGTCATGATAATCGCTTTGCACCTACAGCTTTTGCTTGATTTAGTCATTTTTAGCGCGCTGTGTACTTCATTTTTTGCATCCTGGAGATAGTAACCATATGGCTACATACCTTTTTTGATTCCTTTCGCTGGGAAAATACCTTCTCTTCGTTCACTTTGGGTCTTTGAGCAATACCAGGATAATTGCTCCAATCGCCCCGATCGCCGTGTTGATGATATTTACAACGTGATGCGGGTAAACCGGGATCTTCTCTTCAATGGTTGCACCCAAGACACTCTCGATGTTGGTGGCCACAAATGCCGCGATCGCACATCCCACGATCCCCATCGGTTCAATCAGGCCTGTGATCCAGCCAAAGAGTGCCACCGCCACCGATCCCGCCATTCCCGCCATCGTTCCCTCTAAGCTAACGGCTCCCTCTGTGCCTGGGGGCACCGGCTGAAAGGTGGTAATTAAGTAGGTTCGTCTTCCGTAGGCCTTTCCCACCTCTGAAGCACAGGTATCCGAGAGCTTGGTGGCGAAGCTGGCCACAAAACCAAGCTTCAACAGGGCTAAATATTGCGGCCAGATTAAGGCTGATAGGGTACACACCGTCCCGGTCAAGGCCGATCCCCAGAGATTTCCCGGCCCTCGCTGCCCCGATCGCTCCTCGGCAATCCCCGCCGCTTCCTTTTGATCCATCCCCACAAAGGTCACCGCTGACCCCGCTCCCAAATAGAACATTATCAGGACAAAACCAGGCCACCCCAATCCCCCCCAGGTTATGGTGCCCAGGACCCAGGCATGGGCTAACCCAGCAGGGGTGAGGATTTTCTTGGGTAAGGCGATCGCCACCAAAATGAGCAGTCCGGTGACCCCAGCCCCCACCCACCAGGGACTGAGGGTTTGGAGAAAAGAGAGTACTGAAGGCATGGGAATGGGTAGAAACGGGGTCGGGTAAAGGGAGGCAAAATATCGGAGGATCTATGCAAAGCATAAGGGACCTAGCAACAGCTGTCACGAAGCGTTGGGAAAACCGGAGGGAAACGCATCGCCTCAGTCCGGGGTAGTTCTGCGGCCACTCGCCTCTCCGCTTCCCTCACCACCAGGATCTAACGAGGATCCTGGGGCTGCACTAGCATGGAAATTGAGATGCCCCTCCTCCCAGATCCTCCTATGGTGCTACAACAGCAGGCCCCTCAGTCCCAGAAATACCGCATTGCCCCGGATCGACAACTGGGACGTGAAAACAGTCGCACAGCGGTAGTATTGGGCTTTGTGACGCTGCTGCTGTTTGGATTGATTCTGCCGCGACTGGTGATGCTGCAGCTCATCGAAGGGAGCCGGAACCAGGAATTGGCAGAGGAAAATCGCATTCGGGTCATTCCGGAGGCCCCGGAGCGCGGGAAAATTTTAGACCGGAAGGGACGCCTTCTGGCCAATAGCGAGTTTAACTATTCCCTGTTTGTCTGGCCGGGGGCCGCCGAGGAGCCAGAATGGCCGCAAACGCTGGCGATTTTGAGTCGTGTCCTCCACCTGACGCCCCCAGACCTGATGGCAAAGGTCCGCCAGGGTGATGGATATTCTCAATACCTGTCGCGGGTGGCTAAAAATTTGAGCTTTTCCCAGGTGGTGGCCCTGGCCGAACGCCGGAATGATCTGGTGGGTATTCACATTGGGAAAGAGCCAGTGCGAGTGTATCCCCACGGGGACTTGGCCGCCCACGTGCTGGGCTACATTGGCGAAATTAATGAACAGCAGCTTGATCGCTGGAATCAGGATCTGGCGGCAGCCAACCCATCGGAACAGGCCTATCGCCTGGGAGACCTGGTGGGGCAGTTGGGGGTGGAATATACTCACGATCGCACCTTACACGGACAGTGGGGCGGCGAACAGGTGGAGGTCAACGGATCGGGTCAGGTGGTGCGCATTCTGGGAGAAAAACCCGCCCGCGCAGGTCAATCCCTGACCCTCACCCTGGATCTGGATGTGCAAAAAGCCGCAGAAAAGGCACTGGCGGACAAGCAGGGGGCTATTGTGGCCCTTGATCCGCGCACGGGCGCAGTCTTAGCCATGGCGAGTAAACCCGCCTTTAACCCCAACTGGTTTTCTAAGTCCATGAGCGAAGCGGAATGGAAAGCCCTGCAAGGTCAGACCTTCCCCTTTGTGAACCGCGCCACCCAGGGCTTTCCGCCCGCCAGCACCTTCAAGGTGATTACGGCGATCGCGGGCTTAGAATCAGGAACCTTCCAACCCAACTCCATCCTCATGACCTATCCGGCAGTGCATGGGGTGAGCGACTGGAATGGTGCAGGCTTTGGCCCCATTGGCTTCGTGACAGCCCTGCAGTGGAGTAGCAATACCTTTTTTGGGCAAGTTGCCGTGCGATCTAAGCCGGAAACGGTGATCCAATGGGCCAAAAAGCTAGGGGTCGGTGAACCCACCGGTATCGATCTGCCAGGAGAAGCCGCGGGCTTTATCCCGACGCCAGCCTGGAAAGAGGCCACCCTGGGCGTCCAGTGGTTCCCGGCAGATTCAGTCATGATCGCCATTGGCCAGGGTGCGGTGCAAATGACCCCCCTGCAGTCGGCGGTGGTCTTTGCAGTGCCAGCCAACGGAGGGTATCGCATCCGGCCCCATTTAACCGACTCTGCGGCCCAGGGCCCACCCCTGCCGCTACATCTGAAGCCCAGCACCCTTGCCGTGCTGCGTCAGGGCATGAGAGCCGTGGTCACCGGCGGCACCGGACCCGCCCTGAACGTTCCCACCATTCCCCCTGCCGCCGGCAAGAGCGGCACCGGAGAGGACCCGCCGCGTCGGTCCCACACCTGGTTTGGGGCCTTTGCCCCCTATGATCAGCCAGAAATTGTGGTGGTGGCCTTCGGGGAAAATACCGGCGGCGGTGGCGGGTCCGTGGCCGGTCCCATGACCTTACAGGTGCTAGAGGCATACTTTAAACATAACCCCCGTCCATTGCCCCCGGCTGATCCCCAGTAATGGGTCCCAGGCCATCGCGTCCCCCTTCATTCGTCCCAGGTCATCCCATGGATCCCCAACCGCTGGAACTCCAACGCCTCAACGCCTTACTCAGTGAAAAGCTGCGTAAGCTAGAGCAAGCCGAAGCTGCCCTGCGAGAAAGTCAGGAACGCTATACCCTCGCGGTTCAGGGTTCCCAGGACGGCATCTGGGATTGGAATGTTCTCACCAATGAGGTCTACTACTCTCCCCGATGCAAGGCCATCCTGGGCTACCAGGATCACGAGCTGGACACCCAGTTCAGCGTCTTTGAGTCACGACTGCACCCAGCGGATCGCGATCGCATTTTAGCGGCCCTGACGGCCCATCTGGAACAGGGGGTTCCCTATGCCGTGGAATATCGCCTGCGGGCCAAGGGGGGAGACTATCGCTGGATTTACGCCCGTGGCCAGGCCATTTGGGATGCCCAAGGGCAGCCCACGCGCATGGCCGGGTCCATCAGCGATATTACGGAGCGAAAGCAGGTGGAGGAGGCCCTGCGGGCCAGCGAAGCCCGCTGGCAATTTGCCCTGGAAGGGGCTGGCGAGGGGGTGTGGGATTGGAATCTGCAAACCCAGGAGGTGTTTTTTTCACACCAGTGGAAAGCCATGCTCGGCTATGGAGACCCAGAGATTGGCCCCCATCGATGGGAATGGGAGAAGCGGATACATCCGGCGGACCGAGAACAGTGCCATGCGGCCCTCAATCGCCATCTCCAGGGGGAGAGCGCCCTCTATCAGAACGAACACCGCGTCCGCTGTAAGGACGGATCCTACAAATGGATTTTAAACCGGGGTCAGGTGGTGGAACGCGATGACCAGGGGCGGCCACTGCGGATGATTGGAACCCACACAGACATTACGGAGCGCCATGAGGCGGAGGAGGCCCTACGCCAGGTCAATGAACAGCTAGAATCCAAGGTGCGAGAACGCACCCGCGCCCTGGAGGAACGCGCCCAAGACCTGGAGCGTTCCAACGCCGAGTTGGAGCAGTTTGCCTACGTGGCCTCCCATGATTTGCAAGAGCCCCTGCGCACGATTAGCAGCTTTACCGAACTGCTCGCCCTGGAATATCGCGATCGCCTGGGATCCGAGGCCAATGAATACATTGAGTTCATCGTCGATGGCGCGGCCCGGATGCAGCAGCTCATTAAGGATCTGCTCACCTATTCCCAGGTGGGAAGGCGGGGCAAGGCCTTCCAGTCCATATCCTGCACTACGGTGCTGCAGTCGGTCCTGGAAAGTCTGTCCCTGGCGATCGCCGAAGGTGAAGCCCAGGTGAGCTATGACCCCTTACCCGTGGTCCAAGCCGACCCGTCCCAACTCTATCAACTATTTCAAAACCTGATTGGCAACGCCTTGAAATTTCGGGGACAGCCGCCGCCGCAAATTCACATCGGCGTTCAGCGCTACCCGAGTGAATGGCAGTTCTATGTGCGCGATAATGGAATTGGTATTAGCCCAGAATATTTCGATCAGATTTTTGTGATTTTTCAACGACTGCACCGTCGGCAAACCTACGAAGGAACCGGGATTGGTCTAGCCATTTGTCGTAAAATTGTTCAGCGTCACGGGGGGCGCATCTGGGTTGACTCCACCCCAGATCAAGGGGCATGCTTTTATTTCACCCTGCCGGTGGATCCCTCGGTTTACACGCCGCAGCCCGCCTCTTAAAACATCAGCATGGATATCCAAGCTTCTAGACCCGTCGATATTTTGCTTGTGGAGGACTCTCCCAGCGACGCCAAGCTAACCGCCAAAACCTTCGAGCGGGCAAAGGTCCTGAACCACCTGCACATTGTTGAAGATGGGGTAGAGGCCATGCAGTTTCTGCGCCGTTTGGGTCCCTATGCCCAGGCCCCTCGCCCAGATCTAATTTTGCTAGATCTCAATTTGCCTAAAAAAGATGGCCGTAAGGTACTCGCTGAAATTAAACAGGATGCAGATTTTGCCTCCATTCCCGTGGTCATTTTAACCACCTCCGCCGCAGAAGAGGACATTTTGAAAAGCTATGCCCTACGCGCCAACTGCTATATCACCAAGCCGGTCACCCTTCGGCAATTTACGAGCGTGGTGCAGTCCATTGAAGAGTTCTGGCTCACCATTGTGCAGTTGCCCACCCCCATTTAATCGGCAGTGGAGTTGCCCGCCACCCTCAAACCCGATTAACCTGAAGACGAAACCGTCAACGTTGTCTTCTAATGTCCTTGGGTTGTTGCAATCACGATGAGTCATGACGCGCTCCAGCTCCTTCTGGTGGAAGATAATCGGGCAGATGCCTATCTGCTGCGGAAGTTGCTGGTGCAGGAGACGCAGATACAGCTCACCCACTGCGAGGATTTACGCGCTGCCCTTCACAGCCTCGATCAGCATTGCTTTGACGCTATTTTGCTGGATTTATCGCTCCCCGACAGCTCAGGCCTAGAGACGGTGAAGGCGATTCAACAGGCGAATCCCGAAACGCCGATCTTGGTCCTCACCGGATTAGATGATGAGGCCGTGGCGATCGCGGCCCTGCGCGAGGGCGCCCAGGACTACCTACCGAAGGGAGAACTCCAGCGCAGCTGGCTGATTCGAGCCATTCATTACGCCATCGAGCGTCAGCAGAACCTAGATCAACTGCAGCATCTGAACCAGGAACTGGTGCGCTCGAATCAGGAACTGGAGCAGTTTGCCTACGTGGTCTCCCACGACTTGCAGCAGCCGCTACAGGTCGTCTTAGGATTTGCCGGCATTATTGACGCCCTCTATGGCGATCGCCCCGATGAACCGATTCATCAATACGTGGGCGACATTATCAATGCCAGCAAGCACATGTCGCGTCTGATTCGGGATTTACTCCACTATTCACGAATTAACAGCGCGCCCAAGCCCGTGGAATGTGTAGACTGTGAAGCCGTACTAGATCAGGTGCTCCTGGATCTCCAGCCCGCCATCCACCGTACCCAAGCCACCATCACCACAGATCCCCTACCCACGATCTATGGCAATGAAACCCAGCTCGGACAGCTGTTTCAAAATCTATTGAGCAACGCCATTAAATATCAACCCGCCGGTCAAAGGCCCCGTATCCATATCTCCGCTGTGCAAAAACAGGGCGAGTGGATCTTTGGGGTCCAGGATAACGGCATTGGCATTGCCGCAGCAGACGCTCACAGTATTTTTCAAATCTTTCATCGCCTCCACACGCGTGAGGAATATCCGGGAACCGGCATTGGGTTGGCCACCTGCAAAAAAATTGTCGATCGTCACCAGGGACAGATTTGGGTCGAATCCGAGCCGCACCAGGGCACTACCTTTTTCTTCACCCTTCCCCAGATACCTATCCAGGGCTAAGATTGGCGCATGTCCAGTCCCTCTGGAACCCAGACAATCAGCCTTGAGGATCGCGCTTAGAAACCGTCCAGATCGCCAACCCGGATCAGAGCGGCGGCGGAAACACGTTAAAATACGCCCGTCTGACGCAACCGAGGACTGTTTCTATGAAATACGTGCTGAGTTCCACCCTGCTTTTGACCCTGCTGCTGTCAGGCTGTGGCGGCGGTAGCTCAGAGAGCGGCAACACCGTCACGATCTTGGGGGTGGTGGTGGGAGAGCAGCAGCAGAAGCTAGAACAAGCCCTGGCCCCCTTTGAGGAAAAAACAGGCATCGATGTCGTGTACGAGGGAACCGACGCCTTTGCGACCCTGTTGCCCGTCCGGGTCGAGTCGGGAGATGCCCCCGATGTGGCCATGTTTCCCCAGCCTGGGCTGATGGCGGGCTTTGCCAAGGAGGGAAAACTGGTGCCCATCACCTCCTTTTTAGAGCCTCAAACGCTGCAGGAGGCCTACCCCCAAACCTGGCTGGATTTAGGGACCGTGGAGGATACACTCTACGGCATCTGGTACCGCGCCTCCGTCAAGAGCCTGGTTTGGTACCGTCCGGATGTGTTTGAGGCTCAGGGATACCAGACTCCGAAGACTTGGTCAGAGCTGATGGCACTCAGCGATCAAATGGTGGCCGACGGGGGAACGCCCTGGTGTCTGGGCCTGGAGAGCGGGAGCGCCACTGGCTGGCCGGGAACGGATTGGGTTGAGGATATTATGCTGCGCACCGCAGGTCCAGAGGTCTACGACCAGTGGACCTCCCATCAGATTCCCTTTAACGATAGTCGCGTCAAAACCGCCTTTGAAACCTTTGGCCAAGTAGCGCTTAATCCGCAGTATGTGGTGGGGGGCAACGTGGGCGCCATTAGTACGCCCTTTGGGGATGCGCCGCGGGGGTTATTTGACAATCCGCCTCGCTGCTATCTACACCGTCAAGCCAATTTCATCGCTAGCTTTTTTCCCGAAACGGTGGATCTAAATCAAGATGTTGATGTCTTTGTCCTGCCGGAGATTAACCCGCAATTTGGGGCTCCGGTCCTGGTGGCCGGGGATGTGTTTGGCATGTTTAACGATACACCGCAGGCGCGGGCGCTGATGGAATATCTAGCATCACCGGAACCCCACGAAATTTGGGCCGAGCTTGGGGGATTTCTCTCGCCCCATCAACAGGTGGGACTGGAGGTGTATCCCAATGCAGTGACGCGGAAGCAGGCCGAAATTCTCACCTCTGCCGAGACCATTCGCTTTGACGGATCTGACCTGATGCCAGGGGCTGTGGGGACAGGCACCTTTTGGTCCGGGATTGTGGATTACGTCTCGGGACAATCGGTGAATGAGGTGCTGGAGAGTATTGAGGCTAGCTGGCCTCAGTGAGGTGTGGGGAAGGCCGACCTGGGTGAAGCTTGCCCAGATAAAGCTTGCCTGGGTGAAGCTTGCCTAGGTAGAGTCTGACCAGGAGAAGCTTGCCTGAGTGTAGCCTGGCCAGAGGAAGTTGAGCTCAGGGAAACCGGGCTCAGGGAAACCGGGCTCAGGGAAGCCAGACTCGCAGTCAAGCGGAGCCACCTCAGGTTGAGTGTGTATTGAGGAGCGAATTGAGGAGCGAAGAACAATGACGGAGAACCTCTTGCGTATCTTGAATGCCCTTCTGGCGATTCTAATTGGGTCCGGGGGGGTCGTGGCGCTTTTCTATGGCCTAAATTTGCTGGTGGAGCGGTTTCCCAAGCCCTGGCGTCAGCGATTGTTGCCCTGGGTCTATATGGGGCCAGCGGTGTTATTACTCACGGCTTACCTGGTGCTTCCGACCCTGCGCACTCTCTATATCAGCTTTTTTGATCGCCGCTCCCTAGATTTTGTGGGGGTCAAGAACTATATCTTTGCCTTCACCAATGAGGATATGCTCATTGCCTTTCGCAATAATCTGCTGTGGCTGGTGCTGGTGACGGGCCTGAGCGTGAGCCTGGGGCTGGTGATTGCGGTGCTGGTGGATCGGGTTCGCTACGAGGCGGTGGCAAAATCGCTCATCTTTTTGCCCATGGCCATTTCCTTCGTGGGCGCGAGCGTCATCTGGCGCTTTGTCTATGCCTTTCAGCCCTCGGGCTATGAACAAATTGGCTTGCTGAACGCCCTGGTGACTGGATTTGGAGCAGATCCAGTGGGATGGCTGGTGGATCGCACCTTCAATAACTTGGCCCTGATTGCGATCATGATTTGGCTCTACACGGGGTTTTGCATGGTGCTGCTCTCCTCCGCGGTAAAGGGGGTGCCCAAGGATGTCATTGAAGCGGCCCGCATGGATGGGGCCAATGAACTCCAGATTTTTTGGCGGGTGATGATTCCGATCATTCGCCCCACCCTGACGGTGGTGACCACCACCATGGTGGTCTTTGTGCTCAAGGTGTTTGATATTGTGTTTGTGATGACTGGCGGCAAACTGGACACCGATGTAATTGCCAGCCGCATGATTAAGGAAATGTTTACCTATCGAGACTTTGGGCGGGGTAGCGCGATCGCCACCATTTTACTTCTAGCCGTCATTCCGGTCATGGTGACCAATATTCGTCGTTTTCGCCAGCAGGAGTTGAACCGATGACCTCACCTCAGCGCTCGTTTCCCCGCCAGCAGTCGTCCTTGGAAAAATTTCTGGCCCGGGCGCCGGTTCACCTGGCGGTGGTCACCCTGGCCCTGCTGTGGAGTCTGCCCACCCTGGGCCTGTTGATTAGCTCCTTTCGGCGGCGCGATGATTTGCTAGAGAGCGGCTGGTGGACCGTTTTTCAGCCCCCCTGGGACCTGAGCCAGTTTCATCTGGGCAACTATGGGGACGTGATCACCAGCCAGGGGATGGGGCAGGCCTTTCTCAATAGTCTGGTCATCTCCATTCCGGCCACGGTGATTCCCATCTCAATTGCCACCTTTGCGGCCTACGCCCTGGCCTGGATGGAGTTTCCCGGACGCCAGGCGCTGTTTGCGGCGATTGTGGGGCTGCTGGTGGTGCCGCTGCAAATGACCCTGATCCCGATCCTGCGCACTTACAACGCGTTGGATCTAGCGGGCACCTTTGTGGCCGTGTGGCTGGCCCATGCCGCCTATGGTTTGCCCCTTGGAATTTATCTGTTGCGCAATTATATTGCCGCGCTACCGCGCGATCTAATTGAGGCGGCAGCAGTAGATGGTGCCTCCCACCTAAAAATCTTCACCCGACTGGTGGTGCCGCTCTCGATGCCAGCGATCGCCTCCTTTGCCGTATTTCAGTTTTTGTGGGTCTGGAACGATCTGCTGGTGGCGCTGGTTTACCTGGGGGGGAATCAGTCGGTGGCACCTGTAACCCTGGTGCTGCGTAATCTTGTGGGCGATCGCGGCCAAGACTGGCATCTGTTGACAGCCGGGGCCTTTATTTCCATGATCGTGCCTCTATTTGTCTTTTTTGCCCTGCAACGCTATTTTGTGCGCGGGCTGCTTGCCGGATCAGTGAAGGGATAAGCCATGGCTAAGGTTGTATTTGAACAGGTTTCTAAGCGCTATGAAAACGGCTTTGTGGCGGTCAACCATTTGAATTTAGACATTGACGATCGGGAGTTTCTGGTGCTGGTGGGGCCTTCCGGCTGCGGGAAAACCACGACCCTGCGCATGCTGGCAGGGCTGGAAGACATCAGCGCAGGGAACATCTTAATTGGCAATACCCGCGTCAATGACGTTTCCCCCAAGGATCGAGACATTGCCATGGTGTTTCAGTCCTACGCCCTCTATCCGCACATGACGGTGTTTGAGAATATGGCCTTTAGTCTAGATCTCAAGGGCATTCCCAAGGCCGAAATCCGGCAGCGGGTTCAGGCGGCGGCGCAGCAGTTGGGCATTGAGGCCCTGCTCGATCGCAAGCCGCGACAGCTTTCGGGAGGGCAGCGGCAGCGCGTGGCCGTGGGTCGGGCAATTGTCCGCAATCCAGCCGTATTTTTAATGGATGAACCGCTGTCCAACCTGGATGCCAAGCTGAGGGTGCAAGCCCGCGCTGAATTGAGCAAACTCCACCAGAGTTTAGGAACCACCTTCGTCTATGTGACCCACGATCAGGTGGAGGCCATGACCATGGGCACGCGCATTGCCGTGATGAACCAGGGGGTTCTGCAGCAGGTGGACCGGCCAGAACGGGTGTACGAAGCACCCCAAAATGTTTTTGTGGCTGGATTTTTAGGCAGTCCCTCCATGAACTTCCTGAACGCAACCCTGCAAGAGGAGAACGCCGCTTTGGTAATTAAAACAGCCGGTCTCACCCTGCCCATTCCTGAGTCGCTGCAGGGGCGCTACCGGGCCGCCCCCAATCCGGCAGTCATTTTTGGGATTCGCCCTGAGAGCATCTACCATCCGGCCTATCTCCCCCCTGGAATTGAGCCGTTTGCCGTTGGCGCCACCGTTGGCGTGGTCGAGCCTATGGGCCATGAGCGCATTGTTTACTTCACCCTGGCCGATGGCCAGGAACTGGTGGCTAGAATTGACCCCAGGGCGCAGATTTCTTCCGGTGAACGGCTGGATCTTCTCTTTGACCTAAAGCGATTTCATTTGTTCGAGCGCGACTCTGAGCAGGTCCTGTAGCTGTGGTTGTTCAGGGACGGGAGCAACCATAACTTTTGGGGGCAGGGCTAAATATTACAATACTTTAAACGTTAAACATTGATGCTTAATGTCCCGCAGCTTGTGCTAAGTTGCAGTAAGCTTGTCTATCCTACGAGAACTGCAGACGGAATCGACCGAGAGTCGTGACGGCTGGCTCCTATTGTGACGACGGGGCGGTTTGGTCTGTAACAGGACCCACTAAAAAAGGACCCCTGAAGCGTCATATTGAGGAGGAAACCAGATGCCGACAGTACCACTGGCTACGGTAAGGGGGCAGGTTCATCGGTTTAAAGGAGTCATCGATCGCTTTGGCTCCTTTGATTCCAAGCAGGGAGCCGTCATGACGGTGTGTGTTCGCAATTTACGGCTCGTCAAGACCAACCGCGATGTGTTTCCTGACCACTGGTGGTTCCGATTTCGGCAGGAATGGGCGGTACTCAATCTTAAGCCAGGGGATGAGGTGTGCTTCACCGCCAAGGTCAATCGGCAACGAAAGGGCTATCCGTTCCCTCAACCGGCCCCGTCATCAAACAATCCCAAGCCCCTGCGCACGGAGTTTGGTCCGAGCCATCAAGTGAGAGATCTAACGGTTCTCAAACGCAAGCGGTATCTGGACCCGCCCCGATCCACCATCCGTCAGCTCCAGAGCCTGTTAGATCAGGAAAGGACCCTGAAGGATCAGTATATGACGCTGGTTCACGAATTAGATGCCCGCCTGCAGGATCTACAGCGCAAGCTGGCGGCGGAGATATCCCGTGGGAATGAACACCGGACCACCATTCAGCAGCTAGAGGCGCAGCGACAGGATCTAGAGCAGCAGATCGCGGCGGCGATCTGCGATCGCCAGCCCCTCACCCGCGATCGCCCCCCCGCTGCCTCCCCCTCCCAGGCGCCGAGGCCAGCGCCTGATTCGGTGCCCCGTTTGCACCCGGAAACGACACAGGAATTCCCGCAGCTAGGGGGCAATGATCCCCAGACTCTATTGGCAACGGTTCGCCATCTAGAGCAGCGTCTGGAGGCTTCCATCCCGCGCCAGCGATCGCTATTTTTCATTTCCGTTAGCACCGTGATGGGGTTAGCCCTGGGAGTAGGGCTGGGCGGCACACTGGTTCGTGGCGGCAGCTCAGGTCGCTAGGGAGTCGCACAACCCAAGGGCATCGCATCTCCACGGGACTAGCGGTTTAGTCTGGCGGATCTGCATAAATCAGGTGCCGGCCTATCCAGTGCCGCAACTAATCAGGTGCCTGACGGGCCTCAAAGCTCATACCATTGAAGTCGTACAGCACTCGCTCCCCCACCAATCCGGCCTCCCCTAAGGTTCCGGTCCACAGCTTTCCGCCGCTGGCCCAAACCAACCGAGGCCCATCCCATTCCGCCCATTCCCAATCCGGGAACTCCAGCCACTGCCCCGTTGCCGGATGCAGCAGCTCATGCTCATCCCAGTAGCAGCCCCGGCCCGGCCCTGGATTGACCTGGGCGTGGGCAATTTTTCGCAGCCGCCACTGATCCCCTCGCGCCTTCTCCCAGATGTCTCGCCGATCCACCTGTCCCGCCTGGCTGCGATCCACCCAGTGCCAGCCATCCCGATGCAGCCGGGGAAAATACACGCTTAAACATTCTCCCCCCACCGAATGCGCAGGCGGATCCGCCTCCTGTTCTACCCCCTCTGGCATGGTCCCCATCGCCCCGTGGAGTCCGCAGCCATTGAGCCAGCAGCGACGCGGTCCGGTCCACAGTCCTCCCCCAAGCCAACAGTGCCCCTGGGGAAACAGCGCCAGCGCCTTCAGGTAGGGCGCACGGGAGATGGCCGTCCAGGATCCTCGAGTCGGCGATTGCCAATGCCCATTCATCGCAAAATAAATCAGGTATTTCCCGTCTGGCGACAGATCGCAGCGCCGCTCGTAGATGCGCCCTTTCATCCATTGGCCTAGATCCCAGCGATCGCCCCGCCGATCCCACAACACCGTCGCCACCTGCTTCGCTGGCCCACGGCGAATCACCACCCCGAGGGGGGCATCCCTGGCAAGCAACACATGGAGTCGAGCTGGAAACGCTGTCATGGTCGTAGCCTAACAGATAAGATATGCCTCCAAGTCCTGGAGGGCCCGAATCCCCCCCATCCCGCATCTCCCCCCATCCCCCGACCCTCCCTTTGCCGGTCTGGCCAGGGTTGTTGACGGAGCCTACAGGCCAGGATCTAGAGCAGGAGCAAAAGCAGGCCCTTTGATACATCTCCCTTCCCGCTGGGAATTATGAATCTATGGGCCTCGGAACACCAGGTTTGCAGAACTTAAGTATTTCAACCGACGTTCCTTCGTAAATGGCGCACTGATGAGTAAGAACGCTCAGAAATTCCCCTATGACTCTTGCTGCTTCTCAACCAACCAATCATCTGGACTCAGCGGATTTAAGGTTTAACTTTAAATCCGCTGAGCTCACCAGTCACCTCCGTCAAGCCACGAAAAGAGCCTTGACCGGCTACTGGACCATTCACTTTGAGGCTGCTGATGACCGAGAAGCAGCGCAATGGGTGCTTTGTCTTCTCAATGGGCAGTTAGTCTTTTCCGGGGCCGAAGTTCCCACCTGCCAGCACTTTATCGAGGTAATGCTGCGCTTCTCAGGACTTCGCAAAGGGAAACTAGGCCCCCATCTCAAGGCCCTGAAATCAGCCGGGCTCCTCCCCCAAGATCTCCAACTGAAGCAGACCCTGCGGCAGCTGGTGGTTGCCGGCGTGGTCACCCTGGCGGAGATTGAGCAGGCGTTTCACACCTACTTTCTCAATGTGCTAGATCAATACTTGCTTGATTCTACGGACGGGAGCGCCTTCTTCACGCCCTATCCTCAATTTGAGGATTACATTCCCTTTGACGGGTTTGAAGTGAACTCAATGCTGCTGGAGTCCATTCGTCGCCGCGTGGAATGGGCCACCCATCGGCAATATATTCCAACACTGAGTACAACCCTCACCCTGGCCGATCGCGAGGGACCTGGCAAAAAGCTGCAAGAGAACCAGTGGCAGACCCTGAAGAATTTAATTCAGGACGGGAATAACATCGTTGAAATTGCTCAATCCATGGGAAAGGACAGCCTGATGGTGGCTAAGTCCTTTTCCGCCTTGATTCAGCAAGACATTATCCAGGTCCAGGGGTGCAAGAGCGATCGCCCCTCTGGAATCGTCCAGGGAAGCAGCGAAATTCCAGAGATCTATATCGTGGATGATTCACCTGTGTTGGTGCGTCAGTTTCGCACCCTTCTGGAGCATTGGGGCTACATTGTCCATGCCTCCCATGAATCCGTAAACGCGGTCAGCCAACTGGCGCAGGTGGTGCCCAGGGTCATCTTTCTAGATATCAACATGCCAGAGGTGTCCGGGTTTGATTTGATTAAAAAGATTCGCCGCGAACCCGACCTGGCTCAGATTCCTCTGGTGATGCTGACCGCCGAGAAGTCCGTTTCGAACCAGTGGCGCGCTCAGTGGGCGAGCTGCAAATTTTTAGCTAAACCTCGATCCGCCGAGGATGTGCCGGAATTTCGTCAAGAGCTCCGGGACATCCTCCGCGAGCTCGCTCCTCTTTCGAGCGATCTGTTGGTGTAGTTCAGGTCCGAACCTGAATGTTTCTGTCCGCTTTTTTATTTCCCCTCTCTTGCTTGAAAACCCTACCAGGAGTCTTGTTGTGAAAGTTCTGATTATTGATGACAGCTCAGTGGATCGTCACCATTTGACAAGTTTGCTTGAATCCCTTGGCTACGAGGTAGATGCCTACTCCAGCACCCAGGGCGTAATCAACCAGGTGTCTCAGCAAGCCTATGACTACCTGTTTTTAGATATTGTTATGCCGGAACAGGACGGCTACAAGTTTCTACGTGAGCTCCGGGCCAATCCAGCCACCGCGAATCAGCGCGTCGTGCTTTACTCCAGCAAAGGCACTCCCCTGGAGGTCAGTTATGGTCTGAAGCGATCTGGTGCCAACCACTATATGGTCAAGCCTGCCACGAAGGAAAAGCTGGCAACGCTGCTGCAACCAGCCTAGTCTCCAGAGACCTACTCTCCTGAGGCCTAGTCTCCAGACCTGATACCCTGCTAAACCCTGCTAAAGTTCCTGAGAATGGCTGACCCATGGACCAACCCGCTGTTTCTAATCTTCGCAATCCTGCCGCTTTGGTGGGCGAATCCCCGGCAGATGCAGCCCCCGTGGAAGGCATTCTGACCCAGGTGCAGACCCAGGAGGTGGTATTCCCAAGCAGCTGGGTGGACGAAGTCCTCATCCTATCGCGCAGCCAGATCTTCAAGTTGCCCTTTTATGGCCCCCATATCCTGGGACTGGTGAATCATCGCGGGGAGATGGTGCCATTGTTGAGCTGTCCCTTGGCGGGGCCAAACGCAACTGCGACAACTTCACCGGCAGCCTGGGGAGGGCAAGACACCCTGCGGGCCATTCGATTAAACGATAAGGCCCAGCAGTTTCAGGGCGTGGCGGTTCTGGTGGATCGAATTTTGGGAACCCTCACCGACACCGATTTCCAACAGCGACCTCAGGTGCAGGTGTTTCAGCTTCAGGATCTGCCCCTGGCGGACTGTCAGCCCCAGCGTTGGCATCCCGTTTAAGGCATTGATCATTGAGGGCATTGATCATTGAGGGCATTGATATCGATGGCCTCCCCCGGCCCCTAGTCTTTTTAAGATGAGTTTATCCTATGACTGCTGACTATCCATCCGTGAACCCGGCCATCGCCTCCGATTCAGGTCCCAAGGGTTCCTCGCCTAACTCACTCAAAGCCTTTGTCTTGAGTCATCTGCGCGGGGCGATTGCCACCTCTGTGACCGGAGCTGTTCTGTTATTTGGGGCCTCCACCTGGAACGTCTGGCAGCTCTACCGGGGGTTTCAAACCACCATCGATCGCGAATTTACGCTGCAGCGTCTCAGCGATAAAATCGTCTATTACGATGAGGTTCTCACCATGTCGGCGCGGATGGCGGCCAGCACCGCCGATCCGAAGTGGGAACAGCGCTATTGGGAAAACGAGCCGGAGCTGACCAATGCCATCGAGCAGGTCTCGAAGCTGGTGCCAGCGGTCGCCCAATCCCAAACCCAGCAAACGGATGCTGCCAACGAAAAGCTCATTGCCATGGAGGAGAAGGCCTTTGAGCTAGTGAAGGCCGGACGGAAGGAGGAAGCCTTTCAACTACTGCTGAGTGCAGAATACCAAACCCAAAAGGAGATCTATTCCGAAGGCGTGGAAAAAACCATTGAGGTTGTGGCCGACGAAATCCTCTCACTCCAGCGCAACTACAGCCAACAGCTGCAGCAGTCTTTAATCTTTGCCGGGGTGAGCTTGCCACTGTTGCTCCTCAGCGGCGCGATCGTGGTTTGGCTATTGCGCACCTACTTAAGCGATCGCCTGCGCGCCGAACAGGCCCTGCGCAGATCCCAGGATTCTCTCCAGCAAACCAATGAGGAACTCTCGGTCAAAATGCAGCTGGTGCAGGAGCAGTCCTCTCGCATTGCGGAACAGGAGCAGGCCACCATCGAGCAATCCCAACAGCTCCAGCAGGATATTGGCCACATTCTAGATGTGGTGCTGGATATTGAAGCGGGGAACCTGACCGTAGAGGCGGAGGTGAGCGATCGAGAAACGGGCCTCATTTCTGATACTCTCAATCGCCTGATTGAAAACCTGGTGCGAATCCTCTCGCAGGTTTCTGAGACCGCTCAGGCCACCTCAGGAAGCGCCACCACCGTGGCCAACGACGCCACCAGCGTAGCCCAGGATATTGAAAAGCAAGCCCAGGACGTTATGGCCATGCAGGGACTGCTCGAGCAGGTTTGGGATCTAGCACAGCAATCCCTTGGTCAGGTGGCCCAAACCCAGGAAACCCTTGGGGATGTGCGCGCCGTGGTGGAAGAAGGTCAAGGGGCAATCGCCCAGATGAACCAGGGCATTGAGGTGCTTCAGGTGGGCAGCGATCGCATGGTGCAGCGGATCAAAACCCTGGGAGAATTTGTGAGTCTTGCCGATGAATTTGTGCAGGAGCAAAACCAAACCGCCTCCTTAACCCAGGTGCTGGCCCTGAACGCCTCCCTGGTAGCAGCCAAAGCAGCCGAGCAGCGAAATCCGGAGTTGTTCCAGCAGGTGGCGCGGGAGTTTGAAACCATTGCCAACCAGGTACGACAGTTAGCCCAGCAAACCAACCTGGGACTTGAGTCGCTTCAGCAACGGACAGCCCACATCCACGGTGTGGTGTCTGAAGTGGATCGAGAAGTGCAAAACCTCAATGGCCTGGTGAGTGAATTTAGTGCCGGCGTATCCCAATCCACCCATGCCTTCACCGAGGTGCAAACCAAAGCATCCGAGGTGGAAAAATCTGGGAACGCCGTTGCCCAGGGCAATGAAAAGATTATCACCGCCACGGAAAATACCCGCAGCGCCCTGCAAGAGATCTCCGAGCGATCCGAGCGCGCCACGGCTCGTATGGCCTCCACCCTGAAACGATCCCTGGAGATGAAGCAGCGATCTAGAAAGCTGCTAGAGACCGTTCAATTCTTCCAGCTTCCAGCCGCCTCCGACTCGGAGACTCCAGAAGCGCTGGTCCCCCCCGCGGAGCCCAGCGGGGCCGAGGCTTCCCCTGAGGCTGTACCGGTTTAGAATCAGGGCCGCTTGAACTATCCCTGGAACCCTCCCCATGCTCAATCGGTACCCTTATCTGCCTGACGCTATCCTCCTATTGATGCTATCCCTATGAAGTCCCAGTTCTCCAGATTGTCCTCTACCCCCCTTGCCCACGCCATTAAAACCCATGTGGTAGAAACCGTTGCCACCTCTGTTGCGCTGAGTGTGGTTCTCCTGGGATCTTCCACCTGGAATGTCTGGACCACCTATCAAGGATTTAAGAATTCCGTCACCAATCAGGTGCAGCTACGCAGCACCAGCGATGAGGTGGTCTATCTGGATGAAGTGCTAACCATGTCGGCTCGCATGGCAGCCAGCACCGGCGATCCCATGTGGGAGGCGCGTTACTGGGAAAATGAACCCAAGCTTTCCAAGGCCCTTGATATTGTGACCCAGATGTCCACAGGACAGTCCAAGGCCGAATCGGAAAAAACCGACGCGGCCAACGACCGCTTGATTCAGATTGAAGAGCAAGCCTTTCAATTAATTAAGCAGGGCCAGAAGGAAGAGGCCTTTCAGCTTCTCTTGGGAACTGACTACCAAGACAATAAGAAAATTTACTCTAACGCAATCCAGAACACCATTGCCGAAGTGAGGCAGGGTATTGATCAGGAGCTGTCAGACTATAGCAATCGCCTGCTGTGGGCGGTGTCCTTTACCGGCATTAGCTGTGTGTTCCTGGTGGCGGGCTGGTCCTTTATTTTGTACGTGGTGCGTCAGGACATCCGACGCCGGGAAGAAGCAGAGGCAGAACTCAAAGCCTCCCAGCAATCGCTCCAGTCGGCCTATGCGGCCCTGGAAAGTACCCAGCAAGATCTGGCCCAGCAGGCCCAATCCACGCAGGAAACCAACCAGGTGCTAGAGCAAGATGTGGGGCATCTACTGGACATTGTGTCCAGCTTGGAAGCCGGGGATTTTACGGCCCAAGCAGCGGTGAGCGATCGCATCACGGGCCTAGTGGCGGACATGCTGAACCAATTTATTGAGGAAATGTCGCGGGTCATTGCCACCGTGAATGCCACGGCCAATCAGGTGAACTTGGGAGCTAACGATGTGGAAGCCTTAGCGGCCGCCACCAGTCAGCTGGCGCAGCAGCAGGTGGAGTCGGTGCAGCGGGTGCAGCAGCTGATGGAAGCGGTGAACCGGCTGTCCCAGGATACCCTGGAGCAGGCCAAGGTCTCCAGCGAATCATTCCAGGTGGCCCAAGCAGAGGTGGAACAGGGCGAGTCGGAAATGACCGCCATGACCGATGGGTTCCAGAGCCTGCGGATCGGGACGCAGCAAATTACCCGTCGCGTCACCTCGCTGAATGCCTTTGTGGAAATGGCGACCCAGTTTGCCCAAGCCCAGAAGCGGGTGGCTTCCCTGACGCGCGTTCTGGCCTTCAATGCCTCCATGGTGGCCTCCCGAGCTGCAGAACAGCGCGACCCGGAGCAGTTTGCCACCGTTGCCCGAGAGTTTGAGGCCATTGCCGGTCAGGTTAACGATCTGGCCGCCCAGACCAACCAGAGTCTGGAAACGCTCCAGCAGCGGACCCAGCAAATTCAATCGGCGGTTTCTGGCATTCAAGACGATACCCAGGAGATTAACCAGCTGGTGGACCAGTTTACCCAGCGGGTGGATCGATCCAGCCACTCCTTCACCAATCTAAAGCGGGTGACCCAGCAAATGACCCAGTTGGGTCAGCAGGTCACCCAGTCCAGCGAGGCGATCGCCAGTGCTGCCGCACGCACGCTGCAATCGATCGAAGACATTCAAGGAGACGGTACGAAAACAGAGCAGCAGTCCCGTTTAACCCAGCAACAGGCTCAAAAAATGGAGAAAATTGCTCAGCAACTGCTAGATCGGATGCAGTTCTTCACCCTGAATGCCGAGTCCACCGCCGCTACGCCCTGGATTGCCCCGCTGAGCGCAGCGACCCCGGCCGCTGAAGATACGGTGAACCTCCTGGATGCCGATGCCGATTATTCCCCTGTGGCTGGCTTTGAAGCTGAACAGCCCCTGATAACTGCCTAGTTCTTGCCCCCTTGACCTTACCGTTTCACCATGCCAGATTTCATCCCTGCCGCTGACGTCGAGATTAATCTCGCGGAGGAAGCTCTTCAGCAAGAGCTACGCAGCATGTTTGAGGTGGATACTCAAACATACCTGCAATCCTACCTGCATCTGACCCAGAACCTCACCCCCCATCGCTGGCGCGAGGATATTCAAGAGATCTATCGCAGTATTCACACCATTAAGGGAGGGGCCGTAACGGTGGGGGCAGACGCCGTCCTTGCTACCACCACGCAACTGGAAGATTTACTGTCAGATTTACGATATCTGCAAACCGCACCTGAGCTTGCCGACGGCAAGCTTAGCCGTATCTTGGCCGAAGCCGGAGAAGTGGTCACTAGCAGCCTTCTCCTCTCCAATCACGAAGGGCAGGCCGCCCTGCAAACCTCTTTAGATCGTCTCCAGCAGCTGCACGATCAGGTCAAACAGCTCTACCTGGAACAGGTGGATGAGCATCAACAGCTTTGTCAGGATTTTGCCAACCAGGGATTCGATCTGATGGTGCTCGATCTAGAGATGGCCGTTGAGCAACTGCCAGAGGTCGGCGGGGTGCCTGGCAATCTGGCGGACATCGCCACTCAGGTCCTCGCAGGGTTAGCGGGCGTCGGCAAAAATTTAGAGATGGGATCTGGATGGCAGCAGTTGCTAGAGCCGCTCTATCAACTGCTCCTGGAATCGGACGCTCCGATCTGGCGATCGCGCTGTCAGACCTTCTTACCCCTACTGAAGCAATGTGCCCTGGCCGCTGGCGATCTGTCCGAGGCAGCCCAAGAGGCACTGAGCAACGCAAATCTGGTGACGACTCCCCCGGCAGAGTCACCCCTGGGGGCCGATCTGGAGATGTTTGATCTTTGGGAGGCTGATCTGGCCTCCACAGAAGCCCCGGCAGCGCCTTGGGACCTCGATTTGCCAGAGAATGTCGAAGCCGCCCAAGACTCGGCTGCGGCAGCGCTGACCGATGACCCCTCCGGGGAATTTGATTGGATTGTCGCCCTGGCAGAGGAAGCGCTAACCCTGACCGAGGAGCCTGGATTATCCGAGACCTCAGACCCTGACGAGGAGAATCTTATCTCCCTTGCAGAACCGGCCCTGGAAGAGTCCACCCTCTGGAAAGATGGGCAACTGCTGGAAGCAGCCCTGCAGCAGTTTGAGGGGTCTTCCCTACCGCTAGCGTCGCCAGATCAGGGCGTTTCGGATCCTCAAGACCCAGCGATGCTAGAGCCAGAGACGATCCTGGCAGATCCAGCAACGCCGGGGTTGACCCAGCAGGCCTCAGGCGACACCAAACCAGACGAGGATCTGCCAGAGTGGGTAATTGAGCCAGCGGCCCCAGCGATGCCGGCCCCAGCGGTTGCCCAGACGCCTGAGCGCGCATTGGCCCAACCTGCCAGTGCCAGTAAGCTCCCCCAAATTCCCGTGCCCCTAGAGCGCCTCGACCGATCCGCCCAAACCCTGGTGGATATTTTGCTCTCTGCCCGATCCGCCCAGGGACGCTATCAGTCTTTGTATCAGCAAATTGCGAACATGGTGCAGCTCGCGGAGGAAAGTGCGGGCTACATTACCCAACTGCGCGCCCTTCAGGACGACTATGCCCTCATGCGCGATCTGCGCCAAACGTCGAACCAACAGGGGCCAAAGGTGGAAACCTATCGCAACGGTTACACCGCGATCAATCGCCTTCTGGAAAACAGCCTGCGTTTGGGAGAACTGGGGGCGGAGGCTGCCTCCATCGCCCAACAAACACGCCAGGAGTTTGAGCACCTTGATCTCAACATTAAGGCTCTTCAGCATTCCATTGAGGAAAGCCGCCTGGTGTCCTTTAAGTCTGTGGCCTTCCGGCTGCGGGCCGTGGTACGAGACCTCATAAACCGCATGGGCAAACCCGCCACCTTGATCATCCAGGGAGAAAGTCAGACCCTAGATGCCGGAACCGTTCAGGCTCTGGAGCCAGCGCTGCTGCACCTGATCCGCAACGCCTATGACCATGGCCTGGACTCCCCCCAGGAGCGAGTTCAAGCTGGGAAAACCGACGATCCCACCTTGACCCTTTCACTCCAGCGCCAGGGGAACCACTACCTGCTCTCCTTAACGGACAACGGTCGGGGAATTGATCGCCAAAAAATTAGCGCCATTGCCCAGAAAAAGGGGTTGCCCCTCACCGATACCACCAGTGATGCTCAACTTCTCGCAGTGCTGTGCCAGAGTGGATTTAGCTCCCAGGAAAACGTGAGTGCCGTTTCTGGTCGCGGCGTGGGGATGGATGTCGTGCTGCATCAGGTGCGCGACCTGGGCGGCAGCCTGACGCTGACAACGCGTCTTGGCCAGGGAACCACCTTTGACTTAAAGGTGCCTGTCCCCCACCTCCTGGTTCCCTGCCTGGTGGCCAAAGCCGGGGAAAGGACCTTTGCCATTCCCATGGACAACATTCAAACCATGCAGCTTTGGGATGAGACCTGTGAGATGACCCCAGTCACCGAGAACACCGCTGCGCCCTGGCGGAGAGTCTCCGCAGGAGAGCCAGAGCCGATGCTGCCCCTGCTTCAATATTGGCAGGCCCAGTATCCGCCAGCTTCGATGTCGGCAGAAAAAATGGACACCCTCATCTGTTTGCGGATTCCCAATCCCGCTAGCAGCTCCTCCAGTGGCGCGCTCTGGCTGGTCATCGACGATCTCATCGAGGAACTTGAACTGCTGATCAACCCGATTCCCAGTCCCTTGGCTCCTCCGGCGGGTCTGATGGGAACCACTGTGTTGCCCACTGGAGAAGTCATCGCCGTGATTGAAGCGCAGCAATTAGCCACGCTGCTGCTGTCTTCAGCGGCTGACCAGTTGACCCTGGCCGCTGAGGCACAGGGATCGGGGGCAGTGCCCCAGGCCAGCGCCTCAAATCTAATTTTGGTGGTCGACGATGCAGCGCTTCTGCGGCGCCGCTTGGAGGTGAGTTTGATGAACTATGGCTACCAGGTTCACACCTGCCGCGATGGCCTGGAAGCCTGGAACTGGCTGCAGGCAAACGGACAACCGGGGCTGATGATTACGGACATTGAGATGCCCCAGATGGACGGGTTTACCCTGGTCGATCACTGCCGGAAGGCGGCGATGGTCTTTCCCATTTTGGTGTCCTCCTCACGGCTTTCGGAGGAATGGAGCAAAGAGGCCCTGCGGGTGGGGGCCACGGCCTATCTCACCAAGGGATTTTCGACCACAGAATTAATTGACCGAGTTTCAGCGTTAATGAATCCAGTGGCGTCTTGAGTCAAAAATTCATTAAAGTCGGTCCATAATAAAGCCGACAAACCCAAAAGAGCTTGTCGGTTGAAGTGTGTTCCCCATTGAATGCTCAGGGTTAACTGAGCTATCGATACTATCCCATGGCAAAGGTGAGAATCCTGTGAGCGTCGTTCCCCCTCAAAGGTGATCTCCGTCACAGGAGTCTGCAGGTGAAGCGACCGGATTTGGGGTGTTGGGGGAGGCCTCAGCCGGGGCGATCTGGCCCAGTTGGGCCAGCAGTTCACTGGCTCCCCAGGGCATCCAGGTACAGCCCTCGCGCAAATAATGCTGGGTGGCAGCCCCCACCCTTTGCGTACCATACAGGGCCGCCAGTCCCTGCACCATGGCGGTGCTGGCCCACAGCAAGGCCCCGCTCAGATTGGTCAGATCTCCGGCCACGGCATGGCCCAATCCCAACAGCAGACCCGAGCCTAACTCGCATAAAAGCAGCCCAAATCCACTAAAAAAGAGGGTTCGCCACAGCGCTTCCACATTTTGCCGGGCCGTGGGCAGGTTGTAGAGTCTCACCAGCGATCGCACGAGCAGCAGATCCAGCAGTAGGCTCAGGGGCACATCGATCCACGCCAGTGGGATCAGGGCCACCGCACCAGCCTTGAGGAGGGCAAACCGCAGTTGCAGATCCTGGGCAGCCGCTTCCTGCTGTTTAAGAATGGATTGCGCCATCGCCCGCTGGGCCACTTCCGCCTGCTGCAGCGTATTTTTCAGAAGACTTTGGACCCCCTCCTGCTGTAAAAAGTGAATTAGTCGCTGCCGTAATTCCTCCACCTGAGGCGGGGGGATTCGCCATTCCTCCGTAATTCGACCGTCGGGCCACTCGTTGCGAACCTGTTGGGGGGCTGGGTTAGCAGCTGCGCACAGGATATCCGCAGGGCGGATCCAATGCTGGAGAGACACCGGCCTTAAGGCGTCCCAGATCTGCAGCGGCGTCAACTGGGGATAGAGGTCCGATTTATTAGACACCAGCAGCAAGGGCTTCTCCGTGATCTGCAGCTGTGCCAGGGACGCTAACTCCGAGGCGTTGGGCTTTCCGGCAATCACAAACAGAAGGACATCGGCCGTTTGGGCAATCTCCATCGCCATCTGTGCCCGCGTGGCCCCCTCAATTTCTCCAAGGCCGGGAGTATCCACCAGTTCAATGTGCCATTCGGCCCAAGCGAACTCCTCTGGAAAGGGCTGCCAGCGCACTGACCGAGGCCATTGGGTGACACCGTTGAGCGCCCCAATCGGCAAGAGGGGCTCCCCCAGCAGGGCATTGAGCAGGGCAGACTTTCCCCGGCTGACATAGCCAAAGACGGCAACCTGTAAGAGGCCCTTTCCCACCTTATGGCGAAGGGTTTTCAGCTGTGCCACATGGGGCTGCAGATCCGGATTCAGCGCAACCTGTAGGCCATCTTCGTACTGCCCGAGACACTGCTGCAAACAATACAGGGTGCGATCGCGCAGGGGCGAGGCCACCCCAGGCAGAGGGGCCTCTGTCATACCGCTGCAGGTTGGATCTTACGGAGACCCTGGGTTACCAGTCCCTTTAAAAAATCACCCCGCTGATGTTGGGCAAAAATTCGCTCAACAATCTGGCTGATCTGGGAAAGGCAGAAGCGACCCGAGGGTCCCTGTTCCCCCTGCAGACTCATCGCTTCAAAATGCTCAATCAAGCTCAGTCCAGCAATCTGCGTCAGGTAGGCAATACTGAGGCCCTGAATAAAGCCCCCCGCCACGTAGGTAGCCGCGTGACTTTTGAGGACGGCCCCCAGCAGTTGACTCGATAGCTCAATTAGGCCCAGCTTGAGCAGCGTTTGGGCCAAAATGGCAGCAATATTTTGAGCTTCGTCGAGGCTAAATTGATGCCCGTACAGCGCACCTAAATCGGTCACCAGCTTCCCCGTAATCGCCGCGGCGGCAATCATATCCGTGGAGGGCAGCGGGCTGGCAAAGGCCGCTGAGGCGGAAATCCACTGATACTTTTCCAGAAGGGGCAGGGCGCGCTGACGCCGCAGCGAGTTCAAGCATCGCTGGATCTCCTGCTGAAGCTGCTGGGCCGATCCGTAGATCTGTTGCCAGATGATCTGCTGACGCGACTCGGCTTGAAACTGTTCGGCGAACGCCTCCCAGAGGGGCTGGAGTTGGGGGCAAGGCTGCTCAGAGACTTCCTGGACCTGGCCCTCCGCACCATGGCGTCGCACCAAAATTGGATGAGGCTGAACGGCCACGGTCATGACATGGGCTGCAGCCACGCTGCCCTGGAGGTTCTGCCGTAACTGTTGTAACAGAGCCTCTTGCTGCGGGGGCAGAAATTGATCGCCCTTGTTCAACAGCAGCAGCAGGGGTTTGCGGTGCGATCGCAGGGCCTGAATCCGACGTTGCTCAGCTTCAGTGAGATCTCCCTGGGTCATGAACAGGATGAGATCCGCCTGGGCCAGATCCACTGGCAGCGGGGCTTCAGAACAGTCACCCGTTCCGCCCTCGCTGAGGACATAGGCTTGAGACTGCTGGGGGAGCCAATGGGTTTGCAAATGGCGCACCAGGGTTGTTTTGCCCACGCCCTGTTCTCCCACTACGACAATCCGCACCACCGTGCGATCGCACTCTGCCTTGAGCTGCGCCACTGCTGCCCGAAAGGGCTGGGTCAGGGCGAGGGGACTCCCAGCCTCAGCTTCCAGGGTGGCAAGCGAGGATTCCAGGGCCATCCATTGGTGGCTAAGATGGTCCTGGGTCAGCACATCGGGGCGCTGCGCCAGCGGAAGGGGCCGAGGCCGAAACCGATTCCAGATTAAAAAGGCTCCCAGGCCCAAAACAGAAAGCTCAGTCACCAGGGATCCGCCAGGTCCATGGGGAAACAGCAGGAGGCCAGCTAAAGCAGTGCCGCCTAATCCCCAAAATTTCATAGATTTAGCTGAAAATAGGTTCAGCGAGTCTGTGTTCAGGGAAACCGCCTCCTGTTGTGGCATCGTCATAGCTTTCCGTAAATACAACCGTAAATCTAGCTTACCAAGCTTAGGGAATCCCCCCGGTTCACAACCAGGGTCTGCCCCAAGTCAAGCTTTCTTGAGAAGATTGACTTCTGTATCGTTTATCACATTTTTACGGGGTTTCATGTCAATCTTAAATTGGCAACGGTATAGTTTGATCCAGTAGTCTCAAAAGTTCCAAGAGTCAACGATGAATGTTAAGAAACAAGCGCGGGAGCGGTTGACCCAAGACCGAAAACAGGAAGAACATCTCCATGAGAATATGGTCAGTCGGGCACAATCGGAACCCCACGAGATAGAGGAGGAAACCCTGGCGGAACAGGCGCGCGAAATCCTGGCGGAGAAGCGTCTCCATGAAAAGCAACTAGAGCAATCCATGCTCGAACGCGCAGCCGAAGAAGTCCGCCCCAAGGATTAGCCTTTAAAATAAAAACTCGCCTAAGCAGTCAGGGGGATGTAGGGGGGGTGACCTCCTAGGGGTTTAACTTAGAGCGTGAATCTTGAGGCATCGTGCAGGATTTGATTCATGAATGCAATTCCGTCATCGGACAAGGTATCCATTACGGCTACGGAGTTAATAGATCGCTACCGGGCAGGAGAACGAGATTTTCGGGGCATTTGCCTCTTATCTGGCTCCGACTTGAGCGGTGTTTGCTTGAGTGGCATTGACTTAAGCCGTTCCGAACTCCAAGGGGTTAACTTTTCCCAGGCTTCCCTTCGCGGCGCAAATCTCAGTGAAGTGAATCTGAGCGAAGCAAATTTGAGCGAGACAAACCTGGCAGGTGCATCGATCAGTGGATCCACCTTGAGTCGCACCATTTTGACCGGGGCGCATTTAGGGGAAGCCGATCTCAGCGGGTCCCTACTGCTTGAAGCGGAGATGAGCAATACCCTGCTGCACCTCACCTGTCTATCGGAGGCGGATATGCGCGGTGCCAATTTGACGGGCGCTAAAATGTGTGGGGCACGACTTTGGAAGGCCAACTTGCACCAAGCCATTCTCAATGGCGCAGATTTATGCGACGCCAATCTCTGTGAAGCCAATCTGAATCGGGCCAGTATGGAGATGACCGAAACCAGCGAGACCACTTTAACCGGAGCGGTGATGCCCGATGGGTCGGTTCACCCTTAAAATGGGGTCTCCTCAAGGGGGTCTCCTTTAAAGCGGGTTTACTTTTTTAAATGCCATCCCCCGCAAACAGGCCAAAGGCGCAAAGATTATCCCCAGATCAAACTGGCCAGGGGATTGTTTTGGCGGTTAGGGGCAGCGTCATTGATGTGTCGTTTCCCCAAGCGTTGCCGAAACATCATCATCTGCTTCGTCTGGCGCGGGCACCAAAGATGGCCTTAGAAGTGATGACCTATTTGAGTGCGACGGTGGTGCGAAGTATTGCCCTGACCCCAACCCAAGGCATTGCCAGGGGCGATCGCGTCATAAACACAGGCCACCCGATCCAGGTTCCCATCGGCCCTCAACTGCTGGGGCGAGTCTTCAATGTGTTTGGAGACACCATTGATAACCAACCTCCCCTAGAGGGAGAGAGTCAGTCGATCTACGCTCGCTCGGTGCCCCTCAGTCAACGCAGCACCACCACTGAAATTTTAGTCACGGGGATTAAGGCCATTGATCTGCTGGCTCCCCTGGAGCGAGGCAGTAAGGCCGGGCTGTTTGGGGGGGCGGGGGTCGGCAAAACCGTATTGATCACCGAGATGATTCACAACATCGTGAGTCGCTATCAAGGCGTCAGCATTTTCTGCGGGATTGGTGAGCGATCGCGCGAGGGCGAGGAGCTTTACCGCGAAATGCAGGAGGCCGGGGTTTTGGAGAATACTGTCATGGTGTTTGGCCAGATGAATGAGCCACCCGGATCGCGGTTTCGGGTGGGCTATGCGGCCTTGACCATGGCAGAATATTTTCGAGATCAGGCCCATCGAGATGTGCTGCTGATGATTGATAACGTGTTCCGCTTTATCCAGGCTGGTGCAGAGGTTTCGGGACTGATGGGGCAGATCCCCTCGCGGGTCGGATATCAGCCGACCCTGGCCACGGAGCTCGCAGAACTGGAAGAACGAATCTGCAGTACCGATCGCGGAGCCATCACCTCCGTGCAGGCAGTCTATGTGCCAGCCGATGACCTGACGGACCCGGCAGCGGTGCATATCTTCTCGCACCTTTCGGCCTCCATTGTCCTGTCACGAAAACGGACCAGCGAGGGGCTGTACCCCGCCGTGGATCCGCTCCAGTCTGCTTCAAAAATGCTGTCGCCGAGCGTGGTGGGCGATCGCCACTATCAAATTGCCCAGGCCGTGCGCAGAACTCTGGCTGAATACGAAGATCTCAAGGACATCATTGCCATGCTAGGGTTAGAGGAGCTGGCCCAACAGGAGCGCCAGACGGTGTATCGAGCCAGACGATTGGAGCGCTTTTTAACCCAGCCCTTTTTTACGACGGAGCAATTTACCGGCGTTCCAGGGCGGTTGGTGTCCCTGCAGGACACCCTAGAGGGCTGCGAGCGCATCCTGGCCGATGAATTTTCCCAGGTTCCAGAGCAGGATCTGTACCTGATTGGTCGCATTCAAGAGGCGCAGTCTCGTTCCACCTGAACCCTTCTTTCCCCTGAACCTTCTCGGATAACGTCCTTTGGGTCTTTCCTTTGCCATGCAGCTTACGGTTTGCTTACCCCAAAAGATTCTCATCCAGACTGGGGTGGTCAAGGTCACCGCAGAATCTGCCCACGGTTTATTTTGTTTACTGCCCCGTCATATTGACTGCCTGACGGTTTTAGTCCCCGGCCTGTTAACCTACCTGACGCCAGAGGGATCGGAGAAGTTTTTGGCCATTGACGAGGGGATTTTGGTGAAGTGCGGAGAGCAGGTGCGAGTCTCTACCCGCCACGGCATTCAAGGTCAGGATCTGCTGGATCTACAGCGACAGGTTCGTCAACATTTCCAAACTTTAGATGAACAAGAACGACGAACTCGCGCGGCCCTGGCAAAATTAGAGGCAGGTCTGGTGCGACACTTTATCACCGATCTGTCCTAGCAGGCTGTCTCAGGAGTCGGCTACTAGGCTGTCTCACCGTGAGCTCGTGAACGGAGCGCTGCCATGTCTCAATTCCCCTCTCGTCCCCCCGACGAAGATTCCTTTCAGCAAACGGTGACCCACAAGGCCGATCGTAAGCACCGGGCGCGCCAGGGCAGAAAGCGAGTCTGGTTTGGGTTGGGCCTGTTTGGGTTGGTGGGCTGGTCTGTGACGATTCCGACCCTCTTGGGCCTTGCCCTGGGCCGTTGGCTAGATCATCATTTACCCAGTCGCTATTCCTGGACGCTGATGCTGCTGGTGCTTGGGATTGGGTTAGGCTGCTGGAACGCCTGGTACTGGATTCAGAAGGAAAGCCGCCACGAGTGAGGCGGAATGAGACTGCACTATGATTCATCTGCCCATTCCGCTGATACTCACCCTCGTTTGGGGCGGACTGTTGGGACTACTGTACTTTGGGGGTCTTTGGTGGACGGTACGAGAGATTCATCGGGCCAAACGTCCCTTCCTGCGGGTCGCCGTGAGTTATCTGCTGCGTTTGGGAGCCGTCCTTGGTGGGTTTCACCTGATTTTACAGCGGGCAGAGTCGCCCCAGATTCTGCCCCTGTTGCTCCTCAGCTTTGTCGGGTTTCTAGGCAGTCGTACCCTGCTGATTCAAGCCCTTCGTCCTCGGGATCGCCCAAAAACTTGACTCCTTAAAACTTGACTCCTTAAAACTTGACTCCTTGAAACTTGACCCCTTGAAACTTGACAAGTTGTTGAGTTCTCTTTAGCCCCTTAGAGACCTGTGGGAGAATAGCCTTCAACTTTGGAGACGATATTTCCCTCCCAGGTTATTCAGGCGATCGCCGCGTCAGCACCATGAATGTGACCCCGGATCAAATCATCCTCTGGCAATGGAGAGCCTTGCGGCTGAATGCCACCCTTCTATTTACCTGGATGGTAATGGCCCTACTGGTCTTCGGAGCAATCTTGATCACGCGCAATCTGAGCGGATCTCCCCGCATCCGGCGAGGACAGAATCTCCTAGAGGTTCTAGTTTTAGGGATCTGTGAGCAAATTCGCGACGTTAGTAACCAGAACCCCGAGCCCTACCTCCCCTTTGTGGGCACGCTGTTTATTTTTATCGCAACTTCTAATCTGTTAAGCGTGATTCCGGGATATCAGCCCCCCACCGGATCGTTGTCCACAACCACCGCCCTAGCCCTCTGCGTGTTTTTTGCCGTTCCCCTCTATGGGATTCGTCACCAGGGTCTGAAAGGCTATTTAATGCAATACCTGCAGCCGACCCCCCTCCTGTTACCCTTTAATATCGTGGGGGAAATTTCACGCATTATTGCCCTGGCAGTGCGCCTGTTTGGAAATGTCATGAGTGGCACCATGATTGTGGGCATTTTGCTATCAGTGATGCCGCTATTCCTGCCGGTGGTGATGCAGATGATGGGACTCTTAACGGGGTTAATTCAGGCCTATATCTTTGCAATTTTGGCGATGGTTTTCATTGCTGCGGTCACTCAAGTTCAACAGTCCAACCCCCAAGGCGATCAGGAAAAATGGCATGGATAACATCGCACTGATTGGCATGGCCTCCATTGTGGTGGGAGGCTTAACGACGGCCATTGGCTCCATTGGCCCGGCGCTAGGGGAAGGCCGAGCCCTATCCCAGGCCTTAAGCGCCCTGGCCCAGCAGCCGGATGAGGCCAATACGATTACTCGCGTTTTGTTTGTCGGCATGGCTCTGGTGGAATCTACGGCCATTTACTGCTTTGTGATTACGCTGATTTTGCTATTTGCCAATCCCTTCTGGAACTATGTGGTTGAGCAGGGGGCAGGGGGCTAGCGGGTGTTAATTGATCCCATCACGACCTTTGCTCAAATTGTCAATTTTGTTGTTTTAGTGGCCCTGCTGAAGCGATTTCTCTATGCTCCGATTCTGCAGGCCATGCAAAAACGCGAGCAGGCTATTCATGGACAATTGCAAGCGGCGGCGCAAGATCAGGCCATCGCCCAGGCAGAGGCCAGCCGTTACCGTCAGCTTCAGCAGGAATTTGCTGACCAGCAGGCCAGTCTGGAGCACCATGCCCAACTCGAAGCCGAGGCCTATCGACAATCCCTCCTGCGGGAGGCCCGTCAGGAGGTTGAGGTGCGCAAAGGGAGATGGGTCTCAGCCCTCCAGCGGGAGCAGCGCAGCGTCCTCAAGTCCCTGCGTCAGCAACTGGGGCTGCAGGTGATGCACACGGTGCGCCAGATTCTCCAGGATCTGGCCCAAGCCCATTTAGAAGCGCAAATGGTCAACGTTTTTACCGAACGACTCAGGCAGCTTCCCTCGGAGGAACGTGACCGGCTCCAGCGGGTCCTGGATCAGCCCCATCCCCCCGTGGTTTACTCCACCTTTGCGATCGCCCCCGACCAACAGGCTCAGATTGCGGAGGCCCTATTCTCCCAGGTTCCGGCGTTGCAGGAGGTCCAGACTTCCCTGCAATTCAAGCAGCAGTCCCAATGCCTCTGCGGGCTAGAGCTGGTGCTTCCCGGCTATAAATTAGCCTGGACGGTGGATGCTTACCTGGACCACCTTGAAGAAACCATCGCCCAGCTTCTCGATCAGCAAGATCTCTCCCTCCCCTTAACAGATGCATCGGCCTCAACCCATGAGTGGTCTTCCTAGTTTTCTGCTGCCCCTGTGGGAGGATGTCACCCAGGCCTATCGCCAGGCGCCCAGGGACTATCCCTTTGATCTGCGCAGTCAGGAGGTGGGACGCGTCACCTATTTGGGACAGGGCATTGCCCGCTGTAGCGGTCTGACCCATGTTCAGTCCGAAGAGCGGGTGCTGTTGCCCCATCAGCATCAGGGCATGGCCTTCAATCTAGACCCAACGGAAGTGGGTATTATTCTCCTCCGGGACAGTCAAGACCTCCAGGCAGGTTGCGAGGTGCAGCGCACCGGGCAGGTGTTTGATGCCCCCGTGGGAGAAGCCCTCCTAGGACGGGTCCTGGACGCCACCGGAAGGCCCCTAGATCATCAGGGAGCAGTGGCCTTCTCCCAAAGGCGTCCCATTGAGCGAGAGGCCCCAGCCATTATGGATCGGGCGCCGGTCACCGAACCACTGCAAACGGGCATTAAGGTCATTGATGCGCTGATTCCCGTGGGGCGAGGCCAGCGAATGTTGATTTTAGGCGATCGCCAAACCGGGAAAACAGCCATAGCGGTGGACACCATTTTGAATCAGCGGGGGAAGAACGTTGTTTGTGTCTACTGCGCCATCGGTCAGCGGATTTCTGCCACGGCAAAGCTCATCCAGGAACTGCGCCAGCGCCAGGCCATGGACAACTGCGTGGTCGTAGTTGCCGGGGGAGACACCACGCCCGGCCTCCAATACATCACTCCCTACGCTGCCACAACCATGGCGGAATATTTCATGGAACAGGGGCGCGATGTGCTCATTATCTATGACGATCTCACCCAGCACGCCCGCGCCTACCGCGAACTCTCCTTACTATTGCGACGTCCTCCAGGGCGCGAGGCCTTTCCAGGGGATATTTTTTACATCCATGCTCGGCTGTTAGAACGAGCCACCCATCTGCGATCGCACCTGGGCGGAGGAACCTTAACAGCGCTGCCAATTGTGGAGACCGAGGCGCAAAACCTCGCGGCTTACATTCCCACCAATCTTGTGTCCATCACCGATGGGCAAATTTATCTAACGCCAAAGTTGTTTCAAAAGGGCATCTTCCCAGCGGTGGACGTGGGGAAATCCGTGTCGCGGGTGGGAGGAAAGGCCCAACGCCCAGCTTACAAAGCGATCACAGGAGACCTTCGCCTCACCTACTCCCAGTTTGAAGAGTTGGAATCCTTTGCCCGCTTTGGGACACGCCTGGAGGCGTCCACCCAACAGACCCTGGAGCGAGGACGACGGGTGCGGGCCATTTTACAGCAGCCGCAGTTTGCCCCCGTTCCCGTGGCGGAGCAGGTGGCGGTTCTCCTGGCCGTTAACCAGGGCCTCTTAGATCCCATTCCCCTGGAGCAGATGGCCCTCGCCCAGGAAACAATTCGAAGGGTGATGGTCCAGGAGTTTTCCAGCCTGTGTGATCACATTCAACAGGGCAAATCGCTGACCGCTGCCGATCAACAGCAACTGCTGCAGGCGCTGTCCCAGCAACTCCCTAAGGCCCTGGAGCTCGATCCACCTCCCCCGCAAGAGGACCGGTAATGCTCGATCCTGAACAGTTGAAGCGCGACATTCGCAGCGCGCAGGAGTTTTCCACCATTGTCAAGACCATGAAAACCCTGGCGGCGGTCAATATCCATCAATATGACCAAGCCATCGAATCTTTGCACAACTATCATCAAACGCTGGAGTTGGGGATGCAGATTCTCCTCCTCCAGCACCCGACCTTGCTTCAGGATTTAACCCTCACCACCCAACCCCGGATCGGGACGATTGTGTTTGGGTCTGATCAGGGTCTGTGTGGTCGATTTAATGAACAGATGGCGGAATTTGTGGGGCGATCGCCCCAGCTTATCGATCAAACCCCGATCATCTTAGCGGTGGGGGCAAGAATTCAAAATGCCCTTCAGGAAAAGAACCTGGACATCGAAACGAGCGTTGAGGGACCGGTTTCCGTGGAGGGTATTGCCGCCATGGTGCAAGCCGTCGTGGTCCAGGTTGAACAGTGGCGAGAGGCCCATCAGGTGGGTCAGATTTTGCTCTTTCACCATCGTCCCAGCCAGGGCGATCGCTATTTTCCATGGCAACAGACGGTGTTCCCACTGGATTTGGCATACCTTCAAGACCTCAGCGCTCGGCGCTGGCCCTCCCATTGTCGTCCCCAGGTTTTTCTAGATCGTCAACCCTTATTTTCCGCCCTGTTCCGGCAGCACTTTTTCGTCACCCTCTACCGGGCCTGCGTGGAGTCGCTAATTAGTGAAAACATGAGTCGTCTGGTTTCAATGCAGCAGGCTCAAAGCAATATCACAGAGCATCTAACCGATCTACAGCGCCAGTTTCATCAACATCGCCAAAATACGATTACGGAAGAGCTATTGACTATTATTTCCGGACTGGAAGCCTTAAACCACGAAAAAGAGGATTAAACTTCCCAGAAATTTAGGGATTGGGAAATTTAGGGATTGGGATTCGGGTCACCGCTGAAGGGCTGCACCCCCGTAACAGGATAGTCGTCGTGGGGAGGGCTAAAAATCTTGAAGACGGCTGCCGCAAGAGCACTGAAAAAGCCCGGCTTCTGCTGTAACTCAGACAGCCCCTCGTCAATATGTTCAGAGGAAAAGTCATAGCCTTCCGCTTGGGCAATGCCGACGAGATCCTCTGGATTGGCGGTACCGCTAATCTTTTCTTGCAACTGTTCGTCCTTTGAAGCCTTAGACAAGAACCGAAAGAAGTTCTCCTTTGACATCGTTGAAAACTCCAGAACCATGAATACATGATTATTATAGAAACCCTCACCCCCCCTCTCTCCGGTTTAGTTACTGAAGTTTACTCAGGAGATCTGCAAGCCCAGGAAAAGTAAACGCAATATCCTGCTACGGTCACCGTAGCGCGCCTTTCGATCTCCTGCTGGTTCAGCAGAACTCCTTGGCGAGTTTGGGCTCAAAATTTTAAGCTATATGTCTTTTTCGACGCATCCTCCAGCCCTTATCTGAGAATAAAGTCAGAGGGGAGTGCCCAGCGAGGTGATCAGAATGCGTCATACTCTGATTGATCCCAAAGATTATCGCGATTTTGTCCTGGGGGTTCTCGCTGTCCTAATTGTCTTTATCCTCATAGAGATGATTTTTACAGCGTCTGTATTGTGAGTAGGACCGTGTCAATAGAACCGCCAGCCTCTGTCCACTCGGAGCCATCCTATTGTGCTCAAGACCTTGTGCTCAAGACCTGTGCAATGAGCCGTTGAACATAGCCCAAGGCTCCGAGGACAGGCGGGGACTCTTCTGTGATTCAAGTCGGTTCACGATGGGAGTGCCATGTTAAATCAGACAATCGCCAATACTCAAGAAATCCCAAGATCACACTGGGTCGACTTTTTTAATCAGCTGACCCAGCAGTCCCGTGGTCGTCGCTACACGCTGGAAATTTGTAACGCAGACATGGGGGTACAGACCTTAGCCAAACATGCGACGTTGAGTTCCATCACCTGTGACCCACTGCAAAAAGGGGACGACATTGTGATCTCTGCAGGGCTTGAGACCCTGAGTTTCTCTCACATTGTCAGTCATCCCACGGCCCTATGGGTTGCCCAAGACTTGCAGGCTAGTCCCATTGCCTTGGAAATTCTAGATGCTGAGAATACCAAGACAATTCTGAGATTTGAGGAGGGGGCTAGCTAGAAAGAGAAGGTGGTGCGAATATACCCTTGAAATAGGGAGGGCTGATTGGCGGTATTGTTGGTTTCGGTAATCACCATCAGCCCTGGGGTGATAGAAATATTGTCATTAATCGGCAGCCGGAAAAACCCCTCATAGTTGGTCTGAGTCGCGTTATTCGGTCCAAAGGAAGCGGTTGCGGGTAAATCATGAATGAAGGGCTGCCCCACTGCAACGGCCAGAAGAGATCCGGGCTTGACTAGATCGGTCACCCCAGCCCCCGCCATCCAGGTATGGGCGGTGAAATTGATCGGTCCACCCGGAGCCGTGGCAGTTCCATCGGCCGAGGCATCGGAGTAGCCATAGCGGCCAAAGAGGCCCAACTGGCCCAGAGTCATCTCTGCGTTGACCCCAACCGCATTTTGCTCCACATCAAAGGTTTTTGAATGGGTGTACTGCAGCCGGACTGCAAAGTTATTTTTCTCGCTTTCCCCGAAGGTGTCCGCGTACTCGACCTCGGCACTTGCCTGGTATGGATCGCCAAATAGTCCCCCCCCATTGGTCGTTGCCGTTGCCGTCGCCGGATTTGCCGCAACGTAGGCGGCCCGAAGGCTCACCGGCCCCCCCTCAATGTTCCAGTTCAAGCCGCCACCAGCTCCGCCCAGGAAGTTTTGGGAAAAGGGAATGATTAAGGGATTATTCGTAAAGAAGTAGGAATTAAAATCGCTAAAGGGATTGTTGGCGTAGCTATTAAAATCTAGAAAATCGCCCGGATAAAGCTGAGGCCCGACCGTGAGGGAAAGATTATCGGTGGGTTGGAAGGTATAGGCAAGGCGAAATAGATAAAAGCTATTGGGATATTGCGTCAGAGCACTGGTGCCGCGGGTGACAAAGTAGGGCTGACCCGCGTTGCCGGAGGCATTAGGGTAGAGCGTCATGCCCAAGCCAGTGGCAGCATCCTGGCCGTTATTTCCGGCTGCCAGAGCGGTTTGCAGAAGGTCAGTTCCAGTAAAGCTGGTGTCAAAGTTGAGAATAGAGACGGCAATAACGGAGGGACGAGTGGTGCCAGTGGGAACCGCAGCACCGGTTTCAGGGTTAATCAAGCCATCCCGAGTGAGATCGCCAAACTGGGTCTGAAAGACGGCCAGTCCGTTCAACTTGGTGGTGGTGGAAAACTCATTGGCTTCGAGCTGAGCCGTTCTTGCTTCGAGCCCATCTACCTGTCCCCGCAGCGTTGATAACTCAGCCTTAAACTCCTCCTGGAGCGCACGAAGCTGATCCAACTCTGCTGGCGTTGCAACCTGATCGCTGAGGTTATCCAGGCAGGCATTGACGAGGGCCGCCATTTCGTAGCGTGTGGCCGCACGATTGCCCCGAAAGGTTCCCTCTGGGTAGCCCGCAAGACAGCCATAGCGCTCCACTAAGGACTGTAGGGCCTGATAGGCCCAGTCCGTGGGCTGCACGTCGGAGAGCTGAGACACGGAATTGACGACGCCCATGGACTCTGTTTCAGACAGCAGATCTTGCACATTAGACGTTAAGCGGGTGAGGCTGATATCTGCTAAGGGGGCGGGGGGGATTTTAGGACTGACACCGACCTTCTCCACAGCTTCGGGGGAAACGACCGAGATCGGATCCTGGTCGATGGCCTGGGAAGGAAGGGCGATCGCAACGGCAGGAACGAGGGCAACGGCGCTGGTGAGCAGAGAGAATCTAGGGGAAGCAATACGTTTCACTTTCTCACACATTGATCAGAGGAAATGGACGGCAATGGATCGGCAAAGAATCTAGAGCAAAAAGGTGGCAGACCCCAAAAGCAAAATTGCGCATGAACGTTGTTTTCAGGGAGAAACTGAGGTACTTAAAATTAGGTTCTCATTCACCTTCAGTTTTCAGACGCAAGGAGGGGCGTTATCCCAATTTTTCTGTCTTAATTCTGCCTTAGATACCCATCAATCAAATGATGAATCTAGTCTTAAGATGCCCCGACAACGTCTAGAAGTTGACATTGCCATCGGGAAATTTCTTATGCTTTTGCGCTGGACTCTTCTGGATCAAGAGAGGGTTTGATCACGATAACACTGTGGTGCCCGCTCCTTATTCTGGTCTAGGGCTTTCATCCCCTGTCTCACATACCAACACTAGAGTCTGGGGCACTTCGAAGATCCTCTCCCCGGAACCCATAGGGCCAGCCCAGCCTAGGAGGAGACCCCAACTCTGTAATCTTGTGAAGCGCTTTGGGTATCTTCAAAACACAGGGATAGAGAATATCTGTTAGACAGACGCAAATAAACCCTAGCGATCGCCTTTCCCTTCAATCTTGGTGTATACCCGTAGACTTCGATGACAACAGGACGATTCAACAATCAGGTGGTTTTGATTAGCGGTGGGGCTGGTGGGGCTGGCCGCGCCGCCTCGCGCCGCTTTGCTGCCGAGGGCGCCCAGGTAGCAATTGTAGATGTTCAACTGGACGCCGGACGTTCCCTGGTCGAAGAGATTGAGGCCTCTGGGCGTAAAGCGCTGTTTATCCCTGGGGATGTGTCGCAAGCAGCGGCGGTGCAGTCTGCAGTCCAGCAAGCCCTGGCTTATTTTGGCGAAATCAATATTCTGTTTAATCATGCCGGAACCGTCATCGTTAAACCCTTTCTCGAAACCACCGAAGCCGACTGGGACCGCCTCATGGCGATCAACGTGAAGAGCATGTTTCTCATGACGCAAGCGGTGCTGCCGGGCATGATTGAGAAGGGGAAGGGCGTCATCATCAACACGGCCTCAATTTCGGGGTTTTCCGCCTCTGCCATGGAAAGTGCCTACTGCACGACCAAAGGTGCAATTTTGCAGTTGACCCGCGCCATTGCCGTTGAGTTTCGAGATCAGGGCATTCGCTGCAATGCAATCTCTCCAGGCTTTATTCGCACCCCCCACGGGCTTCGAGAAATGGAGGAATGCGTCCGGCTCGGCATTGATTTCTCCAACGACGATATTGTGCAGAGGCAGGGACGGTTCTGTGAACCTGAGGAGATTGCCGGTGTGGCTGTCTTTTTAGCCAGTGAGGATGCCAGTTTTGTGAATGGGGCCTCGATTACCGTGGACAATACCTGGACAGCTTCAACCTAATCCCAGCCTGACACTCTCACTCCATAGACCGTCTGGCCCATAGTTTGACCTAGGGCCAACATCTGGAGCTGCAGCAGAACCGCAGCTCAGATTTTTTGTGGCGAGGTATTCCGCCCCTCAGGAGCGCCAGGAGCGGCCTCATGAGCGGGGGCTGGCGCACGGGAGTCAGCCCCGGATAGGCAACCCTGAGGGGGGGGGGGCGCATCTGGATCGTTCTCGATGTGAACAGCCTCGATCCCCCTGGGAGGGGATAGTTTTTGCTGCAAAAAAACTTGAGAACGCGGACTAGCATCTATTTTTCTTCTAAAAAACATTATTCGGTAATACCACCGATCCCGGCCATGATAGTCACCGATTATACCTGAAAAGAACCGAGATGCTTTAGGGTTTGCTGGCAGTAAAGCAGGACTCAAATCAGAAGGTTGATCCGGAATTTACACAAGCTCGCTTGATCGTTTCAGTAGCCTAAAGAATTCACTCATTGAGTCGGGGTTTTAGATTTTTTTGTTTTACCTTGTTGTTCAGACCAATGCTTGATTTGACCGCAAAACAGACCGTCCAGGATTTCTTTGAAAATCAAGTTTCGCTTTATCCTGATGCGGTAGCCGTAACCTTTCAAGGCCAGGAGTTGACCTATGCTCAACTGAATCAACAATCAAATCAGCTGGCGAGACTACTGCGGGAAAAAGGCGTGACCGCGGACGTTGTGGTGGGGGTTTACCTGGATCGATCGCTGGAGATGATCATTGCCCTCCTGGCGATTCTTAAGGCGGGAGGGGCCTATTTACCCCTGGATTTGTCCTATCCACCCGATCGTCTGCGCTATATGATCAACCACGCTCAAGCGCCCATCTTACTCACGCAACAGAGCCTGGAAACAGATTTTGAAGATCATCCCCTGGACATTCTGGCGATTGATCAGCTGGCGCTAGCTGAATATGCCCAGGATAATTTAGATCTGGACCTACAGCCGACGGACTTGGCCTACGTCATCTATACATCGGGATCTACGGGACAGCCAAAGGGCGTCGCCATGCCCCACGGGCCGCTGTGCCAGCTCATTGACTGGCAGGTCAAGGTTTCAACGGTTGGCCTGGGAGGGCGAACGCTACAGTTTACGCCCATTAGCTTTGATGTCTCTTTTCAGGAAATCTTCGCCACCCTCGCCGCTGGCGGCACCTTGGTACTGGTGCCCGATCAGCTGCGTCGCAATCCCATTGATCTGATGCGATTTCTGCGGGAAGCTGAAATTGAGCGTCTGTTTCTACCCTTTGTGGCCCTGCGTCAGCTGTCAGAAATTGCCGAGCAGGAAGCTGAAATTCCGCTGGCAATGAAAGAGATTTATACCGCAGGCGAGCAGCTGCGCATTACGGAGGCGATTGTGCGCTGGTTTGAGCGGATGCCCCACTGCACGCTGCACAATCACTATGGCCCCTCTGAAACCCATGTGGTGACCGCGCAGACCTTAAAAGGCGATCCCAAACACTGGCCCACCCTGCCTCCCATTGGACAACCCATCACTGGCACAGAGGTCTATATTCTCAATGAGCGCTTACAGCCTGTGGCGCCAGGGGTGGCTGGTGAGCTTTATCTGGGTGGCGCCTGTTTGGCTCGGGGGTATTTGCACCGTCCTGACCTGACGGCAGAGCGATTTATGGTCCACCCATTTTCGGAAAAAAGCAGTGGCGATCGGCTCTATAAAACCGGCGACTTGGCCCGATTTTTACCGGATCAATCCCTTGAATATCTAGGTCGCATTGACCAGCAGGTAAAAATTCGTGGATTTCGCATTGAACCCGGTGAGGTTGAAGGAGTCCTGGAGCGTCACCCTGAGGTGCAAGAAGCCGTGGTGCTGGCCAGGGAATATGTCCCTGGGGATAAGCGGCTAGTGGCGTACTTTGTGGCACCCGCAACGGCCCAGGGCAATGAGGCGACTCGCGTGGGGCAGCTGCGTCACTACCTGCGATCGCAGCTGCCGGAGTATATGCTCCCCTCTGCGATCGTCAGCCTGGATGCCTTCCCAATGACGCCAAGCGGCAAAATTGACCGGCGTGCCCTACCGATTCCCACCTGGAACCAGGTTAAAGATGGGTCCTACCAGGCTCCACGAACTCCCATGGAGTTTCAGCTCACGGAAATCCTGGGCCAGCTTCTGAGGATCAAGGCCGAACAGATTGGTATCCGCGATCGCTTTTGCGACCTGGGAGGCCACTCTCTGTTAGCGGTACAACTGGTTTACCAAATTAATGAGACCTTTCAAGTCCAGCTGCCCCTGGAAAACTTTCTGGCTCAGCCCACCGTTGAAGGAATAGCCTCGCAGATTCAGCAGCTCCAGGACTCTGGGGCACAAGAGATCGCTCCACTAGACCTGGAAAAAGAGGCGATTTTAGACGCTTGTATCGTGCCTCCAGACAGTTTGACAGAACCCGTCCCCGAAATATTCTTGACCGGGGCCACCGGGTTTCTCGGAACCTACCTGCTCCACGAGCTGCTCAAACAAACCCGAGCCGATGTGCACTGTCTCATTCGTGCCAGCAGTTTTGCCGAAGCCCAGGCCCGCATAGAAGGCTGCTTAAATCGCTACGGCCTCTGGCAGGAAAGTGATCGAAGTCGCATCAAGCTCGTGCTGGGAGACCTGAGTCAGCCCCGTCTGGGGATTGAGGCAGAAACCTTTACGCGTCTGGCGGAGAAGATCGATATTATTTATCACTGTGGGGCCTGGGTCAATATGATCTATCCCTACCTCACCCTCAAGGCCTCCAACGTGCTGGGAACTCAGGAGGTCCTGCGTCTTGCAAGCCAGACCAGGATTAAGCCCCTGCACTACATTTCGACCGTGGATGTGTTTGCCCTCCAGGCAGCGGACCAAATTCAAAGGATTCGCGAAACTGATCAGATTGGTCCGGCCTCTGCCTTAGCCAGTGGCTATGCCCAGAGTAAATGTATTGCTGAACAGCTAGTGGTCGCCGCAGGAGATCGGGGCTTGCCCGTGAGCCTCTACCGATTTAGTAACCTGATCGGGGATGCCACCCAGGGAGAATCGCCGATCAATAGCTTTGTCTCAAAGATGTTAAAGGGCTGTATCCAGCTTAAAATGGCCCCGACGCTCGAAGTCCTTTTGAATCTGGTGCCGGTGGACTACGTTGCTCAGGCCATTGTCTTCCTTGGACAAACCGTGAAACCCGTTGGCACGGCCTTCCACATTGCCAACCCCCATCCCATGGACTGGAGCGAGTTCATGGAGATCCTTCGGCAGACAGGCTATGACCTAGCGACTGTTTCCTACGAGGCCTGGTATGGCGAACTGTGCAAAGCAGCAACCCCTACGGCAGAAAATGCATCAACAGAAAATGCATTCACGGACAACGTATTGGCCCCTATGGCCATGATTTTTGCCAACCAGCCCTTTGTACGCAAGTCTCTCGGGGCCTTTGAGTTGGACTGCCAAAAAACGCAGGAAATCCTTGCCCAGAAGGCGATCGCCTGTCCCCCTCTGAATGCAGAGTTTCTGCAGCGTTACCTGTCGCAGTTTATTGCGGCTGGGTATCTTCCGGCTCCTGCCTCCCCGGTTCCCCCCTCCTTAATGCCTACCCCCTCTTAACCGATTGACCCGGCCTTTGATGTTGTTCACTCCCTCCTGCAGTCACCTTCCCTATGCTTAGTCGCTACCGTAAGTCCATTGGTTCAAGCCTATTTTTCAATGTCTTAAGCGGGGCCTTAGTGGGCTTAACGGCAATGTCTTACTTTTTCTACCAGGCCCTAGAGAAGCGATCCCTGGATGAAATTGAAGGCAATCTCAGTACAGAGGTGCATTTGATTGAGGGAGAGCTAGCACGGGCAGAACAGTCAATGCTCAGCGTCGTGGCGGCCACAAAAACCATGCATCAGATGGGGATTACCGACGCAGACAGCTACAAGAAAATCGTGCTGAATCTGTTCCAGAACCGTTCCAAGCTCACCATGGCGCTTAATTTTGGTCAGGCGCCCTATCAGCTCGTCCCCGATCGCAAAACCTTCTGGCCCTATTACTTTCTAGATCAGAAAACGCCCGATCAGATCGGAGAGCCCTTGCCAGCCCCCTATCAGGCGGTGCGCTATGCCGATGTTTGCGAAGTGGATCTCGATTGTCAGGAACAAGACTATTACAACATTCCCGTCGATGCAGGAAAACCTCTCTGGCTAGAGCCTTACGAATGGTCTGGCATTATCATGACGACGGCCACTGCCCCGATTTATGACACCAACCATCAACTGCTCGGGGTGGCGGGACTGGACATTAACGCAACGGCTCTGGCCAGCCGTGCCCAGGCACCAGAGCAATGGGTGGGTGGATACTATGCCATTCTCAGCGAAGAGGGCAAAATGCTGGTTTATCCGCCTAATCCGGCTAAGGCAGATCGCCTAGCCACCTATCAAGACGTTCCTGACCTCAATCGGGTTTGGACCCAGATGAGCGACAAGGCATCGGGGGTCGTTAATTTTTCAGGGCGATATTGGGTGTATCAGCGCGTTCGCGGCACCAACTGGATGATGATTGCCTCGGTTCCCCAATCTGTCGTGCTGGTGCCAGTCTTGTCCATCACAGTGGGAGGGGCCTTAGGGGCAGGCATCATTCTTGCCATCGTGGTTTATCTGTTTGTGCAACGGCTCAATCATCGATTAAAGCCAATTCTAGAGGAATGTCATAAGCTTTCGCAAACGGATGCTCGTCGGGCCGGACGAGAAGGGGAAGCCCTTGACGAATGCCAACAACCCCTGCTCAAGGCCACCTTAGGCCGTAAAGATGCTGATGAACTGGAGGTGTTGAGCGACTCATTTCACCGCATGGCAAACCAGCTCAAAAATTCCTTTGAGGAGTTAGAACTGCGGGTAGAAGAGCGCACCGCTGAACTCCAGGAGGCCAAGGAAGCGGCGGATACGGCGAATTATGCCAAGAGTGAGTTCCTAGCCAATATGAGTCATGAACTCCGAACGCCGCTCAACGGCATTTTAGGCTATGCCCAGATTATGAAACAGTCTGACAAACTAGGCAAAAAGGAGCGTCAAGGGGTTGAAATCATTAATCAGTGCGGGACTCATCTGCTCACTTTGATTAATGATATCCTGGACCTTTCTAAAATTGAAGCGCAAAAAATGGATCTGCAGCCGTCAGAGTTTCTTTTACTACCATTTCTGAATGGCGTTGCCGAAATTTGCCGGATTAAAGCACAGCAAAAAGAGATTCAATTTATCTATAAGTCCGAAGGGCCATTACCAAAAGGCATTGAAGCCGATGAAAAACGGTTGCGTCAAATCCTCATTAACCTCTTAAGTAATGCCATTAAGTTTACGGAGGTGGGGCAGGTTTCCTTCGTAGTGACCGCTCGCAAAGGAGAAACCCTAGACGCCAAGGGCAATGCCCTCTATCGCCTGGAGTTTAGCGTTCAAGACAGCGGAATCGGGATTAACCAGGCGGATCTGCATACGATCTTCCAGCCCTTTGAACAGGTGGGATCGGTCCATAAACAGTCGGAAGGGACCGGGCTCGGTCTTGCGATTAGTCAGAGAATTGCCGGAATGATGGGCAGTCATCTCAATGTCGAAAGCCAGGCGGGTCGGGGGAGTCGGTTTTGGTTTGAAATTGAGGTGCCCGAAGCCGCCCAGTTGAGCGAGCTAGAGCGGAGTAAAACGCGCGGAGACATCAGTGGGTATCAAGGGCAAAGGCGGACCATTCTTATTCTCGATGATCGCTGGGAGAATCGATCCGTCCTGATGAATATGCTTGAGCCGCTGGGGTTTAAAGTGATTGAGGCTGAAAATGGCCAGGAAGGGTTGAATCAGGCCATCGATCGCAATCCCGACTTAATTATTACCGATATCGCCATGCCCGTGATGAATGGCTATGAGTTCCTTGCGGAGCTACGTCAACGGTCTCAGTTTACCGTTGTCCCCGTGATTGTCTCCTCCGCAAATGTCTTTGAGAGCGATCGCCAGAAAAGTCTGGAGGCCGGAGCCAGCGAGTTTTTGCCTAAACCCGTACAGGCCACGCAGCTGCTCAAGGCTTTACAAACGCATTTGCAGCTGGACTGGAAGTATAAGGCTCCCCTACAGAAAGCGATGCCCGCGGCGGGAGATGGGGTTCCAGCGTCCATCACCCCGCCGTCGCAGCCGGATATTCAGATCCTGTACGATCTTTGCCGTCGCGGGTTGATCAACAACGTCATGACGGAGCTAGATCGCATCGATCAACAAGACACCCGCTATGCTGCGTTTGCCTTGGCCCTACGGCGGCTCGCCAAACAGTTCAAAACCAAAGAGATGCGGCTTTTTCTGGAGCAATATTTAGAAATGGCGACGGTCTCATAAAGCCTCAGGCCTGCCTGCGATCAGGGGGCGTCTATCCAGTGTTCTCTCCATTCATTTTGATTTCTAACCCATGACTTCACACCCGGTTTCCCCCAGTATCTTAATTGTGGACGATACCCCCACTAATCTGGAGGTTTTGTCTGAAACTCTAGTGTCCGAGGGACTCCAGGTCTCCGTGGCCATTGATGGTGAGAGTGCTCTAGAGCAGGTGGATTATCTGCGGCCTGAGCTAATTCTTCTAGATGTGATGATGCCAGGCATTGATGGGTTTGAGGTATGTCGCCGTCTGAAATCCAAACCGGACAGTTGTGAGATTCCGGTAATTTTCATGACGGCACTCGCCGATAGTCAGCACAAACTTGAGGGATTTTCCGTAGGAGCCGTTGATTACATCACTAAGCCCTTTCATCGAGAGGAGGTGCTCGCGCGCGTCAGGGTTCATCTGCAGATTCAAACTCTAACCCACACCCTGGAGCAGCAGAATCAAATCCTCAAGCATGAGGTCAGGAAGCGAGAAACGGTTGAAAATGCCCTGATAACTCTCAACCAGGATCTAGAGCGGCGCGTGCAGGATCGCACGGCGGAGCTCTTGGACACCTTAGCCGAACTGAAGCAGACCCAGGCCCTTTTGGTTCAGCACAATCAAGATTTGGAGCAGCGTGTACAGAAGCGCACGGCGGAACTCCAGCAGTCCAAGGAGGCGGCTGAATATGCGAACCGAGCCAAGAGCGAATTTCTGGCGAATATGAGCCACGAAGTTCGCACACCGCTCAATGGCATCCTGGGCTATGCCCAGATTCTTCAGCGATCTACGTCCCTGACCGATAAAGATCGCAAGGGGCTTGAAATTATCCATCAGTGCGGGACTCATTTGCTAACGCTGATTAACGATGTTCTGGATTTATCGAAGATAGAAGCGCAAAAGATGGAGCTTTTCCCCATGAGCTTTCATTTCTCTTCCTTCCTGCAGGGCGTCACAGAAATCTTCAGCATCCGAGCCGACCAGAAAAAAATTTCCTTTATTACCCATCTCGACCCAGCCCTACCTGCGGCTGTGCGAGCCGACGAAAAACGGCTGCGTCAGGTGCTCATTAATCTGCTGGGGAATGCCGTCAAGTTCACAGAAAAAGGAGCCGTCACCTTCCGCGTCAAGCTCCTGAACACCGACCTAGGCGATTCTGGCATGGCTCATCTCCGCTTTGAAATTGAGGATACGGGCATTGGGATTTCACCGGAGCAGCTAGATAAAATTTTTGTTCCCTTTGAGCAGGTGGGAGACAGTCGCAATCAGGCCCAGGGCACTGGCTTAGGACTGGCAATTAGCCAGAAAATCCTGAACCTGATGCAGGCCCCCATTCAGGTTTCAAGTCAGGTGGGGCATGGGAGTCAGTTCAGCTTTGAACTGCAGTTGCCGGTTGATCGCGAATGGGTGTATTCGGCGAGAATCTCTAGCCAGGGCGTGATTGTTGGCTACGAGGGTCAAAAGCGGCGAATTCTAGTGGTGGACGATCGCTGGGAAAATCGATCTGTCATTTCCAATCTGCTCCAGCCCTTAAGCTTTGAGGTGATTGAGGCCACAGATGGTCAAGAGGGCCTGGACAAGGTGGCGCTGTATCAACCGGATCTAGTGATCACGGATCTGGTGATGCCAACTATGGACGGCTTTGAAATGATTCGTCGTCTCCGCAGCCTGCCGAGTGGGAAGGAGAAGGAAACAATGATCATTGCTTCATCGGCTAGCGTCTTTGAAGCAGAGCAATGCGCCAGCATTGCCGCTGGCGCCAGCGAGTTCTTGCCTAAGCCTATTTCCACCGATAGCCTGTTGGAAATGTTGCGTATTTTGCTGGACTTAGAGTGGGTCTATGATGGTGACCTCTCCTCTGCGACCGTTGCTGTGACAGGGGATAGTGCGCTGGAGAAGACCACCGCCACGGAAACAGAACTCGTGCCGCCCCCGCTCCCGGTGCTGTCAAGGCTGACAGAGTTCGCTGGCAAAGGAGATCTCGATTCTGCCGTCGAGCTGGTATCTGGACTAGAACGGCAATCTCCCGCCCTAAAACCGTTTGCCACCCAAGTCCGGCAGCTAGCAGACAGTTTTCAGGTTAAAAAGCTACAGGACTTTCTCCATAGCTATCTAGATGCTTCCTTGGTCTCTTCTGAGCAGTGATTATTCCCCTGAGCCGAAATTACTATGATGTCTCCCGATTTAAATGTGGTTTTGATTGTCGATGACAATCCAACGAATCTGGCTGTTCTGTCCCAGGTTCTCAAAGGAAAGGGCTATAAGGTTCGAGTTGCCATTGACGGAGAAAGTGCCGTGGCGCAGGCCCATGCGGATCCGCCCGATCTCATTCTTTTAGATATCCAGATGCCGGGGATTGACGGATTTGAGACCTGTAAACAGCTGAAGGCCAGCCCCATGACCTCTGAGATTCCCGTTATTTTCATTACGGCTGCCACTACGGTTGATAGCAAGGTAAAGGGGCTGTCCCTGGGGGCCGTGGATTATGTGACTAAACCATTTCAGCATGAGGAGGTGCTGGCGCGGGTCAAGGTGCATCTTCAGCTGCGTTATTTAACCCATAAGGTCCAGGAACAGGCGATCGCCCTGCGGCGAGCCAATCGAGAACTGCGACGGATTGCCAATCTAGATGGCTTAACCCAGGTGGCAAATCGACGTAGATTTGATGAATATCTCAGTCAAGAATGGCATCGACTGGCCAGAGAAAAACAGCACTTGTCCTTAATTCTCTGCGATATTGACTATTTTAAAGACTATAATGACTTCTATGGACACCAGGCTGGGGATAGCTGCCTAAGAAAAATCGCCAAGACGATTGATGCCGTCTTAAGCCGTCCGGCTGATTTTGCCGCTCGCTACGGGGGTGAAGAATTTGCGGTGATTTTGCCGAATACGCCGCCCGTGGGCGCGTTGCAGGTTGCAGAGGAAATTCGATCCAATATTAAGGTTCTGCAGTTGCCCCATGAGCGATCTCGAATAGAAGCCCATATTACCCTCAGCCTCGGGGTCAGTTGCTTGATTCCGTCTTCCGACTCTTCCATTCAGGAACTGATCGCCATCGCCGATCGTGCCCTCTATGCCGCTAAAGATAATGGGCGCGACCAAAGCTATCTCGCCCCCATTGGCAATCAGGCCCCAGTGGTGCCCATAGATGTAAGCACCCTGTTGGCGCAGGACAGTCGCCTGTGTTGTTAGATCCCGCGGCAATGCCCCATCGTGCCATCGGTCCCCAAGTACTTGAGTTAGTGATATGAATCTACAACTGACGAATGAGCATTTTTTGATCGGGAAGAACACAGCCGTAGGATCCTGGGAGGGTGGAGAAGCAGATCAACCCAATCTCCTGGCGGCGGCTAATTTACATCAAAGCCTTCTAGAGTTAACCCAGGATGCGGTCATTGCGGTGGATCACCTGGGCCAGATTCAGCTCTTGAATCCGCAAGCAGAGGCCTTCATCGGAGTCACCATTGACCAGGTTCGCCATTGTCCCCTGGCGGATTTGCTGCAGTTTACCCTCGATGCGGCTGAGGAGGCGATCGCCGATCCGGTGCAGCAAGTGTTGCAAACCCAGCAGGCCCTTGTCAACCGGAGCGGCCACTGCCGAATGAGGCGCAATCCAGACTCCGTTGCCGTTAAATACAGCATTTCGCCGCTTTATAGCCAGCATCTTCAGGTCACCGGTGCCATGATCTTGCTGATTCAGCCTGCGGCGGCTCACCCCAGCGCTCACTTCACTAGCCCTGCGGATCGAGATATCCTCACGGGACTGGTGAATCGTCCCTCCTTTGAAGCCTACCTGGCCCAGGCGGTCGCCAGCACTCAGGGATCGCGTCAGCAGCATGTGCTGTGCTATCTCGATTTAGATCAGTTCAATGTGGTCAATGACACCTGCGGTCATGTGGCGGGCGACGAAGTTCTCAGACAGATTAGTGCGCTGTTTCTAAAGCGCGTGCGTAAGACCGATGTGCTGGCCCGACTGGGCGGCGATGAATTTGGGCTCATCCTCCATCAGTGCGATCTAGACCAGGCCATCAACGTGATTAATCTGCTCCAGGATGCCGTGCAGCGCTTTAGATTTGAGTGGGAAGGCAAAATTTTCAGCTTTAGCGTCAGTATTGGCGTTGCTCCCCTAGACGGCAGTAGCGACCCGCCCTCCCAGGTGCTGAGCATGGTGGGACTTGCCTGCGATATTGCCAAGGGGAAAGGGCGCAATCGTCTCTATGTCTATCAACCCCAAGATCCCGACCTGCTGTATAAGCGCGGCGTCGTCCAGTGGATTCCCACCATTTACAAAGCGCTTGAGGAGGATCGCTTTTTTCTCCATTCCCAGCCAATCACCCCGGTGCTGTCGCGGTCGGATATCGTCGTAGACCAGGGGCCTATTTTCCAAGAAGTCCTGATTCGCCTCGAAGACGAGACGGGGGGAACCATTTATCCTGGAAAATTCATTGGAGCGGCAGAGCGCTACGGGCTCATGCATCTCATTGATCGGTGGGTGATTCGGCAGCTTTTTTCCCACCTTCAGCAGATCAACCTGGCGCAACAAGGCAGTCATCATCTTTACTCTGTGAATTTATCCGGGGCTAGCTTTAACGATGATCAGTTTTTAGAGTTTGTACAGGAGCAGTTTGAACTCTATCAAGTCCCCCCTCACCTGATTTGCTTTGAAATTACTGAAACCCTGGCCATTACCAACATTGGGAAGGCCAGTGAACTGATTCGTCAGCTTAAGTCTTTGGGCTGCTACTTTGCGCTGGATGATTTTGGCAGCGGCATGTCGTCCTTTGGTTATTTACGCCACCTGCCCATTGACTATCTAAAAATTGATGGGGTGTTTATCAAGGAATTGCTCAGCAGCTCCGTTGCCCTGGAAATTGTGCAGGCAATCAATCGGATTGCCCACGTAATCGGGATTAAAACGGTCGCAGAATATGTTGAGAATGCTGAAGTGCTTGAAAAGCTCCAGAGCTTGGGGGTTGACTACGCCCAGGGCTTTGGGATTGCCAAACCGGGACCTTTACGAAGAGTGTAGCAGGGCTCAAGCTCAGGAGGGGTGGATTCACGCACCGCTGGCGATCGCGCTGAGTTAAGCAGCGGGGGCAGCAGCGGAGATCCGATCTTGGGGCGGATCCACAGGAACGGGATCAACAAATTCCCCGCAAGCCTTTTGCAAAGAGCTTACGGGGAATTTAAGAGATCTCAAAGGATCTAGGAGTGGTGGCGGGGCATGGATTTGAACCATGGACCTTCGGGTTATGAGCCCGACGAGCTACCAGACTGCTCTACCCCGCGTCGTCGCTTACCCAATATAACGCAAAAAGGTTCTAGGGCAATAATTTTTTTCTCTCTTATTCCTCCCGGTCCGGGTTGATCGCCAAGCTGGAGGGGAGTCAAGCTCTGTTTAAGGGCGTGATGAGCGACAGAAGGCGGATAGAAGGACTCAGTGGGATCTAAGCGTGAAAAATTCCATTTGCAGCAACGAGAACCTATTTTACGGGGATTTTACAGAGATTTTTCTGGATGAGACCGGCTGTGCGGTGGGCTGAGGCGGCCCTGGGTCAGCGCCCTCAAGATTCAAGCCCAAGTCAGCATGCGGAGGCCAGCCAGGTCGCAACGCCAGGTCGCAACGCCAGATTGCAACGGGTAAAATCAAAGCAAAGCCCTATCCGAACCACGGTCCATCGGATCGGGGGTCGGGCGGCCCCGCCCGGAGAAAATCCATGAGTTTTCCTCTCTCTAATCAAAGCTGCGTTCCTTGCAGTGGGAATGTTTCCCCCATTTCGGATCCCGAAATGACTGAGCTTAAGGCGCAAATTCCAGACTGGCAGATCCTTCAGGATCAGGGAATTCCCAAATTACAGCGTCAGTACGCAGTCAAAAATTTCCGGCAAGCCCTGCAATTCACGCAGCGGGTTGGGGAACTGGCGGAACAGGAAAACCACCATCCGGCAATCCTGACGGAATGGGGAAAGGTGACGGTCACCTGGTGGACCCATGCGATCGCGGGGCTGCATCGCAATGATTTCATCATGGCCGCGAAAACCGATATAAACTTTTTTTCTGGCAGGTTAGTCAATCAATCGCAACTATTGGAGGAAGAAGCGTCTTGCAGGCTCACCATAAAGGAGTCGGACTGCTAAGAATCCCAAAATCAAGGCGGGAAAAGCCTCTGAGATGCTCCTAAGCGCCAATTGTTGATAGTTTTCATATCCACAAAAATAACGTTCATTGCTATACCCAACACTGTTTTCCCAGCATTCATAAGGGGGTACAGGAAGAGGTTGCCAGTGAGTGATGGAGTGAAAGAGGAGGTTGAAATAGGGGCTCTCAACAATGACGACGACCATACCTGCAACCAGAAGACTCACTGCCAACCATTTACCGTAACGTTTTCTCCTTTGGAGTCCCCAAAACGCCAGGAAGTTTAAAGCTATTGCCAGCAAGCGAGACATCAATATGCCAATCAAGAAAGATAAAGGACAGCCAAAGGGCGGATTCGCTGAAAAACATAACACCAGGGTGATAATTAGAGAAATCACTAAACCTATCAAACTCACCATCAATAAAAACTGTGTAATCCATACACTGGGCGGGCGATATACAAGCATACCTCTCTCTCGGTTAGCGTTAGGAGGAAGATGGACTTAAGTCGAGATAGACACCTAAATCCTTAGGATGTCTGCCCTATACCAGCCTCCTTGATTTCTTCAAAAACACCCAACGGATTGACTAGAGTGAAATAACAGCCCCTCTGAAGCATTGTAGCCGCAAATACTATCTCATACGGCGATCGGTTTCGATTCGACAATCGATCGGGGCTGAAGACTCGACAATCTGCCTAATCCCTAAATTGTCTCTCCCTTCCAGCAGCTTTCTGACTTGCCTAGCAGCCCCTTTAAGCCTTCTCCCGATCCTCCTGATGGAGAGCCCGCCCAGCGATCGCATCCTTCGTTCTCAGATCCTTCAATCACCTGAAGCGGCTCGTTCCCCAAAATATAGCCTACTGCGTTTAAGAAAGGGTGATTCAAGCCATACGGCCATCTCAAGGATCCAAAGGGAGCAGCAGAAGATGACAATCGCCTAACCAGTGAAACTCATTTAAGAATCAGCAGTTCATTTAATTTGTTCTTCAAATCTGACGATACCATCAGTGGTTTATAAACTTCGCCTTCATAAGGTTGCCAAACATAGCCAGGGCTAAAGGGTCGAAACAAGGTTGAGGCTCCGAGCGATCGCCAAACTGCTTCAGACAAGACTAAACCTGGAAAACTGGAACCGGCCACTTCTGCGATCAGCTCACTGTAGGTTCTAAATTCATCAACTTCGACACCAACCAGGGCATACCGAAAGGGCGGGGCAGATTGTACCTGTTGATAGAGTAAGATGCCCAACTCTGTCATCTGGTAGGCAATGTCGGATCTATCAATCCCCACGTCACTGATGCCACTGGGACGAATCTGACACCACCAATTTTCTTCAATATCCTGAAAAATTGCTGTGTGGCATTGGGACTGATGACCGTTAGAAAGAACCCAGGAAAGACCGTCAAAATGCTGTGCAAATTGCTCAGCGGCAACTTGATCCGCCCCACATTCAGCCGACAAACTAAATACCCATGCCATTTTAACTAACCCTCTCCCAGTCATTTTGGGTATTTGCCAATGCGGTCTCGTACTTTTCCAAAAGCATCGTGACCCTTGGGGCTACCAATTTAAGGCGGGACAGTTTTGAGAAAAATGTATTTTTTGGGAGAGTGCTCTAACCAGGGTTGATCCTGGAGCTG
>NZ_JTHE03000107.1 GCF_000817775.3 Lyngbya confervoides BDU141951
ATGAAGCAAGTGGTAGCAGCTAGGAGGGTAGGGATCATCAGAACACCGAACCAGCCGATGTAAAGACGATTTTCTGTGCTGGTGATCCAGCTACAGAAGCGCTCCCATGCACTGCTGCTCTCACGCTGTTGGAGAACTGTAGTCATGGTTAATGAATATTCCGTAAAGAAATGAAAGGAATTATGAATTTAGGATAGCCCTAATATTTAGTTTTGTAAAGATATCCGCCAAGGAATTTGGGGGTTGCAGGCGGGTTAACCGTTTCCTGAGAAGTTAGTGGCAACCGCCTGGGGTTGGGCACCACGAATTGTCGCAGCAATGGGTGTCCACACCCCAATGACGGGAGCCCGATGAGTGAACTTACAAAAGTAAATAAAAATTAAAGGAGTCCGGCCGGGCTCTCATCTCCTCCACCATTTCTTAGGGTTGAAGATGGATCGAGGCGAGGACGGCGGCGCGAGAACTCCCACAGCATGGTTGGCCTAGACGGGCTGATAATTCACCAGTCGAGCAAAGCTCTGGGGATCAAGACTGGCCCCGCCCACTAAGGCTCCATCAATTTCAGGTTGAGCCATGATTTCATCAATGTTCTGAGGTTTAACCGATCCGCCATACTGGATGGTGACCTCGGAATAGGTCAAGCGAGATCGGATGAGGCCAATGACGCGGTTGGCTTCACTGGCTTCGCAGGTATCGCCGGTACCAATGGCCCAAATAGGTTCGTAGGCAACAATTAAATTGTGCTGATCAACCTCCACCAGATCTTGCTCAAGCTGCCGAAAGATATGGGCCTCGGTTTCTCCGGCATCGCGCTGCTGTTTAGATTCACCGACGCATAAAATGGGGGTTAGCCCACAGCGCTGGGCTGCTTTCAGCCGCAGATTGACGGTTTCATCGGTTTCACCAAAGTATTGGCGACGTTCACTATGGCCAATAATCACATAACGCACGCCAATTTCGGTGAGCATGGTTCCGGCGATTTCCCCGGTGAAGGCCCCGGACTCTTCCCAATGAACATTCTGCGCACCGACCTGAACGCGAGATCCATGCAAATTCTGAGAAAGGGTACTGAGGGCGGTGAAGGGAGCGCAGAGAATGATATCTCGGCCTTCCGGCGTTGCTTCGAGCTCCGGTAAAAACCCCTTTAAAAACTCCAGGGCCTCGGCCTGGGTTTTAAACATTTTCCAATTGCCTGCGATCGCTACTTTCCGCACAATTATCTCTAAAACGACTTCAATGAAGGGAGTAAGAACTTCCCCAGTGTACGGTGTGATGGGGACATCGGGAGACTTTTATCTGGAGTGATCGGCATCGGTTCGCCCTAGAGGCGACGGAGAGTCCAGATTGCGTGAACCCAAACAGGTCCTAGGTCTGTCTGAGGACGTCAATGAATGAGAGATCTTGAGCCGCCAACACAAACATGGTTTGGGGCAAATGCTGCGTGCGCGCCTGTAGCTGAGTGTAGTAGTCACTGTAGGGATCTGCTCCGGGTGCGGCCATCCCCAGGATCACCAGGGAGGCATTGCGAGAGGCGGTCTGCAGAATTTCAGAAAAGGCCCGATTCCGAGCCACAATGACATCGGGTTTAGCTTCAATGCGAAGCTGACGAATGGCTTGGGAGAGGTTGGTATGGGCCGCCGCCACGCTGGCTTCATCGGGCACCACGAGCTTGACATAGACCTGCGCCTGGCGCCAGCGTTCACTGAGGAGAAGTTGATCGGCCAAAATGAGCATCAGTGCTCCGTTGTCTTTCATGCCGCTCCACCAGACATCAATCCTGGGCAGAAAAGGCTGGGGAACCCCCTGGTCCGCAGCGCGCAGAACCACTACATTGCGACGGGCTGCATGGCAATAGGACACCATCTCGCAAAACCCTTGGCAGTTTTTAAGACTTCCGGTTTGCCCAACCAGAATTGTGTTGGGCGTCAGTGGCCCGAGCCCATAGCCATCAACAAGCTGTTTTGCCCCCTCAAAGGGCGTGGATCCAGACGTGATGCGCACGAAGGCCTGCACCCCCGCTTTTTTGAGAACTTCCCGCAGGGTTTTTTCCAGATTCGATTGCTGGCTGCGATCGCGGCTGCCCTCTGGAACAATGCTGGCCAGGGTGACCAAGCCTCGATTATGGGTTAAATCTGAGGCCATTTGCACCAGCGGCCATCGACGAGTCGGTGCACCGGAAAAAACCAGCAGGTGCGGGCGCCAATTTTTGGCATCGGGTGTATCGCTCAGCTTGTAGAGGGCTGTTCGAATCAACATCAGCCAAAATCCGCGTCTGGCGTCTCCCCAAGTGCTCTCAAGTTCCTGCCGCTCCAGCCATAGATAAATGCCCAGCACAATGATGGCCGCCGCAATGGTGGCAGTGGGATTGATCAAAAACATGACCGAGAGACATCCCCCTGCGCCCAAGAGTGACCAGATCCAATGCACCCGAAAGGTGGGCCGGAAAGAGGGACTTTGCAAGAAACGCTCAATGGCCGCCACCGTATTCAAGACAAGATAGGTGGTGAGGAAAAACATGCTGAGGACGGGAGCCACCAGGTTTAACTGTCCGACGCAGACAACCGCCAGTGCAATCCCCAGGGTAAATAGCGTGCCCAGCCGCGGCTCATCGGCCTCCCCATGCCCCTTGCCCAGCCAACTCAGCCAGTGGGGAAAGATGCCATCACGGGTGAGGGCCTGGAGGACACGAGGTGCACCGAGAATGCTGCCAATTGCGCTCGATAACGTTGCTCCCCAAACCCCCAGCAGGATGGCATCCCCGACCCGCGAAATCCGCCGCATGATCAGCTCATCTTGGACGAGGGAGGCAAAATCCGCACGGTAGCTCAGCACAACGGGAATAATCATATAGATGACGTAGCCCGTCCCCACCGCCGCTAGTGTCCCCTTGGGAATCGAGCGCGCGGGCTCTCGCAGATCGCCCGACATGTTCACCCCAGCCATAATACCCGTCACGGCAGGAAAGAAGATGGCCAGGATGCTCCAGAAGGTTTCATCACTGGCCACGGGGGCAGACCAGGGATTGATCTCTACATCGGGAAGGGGCTGACCCAGGATCAAAGACACCAGAGAGAACACGATGGCTGCCATGATCAAATACTGCGTCTTAATGGCAATATTGGCCGAGGTGATGGCAATGGTTGCCACGAGCACGGTGGTGACTAAAGCCGTGAGGGTCAGGTTTAACTGCGGAAAAACCTGGGTCAGACTCTCTGCAAAGCCCAGGGTGTAGAGCGCAACGGAGAAGGCCTGGGCAAAGTACAGGGGAATCCCCACCGCTCCTCCAATTTCCATGCCCAGGGAACGGCTAATCATGTAGTAGGCTCCCCCCGCTCGCACCACCTGATCCGTGGCAATTTCCGCAATGGAAAGGGCGGTCAAAAAGGTGATGGCGGTACAGAGGGTCACAATGAGCAGGGTGTTGACCAAGCCGGCATGGCCCAGCACCCAGCCAAATCGGAGGTACATGATCACCCCCAAAATAGTCAAAATTGAGGGGGTGTATACCCCCCCAAAGGTGCCCAGTCCAGGTTCACTCGGAGCAGTTTTCTCTGCGGGTGAGGCCGTTAGCCGACGTAAAAATGCTTTCATAGAAGCCTTAAAGGAAGCCATAGGAGAGACAGCGGCAAGGGCAAGGGGGATCCGCAAGGCCGGGGATTCCCCCATGGGCTAACGAGCCTCCCGCTAAGCCGGGAACCGGAAATATCAGCAGGGTCAGGGCCGGTGTTCCCTGTCGGTCTCTATGTTACATAACTTCGTAAAGAGAGAAAATTGTTCATCGATCAAAAAAGAAAGAAATAATTAAGTAATCAATCGTATTGGAAATTTGGGTTTAGATTTAAAGTGTCATAAAAATAAGGTCAGCTCATATATAGACCTTACCTATAAGAATGTGTGCACCAAAATAGCACTGTCCAGCTTTGGGACAGTGCTATTTTGTTTGGACCTGTTTGTTTAGGCCGGGGGGCAAACGTGCTATAAGGATCAATATTCTGCGGTGTCATAGATAATGACGTGGTGACGAAGTCGAATCCACCGGCTCCTGATTGGACTCAGCTGCAGCGAGCCTTGTCTGTTGAAGCAGAGCGAGGATTCTGTGATTTAGTGGGCAGGGTGTCCTGCTTTAGTGAGTTTGTTCATCAGCGACTGATGGAGCCGATTCCGGATTGCTTGGGCCAGGCAACTCGCGATCGCTGGCAGTCCCTGGCCCATCAATATAAGGACTATTCTTCCCTGTCTCCGGGGCAGCGCCAGCACCTGGTGGCCGAAACTCGTCGATTGGTTTATCAGACCCAGCAGACCTATCGTCAGGCGACGGAGTCGGCGGTTTCAAAGCGGGAACGGCGCCCGAGCACGCGCACCCTTCAGGATACAAAATCGTACAAGGGGCGCCCCCTTACCCTCGACCAGTCGCTGACCTATTTGCCAGGGATTGGGCCTAAAAACGCGGATCGGCTTGCCAAATTGGGGCTATACAGCCTTCGAGATGTGCTCTTTTACTATCCCCGCGATCATATTGACTATGCACGTCAGGTGCCGATTCGGCAGTTAGAGGAGGGGAAAACCGTGACCCTGGTGGCTACGGTTCGACGCTGTAACTGCTTTAGCAGTCCGCGCAACAGTAAGCTGACTATCTTTGAGCTGGTGGTTCGTGATGCCACCGGGCAGCTCAAGATCAGTCGCTTTTACGCGGGGACTCGCTTTCGCGCTCGGGGCTGGCAGGAAAGTCAGCGCCGCCTCTATCCACCGGGTACTGTGATTGCCGCCTCGGGGTTAGTGAAGCGCAACAAATATGGCCTGACGCTCGAGGATCCAGAAATTGAGGTTTTAGAACACTCTGAGAGTCAAATTGAGTCCTTTAAGATTGGGCGCATTGTCCCGGTGTATCCCTTAACCGATGGGGTACCCCCAGATCTGGTGCGCCGGGCTGTCATTGCGGCCCTTCCCGGTGTAGATCAGCTGCGCGATCCGCTCCCAGCTTCTCTGGGAAATGACTATGCGCTCATGGATCTAAGGCAAGCCATTCAGCAAATTCACTTTCCTAGCGATGCACAAGCCCTGAGCCGATCGAAACAACGCCTGATTTTTGACGAGTTTTTCTATCTGCAGCTCGGTTTACTCAAGCGGCGAGCGGACCAAAGACGGACGCAAAGAACGGAGCCACTGCAGGTTCGAGGAGCTTTGATTGAAAAATTCCACGAGGTGTTGCCCTTTGATCTAACCCAGGCCCAGCAACGGGTAATCCAGGATATTTTGACGGACCTCCAGGCTTCAACCCCTATGAATCGACTGATTCAGGGAGATGTGGGGGCGGGTAAAACCGTCGTGGCGGTGGTGGCACTGCTGGCCGCGATTCAGTCTGGATGCCAGGCGGCGCTAATGGCTCCCACTGAGGTGCTGGCAGAGCAACACTATCGCAAGCTGGTGGAGTGGTTTAATGCGCTACATTTGCCGGTGGAGCTGTTGACCGGATCCACCCGGGCGGCAAAGCGCCGCGAAATTCATGCCCAGCTTCAGACGGGGGAGTTGCCGGTGCTGGTGGGGACCCACGCTCTCATTCAAGACACCGTCCTATTCCACCGTTTAGGGCTGGTGGTGATCGATGAGCAGCATCGATTTGGGGTGCATCAGCGGGCCTTGCTCCAGCAAAAGGGGGAGAATCCTCACGTGCTGACCATGACAGCGACACCAATTCCTCGCACCCTCTCGTTGACGCTCCATGGGGATTTGGATGTGAGTCAGATTGATGAGCTGCCACCGGGTCGACAGGCTATCCAAACCACAGCCCTGGCGGCAGGTGATCGTCCCCATGCCTACGATTTAATGAAGCGCGAAATTGCCCAGGGGCGCCAGAGTTATATTATTCTTCCCCTAGTCGAGGAATCCGAAAAACTAGATCTCAAGGCTGCGGTTGAGGAGCATGAACGACTTCAGAGCCGGATTTTCCCAGATTTTCGGGTGGGGTTGCTCCATGGACGCATGTCTTCTGCACAAAAGGATGAGGTGATTACCCACTTCCGCGATCGCCAGCTTCATATCCTGGTATCAACCACGGTGGTGGAGGTTGGCGTAGACATTCCCAATGCGACGGTGATGCTCATTGAGCATGCCGAACGGTTTGGTTTGGCCCAGCTGCATCAGTTGCGAGGGCGAGTCGGACGGGGCTCTCATCGGTCCTATTGCTTGCTGGTGAACAGTTCCAAAAGTGAAACCGCCCGCCAGCGCCTGGCGGTGCTAGAGCAGTCCCAAGATGGCTTTTTCATCTCAGAGATGGATTTGCGTTTTCGCGGTCCGGGAGAAGTCTTGGGGACTCGACAGTCCGGACTGCCAGATTTTGCCCTAGCCAGTTTGATCGACGACCAGCAGTCCTTGACCTTAGCTCGTCGGGCCGCTGAAACCTTGATTGCTCAAGATCCCACCCTGGCTACCTGGCCTCAGCTTGCCCAGGAATTGCAGGGACGCTATGCCCGACTGATGGGCGGAACAATTCTGACCTGATGTACGCAGCCTGGGAAGAATTTTGCATCTCTACCGGCAGTTATGCAATTCTGTGGAGAGCGGGGATTAATTTGTCCAATGTATGGTTGGATGACTCGGCACTATCTGTACATTCACCCTGCTGAGGGTTGCCAGCGATGTTCAATCTCATCTGTCTGAGGTTGTCGGCGCATCTTACTGTTTTTCCTTCCGAACCCTGCCATGGCCTCCCATTCTTCTTCCCCAGTTGCTGCCGATGCCCAAACTGCGTCTGCTGCGATCGCTCCGTCTCGCCCGCCTAAGCGACTCAGCCTTAAGCCTCGATCCCTCGCGGCGATGCGGACCGAGATGCATCACTATTGGCAGCGAAAAACGCTTTTGATTGCAATCTTTATTGGGATCACTCCAGCGGTGGGACTGGGACTGGTGCTGCTAGGGCAGGCAGGGCGAAACAGTTCACCCGCAGCGATCTCTGCGCCGCTGGACTCTTCCTCAGCCCAGGACCCGCCGCAGTCTCCGCCGGGGAATGAGCCCCAAACTCTCCGTCTCCCGCTGGTTTTATGGCTGGGAGTGGGCACCACGGCGCTCTTGTCCGGAGGCCTGGCCTGGCTCTGGCTGCGGGTATTTGTCCATGCCATGGTGCGTCAGACGACTCGCCGCATTGAGGATCTGGGGCAGTCTCATCTTTCTGAGTCCCTGCAGGATCTAGGGCGGGCAGTGGGGTTGATGCAAGCTCAGACCACGGGGCAGGACCTATTCGAGGTGGCCGCCATCCAGGTGCGATCGCTGCTGAAGGTTGACCGCGTCTTACTATTTTGCGCGGAAACCGTAGGGGGAGACGAGATCGCCGTTGAAGAGTGCAGCGATCCCCAGCAGGCGATCTTGAAGCAGGATTTATCCCAACTGCCTCTTCCGCTGCGCGAGGCGCTAAGGGTGCCAACGGGCTATGTGCAGGTCTGTGCCGAAGTTGAGGGGAGTGACCTGCCAGCGCAAGGACAAGCTGCACTGATGGCTCTAGGCGTTAAGGCCCAGATGGTGACCCATATCATCCAGGATAACGTCTCACTGGGGATTATCGCGGCCCAGCAGACAACAGGGCCACGGGACTGGAGCGCTGTTGAATATCAACTATTTGCTGCCTTGGCCAAGCAAGTGGCCCTGGCCATTGAGCGTCTGCCTGGATCCAATCCTCTGGCTTCCTCTCCCACGAGATCGTTCTCAACGCCAACGGTTTACCCCTGGCAAGACTACCAGGCGGCCTGCTTAACCTTATCTCAGAATGCCGCCCTTCAAACCCAGCACATCCAAGCTTTAATCCTCCACCTGCAGGAGCTTCACGACCTGCGCCATGGCTTGCAGCATGGCGCAGATCAGGCCCAAACCCTGGCCAAGGACAGTAGCTTGATTATGCAGGAGGGGCAAACAGCCCTGAATCAGGCTCTGGCCAGCTTATCTGGACTTCAAGAAACCCTGGTGCGCATGACCCTAGCCGGGGAACAGCTTGCCCAAACGAGCCAGCAGGCCAGACAGCTGACCGATCAAATTCGCCAGGTCTCAGACCAAATGAACTATCAGGCCATGAATGCCTCAATTGTGACGGGACGACAGGCTAACCCTGAGGTTGACACCCTGGACCTAAGCAATGAGATTTTACAGATGCATCGGCAGATCAAGCAGAAAACCTCCGAGCTCAACGCCTTGACGGCTCGCACGGGAACTGAACTGCAGACACTGATGGGGACCATTGATCAGAGCAATGAGCAGCTTGTGGTAGGCCTGGAATGGTTCAAAGAAGTCCGCCAAAAGCTAAATGGCGGGGTAGCCCAGCAGGTGCAGCTAGAGTCCCTGACGCAGCGGATGGGAGATCAGTTCAATCAACACATCCACCTCACAGCAGTCGCGCAAGAGCAGACCCAGACCTTAGTAGAACTGGTCAACCGCGCCGCTGAGCAGTCTGGTGCAATGGCGGCCTCGATGGATCAGAGGCAGCGCACCGGGGCCTAGCGCCACAACCCTCAGGAGGAATTGATGCCATGGCCCATGCGATTCACCAAGCTATTCAGGTTTATCAAGATTTTCATCGCCAAACCTTAGATACGCTGCGGCTAATTGAGCAAGACAGCTATAAGCTGATGCCCTGTTTTGACCTAGAGCAAATCTTTGGCCTGGTGGAGCACGCCCATCAAATCAAGGCAGGGGCGCGACGGCTCGGGTTAAGGGGATTAGAGCGCCTGGCTCACCAGCTGAAGGGACGGTACCTGACGCTGTTTCAGTTGCCCCCCACCCTTGAGCGCGAGTTACTCAAGCAGCTCATCCAGTGTTATGAACTCCTGCGCCTTTGTCTGCTAACCGATGCAACAATCTGGCAGCGCGATCTGGCAACAGTCATGGAGAAAATGCCGGAGGTCTTGGCAAGTCTGGATGCAAGTTTGCCAGTTTGCAAAGAATTTAGGCTCGCGCTTCCTGGCCAGGAAGCGCTGCAGGCAGATATCCAGCGGCTGCTCGTCGCAACGGTGCTCACGCCGGAGCTGGCTCGATTGGAGATGATGATCACCAATACGCCCGCCTCAAAACTCGCAGATATTCTAACCAGCCAAATTCCGCGACTATCGACCTTGGCCCAGCAGCTCCAGATCCTGGCCCTGGAGCAAGCGATGCGAACCTCTCTGATTGAGATCCAGGCGCATCCCCATGGCGCTAAGGGATTGGCCACGGCAGCCCTGGCGAATTGGTCCGATTTATGCCATCAGTGCGTGACTCAGCCAGGGCCAGCGGATCCGCCCCGCGCCCCTGCGCATTTCCAGAACCGGACAAGGGCCGTTGTTCTAGCCACAGAGGTTGAAAACCACCTGGTAGACCTTGCGGTTGCCCTGGTCACCGAGCCAGAAGCAACTTTGCTCCAGAGGATGGAGAATGATGCCGCTCGTTTTCTAGCCCTGGCGCAGACCTATGATCTTGAGGCCCTAGCGACGGTGACCGATCGGGTGAACGCGGCCCTCAAAACTCGGCCTCATCAGGTGAACTGGATTACCCGCTTGGCTATTCAAGAGTGGCTTTGGGCGCAATGTCTCTATCTAGTTCAGCAAGACCCAGCAGCGGTTCGGACCGTTGCGGACACCTTAATCGAGCTGACGCAGCCAGACGCGACGCCAAGGGGGGACATCATCAGTCCTGATCCGGTCCCAGATCCCTATCTACTCCAGCTTCTGGAACAGATGTATCTACCGGATGGGTTTGATCCGCAGTGGATAGGGCGTCCGGATTTAGAAGAGGATCTGCGGCGATCGCTTCCTTCGGTGCCCAGGGTCAGCAGTGCTCAGAGAATGTTACCCATTGCAGCCTCGGCCCTCGCCGATTTAGCCCGCGTGATTGAGCGTTGTCGCGAGGCCCTGGAATCCAACGCCATGCAGGAGGCGCAGCAGCATTTTCAGCAGCTTCTGACTCGATTTCACCGGATGCGATCGCTCAAGCTCAGGCCCCTGTTAGCCCGCTTTGAACCCATGGTGGATGCCCTCGGCTTTCGGGCTGGTAAAGATATCCGGTTTCATCGCTTAATTGGAGATATCGAAGTGGATAAGGCGGTGGGGGAGCAGATTTATGAGCTGCTCTTACCCCTGGTTGCCAATGCAATTTTGCATGGCTTGGAAACGCCCGAAGAACGACATTCCCAGGAAAAAGCGCCCCAGGGCAATCTGTTTCTCTCGGTTTATGCCCAAGGGGAGGGCATCTTAATTGAGCTGCGAGACGATGGGCGCGGGCTGAATTTTCAGTTGCTGCGCAGGCTGCTAAAAGAATCGCGCCGGGTCTCGGCAGCAGCGGTGGATCAGTTATCGGAGCAGGCGTTGCTTGCTCACCTGTTTCAGCCCTCGCCCCCGGAAGATCGGGGCGAGATGAGCCACGGATTTGACCTCGTGCGTCGAACCCTGCGAGACCTTCGGGGAAATATTGAAGTGGCCACGCTCATGAACCAGGGGACAACCTTCCGCATTCGTTTACCCCAGGTGGCGGTACGGGAAGCCCAGTTGCAGGTGACGGCCAGTCCCCTGTCGGACCCTGCTGAAGTTCAGGAGACAGAAGGTCAATGGCTGCAAGCGCCCACTTTGCGATCCTCTGTGGAGTTCTTGGGAGAATGGCCCCCCGTTGGCCCCAAACTCTCGCTCTCCACGGCGGGGCTGTTTCTCTGGAGTGATCAACGGGCGGTGTATGTGCTGAGCTGCGATCGCATTGAAGAATATGTCATGCCCCACATTACCGAGGCCCACCAAGGGCAAGCGGTCTTAACCTGGCGCAGGCGTTCGCTGCCGATTTACACCCTCCATGATTTTCTGGGCTTTGCCGATGCATCGACTCTGGACGCGGCGGACGCGGCGGACGCGGCGGATTCACAATCGAGGGGTCAGCACGACGAGGTGATTTTAATCCTTATCCAGGAGATGGATTTTATTGCGCTGCGATCCTCCATGGAGCAGCTCGTGAATCAGCCACAGCTAGAGATTTATCCCCTAGCTCAGGTTACCGCTGTCCCGCGATACATTTATGGCGCCACGGTGATTGGAGATCAGCCGCCGCGCCTTGTGATTGACGTGGCGGCATTAATTGATGCACAACGGGTGACCACACAGGCCACCTATCCCCTGCCGCAGGCCGTAGCCGAGGCAGCCGCGCCTGAACCGGAGGATCCATCACCTCTGATGGTGGCCCAAGTCATGGTGGTGGATGACTCGCGCACGGCTCGGGAGATTGTCTCAATGACCCTGCGTCAGGGTGGCTATCGGGTGATTCAGGCCAAGGACGGTCAAGATGCCCTGGAGCAGCTGCGGGGGCAGGTGACGGTCGATTTAGTGATTAGCGATGTGGCGATGCCCCGCATGAATGGATTAGAGCTGATCCGTCAATGTCGACAGGACGAACGCCTGCGATCGCTACCCATCGCCATGCTCAGCCATTGCGATAGCGCGACTCACAGCGATCTGGCGATGAAGGCAGGGGCCAATGCTTACCTGACCAAACCCTACGAGGAGACGGAATTTCTGAACACTATTGCGGCCCTCTTGCAGGCACCCGTAACGGCTTAGAGGCCCGAAACAGCGGTTCCTGACTGTGGATCTCGCCCGTGGCACTCACCCAAAGGGCATCAATGGCGCGAATCTCAGAACCGCAGAGGGTGACCGTTGAAAACTGATGGTAGTTTTTGCCGCTGTGGGTGATCCGGCGAGGGACGCAGGCAGCATTGAGGTACAAGGTGCCGTGGTCATCCTGATGGAGGCGCCTGCGAATTCGCGCTTGGGTGTGGCGTAATCGATGGTGCATGTGGCCAAAGGCGACGAGAGACACCTGTTTTCCCAGGTCTCGCCCTGCCGCAATGGCCTCAGCCAAATCTTGATCCCCATAGTCCCCCCCAATGGGATTCCAGTCCTTGCCGCAGGGATCCTCCGGCTGATCTCCCAGACCGTAGGGGCCATTGTGACTGACGATAATGACCGGGTTATGGGTCGCAGCTTGCAGGCTGGCCAGAATGCGATCGCGAGATTCCGCGGCGGAAGCCACGCCAAACCACTCTTGGTAAAACGCTTGCAGATTCCAGTTTGGGCCACCCCAGCTGAAGGGCCGTCCCCCCACCACCGATAGACCCAGAGTCTCAAAGTTCAGGCTGCGGTAGCACAGATGATAGGGCGAGAGTATCTCCCACTGCTCTTTAAACCAGTCTTCCTGGGGGCGGCGATAGGGACAGCGCCTGCGTCCCCAGGGCGTTGCGGTATACCAGGCGTCATGGTTGCCGAAGGCAATGGCTTTGGGCAGGGGCAGTTGGGCCACCTGGCGAACGGTGGCCAGGGACTCGTTGCCAAAATCCCCCACAAACAAGACTAAATCAACGCCGATGGCCAGCAGAGCCTGGGCATCCTCCGCTGACCATTGGTCATGGATATCTCCCACAATGGCAAGGGTGTACGTAGCAGGAGGAACCGTCATGGAACTGCGGAGGCTGCGGGGCGATCGATCCGACTATACAACGACTTGCATTACAATGCTGCCCATATCGGCCCAGTCTCGGTTCCTATGCGAAAATCCTCCTCTGCATCCTTGTCCCCAGTCCCCACGCAGGTCTGGGGACTCGGGGCAACCCTGAGTTTCTCCGCGCTGAGCTTTGCCCTTTTTCTCATGGTGGGTGGAGGGGTGAGCGCCCTGTCTCTACTCCTGACCTTACCCCGCACCGCCAATCCAGATCAGCTGCTTGCCAGCCGTAGCACCGTGATTGCAATTGCCACTCTTGCCGCTGGACTGGGAGGACTCGCGGCCATTGCGGGGTTTATCTTGCTCCTTCCTGGCGCTCGCTGGCGTGACTATCTCAATTTTTATCCGCCCTCTTGGCGATCCCTGTTGATTTGGAATGGGCTATTAATCCCCTTGCTCTTGCTGCAGGGGCAAATTGCCCAGCGGCTCTCCCAAACAACTGATTTTTTGGTGGAGGCTTATCATCAATCCCATCAAACCCTGCCCCTACTCTATCTGGCCGTGGTGGGCATGGCTCCTTTGTTTGAAGAGGTCTTGTTTCGTGGATTTATGTTTAAAGGCATCGAACAGTCCAGGTTCGGAGCCCCAGGGGCGATCGCGCTCACCTCTTTTTGCTGGGCCATCGTTCATGTCCAGTATTCAACCTTCTTCATGGCGGCGTTATTTTTGCTCGGCCTTTTTCTGGGCTATGCGCGCCATCAAACAAAATCCGTGTGGGTTCCCATTTCAATTCACGCCTTTAATAACTTGCTCGCAATGATTTTTACCGTGGGTGGGGCCTAGGCGTTGCTGCTGGACGAGGTTGAGCCTATGATAAACCCAAATGCCCTGTAGGGACCCCGATGCAAAATACGCGCCTTAATTCCCTAATTGCCACCCTGGGCCGTCAGGTGAGCCAGGAACTGGTGAATCCCTGGCGACGTTTGGCGGTGTTGTTGATTGCGCTGCTGTTTGGCATTTACCTTGGCATTGCCCTGTCGGCGATCGCCGGGCAATTGGCCTATTGGGATGTGACGGTGGCCGCGTTGATTTTGCTGGGAGGAGAGGTAATCAGCTGGCTGTTTCACGGCAACCGGTTGAATTTCCGGCGATCGATTGCCGGAGAGGCACTCTATGCGCTGCGCATTGGGGTAACCTATAGCTTATTTTTAATTGCCTTTATGCTGGGCAGTTGAGAGCAACAGGAGGATATAGGGGTCTAATCGCTCAGATCCAGGTGAAATAGCGACTCAAGCCCATCAATTCGCCAATTTTTCTCTACCGTTCAGCCATCCATATCAAGGTGGTGGGCAACACCAGTCCTCCTAGGAGAACGAGGCTGGAAAACCAAACTCCAATCATTAAATCAGGGGTCATATTCTTGCTCCGTTAGATTAAACGCGTGATGACGCTGTTGGATGACGTTATTCTCTAAATCTTCCCTGACGGTGCAGGTTCAAGCCGTGATGGCGCTTACTGGGTTAGGTGACCTGGGTCACGCTCAGAGTGAGTCCATCATGACAGCCACCCCAAGCAGTCTACAGCCACTAGGAGGCTTGGCCGTGGGAGGAGGTCCAGGGAAGGCCTTCTCCCTCGCCTCGCCTTCTGCCGCTGTTCGGGGGTTCCTACCCCCCTGTCCAGGGAGTTCAGTACCATGGAATGGGTAATCCATGTCTTCCTAGGCTCGTTGACAACTCCCCGCCGTAAGAAGGATGGGGATTCTTCCTTCATTGCAGTTGCTATCAGCGCGAATGCCCATCAAGTCTTACCCTCGCTCCAGAAGCTTTAACCGCCAGCCCTGCGGCAAGAATGTTTTGTGCTGCATTGATATCCCTTTCGTGATGGGTGCCACATTCAGAGCATTTCCATTC
>NZ_JTHE03000109.1 GCF_000817775.3 Lyngbya confervoides BDU141951
CTCGAGGCTAGTGAGAAAAACGCTCTCGTTCTCTAAGAAGCTGGAGAACCATATTGGCGCTATCTGGTACTTCATCCATCATTACAATGCATCCTTACAGGCGCTATCTGGTACTTCATCCATCATTACAATGCATCCTTACAGGTTTAGGACTACCAACTTCAAGACCTTCCCTGGATGAAAGCTCTCAATCTTTTTTCTTGGGTATCTGGGCTCACTTCTCTCACATCCTCAAGGCTAGGTACCCCTTTGCGTTCTGCGTGGGAGCGGGAGGATAAATCTGGGATTGTGATTGTCTTTAAATTCAATAAAGGGTTAGGATGACTCATCTTGCCAACAATTTTATCAAAAGCTATCCCTTGGTATGACCAATCCCAAAGCAAATCTCTCAGAGATCTCTCTTGCTTCCTGGAACTATCCTCCTTTCCTCCTGGATGCCCAAGGATTAACTCAAACAGTTGGCCGGGGTCAGATATTGCTGAATAATATCTCACTGACTATTCAGTCAGAAGAGTTTGTGGGTATTGTCGGTGTGAGTGGTGCAGGAAAAACGACTCTTCTCAATGCACTTAGTGGATATCGTCCAGCCAAGCAAGGCAAGGTCTATGTAAATGGCCAGGATTTATACAAGAATTTTAGTACGTTTCGCGCCGAGCTTGGATATGTTCCGCAAGATGACATCATTCATCAAGATCTGACGGTCTACCAGGCCTTTGATTTCTCAGCCCAGCTGAGGCTATCTCCCAGTTTATCTGGTAGAGAAAGAACAAGACAAATTCAGTCGGTCTTAGCTGATCTCGAACTGACTCATCGTCAACATACCCTGGTTAGAAAATTGAGTGGGGGTCAGCGTAAACGGGTATCTATTGGGGTGGAGCTGTTAACTAAACCTCGATTGTTCTTTTTAGATGAAGCGACTTCCGGACTTGATCCAGGCACTGAGTATCAACTGATGCTGTTGCTCCGGCGACTTGCAGATGAGGGACGGATCGTCCTGCTGAACACCCATACTACAAAAAACATCAAGCTTTGTGACAAAGTGGCTTTTCTGGCAAAGGGAGGGAGACTGGTATATTTTGGCCCGCCTGCAGACGCCTTAGAGCATTTCTCGGTTGATCATTTTGATGAAATCTATATCAGAATTGATGAAGAACTTGCGGCTCGAAATTGGCAAAAACAATATTTTCAGTCATCGGCCTATCAGAAATATGTTGTTGAGCCCCAAAAAAATGTTCAAAATTTGTCCTTGAATTCTACAATTTCTACTAGGAAAAAAACAGGATTTATTCCTAAGATAAAGAGTAACCAGTTAGGAGTCTGGCTTCGTCAATTAGCCATCTTGTCCCATCGCAACCTGACTTTATTACTTCAAGATCACTCTAGTTTAATTCTCACAATTTTGGTTGCACCTATGCTTGGTGGGCTAGATTTGTTAATGGTGAGGCGCAATATCTTTGATCCCTGGAAAGGTGACTCTGGACAATCACTGACGTTAATGTTTATTGCTTGTCTAATTGCCGTATTGACTGGCAGTTTGGCTACCATGCGCGAAATTGTAAAAGAGAGTGAAATCTATCGCCGTGAACGCATGATTGGCCTTTATATTATTCCATATATCCTTTCTAAGATCTGGCTTTGTATTGTAATTGCTGTCTATCAATCTGCGATATTTTGGGTCACCAAAATTTATCTTGTAGAATTGCCAAACAATGGTGTCGATGTCCAAGCATTGGCTTTATACTTTACGCTATTTCTATCAACTTTAGGGGGGATGATCATGGGATTGCTAATCTCGTCGCTCTCTGCCTCCCAAAATGCTGCACCATTACTAACGATTTTATTTCTAGTACCTCAAATTACTTTTGCTGGAGCAATTTTTCCCTTAACAGCCTTTGGTCCCCCAGGTCTTTGGATTAGCCGACTGACACTGACGCGCTGGAGCTATGAGTCGATGGTGACCTTGTCTGGCCTAGGCCAAAATGTGGCAAATGATCCATGCTGGCAACGCCCTGAGGAAGAACGACAATCTTGGAGTGAATCGGAAAAGGAGTCTTGTCAATGTTTAGGACCTCATCTATTTGAACGCTGCACATTTCCAGGGTTGCACAAAGAGTTTGACCCTGCTGTTGACCGACCTGAACCCATTAAACCTAATGATCTCGCAGAACCTCCTCAGACCCCCGACTCTTTCTTTGGACCTGAAGCTGAAACATTCCGAGATGACTTGGAGGTCTATCGCAAGAACGTTAAAATTTACAAGCAAGAAATGGAGCAGTGGCGACAGGAATTATCATCTTGGCAAGAACAGCGAGGTAAAGCCTTAGCTGCGGGAGAAGCCTTAATCACGCGAGTGCATCGGACTCAGGGCCAGAGTTTTGGGGTAGACGTCAGAAAGCACTGGGGACGTTTGGCAGCTTTAATTAGTGGAATGCTAGGACTTTTAGTGTTCGTTCAAAGACAGAAAGACATTCTGTAGATGGCGGGAGCATGTTAACCTTGCCCTATGAATCTATGAAGTGCCTCCGATGCGGAAATCTTGAGCACTAGAAGCTTGAGTATCTTCACTCCTGATCTAGAGAGTGTCCTGCTATATTTGCTGATCATTGTTCTGTGGATCAAACTCAAGTTCAGGAACCTGTTCAATCAGATAGTCTATTAATTCATATAATGTTGGGTGCTCAAATAAAAAGCTAGCCGGAATCGATTCGCCGATATTTTCTTCTAACTGATTTGACAGTTCCACCGCCATGAGTGAGTCAACACCCAGATCAGACAGTGTTTCATCGAGTGGCACTTCCTCTGGGGTGTTAAATCCTAACACTTCTGCTACTTCGGTGCGAATCTGCAAAGTAAGGAAATTGCGGCGATCGCAGCTGGGTAGTTGACGTAACTGTTCCAACCACTGAACCCGGGTATCTGATTGTGCAGATGCTGGGGATTGAAAGGCAGAAAGTAGTGGTAACTCAATTCCTTTAGGTAATTGATTCATGAATTTCAGCCAATCAATCTGCAGAACCCCGACTTGAGGACGATCGCTGCCTAAGAGCTCCCCTAGGGCCTGTATTCCCTTTTGGGGCGAAATGGGGTAAATGCCCCGTGACTCCAATCGGGCCTTTTGCTGCGGGCTCAATTCGGCAGCCATCCCAACCTCAGCCCAGGCTCCCCAATTGATACTGAGTCCCGGTAACCCTTTCTGGTGCCGATATTGTACCAACGAATCCATAAAGGTGTTGGCGGCGGCATAACTTCCTTGCCCCGGTGAACCGATCAAGGAAGCCATTGAAGAAAATAAGACAAAATAGTCAAGGGACAGCGATTTCGTTAATTGATGCAAATTCCAACTTCCGGCCACCTTCGGAGCCATCACCTGGGTAAAGCGTTTCCACGACAGTTGGGCTAACAACCCATCGTCTAGCACACCTGCGGCATGGAAGACACCAGTCAGAGGGGGGAGGGTCGCTGCAATCGTCTTAAATATTGGGGCTGCCTCCGCCCAGCAAGAGATATCACCCAACTGCACGGACACCTTTGCACCATTGGTTTCTAGTTGCTCAATCCTGGCTAGGGCCTGATCGGATGGGGAACGCCGGCCCATTAGAATTAACTGTTTTGCCCCCTGATGGACGAGCCACTGGGCCACTTGCAGTCCTAATGCACCAAGCCCCCCAGTAATTAAATAACTGCCAGCCGGGTTGATCGAAAGTCCGCTCAGCTCTGCTTGTTGAGATGGGCTGGGGAACGTCAACACCACTTTGCCAATATGTCTGGCCTGTTGCATGTAGCGAAAGGCGCGAATGCCTTGCTGAATTGGAAACTGCTTGAATGGTAGTGGTTTGAGGGTTTTAGCTTCAAAATGATCCTGTAGTTTCTGCAATAATTCGCAAATTAACCATGGGTCCGCCTTGGTCTCATCCCCTAAATCAAACGGAAAATACTGTGCCCCTGGATATTGCTGATGGACTTTTGTCCTGTCCCAAATCCCAATTTTACCGAGCTCTACAAATCGCCCATTGGGGGCTAGGGCCTCAAAGCTCTTACCGATGTAATCGCCATTGAAGCTGTTAAGGACGACATCAACGCCTTTCCCGTGAGTTGATTGGATGACCTCATCGGCGAATAAGAGGGATCGAGAATTCATCACATGGGTGACCCCCTGCCCTTGTAACACAGACCACTTTCCAGGACTCGCAGTCGCATAAACCTCGGCCCCAATCCATTGGGCAATTTGGACGGCGGCTTGACCCACGCCACCTGCAGCAGCGTGAATCAAAACTCTTTCGCCGGGTTGGAGTTTTGCGAGGTGAACTAACCCGTAGTAGGCGGTTAAAAAGGCTAAGGGTAGGGTCGCAGCTTGGGCAAAGCTTAAGTGTTTCGGTTTGGCGATCGCAAACTCAACCCGAGTTGTAACGTAGCAACTCACACCATCCATCAGCATTGTTGCCATCACTTCATCGCCAACTTTGAATTGGGTCACCTCCTCACCTGTTGCAACTACAGTTCCGGCACATTCAAACCCAAAGGTTAGTTGGTTAGCGCTTGTAATGCCTAAATGCTCAGCATAGTAGTCTTTGAGCAGTCCAAGTGCATTCAGTACATCTCTGAAATTCAGGCCGGCGGCCTCGACTCGAATCTCGATTTCATGCGCTCCAGGATTTCGACGGGAGATTGGCTGGAGCGTTAAGTTATCAATCAGGCCGTATTCTTTGAGCTTGAGTTGGAAGGCATCTTCTAGCGGCAGAGCTAGGCGTGGGGTTTTGCTTAGGGTTTTTACAGGCGCAATGCGGGCAACCCATCGGCCCCCACGACGATAGGCAATTTGACTTTCAACATCAGGGGAAATCAGCTCTTGAAGCAGTTGTTGTAATCCAACCTTCTCCAGATCCGCATTGCTGATTTCTGCAGTGTTCAGGTCAATAGAAGGATCTAAATCAAGGGTACGACAACTAAATTCAGGATATTCGAGCGCGATAACACGTCCTAACCCCCATAACGGTGACTGGTGAACCTGGATGGTTGTTCCGTCTCCTGCCAGGATTTGTGCGCCCTGGGTCACCAGCCATAAATCAAGGGAGGTCCTGGTGTAAACTTGAGTTAAGGCTTGAACCAAGTACAGGACGCTTTCACATTTGAGGGATTGAATGCGATCTAGGGAAGCGGAGGGCGTTGAGGTGTCTGGGTTAAGACTCCAAAGATGAATGACCCCACGCAGAGATACATCCTGATCCAGAAGACTCCTGAACAGGGCTTGAAAATGCTCCGGTTCAGACGGATTTAATTGATAATGTTGCGGATCGATCCGTTGATAGTTATTGCCGGGAGTCACGAAAAGATAACCTAACTCAGAGGAGGCTGACTCTGCTGGATCGAGGTTTGCAGGGGCGAGAACTCCAGGAGGTAGATCTACAGGGGCCTGCGCTTCGGGAGGCTGTAGATGCGGGGGGAGGTGAAATGTGTGCTGCCGGAGTCCCTCCGCAATCTTGTGCCCAATGGGGGGAACTGTGAAGATCAACCATGCTCCAGTGGGTGAAGGGGTTGAGGCGAAGGCAGTGTCTCGCTCAGCGGTTATCAGCGCTTTTTGTTCCCAGATCGGTTCATAAAATTCGGGCGTTCTCTCGGGTTCCAGATACCGCATTAACACCTGACGATTGGTTCGGGCTAAGGTTAAGCCTTCCACATGGGCAATAAGCTTCCCAGATTCATCAAATAGCTGGACCTCACCCATAAGATTACGTTTTTCAGGACCGAGGCCAACGGAGTTTGTGGGGGCATCGTTCAGACCAGACCCATCTAGAATTTCCCCTTTTGCCCAGAGCTGACTGGGAACAGGGTGATAAACTCGTAGGCGCTGGACACCGGCAGGTAAATAGATCCCCTGATCTTGACTTTGCCCAATCACCGCCGCCAAAATTTGGAAACTGGCATCCAAAAGAACCGGGTGTAACTGATAGGTATTGATGCTTTGAGCAAGGAATTCATTCAACTCGATTTCCCCTAACGCACGCTCCGGAGACGCCCACAGTCTTTTGACCCCCTGAAAGGCCTGACCATACTCCAACCCCCATTGATTCAGAGATTGATAGAAATCGGTCACAGAAATTTGCTTTGGTAAGGTCGCCTGATCAGTCTCTCGATCAAAGGTAAGGTGTGCAGGCTCAGCCTGAGTTGCGCCCCCAACCCTCTCTACCGTTCCCTGAGCATGAGCAATCCAGGTGGGTTCCTGGGCTGCTCCACCATCTGTCTCAGTATTGTCTTCAGACTGTAAACTAAAAATCTCAAAATGATAGGAATCTTGCTCAAGGGGGGTCAGAATCGTTTGCACAGTTAGCCCTTGAGTCTCCGGTAAAATCAAACCGCGTTGAAATTTCAGGTTGGTCAACTGCAGCGTGTGCTGATTGGGTTGATTGGAGGCAATTCCCGCTGCTAATGCCATTTCACAGTAGGCGCTTGCAGGAAGAATGACATGTCCAAAAACCCGATGGTCACTTAAAAAACTGGGAACGTTCGGACTGAGATTGCTCTGAAATTGGATTTGTCGAATCGCTGAGTGAAAACGTTGACCTAGCAGGGGGTGGACGGCTGAACGGGCTGCTCGTGCTTCACTACCGGAGGCTGGAAATAGCTCAACATTTGGGACCGTGGGGTGTGCTTCGATCCAATATCGTTGCCGCTGGAATGGATATGTGGGCAGACTCACTTTTTGGTGGGATTTTATTTGAGTATGGCCGATTGGATCCGAACCAGTTTGATCTGAACTCGTTGCATAAACCGCGTTCCAGTTAACAGCAATACCATTCACATGGAGATGACCTAAGCTCTGCAGAACCTGATGTAAATCGAAAATGTCCGGGCGGAGACTTGGTAACCACGCGCCAGGTGCCTTAGCTAAACATTGACGTCCCATGCCGAGCATCAATGGCTTGGGACCTACCTCTAGGTAAATCGGGGGAGCTGACTGTTTAGATGCGATCGCTCCTATTACTTGCATCCCCTCTAAGAAGCGAACCGGAGCCTTTAGATGTTGAATCCAATAATCTGCCTTAGCAATATCCTGATCCACCTGTGTGCCCGTTAAACAGGATACGAAGGGAATTTCGGGAAGAGCGTAGGAAACCGTTTCTGCGATTTGTGCAAAGGGTTTAACCATTGGATCCATCAAAGCGGAATGGAACGCATGGGACACATTGAGCCGCTTGTGTTTGATCGCTTGTGTACTCAAGTTTGCGGCAATGTTCTGAATGACCGTTTCCACGCCGGAAATCACAACACTGGTCGGTCCATTAATTGCTGCGATCTCAACCTCAGATTTATAGGGCTCAATCCAGTTCTGCACAGTTTCCAGCGGCGCTAAAATCGCGAGCATGGCTCCTCCGGCTGGCAGGGCCTGCATCAATTGCCCCCGATTGACAATGAGCCTAAGGCCATCTTCCAAACTCATAACGCCTGCAATACAGGCTGCTGCATACTCTCCAACGCTATGGCCCAGGACAAAATCGGGCTGAATGCCCCAAGCTTGCCACAGTTTGGCCAGCGCATACTCTATTGCAAAGAGCGCAGGTTGCGTATACCCGGTTTGATCCAGAAGGGATTGAGGAGGAGAATGCACACCTGAAGCCTCCTGAGGATCTAAGTCCTGGTTATTTACCGGATCATTCGAGTGAGGATATAAAACCGATAACAGCGGTTGATCCAAATAAGACCGCAAAATTTGGTCACACTTATCTAATTCTGCTCGGAATACAGGTTGCGTTTCGTAGAGCTGACGCCCCATGTCAATATACTGGGATCCTTGTCCAGTAAATAGAAAAACAATGGCGGGGATATTGGATTTATCCACATACCCAGAGATGACATCGGGGGTCTTTTTCCCGGAGATAAACCCTTCTAGTTGTTGTTGTAGCTGCCCAAGAGACGCACTGGTGACCGCTAAGCGCCAATTGTAATGCGATCGCCCCATATTGGCTGTGAAGCAGATATTTGCAAGGGAGTAATGAGATCCATTTTTTGAGACATGACCGTTTGAGGCATGGTCATTTAAGGATTCACCTTTCCTGCATAAATCCTCGAGCAGATCGCCATATTGGCTCACTAAGGTCTGTAATGCTAACTCTGATTTCGCTGATAGAGTTAATATCTGGGGTAACGGATCAGACTCTGCCAGTTGATCGGGTGGAAGATGTTTGGCGGCGGGCTCCACCAGAACCGTCTCCCTTTGGGGGGGCTCTGTCACAATCACATGGGCATTCGTTCCCCCAAAACCAAAGGAACTGACTCCAGCGATGCGGGGACGTTCTCCTTGCGGCCAAGCCTGACCTGTGGTTGGAATCTTTAAAGGGGTTCCTTCCAACTGGATGTAAGGATTAATCTCTTTTAAATGCAAATGGGGCGGAATTTCTTCGTGTTGTAGCGCTAGGAGAACTTTAATCAAGCCTGCAATCCCAGCAGCTGGTTCAAGGTGACCTATATTAGTTTTTACAGACCCCAACCAGCAGGAATGCTGGTTATCTCGAGGAGCTAGAAAAATGGATTTAAGTGCATTGACTTCAATCGGATCCCCTAAGGATGTTCCAGTACCGTGGGCTTCAATATAGTCAACTTGGTCAGCCTCAAACCCAGAATTGGCAAGCGCCTGACGAATGACAGCCTGTTGAGCCAGACTATTAGGCGCCGTTAAACCATTGCTGCGGCCATCTTGGTTCATGGCCGAACCTTTAATTAAAGCAATAATAGAATCGCCATTCTGCTGGGCATCGGAAAGCCGTTTTAAGGCAATGACCCCACATCCCTCACTGCGGACATAGCCATCCGCACTGGCATCAAAGGTTTTACAACGGCCGTCTGAGGCCATCATCTGGGCCTCAGAAAAGGTCAATGTCAGCTGAGGATTGAGAATTAAATTGACGCCTCCTGCGAGGGCAAGATCGCACTCCCCAGCATTGAGACTTTGGCAAGCTTGGTGGATTGCCACCAGGGAAGAGGAACAGGCAGTATCAACGACTAAGCTTGGACCATGCCAATCCAGGAGGTAGGAAAGACGATTGGCCGCAATACTAAATGCATTGCCTGTGCCGTAGTATATCTCCTTTGAAAGCTGAATTCCCTGTAATCGGGAATAATCCCCATTACTCATGCCTAAAAAGATGCCAGACTGACTGCCTGCTAATTGTTCCGGTACCAGTCCCGCATATTCCAAGGTTTCCCAGCACACCTCTAGCAGCAGGCGCTGTTGTGGATCCATCGCACTAGCTTCCCGTGGTGAAATGCCGAAGAACTTTGGATCAAATTGATCGATATCCTCGATGAACCCACCCCAACGCGCAGGTAATTCAATATCAGAGAAGGGATCAACATTATCCACATTCCACCGAGATGCGGGAACTTCGATAATTGCATCATTGCCATTCTTAAGTAAGTCCCAAAAGGCCTTTAAGGTCGGAGCACCAGGGAATCGTCCCCCCATGCCGATGACTGCGATCGCCTCATGGTCCCCTCGACGGTGCTGAGGAAATTGCACCGCTAGGTTGGGCTCTTCATCCAACGCTAACTTACGGGCCAAGCCATCGATTGTTGGATAATCATATATAATCGTGGGCGACACGGCCATCCCCAGCCATGCCTCTAAATCTGCAGACATGGTCACAACTTGTATCGAGTCCAACCCATAACTCGCTAAGGGTTGGTCAGGATCAATCTGATCAACCGAAAGTTGCATACGTTGGGCGATCTGATTAACTAACCAGTCCTTCAAGACCTGAACCTTTTCGACGCCATCAAGTTTAGATGAGGGTTTGGCAAACCCAGGATTATTTTTTTGACCTTCTAAATTGAGTTCCCACTTTGCAACTGATGTAAAACTTTCTTCTAAAAAATTGCAACGGCTCTGTCGTCGCATTACTTTCCCGCTAGTCGTTTTAGGTAGACTTCCAGGTGTGAGTAATTCGATGGCATAGATTTGTAACTCGTGGGCTTCAGAAATTGCTCGTCGAATGGCCAAGATCACTTCGTCTGCTTTGACAGAATCGCTACTCAACTCACGAAGATGCGATCGCTTGACCTCTTGGACTAGGACTAATTGTTCTGAATTATTTACCTCAATGGAAAACGCAGCTCCAGAATTTTTCTGGAGTGCGGGATGACAAGTCTCAGCTGTTAATTCAATATCTTGAGGATAATGATTCTGACCTCGGATAATTACAACATCTTTGAGTCTACCCGTTACAAATAATTCACCCAGATCACTGACACCAGAGAACTGCTCTGCTTCACTGTCATGCCAGAAAAAACCCAGATCTCCGGTTCGTAAATATGGACCGTCTTCTGAATCTGCCAGATATGCGTGAAAAGTGTTTTTTGTGATTTCTGACTTTTGCCAGTAACCCTGGGCGACACTAGCTCCCGAAACCCATATCTCCCCAATTGTTTCGGGGTCACAACGCGTTAGTGTTTCTGGATCAACAATGAGCACCTGGTGATCGAGCCAGGGATGTCCACATCCAACCAACAGTTTACTATCTTGAGGATTGGAACTTGGAACCACACGGTTTTGAGTTAACTCTTTGGCATCGAACCGACGCATGATGCTTGGAGTTGCCCGTTGTCCCCCTGTGACCAAGAGCGTGGTTTCTGCCATCCCATAGCAAGCATATAAAGCATTTCGCTTGAATCCGTAGGGCGCAAAGGTTTCAGAGAATTGATCTAGGGTTTCGCCCCGGATGGGTTCTGCGCCATTAAAGGCCAATTGCCACTGGCTTAGGTCAATTCCCTCCATCTGGTTGGGTTTGCATGTTTGAATACATAGATCGTAGGCAAAATTAGGCCCACCGCTGATATCTGCGTGGTAATCAGAAATTGCTCTCAACCACCGGGCAGGTTTTTGCAAAAAAGAGACAGGAGCCATGAATATCATGGACCCACCTGCAAAAAGGGGCTCTAATACTCCGCCAATCAGACCCATATCATGATGGAATGGCAACCAAGAAACACCAATTTGCTCTCGCGAACCATCAAAGCAGGTATAAATAGTCTTACAATTTTGGACTAAATTGCCATGGGAAACCATGACCCCTTTTGGGGTTCCTGTGGATCCAGATGTATATTGTAGAAGCGCAATCTTATCGGATGTCGGTGATGGTAACTGATGGCTTAGATCCTTCAAATCGTTGAAATGAATTTCAGTGGTAGCTAGCCATATCAATCGATCAGAAATGGGATCACTCTTCCCCCAACGCCTTACATCTGTGATAATTTTTTGGGTGCTAAGGGCCAGAACTGCCTGACAATCTGCTGCAATTGCTTGAAGACGCGATAAGCTCTGATTTTGACGCGGGGGGTAGGCTGGAACCGCAATTAACCCTGCATAAAGACAGGCGAAGAATCCAATGGTAAAATCTAGTCCCGCAGGATATAAGAGCAGAGCGCGATCGCCCGGTGAAGCGTATTTCTGAAGTTCCTGTGCGACTCTCCTAGCTCTAACATGAAGATCTTGAAAGGTCAGATGAGACTCTTCCTGTTCGCCATCTTTCAAAAAAGTATAGAGAGTTTTATTGGGTTGTTTTTTGGCCCAAAACTCTAATAAATCCACGAAGTTATCACTGTTGGAATCGAATATTGTCATACCCTATAATTTAGTGCTATTGAATGCAGTTCTTGAAAGGTTGAGTAAAGTTTTTGTTCGAAGAACCTTACGATTGACGACGATGCCATTGCCGTCGTTGAAACTCGATTAAACGGCTGGTTCTATACAGAACCGGTTGCAATCAATATAGTATTTAAATCAATCCCCCATTGGTAAATAATAAAGCCGCTCATTTGCAGAAAATGCATCAATACCCCCCAGAGTTTTTGTCTTGGAGGTTATTGGGTTGCTCATTCTTGGTGAGGATAATACGGTATTGTCAACATTATGATGATGTCTAATCTTTAGTCTTCCAATCATGGATGAGTCATAGAGTTTAGCTCGTTGAACCTTGCACTTGGCGAACACCTTTATGAAACCGAACCGTTGGTATTCAGATCTGCAGAAACGAGAATTCCTTCTGCAATACGGCTATTGGTCCAGCGTTCAATTACTTTGAGACTTCCCTCCAAAAACTGCGCACGACAGGCAGACCTTTGAATTTTTCCTGTGGGTGTTTTTGGAGTACTCCCAGATCGTGTCAATACAATTGAATGAGCTTCTACGGCATGACGCTCTGCCAGATTCTGACGAATGGCCTGGATCACTACGTCAGCTTTCAGGTTTCTTAAATCACGAGACTCAACTTCTTGGGCCACGACTAAATGCTCTGCACCATTGAACTCCACACCAAAGGCCGCTCCGCATCCTGGACGCAGACAAGGATGACTTTTTTCAACTGTTGCCTCAATATGATGGGGGTAATGATTTCTCCCCCACAAAATAATCATGTCTTTTAACCGCCCTGTGACAAACACTTCATTATTTTGAATAAAGCCCAGGTCACCTGTTCTTAGGAAAGGTCCTTCTCCTGTATTCAAGTGAGCATTAAACGTCTCTTCAGTTTCTTTTAGACGATTCCAATATCCCTGTGCCACACTGGGTCCTTTGATCCAAATTTCTCCCACCTGATTCGCTTGACGCCGTTGTTTGGTTTCAGGGTTCACGATAATAATAGTGTGGTTCTCTCCAATTTGACCGCAGCCGACAACAGAACGATGTTCAGACGTTGTTCTCGGAGGATAGGATTGGTCAGTCTCTGTGCGAGTGGGGATGGGTTGCACCACCCCGTTAGTCAGGGCTTCTTGTTCCAGTAATTGGACTATGGGAGGAGTTTTGCGCTTACTCAACGAAACCATGACAGTGGTTTCAGACATGCCGTAGGCTGGACAAAATGCTTCTTGACGAAATCCATATGGAGCATAGGTTTTTACAAAGTTTTTTAAAGTTTCTGCTGAGATGGGTTCCGCTCCATTTATTGCAATACTCCAAGAACCTAAATCAAGGCCGCTTCGTTGCTGAGGCGTTGTTTTACGAATGCAAAGATCAAAGGCAAAGTTGGGGCCACCCGTGGTGCTAGCGTGATAGCGCGAAATAGCCTTCAACCACCGAATCGGTTTGAGGATAAAATCAACAGGCGACATCATGACGACCTGGCCGCCCGTGTAAACTGCTTGCAAGACACCGCCCACCAGTCCCATGTCATGAAAAACAGGGAGCCAGCAAATTCCACCGCCATGACGATCTGCTTCAGTATACTCACAAGCCGTACTCAGTAAGCTCAAGTTATTTAAGGTATTACGGTGAGTAATCATGGCCCCTTTGGGATTGCCCGTTGAGCCTGAGGAATATTGTAAATAAGCAAGCTGTGATGTCTCTGGATGGAAGACTTTCCACGCATGACTGTCTCGCGTAGAAATCTGATCGGTCTCGATCCAGTTCAGTTCTGCTAGTTTTGGGATGGAGGCCAATTGTTGATGACTTTTTACTCGGAGTGCCTGGGTGGTCAATGCAAACCTGACTTCCGCGTCAGTGGCTTTAAAGGCTAGTTCAGATAATAGAGTTTGATTGAGCGGAGGCCAAGCGGTCACCGCGATCGCTCCTGCGTAAAAACATCCAAAAAACGCAGCCGTAAATTCTAAGGTTGAGGTCAGAGGATAGGTCAGTAAAACGTTTTGTCCTGTTGCTCCCCTTGACTGAAGGTGGGCCGCGATCGCCCGGGCTTGATTATCAAGCATTTCAAACGTTAAAGACCCCACCTCCTTTTCGCCATCCTTCAAGAACCGGTAAGCACAGACATCTGGCTGATCTTGAGCCCTATAGCGTAAAAGATCAACTAGAGATGGAATCTGTTTCCAGTCTGATGGAAGGCCAACTGGGTTAAAATCCATAGGGTCTAAAATTTGACAGGGTAAATATCAAAAGGATTATAGCTGGGTTGGTTCAAAATGGGGTAACACTTTCGGCGTGAAACTTTCGGAGGAGCTAATCTCAGTTATTAGCTTATATCTGGCAATTTTGGGGTGATCCTGCACAACAAAAGAACTCTCATTCGAAGGATGCCTTGAACGTCAGAACAAAAAGCCCGACTCCGATCCCACCACCATTCAATCGCTGACTCTGTATGAAAACAGCGGTCTGGTTTTCCGGCAAGCCTTTCAAGATTTAAATTAAAGATACGCGTGCAGATCTAGGCATACATAGAGCTAGATTAGGTCATTTTGAATGCCGCTAACTGAGCGGCATGAAAGCGGGACGAGAGCAACCTTCAAATAAAAATACTGCAGTCTTAGCCGGTATGAATACAGGCTAAGGTTCCAGCCAAATAGGATTCTTGACACTGATGTCGTTGAATCTTGCCGCTTGAGGTTTTGGGTAGAGTCCCAGTGCGGATCAAAACAAATTGGTGCACCGACAATTGGTGATGTTGCCAAATTTTTTGACGAAGCGCTCGAATTATCTTGTCAAATTGTTCCGAATGTTTATCTGGATTGAGGTATGAGCGTTCGACTTCCGCCAATACCACAACCTGTTCCTGATTATTGTGTAGAACTGCAAAGACCGCGATACAACCCGCTCTCAAACAAGCGTAACATTCATCTTCAATGGTCCACTCAATATCTTGGGGATAGTGATTTGCACCATGAATGACGATCACATCCTTCATTCGTCCAGTGCAAAACAGTTCGCCTTGACTTAAGAATCCTAGATCACCGGTTCGCAGAAAAGGACCCATTTCATCTTTTTCGGCTGTTATCCTAACATTTGCTGTTGTATCTGTGGGTATCTTTTGCTGCTTCTGCGCCGGTCTTTTGAATCCGTTGTCTGCCAAATATCCATGAAAGGAAGAGAGTGAGTCCCGATTCCAGTAGCCAGCGGCAACGCTCGGACCCTGAACCCATATTTCTCCTACCTCATGTTCCGCGCAGGATAATCTTGTTTCGGGGTTCACAATAATGATACGTTGATCTGGCAACGACTGACCGCACCCGACTAAGGTCCGACTCTCTTGGCCATCATGCTCCAAGGGTAATGCCACGTTTTGGCCCAAGGCACGAGATTGAATTGTCTTGAAAATAGGAGGATGTTGCTTTTTTCCCCCTGTTGCAATTAAAGTTGTTTCTGCCATGCCGTAGCATGGATAAAAGGCATGAGCTTGGAATCCGCATGGAGCAAAGGCGGCGGAGAATTGCTCTAGGGTATGCGGATTAATGGGTTCTGCCCCATTGAAGGCCAATTCCCAGCAACTCAAATCAAGGTTTTCCTTTTGTTCTGATGTAATCTTTTTGACACAGAGATCGTAGGCAAAATTGGGGCCACCGCTAATGGTGGCTCGATGGGTTGAAATGGCGTTCAACCACCGAAATGGACGTTGGATAAACATCAATGGTGACATAAGGGTGACTGGAAAACCGCTGTAGAGCGGTTGAAGAATTCCGCCAATGAGTCCCATGTCGTGAAAGGGCGGCAACCAGATAACGCCACTGCTCTGATCTGAAATCTCGAAACATTGGTGCAAAGATTGCAGGTTATGCAGCAGGTTCCGATGACTAATCATTACGCCCTTTGGGACAGAGGTTGATCCAGAGGTATATTGAAGAAAGGCTAAAGTCTCCGCTCTTATGGGGGGGGGGTGCCAACTGTCCCAGTCATGGAGTGTATCAGAGTCCGTTGTAATCCAATGGAGGTTCGTAAATTCATGGATTTTTTGGATACTTGTTTCGAGACTAAGTCGAATCTGTTGAGTGGTTAGAATTGCCGCTGCATCACAGTCTGCCAGGATGCTTTGCAGACGATGCAGTGAACGATTGAGGCGAGGTGGGTAAGCTGGTACGGCAATCATGCCTGCGTAAAGACAGCCTAAAAAAGCGGCAATGTAATCTAACCCTGGCTGATAAAGCAGCAGGATACGATTTCCAGGCGTGTATTGCGATTGCAGTTTGACGGCAATCGCGCATGCGTAGCGATACAGGTCTTGATAGGTTAAGCCTTCGGTTTCAGCCTCACCATCGATGAGGAACTGGTAGGCAATTTGAGTTTTTTGTTGTTGAGTACGATATAGAAGTAAATCCACTAGCGTCTTGACTGTAGACGGTAGAAACTGGCTCATTATCTTGTTTCTGATACTAATTGCGTTTGTGCTGCCTAGGTCATCCCGACTTCAGATTCAGGCCTGAGCGGTTTTCTTCTTGTGGTTGTGTGGTTGGTAGCGTGCGGTTGCAGAATGTAAGGATCTGTTCAGAGGGATTAGAAAATAGTGCTGAGAGTATCTATTAGATCAGTTGGGGATTAGATCAGTCGGGGGCGGTGAGGCCATGCCCGTACATAACCATAGGGCAGGCTCTATTTTCCGCAATTGATGACTGGTTTGCACGGCTTTGCTCCCGGAGGAACTGTCCTCTTTAGCAATCGTGCTGTTTGCCCTATCGCTGAGCCACTGCTTCATGGCCTTTCGATACCGCATTGCAGCTTCATTTTTACCCGTGAGGGGATGACCACATTTACTGCTGTAGACCGGATAGTGATTTTCCACAGCTTTGCACAGATTAGGGGGGGAATGCTTTTGCGGAGGGCCCTCATGCCTCTTTTGAGCAGTTCGCCTGCTCTTTGTTTTAAGCTTGTTGACCGACTTCGAATTCTGGGACGAAGGTGGGGGCAAGTTTTGTGAGTGACTGTCGACTTTTTTGCTCAATTCCTCATTGAGGGCTTCAAGCTTAGCGATGTGCGACAGAATTTGCTGGACCGCTCGCCTGAAACTTTCTGGTCTCTTTGACCAGTCGTCCTCCGAAACCGCTGTCAGGAAAATGCTATAGGTAAGGATTGCCATAGAGAAAACACTATCAGATTTGCCTGGCAAGAGCATCATCAATTTCTGTCCGCTGAATGAATACGACATTTCAGAGACCGGTCAGTTAGTGAAACCCGCGGGTTGCTTGGGCAACCGATCGGTGGGATCCAGATGCACAACCAGATTCTTCAGATCCAGACTGAAGGATTGCCGCACAGGGTCTGCGAAATGCTCTGGTTCCCTAAGGCCGCTGAGATCGAATCGCTGCTGCTACTGTTCAAGACAGGATTCGGTTCGGATTGCCTACTGCTCAGCCAACCGGCGGATCGCATCAGTTCCCTGTTCCAGTTTTGCCTGTGGATTCATCCCCTCCCAATTTGCATCACAGCATTGACAGAGCGGTATGTGATTGATTCTATGGCTCCCACTATTTTGGCGGGATTCGCCCAGGAAGTGCTTGAATACCTTCTTGCAAAGGGCAGCGAATGAGAGCCCTTCTGGGTGCGCTTGCATTCTGGGAATTGTTGGATGGCTACCGCCATGTTTATCGCGAGACCCACCAATCCAATCCGGAACAACATGCTGTACGGGCATTGGCAGCCGCCTATCCCATTAATCCAAGCAACGACTATAACATTAGCTTAGCTACTTCTTCAGTTAAGGCGTCAACCGTTTCTCGAATCTGCGCTTCTGAGTGGGTAGAACTGATGAAGAACCGTAACCGAGCCGCATTATGAGGCACCACCGGGAACGTCATGGGTTGGACATTAATCCCTCGCTGCATCATTTTCTGGCTCAGCTCAATGGCCTTTACCGTATTTTTTACCATAATCGGAACGATTGGCGAGTGCTGGCTCTGGCCTGTATCGAGCCCTCGTGCTTGAGCCAAGGATACGAATAGATTGGCATTATGCTGCACTTTTTTGACCCGTTCAGGCTCTGCTTTGAGTACCCGCAGTGCCGCTAATGCCGCAGCGGTATTGGGCGGGGACATCCCAATACTGAAAATAAATCCTGGCGAGGTGTACTTGAGATAGTCCACCACCGCTTGTCCCCCTGCAATGTAGCCGCCACAACTCGCAAAGGACTTACTCAAGGTTCCCATCCAGAGGTCAACATCAGTGGGGTTAATCCCAAAATGCTCCCCGATTCCTGAGCCTTTTTCTCCCAAAACACCGATGGAATGCGCCTCATCAACCATCAAAAACGTCTTATGTTCTTGTTTTAGGGCAATAAAGTCTGGGAGATGGGGAATATCACCGTCAGCGCTGTAGACTCCTTCGATTGTAATGAGCGCCCGACGGTATTTGTAGCGCTGGCTGACGAGCAACTTCTCTAAGGCGTCTGCGTCATTGTGGGGAAACGGAATCACTTTTGCCCCTGACAGTAAACATCCCTGATAAATGCTGTTATGGCTTAAGGTGTCGTAGAAAATGATGTCGTCACGCGAGAACAAATGACCAATGGTGCTGACATTGGTAAGGTGCCCTGCGACGTAAGTTAGGCAGTCCTCGACCCCTAGAAAATCTGCAATTTCTCGCTCTAAGTCCAAATGCAATTGCTTCTGTCCTGATGCCGGGCGACTGGCTGACACAGACGTTCCATACTCATCGATCGCCTGCTTTGCAGCCTCTGACACGGCAGGATGGCCCGATAGACCTAGGTAGTTATAGGCCGAGTAATTGATGTGAGGTTTACCGTCAATATGGGTGACATCTGCAGCAATCCCTTCGTGTGAACTGAAGTAGGGGGGGGTTAAACCTAAACTATGAATCTGAGCCCGTTGTTCCCTCAGTTGCTGATATTCGGGGTAATCTTCGAACCGGTAATATTCCGACGGAATTTCCTGAGCTTCAGCCCTGACTTTTTTGGCCAGCAGGTCCGCTAGGAGCTTGCGTTTCGCATCTGCAGAGAGTTGGGATGAAGCCTTTGGGAAATTACTCATCAGCGTGTCCTAGTGATCGATTAACTGCGAATTTTTCCTCAGTTAGCTCCTGTGCAGATAACATCGTATTGAGCAGCTGATCCACTTCTTCGTCACTCATTGTGTCTAATTCAGCTAACAGCTGCTGTGCCTCAGGATGAAAGCTAGCGCGATCGCTGACCTTAGCACTAGTGCTATTGGCGAGATAGTCTGACAAAGCGTGAATGTTGGGACGCTCAAGCACAAGCATGGGATCCAACCGACAGTTTAAATATTCTTCTAGGTCTCCTGAGATATTGACCATTTCCACAGAACTCAGCCCGTAGTCGGTAAAATCTTGGTGAATGTTCACCATATCAGGATCAAGATCCAGAGAATGTGCTAGGTGAGCAACCAGCCAACTTTGGATCTCGTGATATTTTTTGGCTTCTTTGGACTTCTCTTGGAGAGTTTCGATGGATTTGCTCACGTCTGCTCGCTCTTGGATACAAAAACTGGAAAATGCAGGGATCTCAGGTCTATAGACAACTTTAAACAGAGTTCAGCCAAAGCGCTGCCAATTTAGGCCAGGACAGTTTTGAGAAAATTGGACTTTGAGACAGCATGCCCCGCCAAAATTGTCCTGGGGCTGTCAACAACAGCAAGAGCACTCAAGATGAAAATAGCACAATGCTGTCAGCAAGTGTTTACAGCCCTTTGGGGGCATGGAAAAGAGTCCATGCAGAATACAGCTAAACGGACCAAAATGATCAAAAGTAGCGTCCATCGGCATAAGCAGGTTATTGAGAAGCAACAGAAGGGCTACCAATAAGGTAGGACAGTTTTGGGAAAATTGAATTTTTATGGATAGTAGCTTAATTTTTGACTTTCGCGTAAAAAAAATTACGAACGCAGCATTCAGTACTGTCTTCCTAAAGCATGAGGAGATCTAGGGGCATGAGGGGGGCAACCTCGTTTTAAATTATGCATTGTGTTGATTGTTACAGTGAACGCTTGGTTGCGAACTATAAAAAGAGTTGGCTCTATCGGGATTGCTGGGAGGTGTGTCACTCGAAATGCTTGGACCCATTGTAGGAAAAGGCTTATAGCCTTGGAGGCGCGAATCATTCCAATCCTAAGCCCTGAAAGCTTTGCAGCCTATTGACACGATCCACCTCCCTGAAACAGCTATTGAGCCAAAGAGTTTTATAGCGGGGCTGATAGTCCAAGCTAACACTCAAGTGATTGAGAAATCTCCCAGTTACACTACTCGATTGGACGAACGATTGTCCACTCAAATTGACTTAGTGGTCCCCTCATGCCCCCTTCCGGGAGGAAGGAACAGTTGAGGGTGTAAAGGAAGGCGCGAAGTTTGCTCTTGCCAAACTTTATGAAGCTGATGGCCCAGCCCTCAGACCTTTTGGGTGTTAATCTCTTTCCGCGGGGGATTGAGGCTGATTGGTGCTGAAAAACGGGATAGGTTCATGGAAGAACTTTTTCTTTACGAGTTTCGCTCTGCGATACTATGCTTAAAACTGGTGAGCGCTGCGTTGGCAATGCATCCGCCCTAGGGACCATGACAGAATCTTCCCCTCCTTTCTCTAATTCTGAGCCTCATTCCGCACCAGGGCTGCAACTCCTTCTCTTTGTTGACCAGCGTACCCTGGCCTTAGAGCGAACCGGGGAAGTGATTGAATATCTCAATCAGCTCCAGGCTCAGGAAGACTTTCACCTTGAGATTGTTGACGTCCACGATCGCCCCTACCTGGCTGAACACTTTAAATTAATTGCCACCCCGGCCCTGGTTAAAACCTATCCGCCCCCGCGTCACATCTTGGCTGGTTCCAGCCTGATTCGGCAGCTTGAAGATTGCTGGCCGAAGTGGCAAGAGTCTCTCATCCTCCGTGATGGTGCAGGAAGAACCCTTGATGAGGATTTTGTGTCCGACTCCTTTGCCCAATCGGTTCAGCTGATGCAACTGGCAGATGAAATGTTTCGCCTTCGCCAGGAGAATGAAGCCTTAAAAGATCAGCTCAGCTTCAAAGATCGGATGATTACAGTCCTGGCCCACGATCTTCGAAATCCCTTAACAGCGGCTGCCATTGCCATTGAAACTTTGGAGACTCAATGGTCAGAAACTAAGGCGAAGCATCGTTTGCAGCCAGCTACGCTATCGCGTTTGCTGCATCAAGCCCAGATCCAAATTCAAAATATTGATCGCATGATCACCAATTTGCTGGAAGCTTCGCGGGGTCGTTTAGATTCGCTGCAAATTCAGCCTAAACGCCTGAATCTGCGCGATCTGTGTCTGGAGATTTTGGAAGATGTTGCCGCCAGTTTGCGCCAAAAAAGTCTCGATCTTGCTACGGATATTCCCGCAGATATTCCGGACGTACATGCGGATGCGGACCAAATTCGCCAGGTTTTTATGAACTTGCTGGATAATGCTGTTAAATATACGCCCTTCAAGGGACAAATTACCGTGACGGTGCTCCATCGAACCACCCAAAAGGTGCAGGTTTCTATCTGTGATAATGGACCGGGTATTCCCTTGGAAAAGCAGGCCACCATTTTTGAAGATAGCGTCAGACTGGAGCGAGACGTGAATAAGGAGGGGTACGGAATTGGTCTGGCCCTCTGTCGCCGCATTATTCGCGCCCACTATGGTCAGATTTGGGTGGATTCCTCCACCAAGGAAGGCAGCTGCTTCAACTTTACGCTGCCGGTATATCGTTAAGCCTGGCTCCCTGGGCTGGGATGGAAGGGAGGGAATGGGAGGGATGGGACTCTCAGCGCTGGAGATCCAGTCAGACCCTCAGAGCTGTGAAATGGGTGTTTTGGCAAAAATTTTTCCGTAAAGCTGCTCAAGTCGGTTCAAGTTTTCGAGCAGGGAATAGCGATCTAAAACCCGCTGTCGGGCTTTGCGCCCTAGGATCTGGACCAGTTCTGGTTGGTTAGCCAGCAGGGGAATCAGTGTGGTGAGTTCGCTTTTGACCCGACTGGGATTGAGGACAATCCCAGCCCCCTGTTCTAGAACCTCGCCGTCAGCTCCGGCATCGGTTGCCATGCAGGCTACACCGCAACTCATCGCCTCCAGAAGAGACAAGGAAAGACCCTCTACGAAGGATGGCAGGATGAACACATCTGATCCGCGCAAAATGTCGATCCGCTGCTGGTCGTCCATGATGGCCCCGAGCCAGAGAATATTATGTTCCGGGCCATAGTTTGGCATCAGTACATTCATCAGCGGGCCTTCCCCCACCAGGATGAGCTTACAGCTGGGGGGAAGAGCGGTCTGTTTCCACGCCCTGAGTAAGGACTCCACGTTTTTTTCCAGCGCAATGCGGCCTTGGTAGATAAATAACTGTTCGGCCCCCGTTTCGCGGCGAAAATTAGACACTGGATGGGGAGAGTATTTCTGGGTGTCGACCCCATTGGGAATGACCACAATGCGATCGCCGGAGACTCCCAGGCGCATCAGCAGATCCCGTTGGGCCTGGGAAAAGATAATGACCGCATCGTAGTTGGCCAAAGAGGGCGCATACAGTTGGTACATGAACTGCTGGGTCCCTGCCGATAAGTTGCGGTGCTTGTGACTAAAGGGCGGGTGAAAAGTGGCGACCAGAGGAATGTGAAGCTCTTCACAAATTTCCGGCAGGGAAAAATCCAGGGGAGACAGGGTCAAAGACGCATGGACTAAGTCCGGGTTGAGATCTTGGAGGGCTTGAACGAGCAGTTTGCTAGAGCGTGGAGCCGGAATGGTATAAACCTGCGACTTGTAGAGAAACGGCAGGGAAACCTCCTGCACGTCTTTGTGGTAGGTTAGTCGGTTTGGCTTGGGGTCGCCTTCACTCTCTTCCTGGGCAAAGTGCAGAAAACTGACCCGATAGCCCCGGTCCCTGAGCGCATTCGTAATCTCACGACTGTAGGTCACATTCCCACAGGGAGGTGACTTTTTCCCAATCCAAGCAATGTGCATTCAGACAATCCGAAACGAGTAAGTAGGAGCAGACTCCATGCCCTGACCTAACCGAGAATTTGGGCTAGGAACTTGCTTGCGTACGGGAAATATACCAGTTTATGAACCCGGATGTCACAGCGAGTCCCGTTAATCCCAGGAAGACTGACTCAAGACCAAACCAGGTTTCTGCCAGGCCAGCCAGGGCTAGGGGCAGGCTCAGGGCAATATTGACCAGGTTATTCTGAAGGCCGAAAATCTTGCCGCGCATGTATTCGGGCGTTTTTTCCTGGATGATGGTTTGCATGGGAACTCCCACTAAGGCCGCTCCTGACCCCAAGCCAATGAGCAATATCAGGGTGAGGGAGAGGGACCGGGTGGAAAAGGCTAGCCCAGCTAAAGCGATGGCCAACACAATTGATCCGGAGAGGCTGAGAATTTTACGGGGATAGCGATCGCCCGCAATGCTCAAAAAGATCAGTCCCAGCGCCATGCCCACGCCGCCGGCAGCCAGTAAAATACCAAACTGAGAGGTTTTAAGTTCCGGCAGAATTTCTGCAACGCGCACCACCAGGACCGCTAAAGCCGCCAGGATGGAAAACAGCATCACCAGCTGAATAATTGCAGATCGCACCTGGGGATGTTTCCCAAGATAGTCCAGCCCCGCCTTGATATCCTCCCAAACCCCTGCAAAGGACTGGGTTCGAGCCACCAAGCGTTCCTGCACAGTGACAGAACTCACGATGAAGCCAGCCAGGGTGTAGCTGCCCCCAACGAGGATTTCTCGCCCCAGATCGGGATTGCCTCCCCATCGGGTTACCAGATGAGCCATGGTACTGAGCAAGGGATCGCCCGCAGCAAAGCCCAAAATAACCGCAGCCATCATGGTTAGCGTATAGAACGAATTGGCGCTGAGCAGCTGCTCTTGTTCCACAATCAGCGGAATGGCCGCCTGTTCTGCCGGGGCGAAAAACTGGGTCAAGGTGGAAACGAGAAAGGTCATGCCCAGTAAAATCCAGAAGCCCACCGGTATTCCCCACCAGTCCCTAAGGTTGTCCGCCAATCCCAGCCCCACAGGGAGCAGAAAGACCAGTCCGCCGCGCAGAAGATTGGTGAGGACCAGGGTTCTCTTCTTGGGCCACCAGTCCACCATCACTCCAGCGATTGACCCAAACACCACTGCCGGCACCGTAAAGGCAATCATGATCGAAGAAACCCACCCGCTGACGGACTGCCCCTGGCTTTGGTAATGATCTGCAATCAAGGCAATCATAAAGACCAGATAGACCTTATCCGCAACCTGGGAAAGAATTTGCGACCCCCACAGGGTTAAAAAACTGTGATTGCCCAGCACCGGAAACAGCCCCTCGTCGGCCTCTCTGTCGGCCTCTCTGTTGGCCTCTCTGTCGGCCTCTCTGTCGGCCTCTCTGTTGGCCTCTCTGTCGGCCTCTCTGTCGGCCTCTGTCCTGTCAGCCTTTGCCTTGGGAGAAGCGGGGTTTGTCGCAGGGGAATCCGTGTTTAGGTCCACAACCGAGGCCGTTGATTTGTGCAGCAGGGAAACGGGATGATGCTCACCTTTCCCATTGGTGGATTGGGAAACAGAGGCAGAAAAGCTTGGGGAATCATCCGGGGGAGAACTCATGATTCAGGGGAGGGAAGAGGCGGACACGGAAAACAGATGATCAATCAACACTGCCGATTGTATCGGTCGATCAAAGTAGTGCTGAATAAAGCTCCGTAGAATTTGTTCAACCTTCAACAGATTTTGCGGGGAGAACAGAGGATCGCCATGGGGCGAGGTCAGCTGCTGAATATCCCCTTCCCCAAGGCTCTTTAAGATTAACCAGTGTGGGAGCGAAAGCCGGATTAAGTCCGGTTGCTGCTTTCGAAGGCGAGGATCACCTTTACTAGTGTAATCAGATTTTGGACCCTCGGAAACGCGAGTTGGGCGCGGGGGAGAGTGGAAATGCTCTAGGGCTTTCCCCAGCACTACCCCGCCGGCTGCAGGGCTAAAGAAGGCGCCCGCCGCACTGTTCAGGTGGTGGGCATCAATGGGCTGCTGGGTCAAACAGCAATGGGCAACTTGGGGGTTCAGTCCGGCCAGGGTGAGCAGGGTCATAATCCCCAAGAGCAAAAGACTTAAGACCGCTTCTGTGGTTTCTAGTTCGCCCAAAAGATAGAGCATTTGGCGATAAAGTTCGGGCTGCGGCTGCTCACTGAGGGCTTGCCGCAGAACCAGCTCCGCCCAATACTGTCCCACCGTTAGTTTAGCTAGGCTGCGGCTCAGCCCTGGATAGGAGGTTTGAAGGTCTGCCTGGAGTATTTTGTCCAGAGACCGGCCCCGGACCAAGAACAGCTGACTTACCACAAACAAGCTGGTGCGGCCTCCTAATTTGGATTTTGGCTTGCGGGTTCCCGGGGCAACAGCCCGAATCAGTCCACGCTCAGGAGACAGAATACTTAAGAGCCGGTCGGCCTCCCCCATGGCCGTCGACTTCAACACAATGCCTGGGGTGCTATAGGTTAAACTCACCGCTGCTCGTCCTGTCCTTGGACAATTTCTACCCCGCGCGAGGTGCCAAGACGGGTTGCCCCAGCCTGGATCAGCGCGAGGGCTTGATCATAGGTTTGGATGCCGCCCGCGGCCTTAATGCCGACCCGGTCGCGCCCTACCTGGTGCAGGATTTCCACATCGGCTACGGTGGCTCCTCCAAACCATCCGGTACTGGTTTTGAGAAAGGCCACCCCCGCATCCATGCATACCTCTGCCGCGAGACGTTTTTGCGTCGGTGATAAACGAGCCATCTCCAGAATCGCCTTCACGGGAACCTGGGTCGCCTCGCAAATTTGCGCCACTTCTCGATGTAACTCATCCAGGCGCTGATCTCGCAGCAACCCGAGGTTAATCACTAAATCTAGACCGCCAGCGCCCAGGTCCACGGCTTCTTGGGCTTCGTAGAGCTTGCAAGCTGGGGTGCTAAAGCCAGAGGGAAAGCCCACAACTGTGCACACTTGAACCTCGGACGGGTGCAAAAGTTCCACTGCCTGGGTCACATGGCAGGGAGCCAGACAAACCGCCGGGAACCCATAGCGGTCGGCAGCTCCGCAGAGTTGTTCAATGTCCGCTTGACTGGCAAAGGGATCAAGACAGGTGTGTTCAATGTAGGAGGCAACGTTGAAATTAGCCCCTAACTGAGTTTGAGGTGCCATCTCCCCTTAAACCGTCGACTCTAGCATCAGCTTTGATCGCTTCAAAGGCTCTGGAATTGCAATGGGGTAGTCCCCGGTAAAGCAGGCAGAGCAGAAATGATCAGGGTTCTCTCCCGTGGCGGCTAGCATCCCCTCCCAGCTTAAATAGTAGAGAGTGTCGACATCAATTTGGCGGGCAATTTCTTCCACACTTTTTGTGGCGGCAATCAGATGATCTTGGCTGTCGGTGTCAATGCCATAAAAGCAGGGGTGATTGACCGGGGGAGAAGAGATGCGCATATGAACCTCAGTGGCTCCGGCCTCCCGCAGCGCCTTGACAATTTTACGGCTGGTGGTGCCGCGCACAATGGAGTCATCAATGAGGATGACTCGTTTGCCGCTGAGCACATCGGGCAGTGGATTAAGCTTCATCCGAATGCCCTGTTCTCGCATGGTTTGCGTCGGTTGGATGAAGGTCCGGCCCACGTAGCGATTTTTAATGAGTCCTTCGGCATAGGGAATGCCTGAGGCCTGGGAAAATCCAATGGCTGCCGGAACGCCAGAATCCGGGACTGCGATCACCAGATCAGCCTCCACCTGGGATTCTTGGGCCAGGTATTTCCCGAGCCGCAGACGATAGCTATAAAGGCTTTCCTCGTGCATATGGCTATCGGGCCGAGCAAAGTAAATCATTTCAAAGATACAAAGCTTAGGATTCGCTGCGGCAGCCCACAACTGCGACTGAATTCCCTGCTGATCAATCCAAACCAGTTCCCCCGGCAGGACGTCGCGCAGATAGGTGGCTCCGATAATATCTAAGCCGCAGGTTTCCGAGGATAGCGCGTACTGCTGCTCCCCCTGCTGGCCCTTCGAGGGCAGCGTCCCAATCACTAAGGGACGGATGCCATGGGGATCGCGGATACCCATCAGGCCCTGGGCGGTACCCAACACTAAGCTAAAGGCCCCTTGACAATCTTGACAGGCAGCGATCGCCGCCTCGGGCCAGCTTTTATCCTGATTCACCTCCTGGGCAATTCGGTGAGCGATGAGCTCTGAATCCGTGGTGGTTTCTAAGTTCAGCCCTTCTTGGACCAGATGGTCCCGCAGCTGCAGCGTGTTGACCAGGTTGCCATTGTGGGCTAGGGCAAGCTTGCCCCGCGCCGTTTCAACAATAACGGGCTGCGCGTTGGACACTCGACTGGTGCCAGTGGTGGAATATCGGGTATGTCCAACGGCGATGGATCCGGGCAGATGCTGCAAAATGTCTTCGTCGAACACCTGGGAAACCAGTCCCATGCCCTTGTGCCCAAAAAAGGTGCCCTCTTGAAAGGAGGCAATGCCCGCAGACTCCTGACCTCGATGTTGCAGGGCAAACAACCCAAAGTAGGTGAGCTTGGCCGCCTCCACCTCCGTGCCAAAAATGCCAAAGACCCCGCAGGCCTCCTCAGGATGATCGGCCAGCTCTGGCTGACCCTGATTTCCTGGAGCGACCGCCGCTCCTTCAAAACGATGATTGGACAGAGCAGAATGGAGTCTGGTCATAGTTTTTGTAGAAACATCTGGATGGAGCGGAACCCAGCGGTGCAGCAGCCCTAGGAGTCCCTAAGCAGTTTTTGTTCAATGGCCTGGGACCAGCGTTGGGTCATCGTATCAATCTTAACCTTGATTAAGCTGAGGTTATCGTCCGTCTGGATCTCTAATCCCGTCTCCGGTGGACAGACCGTTCCCAGCCTCTGCCATTGGCCGGACAGATGATTCGTAAGATCGGCCTCCCATTGCGCTTGATGCTCAGGGGCCACAGAGACCACAATTCTGGCTCCGCCTTCACCAAACAGGGCTCGATCCCAGCGCCAGGAGGTCGCCCTTGGCGACGACAGTTGAATTTGGGCACCCCGTTGGCCCGCGATGCATGACTCTGCCAGGGCCACGGCTAATCCACCTTCTGCACTGTCATGGGCGGACCGGATCCACCCCCGTCTGATGCCTTCGCGACAGGTCTGTTGAACCTGTCGCTCTAAATCAAAATCAACCTGGGCCGGGCGTCCAGCCACGGTGCTGTGGATGGTGGCCAAATATTCCGAGGCTCCCAGGGCCACCGAACGCTCGTCGGTGCAGTGGCTGGGTTGCCCCAGTAGATAAATGAGATCCCCCACGGTTTGCCAACCCTGTCCGCAAATTCGTTCTAAATCCGGTATCAACCCCACCATGCCCACCACCGGTGTGGGATAGATGGCGGTGGGCTGGCCCTGGCTATCCAGGGTTTCGTTGTACAGGGAAACATTCCCCCCGGTCACGGGGGTATTCATCTGGCGGCAGCCTTCGGCCAAGCCGCGGCAGGCCTCCGAGAGTTGCCAATAGCCCACCGAGTTTTCTGGACTGCCAAAATTTAAATTATCGGTCACGGCCAGGGGGTCTGCGCCAACGCAGCTTAAATTTCTGGCGGCTTCAGCCACCGTGGCCTTTGCCCCTTCCACGGGATCGAGGTACACATAGCGCGCATTACAGTCCAGGGTTGCCGCCACGCCTCGACGCGACCGGGCCACTGCGCTTGGCGGCTCTAGGGGCCGCAGACGCAAGATGGCTGCATCTCCTCCTCCTGGACCTAGCACGGTATTGTTTTGAACCTGATAGTCATATTGGCGATAGATCCACTGCTTAGAGGCAATGGAGGGAACCTGCAACAGTGCCAGTAAAATGTCCGACCAGGGTCTCACTCCGCTGGGGCCCTGAAGCCCTTCTGGACGGGAGGGTGGCAGTTGATCGGGAGTCCATTGTCGGGCGGCCTGGATATAGTCGGGTGGAGTAGAAAGGAGTTCGCGATGGTAGAGGGGCGTATTCTCCGAAAGGGCTGTAGCGGGGATCTCGGCAGCAACATTGCCTTGAAACCGGATTCTCACAATGGGATCGGCGATGACCTCTCCAGCTACCACGGCTTGGAGCCCCCAACGATGAAAAATTTCCATCAGCTCGGGGGCTTTGCCCTGCTGGGCGACGAACAGCATGCGCTCCTGAGATTCTGAGAGCAGATATTCGTAGGGCGTCATGCCTGCTTCCCGATTGGGAATTCGATCGAGATCGAGATCAATGCCCAATCCGCCCTTAGCGGCCATTTCTGCTGTCGAGCAGGTCAGTCCGGCAGCGCCCATGTCCTGAGCTGCCACTACATATCCGGTTTTAAAGGCCTCCAGACAGGCCTCAATCAGGGATTTTTCTAAAAAGGGATCGCCCACCTGCACCGCGGGGCGATCGGCTTCGGAGCGATCGCTGAGTTCCGCGCTAGCAAAGCTGGCTCCGCCCATCCCGTCGCGTCCTGTGGTGGATCCAACGTAGAGCACAGGGTTTCCAACACCCGCCGCTCCGGCTTTCACAATCTCGTCGGTTTCCATCAGACCGAGGGCCATGGCGTTGACTAATGGATTTCCCGCATAGGCGGGGTCAAAATAGACCTCTCCGCCAACGGTGGGAACGCCGACGCAGTTGCCGTAGTGACTAATGCCTGCAACCACTCCATGGACCAGTCGCCGCGTTTTGGGATCGTTGAGATCTCCAAACCTCAAAGAGTTGAGCAGCCCAATGGGACGGGCACCCATGGTAAAAATGTCGCGTAAAATTCCGCCGACACCGGTGGCGGCCCCCTGAAAGGGCTCGACGGCTGAAGGATGATTGTGAGACTCCACCTTGAAGGCCAGGTGCAGCCCTTCTCCGAGATCAACAATGCCTGCGTTTTCTCCTGGACCCACCAGAATGTGCGGGCCTTGGGTCGGAAACTGCGTTAAAAGGGGACGGGAGTTTTTGTAGCAGCAGTGCTCGGACCACATGACTCCAAACATGCCCAATTCGGCTCGATTGGGATGCCGCCCGAGTCGTTTTACAATATCTTGATACTCTTCAGGGGTGAGCCCTTCTGAAGCAATCTCGGCTGGGGAGCAAGGGGAGGACTGGGGGGTCGACATCTGAATCCTATTAGCGGTCCAGGCTCCTATTGTACATGCCCGTTGTGAAGGCTCCTAGGGAGTTGTGAAATCGGTCGGAGGGTGAGGATCTGATCCTCATGATGGCTTCACCCCACTGGATCCTGGAGCCGAGAAGGGCCCCCGTGAGATAGATTAATCTCAATGGCTGTAATTTGCTAGCGGTTGGAGACTCAATGACAGATTCGCCTGATTACTACCAAGTTTTAGGGGTTGCGAGAACGGCCACTCAGGGCACCATTAAGCAAGCGTTTCGCCAGCTCGCTCGCCGGTACCATCCGGACCTCAATCCCCATAATCCCAAGGCTGAAGCCGCGTTTAAGTTAATCCAACAAGCCTACGATGTCCTGGGCGATCGCCGTGAGCGTCAGCTATACGATCGCCTCCAGACCTTCTCCAATCCCTCACCCGCTTGGCGATCGGAGACAATGGATTCGTCCCAGGACCGCACGGCCCTGGCAGATTGTCAAAGGATTTATTCTCTGGGTATTCAGCTGGCCTCCCAGCGCAAGTATCAACTGGCCAACCAGCGCTTTACCCAAGCGATTGAACTAAAACCCACCTTTGTTGAGGCCTATATGGGGCGCTGCCAAGTGCGCTATGTGCTGGGAGACGATCGCGGCGTTCTGGAGGACTGTAATCAAATTCTGCAACTTCAGGCAAAGGTTCCCCAGGCTCACTATTATCAAGGGCGGGCAAGGCACCGCCTCAATTCTGTTGAGCATGCCATTCAGTCTTACTCCAAGGCCATTCACCTGGATGAGAACTACGCTGCTGCCTACTTTTATCGAGGGTTGGCCCAGGCGGATCTCCAGGCTTATCCAGCCGCCCTATCCGATCTAACCCTGGCTTCCCAACTCTACCGGTCCATGGGAAATCAGCAGGGGGTCGAGCGGGCCGAATCCCAGCTAAAGCGGCTACGGCAGCAGTCCTCAACCTCTCCCATCCCGGAATTCAAGGGATGGCGGAGCTTGGTGGGCCTATTGATCAATCCCACCGGGATGCTTCAGCCTGTCTTCGACTCCCTGAGTTCGCCCCAAGCCACCCAGCTTGGCTTAGGAATGGGGGCCCTGGCAATTCTGGCATTTTCGGTGGGCCTCAACGTCCTTTGGCCGCCTTTTTTACAACTCACAAATCCCTGGCAATCGCTTTTCTTAGGAGGATTGGCATTTCTCGTTCTTGTGGTGGTCAGTGGCTTGGGATCGATCTTATTTGGGAATCGCGGAGGAAATTGGAGTGGAGATATCTACCTGAGCGGTTTGACCTTGATGCCCATCGGTCTGGGATTTTTACTGGCAAGTCCCATGATTCAGGTATTTGGACAACGGGGACTAGGGAGTTTGGTGCTGATGATCTGTGCCCTCAGCACCCTGATTTTCTACAGCGGTCTCACGCAACTCAACCGCCTGACAGAACCTCAGGCCACCGGGACAGCCCTGGTGGCGCTTTTGCTCGGATCCTGGGCCACTGAGACGGTCTACCGACTTTTGATTGCTGAGTCCATCTCCCGGTTCATGACGAGGTTGATGACGCTTGCTGGAGGAGGCTAAGGAGAACAGCGCAGGCTTCGCCTTGCGCCTCCGACCTTTTGCCCTTAGCAAAAGACCTCCTCCCCATCCTTGCAAGTGGATGGAAAGGAGGCACAATTTGTCAAGAACCAGCTGATACCCCGCTGATCCACCGAACTAGTTTAATCAGCCGTTGCCATCATGTCGGCATCTGCTAGATCCGCGCCCACTTCCTCGTTCCCCTGGGCTTGGGCCGCTAGCTGCTGACGGTACCGCTCGGCCATTTCTTCAGCCCTTTCGTAGACGGTTTGCGGATTTTTAACCATGTCCCCAGGCTCGGGCTCAAGCTGCTTGGTAGACAGGGAAATGCGACCGCGCTCTGCATCAAGGTCAATGATCATGACCTTGACCTCATCGTTGACGTTGAAGACGCTATGGGGCGTATCAATGTGGTCGTGAGAAATTTCCGAGATGTGCAAGAGGCCACTGACCCCGCCAATGTCAATAAAGGCGCCGTAGGGCTTAATGCCGCGCACGGTTCCGATGACCACCTCACAGACTTCCAGTCGATTCATCTTGCGCTCTACCAAGGCGCGACGATGGCTCAGAACCAGGCGGTTGCGCTCTTCATCCACCTCCAAAAATTTGAGGGGAAGCTGCTCGCCAATGAGATCCTCCTTGGCGGAGCGAGTGCTGATATGGGAGCCAGGAATGAAGCCCCGTAGACCCTCAATGCGAACCAGGGCGCCTCCCCGGTTCGTGGCAAAAACGTCGGAGCGCACGGTTGCATCTTCAGTCTGCAGCTGTCGAACCCGTTCCCAAGCGCGCATGTACTCAATGCGACGAATGGAGAGGGTGAGCTGACCGTCTTCATTTTCATCTGCCAAGATGAAAAATTCACGGGTCTCGTTGGATTGCAGGACTTCGTCTGGCGCCTCGATGCGGTTAATGGACATCTCCTGAATGGGAATATAGGCGGCAGTTTTTGCTCCAATGTCAATCAGGGCACCCTTTGGCTCGATACTGAACACCGTTCCAGGTACGATATCACCGGGGTTAAAGTGATAGTCATATTGATCCAGTAAAGCCGCAAAATCCTCGTGGGTAAAACCAATATTTGGGGTAAGTGTTTCCTGATTGACCATACTAAAGTTTCCTAAATTACCTCTTGGTAGTAATGAATGCCTCCTTCTATCGTTAGGTACTGACCTGAACTAAAGAAGTAAAAAGCTGTTTACAAACGCAGACGTGATCAAGGTGGCGATTTCGCAACCGATCTACAATGATAGCCTAAATCAGTAAGGGGTAAACTCTGATTCTTGATTCACCCCTTGATTCAAGGTATGGAGACGGAGAGAGTTTCCTAGGCAGGTGGTGTGGGTTCCAGGTGGGAAGGCAATGGCTGCTGCTGCAATCGCCGCACCTGCAGGTCGTTGAGGGTGTTGACAAAATCTCGAATTCCGCGAAACTGGCGATACACTGATGCAAAGCGGACGTAGGCTACCTCGCTCAGGGGCTTGAGCTTTTCCAGGACGGTTTCTCCCAGTTCGGTGCTGGTGACCTCGCGCACGGCCCGCTGCTGCAGTTCGGCTTCGATATCATCCACTAGTCCCTCAATCAGCACCGCATCGATCCCGGTTTTTTCGCAGGCGGTGACCATGCCGCGCAGCAGTTTCGATCGATCAAAGGACTCGCGCTGTTCGTCCCGCTTGATGACGGTGATGGGGACAAATTCAATGCGCTCATAGGTGGTAAATCGTCGGATACAGTCTAAACATTCGCGGCGGCGGCGAATGCTGCGTCCGCCCTCCGCAGATCGCGACTCGATCACTCGGCTATTGCTGTGCTGACAAAATGGGCATTGCATCTGGATTGTTTTCCCCCCGGTGGATCTCGTTGGCGACGCGACTCAACCCGATGTTATCTTTCCCTCTAAGGTACGCTATTTCTCCTCTGGGCTACGGTGGATGCTCTGGGCCTTAGGGCTCTGTTTTTTCAATGACAACTGTAAGACGCGCGGCCAGCAGACCCACCCCCGCTAAAACGGCGACGAAGGGAAATAGAACGGCGGCTACCGTGCCACCGATGGCGCCAAGGGTGAGGGGCAGCTCGAAGAGCACTTTCTGGTCTTGGGTTTTCACGACGATGCGCCGAATATTTCCCTGGGAAATTAGATCCTGTAGCTTGCTCAGAAGCGTATCGCCGCTGATGGTGAATTCCTCAGTGCGGGCAGAGCTCTGGGACTCGACCGTTGTGTAGTCGGCATTCACGGTGCTGGATCCGGGGTCCGAGTTCAGGGGATCAGAATTTGGGGGAGTCGGGCGTTCGGTCATGGTGAGAGTCTCCTGACGTTGAGCGGTTCACAGCGATGGGGAGAACCGGGAGCGCTATGGTAAAAGCAGAGTTTGTCCCGGTTCCCTCCATCTTGACATATGCCCCTTAAAAACAGGCGAGACGTCCCCGGTGTGATTACCTACAGTCCGGCATTCACGCTGGTGCCCACCTATGAATGTTTTAATCGCTGTACTTACTGCAATTTTCGTCAAGACCCCGGTGGCTCTCGCTGGCTGAGTTTGACCGCTGCACAGCAGCAACTGCAGCAATTCCCCGCCGGATCCCTTTGCGAAGTCTTAATCTTGAGCGGTGAGGTTCATCCCCGCAGTCCCCGACGCCGTTCCTGGGTTGATCACATCTACCGTCTCTGTGATCTGGCCCTATCCCTTGGCTTTTTACCCCACAGTAATGTTGGCCCCCTAACGGTGGGGGAGATGGAGCGCCTGGCTCGGGTGAATGTCTCCATGGGACTGATGCTGGAGCAGATGACGCCCCGCTTGATGGAAACGGTGCATCGACAAGCCCCTAGTAAGCGCCCTGACCTCCGCCTCGCACAGATCCAGCAAGCAGGGCAACTGGGAATTCCCTTTACCACTGGACTGCTGCTGGGCCTCGGAGAAACGCCTGCGGACTGGCGGGACACTCTCCAGACCATCGCTCAGGTGCAGCGGCAATGGGGCCACATTCAAGAGGTGATTTTGCAGCCCTATCAGCCGGGGAGCCGCGAAGTCCGGGGAGCCCCTGGATTTTGCGCTCAAGATTTGGTGTCTGTGGTGGAGCTGGCCCGGGACCTGCTCCCGGAGGAGATTGCCCTGCAAATTCCGCCCAATTTAATTCAGGACGAGGCACTCCTAAGGCGCTGCCTCCAGGCTGGGGCTACGGATCTCGGGGGGCTAGGGCCAATTGATCAGGTCAATCCGGACTATCCCCATCCGCACCTGGGTCGGCTGGAGCGGCTCTTGGATCAGTGGGGGTTTCAACTTCGACCCCGTCTACCGGTTTATCCGCAGTTTGAATCGCGGTTACCTGTGGCGCTGCAGAGGGCACTTCAGCCTTGGAAACAGCAGTTTGCGGCCAAGGGGGTAAGCCCGTCCCCCTCCGCCTTGCCGAACCAAGCGCCTAGCTTTCGGGGAAGGTGATGCGAAACTGTCCATTGTGCTGGATGATTTTGCCTCCTAAGTCCTGGATTTGCTGAACCGCGATCGCTCGAGTTTTATCGTCAATGGCTCCGGCCAGGATATTAAACCAGGCTGCCACGCGAGCATTGCGGCTGTCGGGATTGGTGGCTAGGAACTCAGCCGTGGCGCGCGATCGCGCTGCAATAGCCTGATATTCGGGATCCTCCGATTGGCTGGCCCATTGGGCTGCATTGAGATAGGACTGACGCGCCGCCTGGGGATCTCCGAGAAAGAGCAGTTCATCCGTTGCTTTAGACTGCCAGAGAAAGTATGCTTCTGCCTGGAGCGCTGGGGGCATGGCCTCGATGCCCTGACTCAGGAGATCAATGGTTTTGGTGGGATTCCCGGCAAAAAGAGTGACCGAGGAGGATAGGTAAGGATACATGTTTAGAAAGAGCGGGTCTCGCTCCACCACCACCTCAAAAAAATCTGGAGACACTGGGTATCCCGTGACGGCGCGAGCTGAGTCATCCCCAAAGTACTGGATAAAATTTAAAAAAGCCCAGTTGGCAACGAGATTGTCATAGCCCAAGCTGGGCAAGTTCTTGAGGAGCGTCACGCTGGTTTTAATCTGGCGTTCTTCGCGCCGATAAAACTGTTGAGTTTGGGGCTGATTGGCTGCCTGGGCCTGAAGTTTTTCACGCTGCATGGTGACCACCCCCAGCCCTGTGCACAGCGCGATCGCCAACGCAAGGATTTCATTCCCGTTTAAAAGTGGACGTTGCATGGTTCGATTGAGTCCATCCCGAAGTCATCCCGGCTGCTGCTACCGGAGGCATTGATGGTTTTAGTATGGATCGTTCATTCCAAAAACTTTCTTCTCCTTTGCCCCTAGCCGCCGCATCCTCACGAAACAGGCGGCGGCCCTGTCAAGGGGCGCTTACATTGCAATTGTTGTCAATTACTGTTCCCGCCTCGATCCCTGTGGTCTACTACTAGCAGTGTGCCCTGGGACTCGTCAATGTCCTGTTTGGGGTCTCAGGCTTCAGCGGTGCTGACCTGGAGACTTTGGAAAATGGCTGCCTTGGGGCACGGTTGAAAACGGGCGGACCGCTATGATAACTTTCTCCCTCACCTTTGCAACGGCCTTAATGTTTTCCGGACTGTTGGTGACCGGCTTAACTCTTTTGCCTCGGTTGGGGGCTGCGGGTAAAACAATCTTGCAGTTTTGTACCTATGCTCCGGGCCTGGATGCACTCCTGGCCTGTTTAATCTGGATTCCTTGGGTGGTGAGTGGCATGGGGGTTGGCTGGGTTGGCTTACTGGCGACCGTAGCCGCCCAGGTGGTCACCATGCAAGCCTGGATTGTGATCCATGAGCTGATCCATCGACCGGCTGCTCAAGGTCCACGTATTGTGGGGTTTCTTAATCAGCGGTATGGCTGGTGGCGCAATAACTTAGCCCTGTGGGTGACCTCGGTGGTGCTTCCGGTGTTCTTTTTAATCCGGTTTGCAGAACTTCTGCTTTATCCTTGTTTGGTGGTCTTGCTCGACTTCCGCCGCTACGATCATCGAGAGTGGGTGAGCGTGAGCCGCCAAAAATTTGAGGGGCTGGTTGGCCATGATTTGATTTGGTGCCTTTACTGCGACTGGATGACGGGGGTGTATTCCCTGGGAGCTGAAATGCTGCGCAATGTGGAGTCATTTTGGTGCCCTATTCGTTTTTACGACGGTAAGAAGTGCGAGAACTGTCAGCTGGATTTCCCTGATATTGCCCAGGGGTGGGTGGGCACCGATGGCTCTATGGCAGATGTGGTCAAAGTCTTAGAAGACAATACGCCTCGCGATCAACCCTGGAGGTGGCTCAGTCATCCAGATCGCTCATCGCGGGCCTCTTCCGGGTCTGAAAAGGGTTAATCAAAATCTCGCCCCATTTGAGGGGCAGGGCCACTTAGATTAGCGGGTAACGGCCCCTCCCCTTGTCCTGTTCTGCTTTGATTTTCCCCTAGCTCAGTCGCGCCAGGAGGGGGGCTGCCTGGATCAGACTCTGGGTATAGGGATGTTGGGGAGTTTTAAAGATTTCTGCTGTGGGTCCAATTTCAACGATTTTGCCCTGATGCATGACGGCAATGCGATCGCAGAAAAATCTGGCGACCCAGAGATCGTGGGTGATAAAGATATAGGTGAGCTGCCGTTCTACCTTCAGGGACTGCATCAAATCCAGGACCTGGGATTGAATACTGGCATCCAGCATACTCACGGGCTCATCACAGATAATCAGCTGGGGCTGGGTAATGAGCGCCCGCGCGATGGCAACGCGCTGAAGCTGTCCCCCGGATAGATCGGAGGGGAGACGATGCACGTAGTCCTCCGCGGGGGTGAGCCCCACCCGCTCCATCAGCTTTTTGGCCTCTATGATCGCCTGATCCCAGGATTGGAGGCGATGGATCAGCAAGGGTTCGGCAATGCTGGTGCCGATTTTCATCATCGGGTTCAAGCAGGCGCGAGGATCTTGAAAAATCATCTGAATTTGACGGCGCATCTCCCGCAGCCTCTGGCCGCGCAGATCGGTCAGTTCAACGCCCTTAAACTGCACGCTGCCTGACTTGGGGCGTGCGAGCTGGAGGATAGTACGAGACAAGGTACTTTTCCCACAGCCGGACTCGCCCACCAGCCCCAGGGTTTCGCCATTGCGCAGGGTGAGATCAATTTTGTCCACTGGCCGGATAATGCTGTCTTTTCCAGCGAATAGTCGAGCCAGGAGATTGGCCTCCTGTACGTAATATTGCTCGAGTTGGGTCAGCCGCAACAGGATGTTTTCCTCCCCTGGAGGATGGCTGGGATCAAAGGCTTCGGCGGTTTCCGTTTGTAAATGCAGGGCCGACTGCAGCAGCGACTGGGTATAGGGATGCTGGGGCCGGGTCAAAATTTGGTCCGCTTTCCCCAACTCCACCATTTGACCCTGGTACATGACCGCAACGCGATCGCAATATTCACTCACCAAGGCCAGGTCGTGGGAGATCAGCAGGAGCCCCATCTCCCGATCTCGACACAGGCGGGTCAGTTCCTGCAGGATTTGAGCGGAAACAGTAACATCCAGGCTGGTGGTGGGTTCGTCGGCAATCATCAGCTTGGGACCCAGGAGAAGGGCCAAGGCGATCGCCACCCGCTGGCGCATGCCGCCGCTAAATTCGTGGGGGTATTGGGTCCAGCGATCGCCGGGGATATTGACGGCCTTGAGGGTGTCGAGCACCTTTTTTTGCGCGGCGCCGTGGGATAGGGCTGGCTGATGAACCTTTAAGGTTTCAAGGCAGTGCTGTTTAATGGTCATCAGCGGATTGAGCCGCGTCATGGGGTCTTGGAAAATGTAGGCAATTTCCTCGCCCCGGAACTGGGTTAACGCGCTTCCAGAAAGGTGGCGAATATCGCGCTGGTTTAGGGTGCAGCGGCCCTCGACCCGGCTTCCCTTGGGCAGCAGATGCATCAGCGTCCGGCCCAGGGTGGATTTGCCGCAGCCCGACTCCCCCACCAGCCCCACGCACTCTCCTCGGCCCACGGTCAGGCTGAGTCCCTCAATCGCCCAGGTGGGGGAGGCCTCAGACTCTGATCCTAGAGGATAGGCTACCGATAGATCCTGAACCGAGAGCAGCACATCACTCATGGCGTTTGACCTAAATAGGCTTCCAAGACTTTGGCATCGGCTTGCACCTCCTCCGGTGTGCCAGTGGTGAGATTTTGCCCCTCGGCCAGCACCCACACCTGGTGGCACAGGGACATAATCACATCCATATTGTGCTCAATAATTAAGAAGGTAATGCCTTCCTGGTTCCAGCGAACAATGTGATCGCAAATATCCTCAATGAGTTTGGGATTCACCCCGGCTGCTGGCTCATCCAGCAGAATCAGCTTTGGATTGGCCATCAGTGCCCGTGCCATCTCCAGGAGCTTGCGCTGCCCCCCTGAGAGAGATCCAGCATAGGCGTGAGCCATATGTCCTAACCCCACGGTTTCGAGCAAATCCAGGGCTCGGGCTCGCTGAAGCTGCTCCTCTTTCACAATCTTGGGGTGTCTGGGGCGCAGCCAAACATTGCGCAGCCGTTCGCCGGTCTGCTGTTGTACGGCCAGCAGCATATTTTCTAAAACCGAGAGCCGCGAGAGGACCCGAGCCACCTGAAAGGTCCGCACCATGCCGCGCTGCGAGATTTGGTGGGGCGCAAGGGTTTCAATGCGTTGCCGATCAAAGATAACCTGGCCGCTATCGGGCTGGATGAAGTTGCACAGCAGGTTAAACAGGGTGGTTTTGCCCGCTCCGTTTGGGCCAATTAAGCCCACAATCTGACCGGTCTGAACATTCAGGTGGACATCTTGAACGGCCCGTAAGCCTCCAAAGGACTTACTCAAATGCTGGGCCGATAGGAGTGCCGTGCTGGAAACAGCGTTAGCGACCAAGGGTTAATTCCTCCTTCTTGCCAAGGATGCCCTGGGGTCGCCAGATCATCAAAACAATCAGCAGCAGGCCAATCACCATCACCCGAAAGGCACCGGCTTGGTCGCTGTTTAAGGAGAGGGCGGGTAGGAGAAAGCGCGTTAAGGAGTCGTAGGCCCAAAAAATTGTGGCCCCCAACAGCGTACCAACGTTGCTGCCCGATCCTCCCAGGACCACCATGATCCAGGCGTTAAAGGTGACCAACGGGATAAAATTGTCGGGATTGATGTAGGTGAGATTCCAAGCAAAAAACGCCCCGGCTAATCCCGCGATCGCGCCCCCCAGCATGAAAGATTGCATTTTGTAGCGAAATACGTCCTTCCCGAGGGCTTTGACCACGGCTTCATCCTCTCGCACCGCCTTTAAGACTCGGCCCCAGGGCGAATGGACGAGTTCTTCTAAGCGCCAGAAGACAAAGGCAACCGTGATCACCAGCAGCCACATTAATCCCACCTTGTAGCTGTAGTTAAATATGAGCGAAACCACCCCGGCCAGGATCACCATCCCCACCAACCCCACAAGGGCTGTGACGCTGGCGCGGGTCACAAACTGTCCCCAAGTGGATCGTTGAAATGCTCTTTGGGGATCTCGAAACTGACTGAAGACACAAGCACTTCCGCCACTGATGGTTACCAGACTGAGCAGCAGGAAGACGAGATTGACCGTGACCCCCAACCAGAAAAAAAAGGTGGTGGATCCCACCATGATCAGCCAGCTGCCAAACCCGGAACTGATCCGCAGCCGCGATCGCACCGGTTGAGTCTCCAGGGTGTTTTGGGCCTGATCCACCATCCAGCGCCAGAGTAGCCAGGTGGAAAATCCGGCAATCCCAAGGAGCACGAGGGCCATACCGTACCTGATCCACAGGTTGGGGTCAAAACTTTCCAGGGGGAGGGGATAGTTGTAAACCCCCTTGGTTCCGTTGGTAATGTCTTCTTCGTTGAGGGCAATGAGGCGCACGACCTCCGAAACCCCAATGGTGACAATGGCCAGGTAGTCTTCTCGGAGTCTCAGGGTCGATAGGCCAATGATAAAGCCCAAGATCGCAGCCAGAATCATGCCCGCCCCAACCGCCAAGATCAGCGGGACTCCGGCCCGACTGAGCAGCACCGTGGTGTAGGCTCCCACTGTCATGAAGGCCACATGACCAAAGTTGACCAGTCCGGTGAATCCCCATTGCAGGTTAAGGCCTAAGGCAAAGAGCGCAAAACTGGCGGTCAAAATCGCAATGGATGAAACAAGGTAATCGACCATACAGGCAGGCGCAGGCGTCAAAGCGTAATGATTGTACCAGCTCTTGCCAAGGAGAACCGCGTTTATTTTCAACGGCGGTAACCTGTGGGCACTGCCGAAACTCCAGAGGTCATGCCACAGACGCTAAAATCGTTTCACCTGTCGATGGTTGGCCACGGACTCGGCGAGTCCCAAGGCAATGAAGTTGGTTAACAGCGCCGATCGGCCATAGCTGATCCAGGGTAGGGGAATCCCGGTGACCGGGGCTAACCCAATGGTCATGCTGATATTCACAAATACCTGAAAAATCACCATGGATAAAATGCCGATGCAAAGTAACGATCCAAAGTCGTCCTTGGAGGTGCGGGCAATCATCACCAGTCGCCAGCAAATCACCCAAAATGCGACCAGAATCGCCACACTACCCACATAGCCTAGCTGCTCACCAATGGCTGAAAAAATAAAGTCGGTGTGCTGCTCTGGAATAAATTGCAGCTTGGTTTGGTGTCCGTTATTTAACCCCTGGCCGAAGAGTCCTCCTGACCCGATGGCAATGCGAGACTGGATCAGGTGATATCCACCCCCGAGGGGGTCTTTTTCCGGCTCAATAAATAAAATAATGCGCTCCTGCTGATAGTCCTTGAGCAACCCCCAGGCCTTCTGGCCGAGAAAACCAGCCAGTCCGTTGAGACTTACGGCGCTGATGGCTGCAAAGATTTTGTGCTTAAAGCTGAAGGCTGCTACGGAGGCCAGAAAAAAGGCCCACCCACCATAAATCTGATATTTCAGGGGCTCCTGAATTGGAATATTCGATAAAATTACGGAAATCAGGGGGCTGAGGGCCAAAAATATCCAGCCGAGTTTGGCCCTGGCCCAGTACAGCATGCCAATGCTCACAGCCCCAAACACCAGGGAGGTGCCCAGGTCGGGCTGAATGAGGACCAAGCCCCAGGGAAGGGCAATAATGGCCAGGGTGCGAAAGATAGAAACTAGCTTGTCGGCTCGCCAGTGCTGCAGCAGCGCGGCGAGGGAGATAATGGCCCCTACTTTGGCAAATTCCGAGGGCTGCAGGTTAAATCCGCCCACAGAAATCCAGCGCTGGGCGCCTAATTCACTGGTGCCGATGAAGACCACCAGTAACAGAGACAGATTTGTGAGCAGATAGAGAATCCAGTGCCAGCGCAGAATCAAATGGTAGCGAAATCGCGCCAGCAGCAAGGCGATACCAATGCCCACTAGCCCTGTCACCCAGTGCTGGACCCAATCGGTCCAGCCGCCCCGCAGTTGGGTGCTGCGAATGAGTAATCCCCCCAGGAGGGTGAGGGTTACCACGACGCCAAACAAAATTTTATCCATGCCTTGCCAGGGCTGGATCCAGGCTTTCCACTGCTGAAATTTAAAGGGCGATCGCCGCAGCATGGTGACCCCAGTGACAATAAAAATGGGTGAGGGAAGGGCAGCGCCTGATCCAAGCGCTGTTCAATGGGTGTTTTCCACCAGAGGCAGATATCTTAAGGATGCCCCAATCAGGAGCATTTAAGCGGTCAGGGCTGCCACCGAAACTTTTCCGGCAACGGCCTGGGCTATGTCGCGCAGTGCTTGGGCCGAGGCAGAATCTGGCTGCGAAAGAAGGATGGGTTGACCCGCGTCTCCACCTTGACGGACAGACATCTCTAAGGGAACGCGTCCTAGCAGTGGTAGGCCCAACTCCTGGGTGAGTGCGGCTCCGCCGCCGGACCCAAAGATATCGTATTGCCTCTCGGGCAGGTCAGGAGGAATAAAATAGCTCATATTTTCCACGACGCCCAGCACGGAAACCCCCAGCTGCTGGAACATTTTCAGCCCCTTGCGGGCATCCAGGATTGCCACATTTTGGGGCGTGCTGACAATTACAACCCCGGCCATGGGAACAGCCTGAGCCAGTGTGAGCTGGGCATCGCCGGTTCCGGGGGGCAGATCAATAATTAAATAGTCTAGGTTTCCCCAGTTCACCTGATAGAGAAACTGGCGAATAATTCCATTTAGCATTGGACCTCGCCAGATCACGGGCTGATCGCGATCAATTAAAAATCCCATGGACACCAGTTTAATGCCGTAGTTTTCGGCTGGCTGCAGGATATCTCCCGTGGGGTGTTTTTGAACTTCAATCACCGCATCTTCGAGATCTAGCATGGTGGGCACATTGGGGCCGTAAATATCGGCATCAATCATGCCCACGGCGGCCCCGCTCTGGGCCAGCGCCACGGCAATGTTGACGGAGACGGTGCTCTTGCCAACGCCTCCTTTGCCACTGGAAACTGCGATGATGTTTTTAACTCCAGGGATGGAGGTGCGATCGGGCAGGCTCTTTTGCTGAGGAGTTTCTGCGGTGACCTCCACCTCAACGGAGGTGACCTCTGGCAAAGTCTGCACGGCGGCTTTGCACTCCTCTACGATAAACTCGCGCAGGGGACAAGCGGGGGTGGTGAGGACGAGGGTGAACTTTACCTGGCCCTGATGAACACTGACGTTCCGAATCATATTGAGATCCACCAAACTCTTCTGGAGTTCAGGATCTTGAACGGGCTTGAGGGCATCGAGGACGGCAGCTTGGGTTGGCATCGTTGGAAGAGTCAGAGCGAATCACACAATCATGTGTGCATCTTAACGTTTTGTGACGCCCGCGCTGAAAAAAGAGTCTCTAAAATCAAAGACATTCCCCCTAGAGCGATGCCGTGGCGATCAACCTTGACTACAGCTTGGCGGGGCCCTGGGACAGTTCCAGAATTCCTCTCCTCTGTCTCCATGGCCATCCCGGATCCAAGGCCTGCATGCAGGTGTTTACCCAGTCCCTGGCCCAGTCCTGGCCCACCCTCACTCCCGACCTGCGTGGTTACGGCCAGTCTCAAGTGCGGCGACCTTTTCCGATGTCGCAGCATTTGCTGGATCTAGATCAGTTGCTGCGCGATCGCCAGATTGATGAATGCGTGGTGCTGGGGTGGTCCCTGGGCGGAATTTTGAGCCTGGAGCTAGCCCTTGCTCAGCCCCAGCGGGTGAAGGGGATGATCCTAATTGCCTCGGCCGCCGATCCCCGCAGCAGCCACCCGCCCATTACCTGGCAAGATAATGTCCTCACAGCGATCGCCTCCCTGCTGAATCGTTGGAAACCAGGCTGGCCGTGGAATATCCGCCAGTTTGGGCAGCGATCGCTCTATCGGTATTTGGTTCAGACCCACCGGCCTCAAACCTACCGCTACCTGGCCCGCGATGCTTGGCCCGCCTTCTTCCGCACCTCAAAATTTGCACACCGATCGCTCCAGGAGGCCCTGCGGCAAGGCTATAACCGCGAAGCTCAGCTTGCGTCCATTCCTTGCCCCGTTCTGGTGCTGGCTGGCGAGGGCGATCGCCACATTACCGCCCGATCTAGCTATCGAACCGCCTGTGAGCTGCCTCGGAGTACCTGGATTTGCTATCCCCACTGCGCCCATCTTTTTCCCTGGGAATATCCCGAGGAAATCAATGCCGCCATCCATCAATGGCTATCGCAGCATTTTGATTCCTTTTGATTAATCCTCTGAAACAGTTACTTGAGTTGGCTTACAGCGCCGAACTAACGCTTCAATTCCCTCGGCTTGCTCAAGCTCAAGATCTTGGACATAGCCGGGTAGAGCAGATTCCGCTTCTCCAGAGGTCAAAAACGGTCCAAAATAGTACAGACATCGAGGTGAATGGGTCCGAACCTCAACCCACCAGGCTAATCCCAAACGATTATAAATGTCGGCAACTTGTACTTTTAATCCTGATGTGGATCTTGTTTTCACCACGTTGAGTCCTTTATTATTCATTCCTAAAAATTAAGATAGAAAGCCGTACGTTGACTGTCGAAAGTCGGTCCCTAAATCAAGACTAGTCATCGAAGATCAAGTGTCTAGGAGTGAATCATCGAGGCCTTGTGTCATCACCATAGCAGCGATAATGGGTTTTCTTCCAGCCGACCAAAGGGTGATTTTACTTGACCTTAGCTTAACCTCCCCAGATAAATCGTGGCGAACAATACCCTTATTGGATCCCCTTCTGGGTTCTTTGGCGGACCATTTCGTAGAGGGCAATGCCTGCGGCCACAGAGGCATTGAGACTTTGGGTCAGTCCCAGGAGGGGAATAGTCCCCACTCCATCACAGTGTTTTTGCGTGACTCGGCTTAGCCCCTTGCCTTCAGAGCCAATCACCAACACCACTGCCCCGGTCAGAGGAAGCGCCTGAATGGAGTCAGTCGCGTCCAGGGTCAGTCCATAGACCCAATATCCAGACTCTTTTAAGGTGTCCAGTGCCTGGTTTAAATTGATCACCCGGGCAATGGGCAGGCGCTCCAAGGCCCCCGCCGCCACTTTTGCGACGGTGGCGCCCACGCTTGCCGATCGCCGTTGGGGAAGAACCAATCCCTGCGCCCCTAGGGCCTCTGTGCTACGAATAATTGCCCCCAGATTATGGGGGTCGGTGATCCCATCCACTGCCACCAAAATGGGATCACGTTTCTGCTGCATCGCTGCGGTCATTAGCCCTTGAAGGTCGAGATAGGCACAGGCTCCTACCTGGGCAACGATCCCTTGATGATTTCCGTAGTGGGTGAGCTGATTGAGCCGAGTAGAACTCACATCATCAATAATGACTCCCCTAGCCCGATAGTCTGAGAGCAGAGCCATGAGTTCAGAATTTTGGCGCAGGCTTGGGGTGATCCAAACCCGATTCAGGGGACGCTGATTTTTAAGGGCTGCGATCACCGTGTGGCGGCCAAAGATTAAATCTTCTCGATTCTGCCCCAGATCCTCGTCGGGCCTTGGAGACCCCTCCTGCTGAGGAGTAGAGACCCGAGGCGGCCGCTTCTGGCTTGATGTTTGCCGGATCGGGCGATCGGGGGATCGTGTCCGCGGATCGGATCGACTCGACGGTCCCTTTCGAGAGGACGCTCTCTGCTTTTTGGGTTTCATTCCCATAACCTCGCAAGACGGTAAATTGATCCGCTCCTGAGCTAGGAGAGACGATCCCCTGCAGAGAGGTAAATCCTTCACGAACCTAGCGCTGGAGGGATCTGCGTGAGCAACTCTTGAAGTCGCGCTTGATCCGTTAAAAAGAGATAGCCAAGCAGGGCTTCAAAGCCGCTGGCCTGTTGATAAATACTCAGGGAAAGCCTCTTGGGCTTTCCAAAGGCTGCGTTGCGGCCCCGACGATAAATCGTGAGTTCAGACTCCGTGAGGTAGGGCAACAGGATTTGCACAAACTCTGCCTGGGATTCTGCCTTAACCTGCGCAACCACCTGTTGATGGTAGGTCTGAATCCTTTGAGGGGGAAAGGCAAAATGGGACCGGGCCAATAACTCAAATACCGCATCACCCAGGTAGGCAAGGGAAGCAGGAGATAGCGCCTGCACCTCTCGCATCGATCGTGCTGGGGAAAACAGATCGGCGGACTCGAACTGCATCACGATGCGCAGACTTAGGCGTTGGCGCCAATATTTTGAATGGCAGCGTCAACATTCGGCTGTAACGATAAAAAAGACTCTAGCCTGACCAGCTTAACTGTCTGCGTCACGCGGGGATTGGAGACAATCTGCAAAGATCCTTTTGCATTTTGTGCCTTTTTGGCCAATTGGACCAAAACGCCGAGGCCAGAGCTATCTAAAAAATCAATTTTGGACATGTCTAGGATGACATGATGCGGACTTTCATCCAGACATTTGGTCATGACCTTCCGAAAGACGGGTTCAGAAAAGGCATCTAGCAGTCCCGTTAACCGAAATAGCTGATAGTTTTCCCTGACATCGCGAGTACCTCGGAGACTGACGGTCAGGTTGAGCTGTTCTGGAATAGTTCCCTCCCTGTGGCGAAATTCGTGACGACTTGCATACCCTTGTGCATTCTGACCTCACGCCAAGAGCCAATGGCACCTGGGATGAATTGGCCAGGAATATCGACCGACAAGTATAGAGCGTTTTGATCTTGATGTCTACCGCTAAAACAACTTAAAACCGGTTGTCGTTGTAGTCATTTGGGGAGCTGTTCCAGTCCGGGGGATCGCCATATTCTTGAGACTCGTCTGAATAATCCCGATCGGATCGGTTCTCCCTGGGCTGAATAAACTCTCTAGCTTCGCGCGATTCCAACCAGTCCGTGCCTAGCCGAATGGTGAGGTCTGATTGAAGGGCACCGGTGGAGTCAACCACCAGTTCGCTTTTGGCCAGGGTTTCCTGGAGTCGGCGTCCGGCGGGGACATTGCCCCACTGGGGAATAACCTGGGTTTTTTTAATGGGGGTTGGCCAGTCTTCGTCAACATGGACGTTGGTGTATCCCAGGTTTTGAACGTAGCTGGCCATGTAGTAAGCTGCCTCTGGGTCTGGAGTGGCGTTTTGAATATCAATGCGTAACCAGTAGTCTTGTTCCGGATCGTCGTTGGTGGCCGATTCGTAGCCCTGGGGTGGGTCAACCTCGAACTGAGCTTGCATCACTCGGTCCATTCCGGCGTAGTCCATAATCCAGTAGCTGGCATCAAATTCCTCTGGACCGCTGAATCGTCCTGGAAGCAAGGTCATTTGCAACTGCTCCGACTTGAGCTGCAAGCTGAATTGCACCAGGGCCAGCATCTCGCCCATGCTCAGATCGGAGTCAATATATTTTTGCAAGATTCCTAAAATATGTGGAATCTTGGTCAGCATTAGCGGATTGCTGAGTTTTTTCTGTAGTGCCTTGAGCAGAATCTGTTGGCGCTGAGCCCGGCCGATATCTCCTGCTTGATCGTTACGGAAGCGTGAAAATCCCTCGGCCTGTCGGCCGTTGAGTTCTTGTAGGCCCGGTTCGAGATCAATATAAAGTCCCTGGGTTTTGTCTTCATAAAACATCCGTTGAGGGACTAAAACTTCAACCCCACCGAGGGCGTCCACCAGTTCTCGAAAGGCTCCGGTGCTGATGCGAACATAGCGGTCAATCTGAACATCGTTCAGGGTATTGCTGACCACCTGAGAGGCTAGTTCTGGGCCCCCGTACCAGTTGGCGTGATTGATTTTAGTCAAGCCCACCTCTGGAATCTCCACCCGCGTATCGCGGGGAATGGAAAGGATATTGACCTTGTGGGTGCCGGGGTCAAGGCGCACCAGGAGCATGGTGTCGCTCCGGCTTTTAAAGATTTCTGGGGAACCAGGTTCGGCATCGGGATTGAGGTCAACGCCCATGACGAGGATATTGACAGGCCTGGCAATGCCGTACTGCAACCCCTCTTTGAACAGGTCGGTAATGGAGAATGGTTGCCCATCTCCCTGGGCTTGACCGGCCCGGAAGGGGGTGATCAGGGCCAGCGAAGCGCCCAGGGCTGCGGAGAGCGTGATCACTGAGGTGAAGGTGAATCCCCACATGAGCCAACGTCCCCACTGGGGCTGAGCATTCGGTTGGCGATCGCGCTGGGACCTAGCCATTGGTTTTCGCTGCGGCGTGGCCGCGTGAGATGGACGACGCACTCGATTCCCCCGATTTGACTTAGGCCGTTTTGATTGACCCGTAGATTTGTCGCTTCCCTTGACCACACTGACTCCCACAGCCCGTAGACGCTGAACTTGAATAACAGTTCCAGAGGGCTAGACCCTACAATTTCCGTTACCTTACCCTACCCACCCGCTTGTCTCGCCGTCGATTGAGACAACGCTATGATTCTACACAATTGCCTTTCCCATTCCGCGACAGCTGGCCAGAGAAAGGCTGGAAATATCCAGAAGTATGAACCGGGGCTAGGCATAATGGGAAACATTACTCTCTCAACTTGATCGCCCAAAGTCTCATTCACGGAACTGCTATGCAAGCTGTCATTATTGCTGGAGGAAAGGGTACCCGTTTGCGCCCTCTCACCTATCGTCGACCTAAGCCTATGTTGCCCCTTTTGGAGCGCCCTTTTTTAGATTGGATGGTAGAGCGCTGTCGCAATGTTGGCATTACGGATATTTTGATTAATATTCACTACCAAGCGGACCAAATCCGGGACTATTTTGGGGATGGTCATCAATTTGGCGTAAACATACGCTATGTCGTCGAAACAGATCCCTTAGATACCGCTGGATCGATGAAGTTGGCAGAACCCTATTTCACGGGGGATCCGCTATTGGTGTTTAACGCCGATATCTTGACCGATTTGGATTTGGCCGCGCTGATCAAGGCCCACCAAGACTCCCAAGCCGATGCGACCTTAACCTTGGCGCGGGTTGAGGATCCCACGGCTTTTGGGCTGGTGGAGCTCCAGGCCTTGGGGGCAGCGCACATCGGCCCAGTCTTAGCCTTCCGAGAGAAGCCGACGGCGCAGGAGGCGGCCCAGCTGGCCATTGATACGGTGAATGCAGGGACCTACGTTTTAAATCCGCAGATCTTTGCCCAGTATGAGATGAACCAGCCGCTCAGCTTCGAGCGCCAGGTGTTTCCGGACATTCTGAATCAGGGCAAAAAGATGATGGGCTTTATCTGGGAGGGATACTGGCTGGATCTGGGCACTCCCGCGAAATATTTGCAGGGGCAGCTGGATATGCTAACGGGGGCAATGCCCTATCAGATGCCAGCCTCCATGGGAGAGAAAAGTCCGGGCATCTGGCTGGCAGACTCCACCGTGATCGATGCAGGGGCCTCGGTGAGTAGCCCCTGCTATTTGGGCCATCGCGTTACCCTTGGCCCCAATGCTATTTTGCCCGCTGGCACCATTGTCCATGCCGATAGCTATATTGACGCTCCGGTGCAGCCTGGAATTTATAGCACTGGCACCTTGGTGGCCTAGAGGTCCGGGAGGATCTGAGGCTCCAAGGGAGGCACTCTGGAGGCACTCTGGAGGGACGATGGCCTGGGACGATGGCCTGGGACGCTTAGGCAGACATGGCCGCATGGTACTCTTGCACCGATTGCACCCCCATTGGGTCTGACTGTAGGGCACGAATGGCGGCGATAGTGGCCTTAGCCCCTGCCAGGGTGGTCACCATGGGGACTTTATAATCCAGCGCAGAGCGGCGAATTAAACGACCATCGGCCTGGGCTTCGCTGCCGGAAGGCGTATTAATAATAAAGTGGACCTGCTCATTTTTTATCCAATCCAGAACATGGGGGCGCCCTTCGTGGAGCTTAAACACAAGGTCTACCTCTACCCCTTCCGCCTGCAGGACGTTGCGGGTGCCTTCCGTGGCAATCACTTTAAAGCCTAAATCCATGAACTCCCGCACAATCGGGACCACGGCTTGCTTATCCCGGTCGTTCAGGGATACAAAAATTGTGCCCTGGAGGGGAAGATCCTGATGGGCGGATAGCTGAGATTTGGCAAAGGCATGGCCAAAGTTTTGATCAATGCCCATGGCTTCTCCGGTGGACCGCATTTCAGGCCCGAGGATGACATCGGTGCCTGCGAATTTACTGAAGGGTAACACCGCTTCCTTAACCGCAACGTGGTTGGGAATCTGCTCGCTGGTAATCCCTAGGTCGGTCAGGGTTTTCCCAGACATGAGGCGGGCCGCAATTTGGGCTAAGGGCAGTCCCACCGCCTTTGAGACAAAGGGAACGGTGCGGGAGGCGCGAGGGTTGGCTTCTAAAATGTACACTTGATGGCCCTGGACCGCGAATTGTAGATTCATCAGGCCAATGACGCTGAGTTCTTGGGCGAGTTGGGTCGACCAGGTTCGGATGGTGTTCAGGGTCGCTTCGCTTAAGGAAAAGGTGGGAATGGAACAAGCAGAGTCTCCAGAGTGAATTCCGGCCTGTTCGATGTGCTCCATAATTCCGCCAATCACCACCCGTTGGGTATGGTCCGCGATGGCATCTACGTCCACCTCAATAGCATTTTCCAAGAACTTATCAATCAAGATGGGATGATCTGGCTCCACCTGAACCGCATAGGTCATGTAGCGCTCTAGCTCCGCATCGGAATAGACAATTTCCATGGCTCGTCCCCCCAGGACGTAGCTGGGGCGAACCACCACCGGGTATTGGATGCGCTGGGCAATGCGGAGCGCCTCTTCGTAGCTGCGGGCGATGCCATTGGGAGGCTGGGCAATATTTAACTTGCGCAGGATAGCTTCAAATCGCTCCCGATCTTCGGCAATGTCAATGGAGTCGGGGGAAGTCCCCCAAATTTTAGGGAGGTGAAGGACTCCCTGCTGTTCCTGCGTTTGCAGATATTCCTGGAGTGGCACGGCTAACTTTAACGGCGTTTGCCCTCCAAACTGGATAATGATTCCCTCTGGATTTTCCGCTTCGATAATGTTTAAAACATCCTCACGGGTGAGGGGCTCAAAGTAGAGGCGATCGCTGGTGTCGTAGTCGGTGGAAACCGTTTCCGGGTTGGAGTTGACCATGATGGTTTCAAACCCGTCGTCCTGGAGGGCGTAGGAGGCATGGCAGCAGCAGTAGTCAAACTCAATGCCCTGGCCAATCCGGTTCGGCCCTGATCCTAAAATCATCACCTTGCGGCCATCGGAGGGCAGCACCTCGGAGTCGTGTTCGTAGGTGGAATAGTAGTAGGGGGTAAGGGCCTCAAACTCTGCAGCGCAGGTGTCCACGGTTTTGTAGGCGGGCACCACCTGGAGCGATTTGCGATACTGACGCACCTGCTCCTCCTGGGTATGAGTGGCATAGGCAATTTGGCGATCGCTAAAGCCTTTTTGCTTAATTTGCCAGAGGGTGTCGGCATCTAGGCTCTCCAGGCTTTGGCTGCGTAAAAAGGTTTCGGTCTGCAGTAAATCTGCGAGTTGACGCAAAAACCAGGGATCAATGCCCGTAACTTTATAAATCTCTTCAATGCCCATCCCGGACTGCATGGCGTGGCGCAGGGTAAAGATGCGGTCGGGGTTAGGCGTGAGCAGCCCTGCTCGAATCTGCTCATGGCTGGGCAGATCCTCATCGCCATCGCAGCCCCAGCCGAAGCGCCCGGTTTCCAGCGATCGCAGCGCCTTTTGAAAGGATTCCTGGAAGGTGCGGCCAATGGCCATTGCCTCTCCCACCGATTTCATCTGTGTGGTCAGAACCGGCTGGGCTCCAGGGAATTTTTCAAAGGCAAACCGGGGAATTTTCGTCACCACATAGTCAATGGTGGGTTCAAAGCTGGCGGGGGTTTTTTGCGTAATGTCGTTGGGAATTTCGTCCAGGGTGTAGCCCACGGCGAGTTTAGCGGCAAACTTAGCGATTGGAAATCCCGTGGCCTTAGAGGCCAGGGCCGAGGATCGCGAGACCCGCGGATTCATCTCAATCACCACCACGTCCCCAGTTTTGGGGTCCACCGCAAACTGAATATTCGATCCGCCCGTTTCAACGCCAATTTCTCGAATAATCTTAATCGAGGCGTCTCGAAGACGCTGATACTCTTTATCTGTGAGGGTTTGGGCCGGAGCGACGGTGATGGAGTCTCCGGTATGAACCCCCATGGGGTCAATATTTTCAATCGAGCAGATAATCACCACATTATCGGCCAGATCCCGCATCACCTCTAGCTCGTATTCCTTCCAGCCAATGAGGGATTTTTCGACCAGAATTTGGGTGACCGGGCTGGCATCGAGACCAGACTGGGCAATGAGCTCAAATTCTTCCTGGTTATAGGCAATTCCGCCCCCTGTGCCGCCCAGGGTAAAGGCAGGGCGAATAATCAATGGGTAGGAACCAATCTCCTTGGCAATTGATCGGGCTTCATCGAGTGAGGTGGCCAACCCAGAGGGACAGCTATTGAGGCCAATGCGATCCATGGCATCGCGGAACAGCCTGCGGTCTTCGGCCATTTGGATAGCTGGGAGCTTGGCCCCGATTAATTCCACCTGGTGCTTTTCCAGGACGCCAGACTCAGCTAGGGCCACGGCGATATTAAGGGCTGTTTGACCGCCCATGGTGGGCAGCAGCGCATCGGGCCTCTCTTTTTCAATGACTTTTTCCACCATTTCCGGCGTGAGCGGCTCAATGTAGGTTTTGTCCGCTGTATCCGGGTCTGTCATGATGGTGGCCGGGTTGGAGTTGATCAGCACCACCTCATAGCCTTCTTCCCTGAGCGCTTTACAGGCCTGGGTGCCTGAATAATCAAATTCACAGGCCTGGCCAATCACAATGGGGCCGGAGCCAATGAGCAATATTTTCCTGAGATCGTTGCGGCGAGGCATAGGTTTTTTTGTGAGTGCGCGTAATAAGGGGTGGACAGACCCTTGACAGTCCGGGAAGAGATTGTTCTAGGCCAAACTCTCCCAAAGATTGTGACATCCTCTGGGGGCGATCGCTACTGGTGAAATCGAGTTATTTTCTGAACCTTTGGGGGATCGCGCTACATCGTGCCCCGGAACAGCCCCTGGGGGCGCAAGAGCAGCACCAAAATCATCACCACGAGGGGAATCGCTAGCTTATATTGTTCGGGAAGCCAGTAAATTCCCACATCCTGGGTAATGCCGATCACAAAAGCTCCGGCAATCGCGCCGTAGGGGTTGCCAATGCCCCCCAGAATCACCGCAGCAAATAGGGGAAGGATTAAAAACCAGCCCATATTGGGGTTGAGATTGTTAATGAGTCCGTACATACTGCCGCTCAAGGCTGTCAGTCCTCCGGCAAGCACCCAGGTGGCGATCACCACCTGCTGCACGTCGATGCCGGAAACACGGGCCAGGTCAATATCATCGGCCACTGCCCGCATGGCTTTGCCGAGTTTGGTGTTTTGCAGCAAAATGTGCAGGCCAATCACGGTCACAATGGACATCCCAATCACGATGAGACTGTAGTAGCGAATTTGAAAGGCGCCAAAGTTAACGGCAGTGGGCACCGGCAGGTCATAGTTTTTGGTGGAGCTGCCCCAGAAGAAAATGACGGCGTTGCGAATAAACAGCCCTAACCCAATGGAGATAATCATTAAGGTTGTGGAGGTCACCCCTTGATCGCGCATGGGTTTCCAGATCAGGCCTTCGCAAAGGAGGACGCCTACAATGGCGATCGCGCTGCCCCCGATAAAGGCCAGGACAATATTCACTCCTAGGCTGTTGATCAGCAGACTGAAGTAGGCTCCGGCGGTCAGAATATCCCCGTGGGCAAAGTTGGGTAGGCGCAGAATCCCAAAGGTAAGGGTGAGGCCGACAGCGGCGAGGGCAATGATGCTGCCGACGGCGATCCCGTTGATGGCGTATTGGGTAAGGGTAACCAGATCCATGCGTTTGTGTTGGTGCGGTGAGGGAGGGTAGGAGGTCGGGGGAAACCGCTTAAACCCTACGCAAGGGTACATCGCTGGGTGATTTGCTTCAACCCTGACTCGTGAGTTGGGCTGAAAGACAGCCGTTGCGAGGTCGATTAAAAATGGTGTGAGGTTTGACTTTTTTTATCGCAGCGACTGCCCTCCAACGGGAGTCCTGATGCTGGAGATCGAAACGGGTGAGGTTAAAGCGGGTGCATCCTATTGGCTGAGGTCGGGGCGATGGGTGCAAAGGACGCCTGTGTTACTGAGGATAGGGCAGTCCAGCGTGTGGTTTGAATGCTCTCATCTGCTGGGCTGACATCAGTGCCGAGAGATTAACCAGCCATATTCTCGGTAACTTACAGGCTAGACATGGAATTGAGCGCTACATCAGCCATAGACCTACCTGGGGCAGTGTTTGCGATCGCGTTGCCAGAATCTGCTTCAGCAGATTCTGGGTCAGGGGGTTATCAGACAGGATAGATGCCTGTCCTGCATCGATCACTTTTTTGAGAAAGGTCATAAAATTTTGTTCGCAGGCCCGCGTCTGCGGATGATCTTTGCCGAGCTGCTGACGGAGGATGGAAAGCGATCGCAGGTACAGGAGTTCAGCTTTGTCGTATTGTTTTTGCTTGCAGTAAAGTCCTGCTAGATTATTGAGGTTGGTGGCTACGTCAGGGTGATGCTTCCCTAAGGTTTTTTCTAGAATTTCAAGCGATCGCAGGTAGAGTGGCTCGGCTTCACGGTCACGTTCTTGAGCTTGATGGAGTTCTGCTAGGTTATTTAGCACCTTTGCCACGATAGGATGGTCTGTTCCTAGCTGATGCTCCAAAATTTCCAGCGATCGCAGGTAGATCGGCTCAGATTGACAATATTTCCTTTGTCTTCGGTACAGTTCGGCCAAGCTGTTCAGAGAGCTGCCGACTAAAGGATGATTTGCACCCAATGCATTTTCCCGGATTTCAATTGAGCGCAGGTAGAGCGATTCGGCTTCACTGTGGTACCCTTTCCTATCGCAGAGTATTGCTAAATTGTTCAGGCAGGTAGCCACAGTAGGGTGATTTTGCCCTAATTGCTGTTCCAAAATACTGAGTGACTGTCGATAAAGTGATTCAGCCTCGTCGTAGCGTCCTTGTTGACTGCACAGCCCTGCAAAATTGATTAAAAAGACTGCCACATCAGGATGACTGCTCCCTAGAGTCTTTTCCAAGATCTTCAGCGATCGCGAGTAGAGTGCTTCGGCTTCGCTGTAACGTCCCTGAGATTGGTAGAGTAACGCTAGATTCTGCAGGCAGGTAGCCACGTTGGGATGGCTTTTGCCTAGCTGCATTTCTGTGATTTCAAGGGCTCTGGTATAGAGCTGTTCTGTATTACTGTTGCGTCCTTGAGATTGGTAAAGCAAAGCTAAATTGTTAAGACTGGCAGCCACTTCAAGATGATCTTGGCCCCAACGATGGCATCGTAAACTCAGGGCTTTTTTTAGGAGGGGCTCTGCTGCTGCGTATCGCCCTTGAGTTTGATACAAACGGCCTAAGCGATCGAGACTATGGGCTAACTCTGGAGAATCCGAAGCCTGAATTCGGCTCAAAAATCCCTCGAATCTAGAGGTGATATCGTGCAGGTCTTTTTGGGCGTTGACTGCGGCTAAGGCTTCCAGAGCCGGCAGCAAATTAAACTTCAGCAATTCCTCGTGTGCAGCCCCTGCAGTTAGCCCTTGTTCAAACCGCTGAAGGAGGAACTCTGCGCGTTGGCGGGCATCCTCAATGTTGCCAGTTTCCCCAGTCATTTCTAGCACCGAAGGTTCTGTTGCGATCGCTTCTGTTAACCGCAGGCGCGGGTTGAACCAGCTCATTAAATCCGGCATGGCGAACTGAGCTGCATCATAAAAAACTGGGGTCATCCACCAAATTTGTCGTAAAGGACGCTCGGCGAAGCGCTCCCGATTGAAGTTCAACGCCAGCATCGCATCCTGCAACGGCACTCCTATCCGAAACGCGGTTGAAAACCCATGAATGGAAACCACGCCGCTGGAGCGTTGATCCAGTTCTGCCAGTATGTAATCCACAATTTCCATCGGCTCTCGGTAGGTCGGCAACTGAAGTTCAGCGAAGGGGATCTGCTGGTGGTCAAGCTCCGTTTTTAAGCAGGCGATCACCTGCTGGCGTGAAAACTCCGAACTGAATTCCACCCGTGCCATTCCAGCCTCAGCATGTTGTGCCCACAACAACAGCCGCGCCGAAATATCGGCGATCGAACCCATGGGCGGGGAATCAGAGAGTGCCACCCTTCGCGTCCTCGGGAAGGTGCTTTTGCTTCTTTAAAATATCGACAACGATAGGATGTAGGCCAAACCAGCGTTGTCCATTAAACTCCTGTACTGCCCGACTCGTTAGCAAAGAATATAGGGCGGGCGTCGGAATTTGAGTATCTTGATCCCCCTCATAAATCCGCTGCAATAGCCTGACCTTCTCGGCATATGGCACCGGATCGATATCAAAGGGACTTTGTCCGAGGCGGCGCTCATAATCGCTGCGGAGATTCAGAACTGCCCCCGTAACATCTGCCTCACTAATCTGTGTTGCATTTCGAATCTGAGTACTTTCTGCAGCATAGGTTACTAAAGTAAATAAGTCCCTCAAGTTTCCACCGCAGGCAACGATGAGACGCATGAGCTGTCCGCTTTCGCAAAGATTCTCATCCATGCGAGCCGATAAAACAGCCTGTATGGCAGCTCGTCCTCCGGTATTTTCCTCGTGAGTTTGCAGATAAACCGGAGTATCCGGGATGACAAAGCTGGATGCATCGCCGAAAGGCAACCGGGGAGCTTCTGCAGAGTAATAGAGGGCGATCGGCACACTAAAGATCAGGTGTGTGCTTAATTCCTGAAAAATGTTGCCATCTTCTAACGAAGTTGCGCGCGTGGTCTGGAGTCTGGGGCCAAAGGCATCCATGCAGGGATTGCGTTAAGAAAGGCTTTCACTTCATCCTAGCTGGAGTGCGATCGCTTCAGGTTTGCTTTCGCATCGAAAGTAATAGGCCTAATAAACATACGTTGAATTCGACGTACGTTAGAATTGACGTATGTTGATGTCGACTTATATTTATGCGAGTTAATCCTGGTGGAAATTTGGCTCCGGATGAGGTGGTGGGGCGCGATCGCTTCATTAAAAAGCTTTGGAAAATCCTTGATCGTCAGAGTCTGGTGTTGACGGCAGAGCGACGGATGGGGAAGACCAGCGTGATCCGTAAGATGTACCAGGAGCTGCCAACAGGAAAGGTGGCAATATTTCGGGATTTGGAGGGGTGTAAAACGGCGCTGGATTTTACGCGGCGGGTGGTGGAGGATGCTCAGGATTATTTGACCCTCAAGCAAAAAGGATGGAAGAAATTGCAGGAGGCGGCGCAAGCTTTTGAGGGATTTGAAATTGGTGGAGTGGTCAAAATTCCGGAGCGGGCTGCGGCGCACTGGAAGCTGATTTTACGTCAGGCGTTAGAGGATTTACTCGACCAGCGCCCGGAACAAATCATTTTGTTTTGGGATGAGTTGCCGCTGATGGTCTATGACATCCGCCGTCAGGAAGGGGAACAAGTGGCGGAGGAGATTTTGGATGAGCTGCGGGCAATTCGGCAAACCTATGGCCACAAGGTGCGGATGGTGTTTACCGGATCGATTGGTTTACATAATGTATTGACCAAGTTAAAGCGGTCGGGATATGCCAACGATCCGACTAATGATATGAAGACGGTGGATGTACCGCCCTTGGCAGAAGCAGATGGTGTGGCATTGGCTCAAGCTTTGATTGCAGGGGAGCAAATTTCCTTAACGGAAGTTGAAAGGTGGGCACGGGAGATCGCGATCGCCGCTGATTATATTCCGTTTTTTATTCATCAGATGGTGGGGCATTTGGCAGATGAGGTGGAGGATTTTGGGGGTGTGACGACCGATGCCATTGTGCGGCATTATCTGCTAGATCCGGACGACCCATGGCATTTGCGCTATTTTCAGGAACGGATTGAGACCTATTACCCAGATAGTGAAAAGTATTTGGCGTTGGCGGTTTTGGATGTGTTGGCAGTTGAGGATCAACCGCTTTCTTTTCGAGAGTTGTACAACCGTGTGTTGACGAAAACCGAGGCGTTTGATGAGGAAACAACACGGGCCATGGTAACGATGCTGATGCGGGATCACTATATCGAACTGCCGGAGGTGAATGCCCATCGCTTTCGATTTTCCCTGATTCGGAACAGCTGGAAAGTGCACCGGGGGTTGGGCTGATGCGGGTTTCACGATATACGCCGAGTTTGCTGAGCCATGAAAATTTAGAGGCGATTTTTGTGCAGCGGCATAAGCTGGCTCAGACGTTGGTGGAGCTGGTGCAAGAAAGTGTGGTGTCGAGGAATAAGCATTACACGTTGCTGATTGGGCCGAGGGGAATTGGTAAAACGCATTTGGTTTCGCTGGTTTACCATCGCGTGATGGAGCTGGAGGCCATTCAAGATCGGCTCAAAATTGCTTGGCTGCGGGAAGAGGAATGGGGGATTAGTTCGTTTTTTGATTTACTGTTGCGGATTTTGCGGGCATTGCAGGAGGCGAATCCAGGGGCAAAGCTGAAGGAAAAGACGGTGGCATTTTATGAAATGTCGTTAGATGTGGCGGAGAAACAAGCGCTTCAGCTTTTGCATGAATATTTAGGCCAGAATACGCTGTTATTGCTGATGGAAAATTCGGATGAGATTTTCCAGGGGTTGGGGGATGAGGGGCAGAAAAAGTTGCGATCGCTTTTACAGGAAACGGGATGTTGCACGATTATTGCCACGTCGCAAAGTTTGTTTAATGGGGTGAAGCTACAAACCTCGCCGTTTTACGGATTTTTTCGGATTCGCTATCTGAAGGATTTTTCGGTGGATGAGGCGGTGACTTTGCTCCGCAACATTGCAGCGCTTGAGGGCAATCAGAATCTCGTGCGGTTTTTGGCGACGGCGGAGGGGCGCAGGCGGGTGCAGGCAGTGCATCATTTGGCGGGGGGGAATCCGAGGATTTATGTGGTGTTTTCGGAATTTTTGACCTGCGAGTCGCTGGATGATTTGATTGATCCGTTTATGCAAATGTTGGATGATTTAACGCCCTATTATCAGGCGCGGATGAGTTATCTTTCGCCACAGCAGCGCAAAATTCTTGAGGTGCTCTGCAGTCGGCGGTATGCGATGCCGGTGAAGGATATTGCCCAGCAATGTTTTGCGACGTCCCAGACGACTTCGAGCCAGTTGAAGGATTTGCGGGATAAGGGATATGTGGTGTCAGAAACCTATGGGCGGTTGGCTTTCTATGAGCTGCGGGAGCCGTTGATGCGAATTTGTTTATCGGTAAAGCAAGCCAGGGGTGAGCCGATTCGGTTAATTGTAGATTTTTTGAGGACTTGGTATGGCCGGAAAAACCTAGAGGCGATGTATGACGGCCTGATGACGGTTCGGGGGAGGGCTGCGAAGAATGACAGGGCAACAGCTTTAGGCGTACAAGGCTGTTCCACTCTGGCTACGGAAAACCATAGGATTTATTTGGAACAAGCATTGAGAGAAGAGCTTGAAAAAGAGTCAGATCCACGGATATCAGTTTGTGTTGAGGCATTGTATCAACACAGTAGGAGTCAAAACTTTGCTGAATTGTGTGCAGATGCACAGAAGTTGGTCAGGCTAAGGGGCAATGACCTTGACCATTTTAATTTAGGCCTTGCCTTGGGTAATTTGGGCCGTTACGAGGAATCGATCACCAGCTTTGAGAGAGTCTTAGAGATCAAGCCTGATATCAATGAGGCGTGGTACGACCGTGGGATTTCCTTTGCTAACCTAGGTCGCTATGAAGAAGCGATCGCCAGCTATGACAGAGCGCTAGAGATCAAGCCTGATGATAATCAAGCGTGGAACCATCGGGGGATTTCCTTAGGATACCTAGGTCGCTATGAAGACGCGATCGCCAGCTATGACAGAGCCTTAGAACATCACCCTGATTCTATTTGGGCAAGACTAAACCGGGCAGAACTCTTATTTTGCCAAAATATCTCTGAACAGCAGCTCACCGAGCTGGAATCTGCTCTCCAGTCTTTGACCCATGCCGAACAGAAACGAGGGTGGCATTTTGATCTGGGCCTTCAGGCTCTGTTTCAGAAATTTGACGATTCTGCCAACTGGCAATCCTGGCTCCGCAAACTCATCCAAGTCTTCGATGACGCGAACTGTATCAGCGCCCTCACCCAGGGACTCACCCAGCAGGCTGCCAAACTAACGTCAGAACAGGTGAGTCAGGCTAAAGCCGAAGCCTGGCTGCAGGTCTGGCAAGAACTAGTGGGCGATCGCCGCGAGTTTCAAATCCCGCTGCGCCTGCTCAGCGCCACCCTCCAGTACAAAAAAGCCCCCGACGACCTCAGCGTATTTATGGCACTGCCGATTGAAGAGCGAAAAATCCTGAAGCAGTTGCTAAACATTGAATAAACCCAAGAGATATCTGCCTTTTGCCAAAGAATCTACCCTTTCGTAGCGTTTGATACGCGATCGCTCTCCCATATTCCGTCAAGATAGGAGGCTGTCCCCCGCGATCGCCTTCCCCTGCGGCTGCCTTGCTCCTAGCTGCCTGGCACTTTAATGAAGACCTCAATCCGGCGTATCCTCTTTGGTGCAATTCTATTCCTGGCGACCCAGCTGGTTGCGGTTTTTGGCTACCGCTTAGCGGGGTGGAGCTGGATGGATGCGGTTTATATGGTGGTCATCACCATCTTTGGGGTGGGATATGGGGAAGTTCGACCGGTATTAGATCCGGGATTGCGCCTGTTTACGATCTTTGTCATTGTGGCGGGAACCTCCTCCGCAGTGTACGTAGTGGGCGGCTTTTTGCAGATGGCCACCGAGGGAGAAATCAACCGAGCCTTAGGAGCACGGCGCATGAGTCGAGAGATTGAAGTGTTAGAGGGCCACCTGATCATTTGTGGATTTGGGCGCATGGGGTTGCTTCTGGCCAGACACATGGTGGAAGCGCAGCGTCCCTTTGTCATCGTTGACCGCGATGAGGCCAGAGTGGATCAGGCCCAGTCCCTGGGCTATCTGGTGCGTTTAGGAGATGCCACCGATGAGCAATTGTTGATGGAGGTGGGGATTGGACGGGCGACGACCTTGGCCACGGTATTGCCCAATGATGCGCTGAACGTGTTCATCACGCTCACGGCCCGTAACCTTAACCCAGGGCTAATGATTTTAGCGCGTGGGGAGCAGGGGTCAACGGAAAAAAAATTACTGCAGGCCGGTGCCAACCGGGTGGTCCTTCCAGCGTCCATCGGAGCGATTCGTATGGCCCATCTGATTACGCATCCTGCCTCCCTCGACTTTTTGTCTGCCAATAATAGTCTGTCCAGCTTGAATGAAATTTTGGCCCAAATCCATGTGCAGTTGGATGAACTCCCGATTAAGCCCCAGTCCGATTGGGTGGGCACCAGTATTGAAAACGTAGAAATTCGCGGCAAAGGATCCTTTATTGTGGTGGCCCTGCGACGGGCCGCGGGTGAGATGATTATTCATCCCAGCCCCGAGGTATTTCTGCACGGCGGGGATACCTTAATTGTGGTTGGACGCCGTGGGGACTTGCCAAAAATCTCTCGCCGTCTGGCTCAGGAACGGCGGGGGCTGTATCGGGGAACCCGATTTTGATCTGGGGTTGGAACGGCCTCCTCCGAGTGTCGAAGATGGGATTGATCCTCTGGGGATGCGATCGCTCAGGGGTTCTTCTTCTCCCTTAGATTTCCAGCTCAAACTTGATTCCTTCCAACTGTGGGTGTGGGTAGGCTTGCGCGTAGGCCAAACTCAGCTGCCGCATGGCCTCTACATAGCTGAAGGCACAAACCAGTTTGTCCCAGGAGGGCGTTTTTTTAAACCTGATGCCCTGCTGCTTGGCGGCTCGTCGGTATCCCGCGTAGCTGACGATGCGGACTGCGATCGCTCCTCCTGGTTCCACCAGCCAAAAAAGAGTTTTGCCGTCCGCAAAAATTGCATCAGCCGTCGAATCAGGTTTGGAGAATCAAAATTGGCGGTTGAATCCTCAAAATCTCGGATCTGCTGAAAAGCCTGGGAGAGCGACTCGATATGTACGGTCATCTGGCCTAGTTCGGACTCTAGCATCTCAATGGCAGCGCGCTGGGACTGTTCAATCTACCGCTTTTCGGCGGCGAGCATTTGAATGGCCGCTTGCAGGCGATCGCGGTTTTCACACAGAGCCTAGATCTCCGACTGATAGAGCTTTGCCTGCTCTCGATATTGACGGTTGTAACGCCGGAGCTGACCTTTCACGAGGGAGAGTTGGGCGATCGGCGGCGCCATCGTCCGCTGAAGGGTGGCATACCCCTGCTATCCCACAATAGGCTGTTTAAAATTTCAAGGCAGCCGCTGGACATAGCCCATCAACGGCAATCAACAATTGTTTGTAAATCTGCAAAATTGAGGCTAGTCTTGATTTTGACCGGGGCTTTGGGGCGTTTGGCTGACAATCAGGCTGAATTGAGATGAATATTCCTGTACGCTTAGCAAAAATACCGAGGGAAGTTTAAGGTATGTGGAGGAATCTCTAGATCCGGTGGTGCTGGGGGAAGTCAGAGGGATGCCCTCCAGTTGATGTTGGCGATGATGCTCAATTTCTGAAGCTTCTGTGACTATTGACGGCCCACAAGACCCGAATGTAAATGATTTGTCCGCTCCAGAGCCCGATGCGGGGGATGGGTCGGGCGATCGCCCCGAGACGGCCTTAGCATCAGCAGATTCTGGAGATGTTTTGCCTCCCTCTGATGTGGATCTCGCGGATTTAGGTCTCGAGAAAACCAGCGCTGAAACTCGTCTCGATCGCCTTGTTGCGGAATCCAGAGAGGCCGATTACGCCCCGCGACGCATTCGACAGCTTGAAATGGCTCTGGAGCAGTGTCAGGGCTATATTCATGAACTCAAGGCGACCCTGTCAGACCAGGAATTTTTGGCCACTCAGCTTGCGGCGACGGAGGAATATTCCCACATTCAACAGCAAGCTATCTCCACGCTGCAAGATCAGCTGCGGCAGTTTCATGCTCAAGATCAGCAGATCCAGATCCTGCAAGATCAGCGGCAAGCTCTGAGTTTGCAGCTTGATGAACAGCATCATGAGCTGATTGCCCTGAGAGCCTTTCAATCCCACTCCACTGCAGAGCAGGAAAATCTCCATCAGCAAATTCACAATCTCCGCGAACAGCTTCAGCAATCCCAGGATTCTATCGTCCAATCCACCCAGCAGCGCATCATTTCCCAAAAAACGGTGGATCGACTGCGCCAGGATATTCGCAGACAACAGGAAGAAGTGTCGAGTTTGGAATGGCAATTGAACAAGGCCAAGGAAACGCTACAGCGCTATGAATCCATTATTCAGGCCCTGCAAAAGTCTCAGCAGCCGGACTCCCAAAAGAATTTAGCGATTCAAGATCTAAGCGCAACCCTTTACAAGGCCCAGAACAAAATTGCCAGCTTAGAAAATGAACTGGCCCAGCAAACCCTGATTCAAGCTCGACTCCAGCAGGCTTCGAGTGAACTGGAGCAGCAATCGCTTTCTGCCCAAGAGCGTATTGAACACCAGGAGCAGCAAATTGCTGAGATGCAGGAGCAAATTTTGCATCAGGCTCAACAGGGTCGCGAATATGAAACGGCGATTCAGCATTGGAAGGATCGCTTGCAGCGCTATGAAGACGCCTTCGAGGCCATCTGGCCGATTCTGCAGGGAATGCAACGCCAGTCTTCAAAGATCCCGCCCCAGCTTCTCAACGCGGTCCATCAAGTGATTGATCAATATTTTCAGGCCTAGGCGCGGTCCGCTGGGTAGGCAGGACAGTGGCCTAGAAAGCTATCGGGATGATGAAAGTCGGCGGTGGCGCTTGGGTGGGTTAAGGCCCAATAGCTCAATAATCCTGTCTGGGTTTCCAGTACCGTTGCTATCGCCAGATCAAGGGGCTGAGTCGGCGGGGCGATCGCGGTGAGATCCACCGCGTAGCTCAGGTGGTAGTGGTGTGTTGTGCGTTTAATCTGTACTGGTAGATCCGTGACGGCAGGGCAGGGGGTCATCCCCGCGCGGTAGCTGGAAAATGCATATCGGTTCCAATCGCCCGTGGGAGAGACATTGACCTCCCAGTAGCGATCAGCTGCTTGGGGCCGCACAAAGCACTCAAAACAGCTATGCTGCCAGAGATGATGGCGACGCTGGCTCAGGGGATGGCGCTGCGGTAGGGCCAGCGCGGCGATCGCCCCCGTCAACTCAAAGGATATCCTCAGTAAAGACCGCTGGCGCTTGACGGTGGCGGTGATCTGTGGGGGGGGATCGAGATCCGCAAAACTGGAGGTCTCAAAGGGGATGAGCGTGTAGGGTGACATCAGCGCAGCGACTGAATCAGGGTTCGAATGGCTGGAGCCTGGGCTTCGATACTTTCCACAAGCTTAAACTGCACGACCGCGCGGTGTAGATTTTGCTCAGGATGGGTCACCTTAAAGTAGGAGTTGCCTGCCAGGTAATCGGTAAAAAACCGCAGTCCCAGCTCAAAGGGCAGCAAACGGATACTGTCGTACAGATAGTCATAGTCGGTCGGCTGCAAAAACGCCTGCCCAACGGTGCAATAGCCTCGTAACATCGCTGCACAAAGATCCAGGTCGAAGGAAACGCGGTGGAATTCGGTGGTCTCTTCCCCCAGGGGATTACAGCCTGACCGCAAACAATCTCCAATGTCGTAATGGATTAATCCTGGCTTAACGGTGTCGAGATCAATGAGCCCCACCGCCTGGTGCGTCTGGGCGTCAATCATGACATTGTTCACCTTTGGGTCACCGTGAATCGGTTGCAGCCGAAGCCGCCCCTGGTGCTTTGCGGTTTCTAACACAGAGGACCAGGCGCGGCGATCGCGGATCATGCCCAAGCCATAGACGAGATAGTGGGTGCGCTGGGCAGCCAGGGAATCTTGAGCCCCCGAGGGAAAATCCTCAGGAGGCAGATTGCTGATCTGGGTAGGGTGGGCAGCGCAGACAGCGTCGAACTGATCCAGATAGCGAGGGGTAATGTGAAACCCTTCCAGGGTGTCGATGAGGTGAGAGACCGGTAAATCGTGAATTAAACGATGAAACACCCCCAGGCCAAATCCCACTTCCTGCGCCAGTTGGGGCGAGTGGATTTGATTGTAGGTGCAAGCTGCGTCAATATAGGTCATTGCGCGCCAGGTGTAGCCCTGCGAGTCCTGGAGAGAGCGTTCCCCCTGGGGCGTTGGGATCACCCTGGGGACCTCCCAGCGACGCGGATTGGCGGCGGGAAACACCTGACCCTGTTGGGCGATGTGATCTCCAACCCGACAAATGTTTTCGACCACCTGTTGCGGCTTTGCAAATACGTGGGGATTAATGCGCTGCAGGACAAATTGCTGAGGCGTAGCCCCGCTCACCCTCACCTGGTAGGTATCGTTAATATTGCCCTCTCCCAGGGATTGCACCGTGTGAATATGGGCCTCGGGGAAAAATTTGGCGGCAATCTTTTGGGCCACGGCGAGACTGCACGATGGGTCGGTGATGCTTCCGGTCATCCTGGGAATCGTGAACCATTAAGCCCCCATTATGCCACTGATCCCGCGCTGACCGAGGCTCCTCAAAAGTCGCTACAGTGAAAACAGCAAAAATAAGGCGGAGGTAAACAATGGCGATCGCAGCTGACTGGAGGCGAGGAGTCCTATGGGGAGTGATGATTCTGCTGATTGGAATGCTCGGGTGGTCTGGGGGGAGCGTTGAGGCGGCAGCGATCTGGCAGCGAGAAAACACCGTGGACTATACCCTGGCGGAGCTGCAGGGAAGTGATTTTTCAGGCCAGGATGTGTCCGGCACCTCCTTTGCCGGGGCGGATCTGCAAGAATCCAACCTCAAGGATGCCAATTTAGCAGGCACCATTCTCACAAAGGCCTCCTTTGTCCGGGCTAATTTGCAAGGGGCCAATCTGAGGGAAGTGTTTGGCGATCGCGTGGACTTTAACGAAGCGGATGTGTCCAATGCCATTTTTGTCGATGCCATCCTCACCAGCAGCCATTTCTATGGGGCCAACATCGAAGGCGCCGACTTCAGTGGGGCTATGCTAGATCGCTATCAAGTGTCCCAGATGTGCGAAACTGCCGCGGGCGTGAATCCCACCACTGGCGTCCAGACTCGCGAGAGCCTGGGCTGCTAGGACTGCGGGTATTGGCTGCTTGGGGCTTACCCCTTGCTCAGTGGGCGGAAGGCGTGCCCTGGGCGATGTCTCAGATCCCAGGCTGAGTCTCAAACCGAAAGGGCAGATTCTGATTAATGGCAGCAATCTGGCGCTGTTCCATGCGATTAATCTCGGGGATATATTGCTCAAAAACCCGCCGCAGCTTGGGGTGATAGAACCGATGCAAACTGGTGTTGGGGGTTGCCGGAAAGCCACGCCGCTTTTTGTGTCGCCCCCCGGCCCCTGGGTCAAACTGCTGAATCCCCTGATCAATGGCCCATTCAATGGGTTTGTAGTAGCAGGCATTGAAGTGCAAACAATCTATTTCCTTCACGCTGCCCCAATAGCGTCCGTAAAAGCGATCGCCCTTACGTAGACAAAAGGACATGCCTACCGGGGTATGGGGCGCATCTTGATGAACAGCGCTGATCAGCACCACGCGATCGGCAAAACTTGAGGCTAAATTCAGGAAAAATTGACGGGTGAGATATTTGCTACCCCACATGAATTTTGAGCAGGTGTCATCGTAGAAGTGGTGCATGCGGTCATAGAATTCCGCAGGAATCTCCTCCCCAGTGAGAACCTCCAGGTGTAATCCAGCCTTAGCCAAAGCCTTGCGCTCCCGCTTGATATTGCGGCGCTGATTGGCATTAAAATCACCCAGGTAGCTCTCAAAGGTGCCGTAGTTTTGGTTGTTCCAAACGTAGCTGTGGTGTAGCCAGGGGATAAACCCCAACGGCTCCATCTGCTGTTGCCAACCAGGATCCACAAATAAAAAATGACAGCCCTGGATACGGTTATGGGCACAGAAATCATCAATGGCTCCCACCATTGCCCCCATCATCTCTGCTGCGGGTTCGGCAGGATCCATTAAAAATTGATAGCCCTCTGCGGGGGTAAAGGGCGTCATCCCCAGCAGTTTAGGGTAATAGTTGACCCCCATTTGATAGGACACCTCAGCCCATTCTTGGTCAAAGACAAACTCGCCATAGCTATGGCTTTTGAGATAAAGGGGGGCCGCTGCCACCAGGATGCGCCCCTGGAGGGGATCTGGATGCTTGCGCCAGAGGGCCAGATGCTTGGGCAACCATCCAGTCTTAGGCACTGCACTGCCTGAAACCTCTAGATTATGGAGCCAACTCCACTCCAGAAAAGGGGTCTTGAGCGGAAGGGCCAGGCGATCCCAGTCAGCTTGGGGAATATCGCTAATCTTGCTATGCCACGTTAGGCAATAGCTCGCCGCGGAGGAACTCATGGAGACAGGGATAGTGTTGCCGTTACTTTGGTCATTATGGTGGTTTCTGAATTTGAAATTCAAGGGAAACTTTCTGGCCCGAAAAAAGTTGGATCAACAGGCCAAGTGCTGCCAGATTCGGGCACTCTAATATTAATCTTTCCTCACAAAATTTGTGGGGCATCAAAGACTGAACTCGCTGTGGGCTGGACCGTTAACTGAGTCAGTGACTGAGTTAGGCGCAGTTCTGGACCTTTCCTGGAGTCGGTTTGAGCTCTCTTCTCGCAGGGAACCAAGGGGGATTAAGGCGTCCTTCTCCTCTGTTCCGCCTGTGCGAAGTGGGGCACATCCGGCGGTTTCAGGCTGCACAGCGGTTGGAGGATTTGAGGGCCGGAGCGTTGCGTGGTGAATCAGGGGGAACACAGAGTATGGGGTTTTTGGCAAAGTGGTTTGGACGCTGGCGGGTAGATCAACAGCGCCGAGATTGGACCGCTTCGGTTCAGCGGGTGATGGAGGATGAATCCCTGAAATCTCGTCTCCAGCGCCTGACCACTTTTCATAAGCAGCTGTTTCCTTGGTTAGCCATTCCGGGACCAGGAGTTCCGATTACGGTTCCCATCGCCGCCCTGCTATGGCAGGTTCAACCCGCCCAGGCTCACGCAACCCTAGGTATCCTGGCCGATGCGGGCTTGATCCAGGCTCAGGGAGAAGGGTATCTATTGATCCACGATTTTCGAATTCTGGCGCGGCACCTGTTGACCGACGGATTTCCAGCGGGGATGGTGTTCCCTAGCCTTAATCTCTCCTGGTCTCGCGCCCACGCCATTTTTCTCCAACGCCTATTGTCAGACTCATCTCCATGGTCCGATCACTACCTCTCCACTCAACTGGAGTGGCATCTTCAACAGGCTGATCAGCCCGATTTAATCCAGGGCCTTCTGGATGAATATCTCCAACGAGATCAGCCCGATTTTCTGGAGAAACTACTGGGGGCGGGATTTTGGCTAGATCGCGCCCTGGGAATGGCCCAGGCCCAGGCTCACGCTATTTCCGATGCCCATGCAAGGGTCTATGCCCAGGCGCAATACGCCCTCTTAAGATCCCTGCGGCGGCTGCGGATGCAGGCCGTCCCAAGTTCCTGGGTTCGGGAGCTACTGTATGCGGAGCAATGGACCCTGGAAGAAGCCTTTGCCTACCTGGACATGCAGAGTGATCCCCATCTCCGGGCCCAAATTCTCCAGGATCTAGGGCCGGTGCTCTGCCCAGAAGAATGGCCAAGATTGCTGAGTGCGGTGGAATTCCTGGGGGCTGATGCAGCCAAAGCCGTGGCCCTAAGGGGCCTGGTATCACACCTGCCCTCTAAACATAAGCCTCGTGTTCTGGAATGCATTGAGGGGATGGAAAACAGCTTTTACGCGGCCCTTGCCCTGGGCAGCTTTGCCCCCTTTCTCCCCCTTCCCTTAATGGATCGGGCCGTGCGGATGTTGGCGTCGTTTTCCGATGAGATGAATCAGGCGACGGTTTTGGCTCAGTTTCTTCCCCATGTGACCAAGCCCGTTCGAAAGCGCTTGCTTGGTTTGTTCCAGCGCTTTCAATCTTCGGAGGCGAAGATGCTGGTATTGGTTACCCTGCTGGATCACCCGCCTAAATTAAAATCTGAGGTTTATGAACTGGCTGAGGCGGTATTGTCTCCCCTCGACTATGCTCAATTTCAAAAGCAGGTGCAGGGTAATGTGCCTCTGGAGGAGGGCAACTTGCTGGCCTCTGTGGAAGGGGCCGCAACTGAAGCGGAAAAGGCAATGATCCTGATTGATGCTGCTTCTGCTTGTTCGGCAAAGCAGCTAGAGGATCTCTGGGCGATCGCTCAGGGGATTGAGGACGAGGGGCTGCGGATCAACACGCTGTTGCATTTGATTCCCCTATATCCCAACTTTGATGACCAGCAATGGCAGAATCTGTTGGCCTCTGTTCAGTCCCGATCTGTCCAGCTAGATATCCTGGTGCAATGGGTGCAATGGTCTGAGCAAGCGCTCCCTATGGCTCTAGCCTTTGTAGAACAGCTTTCAGATCCGCTTAGCCAGCTAGATGCCAAGATTCAGCTTTTGGCGGATTATCCCAAATGGGCCGATGAAGTGCTGGAGGCTATTGCCCGGCAGCCAGACGAATCCCGGCAGGTGGAGCGGCTGGTCAATACTATCCCGCAACTTCCCGATCGACTCATTGCTAAGGCCTTGGACTTGGCGCTCACCCTCAAATCGCCCCTGGGCCGGGAATGGGTTCTCAATCAGCTTACGCCCCGCCTTGATCTGGACCAGATGCTGGCCACAATTCATCAGTTGGGATACCTGACCTACCCCCAAGCCGCTCTGGTCAATCTTGCCTGTCAGATTGAAAAATATTCCCTAGAAATGGGAGTAGATAGCGCCCTAGATGATATTCTGGACAGCCGGTGGAACGAAATCCAGGGACTCGATCCCCTGATCAAGGGAACTCAAAACTGGCGACAAACTCTAGCCGCCATTTTGGCCATGCCCGATCCCTACTATCGAGCGCGTATTTTGGGGCGGTTTTTACACGAGCTGGATTGGCGTTTAATGGAAAAGAAACAGTGGTCTGAGATCTTGCAATGTTTAGAGAGCAGTACGCCTCAGGATCTGATCAATCTTTTTCCCCAACTCGCCTTGGGGGCAATGGCACAGGTTGGTACTGAAATCCTGCCTCCCTTTAAGCAGCTGTGTTTATCCCTGGCCACGGTCAGCGAGGCGCTTCCTCGGGTTCCCCTAGATAGGCTGCATACTGATTGTAAAGTTTTTGACCCGGCAACTCCTGCCGAAGCAGTTTCGGATACCTATAGGTTTGGGGAGGATATTGCTGACGGATTGTAACCAGCTGTACCTGGACCTCGTACCAGTGCTGTAGCTGATCCACCAGACTTTTGAACTGTTCAAAGGCACGGGCATGTTTCTCGGACAGGGCAATGTACTGGAATAAGAGGCCGTAGGTTTCCAGGGTTTGCTGCCGAGATGGAATCCCCAGAATCAGGCCCAGCTTATCAAAGGATTCAAAATGAGTAATAATCTTCAAACTTAAACTATCCTGACTGAGGATATCCGAGCATCGGAGGTCCTTAACAATGTCTGCTAGCTTGCGAAAGATGTTGTATCCCTGAAATTGATACTTTTTAAAGGCATAGAGGAGATTTAAACTCAGATCATTGCTCGCAATGCGCTCTAGATAGCTGTGGTAGCGCTTTAGAGCTAGCTTCCCCTCCTGACTTTTGAGAATGGGAAATAGATCCTGAAACTTAGCCTGGGTCTGGCGACGAAAGGTTGTGGCCTGAACCCTTTGATGGCAGAGGCTCTCGACAAAACTATAGAACTCGTTAAAGCGTTTGCCGCGATGATTGAACTCAATTTGCTCCAGGTTGGTGAAGGCCTGGTGAGCTCCGATGCCTGCCTGCAAGAGAGCCAACGCGGGCTTGAGTTCGTGGTAGGGACCCGATCGGTCTTGAAAGTCTTGGTTGAGCCGCACAAAGCTCAGAAACTCGGCACTTCCAAATTTAGATCGATAGAGGCTTTGGGTTCGACTGGCAATATCGCTGATCTGCTGAAACCGCTCCCGATACAGGGCGATGGCTTCTGGACTGACTGGCTCTCGGTAAAAATAGTCTTGAAGCCGCTGCATTAGGCTTCTCTGACCAATCAGTGGGCGATTCCACCAGGGCCTTGTCTGCTGAGTCTGGGGGGGTGGAAAGGGGCTGGGGTGGAGAACCATGGTTCAACTCTATTCGCGATCGCAGCTCGGGAAGGCGACAGAACTACGGATTAACTTTAGCGATTGTAGAGCATCCTAAAATTCTTCCCCCAGAGACTTCTAGCGTAGGTGCGAGTCCAGAGCGCTTTTGCGGCTGAGAAGGAGCTTGCTTGACCCTTGTGTCTTCCTGGCGGAAGGGGGCGAGATTGCCCTCACCGAGAATCGTGGGAGGGCTCCCGTAGGGGATCGACCCCCGCCCGGTCTAAAATTGTGGGAATGAGATCTTCCCGTCTGACGGCCATTATGTGCACGCCCTGGCACAGTTGGCGGGCTGCCTGCACCTGCTCAGCGGCAATTGCAATACCGGCCTCGAGGGGATCGCTCGCCTCGGCCAGCCGTTGGATTATGGCCTCGGGAATCTGGACTCCAGGCACATTTTTGTTGATGAATTGGGCGTTCTTGGCCGATTTTAGGAGAAAAATACCTGCTAAGACTGGTTTTCCGTAGGGTCGGGCAATTTTTGTCATGAACTGATCTAGACGGTCAAAGTCAACGATCAGCTGACTTTGAAAAAATTGGGCTCCCGCTTCGATTTTACGGGCAAATCGCTTTTCAAGGCTGGACCAGCTTGCTAGTTGAGGATCAACGGCGGCTCCTGCAAACAGATGAGTGGCACCATCGGGAAGCTTTTTTTCGTTGCCATCTTGTCCCTGATTTAAGGCAGCAATGAGACGCAGCAAGCGCACGGCCTCTAAGTCGAAGACGGCCCTAGCCTGGGGAAAGTCGCCTGCGCGAATCGGATCCCCCGTCAATGCCAAAATGTTATTTAAACCCAGGGCACTGGCGCCCATTAAATCTGCCTGGAGGGCAATCCGGTTGCGATCGCGGCAGGTCATCTGACAGATGGGGTCGAGACCCTGCCGTTGCAGCACTAAACAGGCTGCCCAAGAACTCATGCGTAGAACGGCCCGACTGCCGTCCGTGATGTTCACCCCGTGAACGCGTCCCTTCAAATGCAGCGCTTGTTGGACCATGTGCTCCACTGCCCCCCCCTTGGGGGGGGTTACCTCCGCCGTAACCACAAATTCTCCCCGCCGCGCGGCCTCGGCGAAGCTAGGAATTTGCGGCTGTCCTGGCCTCGGTCGCGTCAAGGAGGGGTTCAAGGAAAGATCGGGGATAGAACTCACGATAGTAAAAAATAATTCAATAAAACGAAGATAAAGATATAAGTCCTGACTTTACCTGGATTGGTCTGCTCTGGCACAGGGGGGAAGTGAAAATCTCTCCTGGTCAAAGGCCAGGATTCGGGTTAGTCCAGCGCGGGACAGAGTTGACAGGCCTCTGCCGCCGCACTGGGATCGAGGATGGTGCGATCGCCCGCGGGCTTGCCGTCGGTAAAGATGCGATCATAGAGTAGCTGATTCATGCATCGCTGGATAGACTCTGCCTGGGTTCGAGATCGAATGCCGCGACAGGCCACCGCCGCAGATCGAGGATCAATAATCGTGCGATCGCCTGCTGGCGTCCCGTCTCTGAAGGTGTGGTCGTAGAGTAGCTGGTTTACGCAAAGTTTAATCAGATTACCATCCACCGAGATCGGCTGGGCTGCAATGGGCACCAGTCCAGGTTCCCCCAGCGTCCCGCCGATGATCAGCCAGGGGGTGGCAACTCGGTATAGCCCTGAACCCAGAGAACGAAGGAACGGGGGGATGAAGGATGGTATGGCTCCAATCGCATGGCCCCGATGACCCATTGTGACCTCCCGCGTAGCAGCAATTCTATTCTAGGGGGGCTTCTACTGGGGATTTGTGAAACCCATGGCGGACCGGACCGATTGCAAGGTCGACTGCGCCACGGATTCGGCCTGCTCCCGTCCCTGCTGGAGGACGGAATTAAGGTAGCCAGGATCCTGGGTCAGATCCTGGTACTGCTGTTGAATGGGCCGCAGCGCCTCAATGGTGGTTTCGGTGAGGAGGGGCTTAAACTGGCCCCAGCCCATCTGAGTACATTCCTGGACAACGGCCGCCTTAGACTGACCGGAGAGCAGCATATAGAGCGTTAAGAGGTTATGGCATTCCGGGCGATCGGGATTATCAAACTCCAGGCCTCGCACGGGGTCAGTTTTGCAGCGCTTAATTTTCCTCTGAATCACCTCGGGTGCGTCTAGTAAATTAATGCGACTCTGTTCCGAGGGATCGGACTTAGACATTTTGCTGGTGCCATCGGTGAGGCTCATAACTCTGGCCCCGGCGGTTTGAATTAAAGGCTCGGGGATTTTTAAAAGGGGCTGATCCTCAGACCCAAACTGAAAATTAATTCGATTCGCAATATCACGGGTTAGCTCTAGATGCTGCTTTTGATCCTCCCCCACGGGCACGAGATCCGCCTGGTAGAGCAAAATATCGGCGGCTTGAAGAACCGGGTAGTCCAGTAGGCCCACGCTCACGTTTTCCCCCTGCTTGAGGGCCTTTTCCTTAAACTGAATCATGCGCTCAAGCCAGTTAAGCGGAGTTTGGCAATTTAAGAGCCAGGTCAGTTCTGCATGGGCTGAAACATGGGATTGGACAAAAATCGTGGTGTGGTTGAGATCCAGCCCGCAGGCTAAATAGAGGGCCACCAGCTTGTAGGTGTTGCGGCTCAAGTCCGCCGGCTGATGGGGAACCGTAACGGCGTGGAGATCGGCGATGAAGAAAAAGTTATCGTACTGCTGTTGTCCCTCAACCCAGCGACGAATGGCCCCCAGATAGTTGCCTAAATGAAGGTCACCCGTGGGCTGCACCCCCGACAAGACTCGTTGTTTTCCCATGATCAGCAGTGGATAAAAAGCAGTGGATAAATCGGTATTTGCAGGGGTTTGCAATAGACCTTAGGACCGAGAGAGCTCCCTGGGGTAGGGGATCTAGGCCTGTCCCAGGGGGTTGGCAATACCTAGCTGCGTAGGCTGACGCTGAGCTTGGCTTCCAGGGCCTCGCGAATCCTTTGATGCAACGGGTTGACCTCCTCCTCGGTGAGGGTTCGGTCCGGGGCGCGGTAGACCAGACGAAAGGCCAGGCTCCGTTGCCCCGCTGGCACCGTCTCTCCCTGATATTCATCGATTAGATCGACCTGGTTTAACAGGGAGGCGTTGCTCTTTTGCGCTGCGGTTTGAATGACCCGGCTAATTTCAGCCACTGAGACGCCTGTGGAAATGAAGAAGGCCAGATCTCGATCCACGGCTGGGTAGGGAGAAAAGGGCTGAAAATGAATTTGGGAGTCTTCGATATCTGCCATTGCATCGAGCAGAACCGCCAGGTCCAGCTCAAAACAGTAAACCGCATCCGGCAGATCTTGATCCTGACGCAGCAGCGGATGGATCTGCCCCAGGCGCCCGAGTCGCTGGCCTTGAATCCACAGTGAAGCCGTCCGCCCTGGGTGTAAGCGATCGTCCTGGCGATCGGGCTGATATTCCACCGAGAGTCCCAGGCTGGTCAAGGCCGCCTCTAAAATCCCCTTGGCTTCAAACCAGCTCATGGGGGAGTCGCGATTGCTGTCCTGCGCCCAGGTTCCTTGACGGACATCTCCCCCCATAATCCCGGCGATCGCGGGCGATTCCTGTAGGCCCTGTTCGTCTTCCCAGAAAATGCGTCCAATTTCAAACCCGTTGAGCGGCCCATTGCCCTGCTCCAGATTAAACCTAAAGGCTTTAATCAAGGCCGTGAGCATTTCCGTGCGCAGGGCGGAGAATTCAATGAGCAGCGGGTTGATGACCGAAATCTGGCGATCGCCCCCAGGTTTGGTCCAGCTGTAGTGAATCAGCTCGGTCAAGCCAGCTCCGCGAAAGGCCTGGCGAATTTTACGAGTATAGACCTCGTCCTCCCCCAGGTAGCCAAACTCAGACTTGGCCGGCAGGGTGTCACAAAAATTGTCGTAGCCGTAGAGGCGGGCAATCTCCTCAATTAGATCAATTTCCCGCTCGATATCTCCTTGGCGATGGGCCGGAATCTCCACGGACCAGATCTGAGGGTCGTCCTCGGGCGTGACCCTAAACCCAAGCGATTCCAGAATGGGAAGAACCTGGGACGCTTCGAGATCCACCGGTTCCTCGTCCTGGCCCCAAACCGGGCCCAGAATTTGGTTGACTCGCTCCAGGCGCAGCAGGATGGTTCGCTGCTGCAAGGTTCGATAGTCGGCCTTTGCCTGACTCACCACGGTTCCCCCTGCCAGGTCCGCCAGCAGCGCTAGGGCATGCTGACAGGCAACATCGAGCTGCGCTGGATTAACGCCCCGCTCATAGCGGGAGGACGCTTCGGTCCGCAAGCCCTGTACCCGTGCCGAGCGGCGGATGGAGACGGCATTAAATAGGGCGCACTCCAGGATAATGCTCTGGGTTTGCGCATTGACCTCGCTCTGTTCTCCCCCCATCACCCCCGCCAGGGCCACGGGCTTATTTTGAACGGTAATCAGAAGATTTTGAGCCTCTAGCTGGCGAGATTGTCCGTCTAGGGTCCTTAAGGGGGGATCGTCATCGGCCAGGCGCACCCCGATCTGTAAATCGGTTCCGCCCGCAATGGTTTCCAGTGCCTGACGGTCAAAGGCGTGCAGGGGTTGTCCCCAGGTGATCAAGATGTAGTTGGTAATATCGACCACATTGTTAATGGCGCGAATGCCTGCTGACTCCAGACAGGTTCTGAGCCAGTCTGGGGAAGGCCCAACCTGTATGTTGTCCACGCGTGTGGCCAGGTAGGCGGGACAGTGCGCCGGATCGGCAATGGCCACGCTTAGCCCTGGGTCCTGCGGCCAGGAGGAGTCGGTCTTCACCTCCGGTAAACTCAAGGTTCCACCGGTGAGGGCGGCCACCTCTCGGGCAATCCCCACCATGCTCAGGGCATCGGCGCGGTTTGCGGTGGAGGTCAGGTCTAAAATGACGTCGTCCAGGCCAAGTAGGGGACGCACGTCATCCCCTACTTGGAACGACTGTACCGCCGGGTCAAAGCTGTGAATTCCTGCAGACTCTTTGGCTAACCCCAACTCAGCCAGGGAGCAGATCATTCCAAAGGACTTAACTCCGCGCAGCTTCGCAGGCTTGATTTTGAGATCAATGCAGGGAAGGTAGGTGCCGGGTCGCGCCACCGGAACATACAGTCCGGTTTTGACGTTGGGAGCCCCGCAAACGATGGTCGCAGCTTCGGCGTCTCCCACCTCCACTTGGCAAACGCTCAGCTTATTGGCATTGGGATGGGGCTGGCAGTCCCGGACGTAGCCCACGACTACCCCTTCGGCCCAGGTTTTGCGATCCTCAATATCTTCAACTTCAAACCCAGCCAACGTTAGTTGATGAGCTAGATCCTCTGGCGAAAGGTCAATTGCCACCAGGGTTTTAAGCCAATTGAAGGAGATGTGCATGGATAGGTGAAATCAGCATGGCCATGATCAAAGCGGATAGCCAGGTTGGACTGGACTGACTACCCGCTTAACAATTGTTTATTGTCAGTCATGGTGGGGTGGATTGCAACCAGGCCTATGGAAAACCGGATGAGGTGCCCGGCTTGCTGCCCGGAGCCGGGGCCTAATTCTGGAGAGACCCGCTCGCATCTTAGGGGGCCATCGCGCGGGTCTCGCTTGGGCAAACTGGGGGGATGGACTCAAGCTGGAGGTCTGTTCTGCCGCTGCCTGGGTGTAATTGGTTGCGGGCTGGTCGCGGTGGCCCTTCCACCCGGACAGGGAAAGAACAAGTTAGGATCGCACATGACCTTCTGACCCGTTTGATTAAAGAAGAATGACCTCCTTTTCCGCAGTCGTTCGCGCTCTTTCCCAGAGCCGTCTTGCCACGGAGCTATCGAGCAAGTTAGACCAGCAGCAATTTCTTGATCTCAACGGTGTCGCTCGGCTGCCGAAGGGACTGGTCACTTCGGCCATCGCCCAGCTTCGCTCCCAGCCCCTGTGCATCATCACCGCTACCCTGGAAGAGGCCAGTCGGTGGGCGGCTCAGCTAGAATCCATGGGCTGGAATACGGTGCATTTTTATCCCACCAGTGAAGCCTCGCCCTACGAACCCTTTGACCTTGAGTCTGAAATGGCCTGGGGGCAGCTGCAGATTCTCGCTGACCTGAGCCTGGATCACGATCTAGAATCCCAGGCGTTCCGCCACCCCTCCGACCCCAATAAGGTGGCCATTGTCGCCACCGAGCGATCGCTCCAGCCCCATCTGCCGCCAAAATCTGCCCTGAAGGACTTTTGCCTGCGGCTGCAGACTGGGATGGAGATGGAGATTCAAGATCTCAGGCGCAAGCTGGCCCATTTGGGCTATGAAAAGGTTGCTCTGGTGGAAACTGAAGGTCAGTGGAGTCAGCGGGGCGATATTTTAGATATCTACCCGGTGGCGGCGGAACTGCCCATCCGTCTGGAGTGGTTTGGCGAGGATCTAGAGCAAATCCGCGAGTTTGACCCCGGTACCCAGCGATCCCTGGACCGCATTCCCGCCATGACCCTGACGCCCACCAGCTTTCGGCCCATTATCCTCAAGGCGCTTCAGACCATTGACAGTCCGGCATTTCGCCACTACCTCAGCCAGGATCAGCAAGATCAGCTGGTTCAGGGCACCCTGGAGGGCACCCACAAGTTCCTGGGCTTTGCCTTTGACCAGCCCGCTTCGCTCCTGGATTACTTGCCAGATCACACCTTGATCGTCCTGGATGAGCCGGGTCAGTGTCAGCCCCACAGCGATCGCTGGGTGGAGCATGCTCAGGATCAGTGGACCTTCTACAGCGATGCCCAGCATCCTCTGCCGAAGCTGCACCAATCCTTTTCAGAGACCACCGCTGTCCTGGACCTCTTTGACCGCATCCACTTGCGTGAGCTGGCCGAGAGCGATCGCGGTTTAAACCTGTCTAGCCGTCCGGTGCCGGTGACTCCACACCAGTTTGGCAAGCTAGCGGAGATTGTGCGGGAACAGCTGGGGCAAAAATTTCAGGTTTGGCTGATGTCTGCCCAGCCGTCGCGATCGGTGGCGCTACTGCAAGAGCACGATGCCCCGGCCCAGTTTGTGCCCAATCCCAAGGACTATCCAGCCATTGAAAAGCTGCAAAATCAGCGCACTCCCGTGGGGTTGAAATATTCAGGCTTAGCGGAACTAGAGGGATTTATCCTGCCCACCTTCCGCGTCATGGTGGTCACCGACCGGGAGTTTTTTGGCCAGCATTCCCTTTCCTCACCGAGCTATGTGCGCAAGCGGCGGCGAGCGGCCTCCAAGCAGGTCGATCCTAACAAACTTTCTCCCGGTGACTACGTGGTCCATCGCAACCACGGCATCGGCCAGTTTAAAAAGCTAGAGAGCTTAACGATCAACCGGGAAACCCGCGATTATCTGGTGATTCAGTATGCCGATGGTCTGTTGCGGGTGGCCGCCGATCAGCTCGATGCCCTGTCTCGCTTTCGAACCACCGGCCAGGAGAAGCCACAGCTGCACAAAATGACCGGCAAGGTGTGGGAGAAAACGAAAAATAAGGTGCGTAAGTCCATCAAAAAGCTGGCGGTGGACTTGATCATGCTCTATGCCGAACGGGCCAAGCAAACCGGATTTGTCTTTCCTGAAGACCAGCCCTGGCAAGAGGAACTAGAAGAATCCTTTCCCTACGTGCCCACGCCGGATCAGCTGAAGGCCACCCAGGATGTGAAGCGCGATATGGAAAGTAATCGCCCCATGGATCGGTTGGTCTGCGGCGATGTGGGCTTTGGCAAAACCGAGGTGGCCGTGCGCGCTATTTTTAAGGCGGTGACCGCAGGGAAGCAGGTGGCGATGATGGCTCCCACCACCATCTTGACTCAGCAGCACTACCACACCCTTAAGGAACGGTTTGCCCCCTATCCCATTCAGGTGGGTCTTTTAAATCGCTTCCGCACGGCTCAGGAGCGCAAAGATATTATCCAACGGCTGAAAACTGGGGAGCTAGATGTGGTGGTGGGCACCCAGCAGCTACTGGGCAAGACCGTCCAGTTCAAAGATCTTGGTTTGCTAGTGATTGACGAAGAGCAGCGGTTCGGCGTGAATCAGAAGGAAAAAATCAAGACCCTCAAGACCCAGGTGGATGTCCTCACCCTCTCGGCCACGCCAATTCCGCGCACTCTCTATATGGCCCTCTCTGGCGTACGGGAAATGAGCTTGATTAGCACCCCCCCGCCCTCCCGTCGTCCCATCAAAACCCACATGTCGCCCTATGAACCTGAAACCGTCCGGAGCGCCATCCGCCAGGAGCTCGATCGCGGCGGACAGGTATTTTACGTGGTGCCCCGAGTGGAGGGGATTGAGGAAACGGCTGCCAAAATTCGGGAGATGGTGCCCTCGGCCCGCATTGCGATCGCCCACGGTCAGATGGTGGAAGGAGAACTGGAGGCAACCATGCTGGCTTTTAGCAACGCCGAGGCCGATATTCTCCTGTGTACCACCATTATCGAATCTGGCCTTGACATTCCCCGCGTTAACACAATTCTGATTGAAGATGCCCAAAAGTTTGGTCTCTCCCAGCTGTATCAGCTGCGGGGGCGAGTGGGCCGTGCCGGCATTCAAGCCCATGCCTGGCTGTTCTATCCGCGCCAGGAAAGCCTCACGGAAGCAGCCCGTAAGCGCCTGCGAGCCCTTCAGGAGTTTACGCAGCTGGGGTCCGGCTATCAGCTCGCCATGCGCGATATGGAAATTAGAGGGGTGGGCAATCTGCTGGGGGCGGAGCAATCGGGGCAGCTTAATGCCATTGGCTTTGACCTCTACATGGATATGCTCCAGGAATCTATCAATGAAATTCGCGGTCAGGAGATTCCTCAGGTGGACGAAACCTCAGTGGAGTTGACCCTTACCGCCTTCATTCCCTCTGACTATATCCCTGACCTAGATCAGAAAATGGCGGCCTATCGGGAGGTGGCCACCGCCGACTCTAAGCAGGATCTGACCCTGATTGCTGCCGATTGGAGCGATCGCTACGGCACCATTCCCCATGCGGCCCTGCAGCTCATGCGTGTTGTGGAACTCAAGCTGATGGCCAAACCCCTCGGATTTGCCAAAATTAAGTCGGAGGGCAAGCAGCACGTGATTCTAGAAACGCCCATGGAGGAACCTGCTTGGAAGCTGCTCCAGGAAAAATTGCCGAATCACCTGAAGTCTCGCTTTGTTTATTCCCCCGGTAAGGTCACAGTTCGGGGGCTTGGGGTTCTAAAACCGGAACAGCAGCTCGAGAACCTGATTGACTGGTTGGGCACGATGCAAACTGCTCTGCCTCACCCCGATCTGGAAGTAGCCCAGTTGGTTTAGGCTCTGTCCCCCTGCCCGGCTGCGGAAGGCCAGGGAGAAGTGAGAAGACCCTCTCCTCTTGGCTGGCAATACGGCAGCCAAGCCGGGCCTGTCCCTTGGGATTGCCGGGAGAGGAGACCACGCTTCCCCCTCACGGAAGAAAGGCGGCTGCTTAAAAAGCCCCCATCGCAAGCGTAGGATGAGGGCCTCAATCGGATAATTAATTGGGAATCTTTCGTAAACCTTCGGCTAGATTAGGCTTCTGCCAGGCGTAACCGCTTGGCTAATCCCAGCTTACTCAGGAGCCAAATGGTCACCCAGGTCAAATCAAATTCCCACCATTGCAATCCGTGGCGGGCCGAGTGGGGATAGGCATGGTGGTTATTGTGCCAGCCTTCGCCGTAGGTGAGTAGAGCCACCCACCAGCAGTTGGTCGAAGCATCATCGGAGTCATGGGTGCGATAGCCAAACTGATGCGTGGCGCTGTTCACAAACCAGGTGCAGTGATACACCAGCACCAGACGCACGAAAATTCCCCAAACCACAAAGGGCCAACCCCCGAGCAGATAAAAGATCACGCCCAAGGCAATCTGAATCGGCAGAAAGTATTGATCTAAAAATCGGTAAACCGGATCCTGGTTAATATCCCGAGTTAAACGCTCCACATCTTTCTTGGCCGGGACCTGATGCAGCATCCAGCCCATGTGACTCCACCAGAATCCCTTGTGGGAGTTGTGCTGATCTTGCACTTTATCTGAATGCAGATGGTGATTGCGGTGTAAACCCACCCACTCTATCACCCCTCCTTCGCAGGCCAACGCGCCACAGAAGACAAAAAAATACTCCAGCCATTTCGGGGTCTGAAAACTCCGATGGGTCACCAAACGATGCCATCCTAAGGTAATCCCCAAACCGCCAGTAATCCAGTGGAACAGGACAGCCAGTCCTACGGCTGCCCAGCTAAAATTGCCAGGCAGCAGCGCAAACAACGCTCCCACGTGAATTGCTGCCATGAATAAAATGACCGGCCACTGGAATCCTAATTTTTCGGTTGAAGTTGCAACTGTCATTCACATACCTTTAGAAAAGAACGAAATTAAATGCGAAAAAAGTCAGGTAGCTCTCCGCAGCAGCGCCGCTGACCCGACTTGAACGTAAAATTTCTTCATAAAATGCACCACGGCCTCTTCCACATCCCGTGGTCGCCACCGATACAAAACTTTTTAATGGTCGAACACAGGCTAACACAAATTTCTATTGTCTATGGAACCTCACATTCGGCTTGCTGCTGCTGAAGCCAAACTCTCATCCATATTTTCTAAGATTGACGCACAAGTCAAGAACCGCCTGGGGAAAGTCCTGAAGGCCTTTCGAGATCACCGAGTGGGACCGCATCACTTCAGCAGCGTTTCCGGTTACGGCCATGATGACTTGGGGCGGCAGGTCCTTGATCAGGTCTTTGCCCAAGTGATGGATGCTGAGGCGGCGGCAGTGCGGGTGCAGTTTGTTTCCGGCACCCATGCCATTGCCTGTGCCCTATACGGTATTTTGCGCCCCGGAGATGAGCTGTTGGCGGTGGCGGGCGCTCCCTACGACACCCTGGAAGAGGTGATTGGCCTGCGGGGGCGGAATCAGGGATCTTTGGCAGAGTTGGGGATTCAGTATCGTCAGATCAATCTCACAGAAACCGGAGAGATTGATTGGGAAAGCTTAGCTACGGCAGTGCGTCCGCAGACGCGCATGGTGCTGATCCAGCGATCCTGTGGCTACACCTGGCGCCCTAGCTTGAGTATTCTTGAGATTAATCGCATTGTGCAGAGTGTCAAAGCTCAAAACAGCCACACCGTCTGCTTTGTGGATAATTGCTACGGCGAGTTTATTGAACTCCAAGAACCCACCAGCGTCGGGGCAGACCTGATGGCCGGGTCTTTGATTAAAAATCCCGGCGGGACCATTGTCACCGCTGGTGGCTATGTTGCCGGCCGATCCGATTTAGTGGAGAGGGCTACCTGCCGCCTCACCGCTCCTGGGATTGGCAGCAGTGGCGGTGCAACCTTTGATCAAAATCGGCTGCTGTTTCAGGGTCTGTTTCTAGCTCCCCAGATGGTTGGAGAAGCCATGAAGGGCAATCACCTCACTGCTCAGGTGTTTCAATCCTTGGGCTATCGCGTCAACCCACTTCCGGAGGCACCGCGTCGCGATGTGATTCAGGCCGTGGAGCTCGGCTCACCAGAAAAGCTGATTGCCTTTTGTCGGGCTATTCAAGCCCATTCTCCCATTGGTGCCTACCTAGACCCGGTGCCTGGAGCCATGCCGGGATATGCCAGCGATCTGGTCATGGCGGGGGGCACCTTTATTGACGGCAGCACCTCAGAATTGTCTGCCGATGGACCCCTGCGGAGTCCCTACGTGGCCTTTTGTCAGGGGGGGACCCACTGGACCCATGTGGCGATCGCCCTGGAGGCTGCCGTTGCCGCAGTGGGTCCAGCCTTGTGAGGCTTAGATTACCTGCTCTACTTCACTAATTTCAGGGATCGATTCCTTTAACTTCCGCTCAATCCCCATTCTCAGGGTCATCGTTGAGCTAGGGCAAGATCCACAGGCGCCCTGTAGCCGGAGGCGGACCACCGGACCCTCGATTTCCACGAGTTCAACGTTGCCGCCATCGGCCATCAGGTAAGGCCGCAGCTCATCTAAAACGGTTTCGACGTTGTCATGGTTCAACTCTAGCGTCGCAGACATGGTTTACCCCTAGAAACGGTGTGATCTAACTGATTGATTGTCTTCATTGTGCCGTAGCCGATCTTGACTCGCAACTGAGCCGCCACTGCTGGACTCCGACACCTTTAGGCCAGAACGGCTTATGATGAAAGGGTCGAAACATTTGTTTACAAAGCCAAACCATGGATTGCTCCCCTGCCCGCATCCTTTATGTTCGACTGCCCTGCAACCCAATTTTTCCCATTGGTGTGGTGTACCTCGCGGACCATGTTCATAAGCAGTTTCCGGAGGTGGATCAGCGCATTTTTGATCTCGGAACAATTCCGCCCCTGGATTACTTTGATGCCCTGCGCCGCTGCATTGCCGAATTTCAGCCGAGTCTCTTGGTGTTTTCCTGGCGCGACATTCAGATCTATGCGCCCGTGGGCGGTCGCGGCGGGAACCCCTTGCAAAACGCCTTTGAATTTTACTACGCCAAAAATCCCTGGATTCGACTGCGGGGAGCCCTGGGCGGACTGCGCCTATTTCTTTCCTACTACTCGGAGCTATGGCGCAATCTGGGCTTGATTCGCCAGGGTTTCCGGCAGGCTCGCAAGTTCAATGCGCAGGTGCAAGCTGTCGTGGGGGGTGGGGCCGTGAGTGTTTTTTATGAACAGTTGGGGAACAGGCTCCCAACGGGAACGATTGTCTCTGTGGGTGAGGGAGAAGCCCTGCTGGAGAAGCTGCTCCGGGGAGACCCCCTGGATCAAGAGCGCTGCTACGTCGCTGGGGTGGATCAGCCCCGCGATCGCCTCATCCATGAATGGCCCACGGAGATCGAAAAGACTGCCTGCCAGTACGATTACATTGAACGCATCTGGCCAGAGTTTGACTATTATTTGCAGGCGCAGGATTTTTACGTGGGTGTCCAGACGAAGCGCGGCTGCCCACATAACTGCTGCTACTGCATCTACACGGTCATCGAGGGCAAGCAGGTTCGCATTAATCCTGCCGATGAAGTGGTGGCAGAGATGCGTCAGCTCTACGATCGCGGGATCCGCAATTTCTGGTTCACCGATGCCCAGTTTATCCCCGCTCGCCGCTACATGGCCGATGCTGAGGAGTTACTAGAGAAGATCCTCGCTTCCGGCATGCGCGACATCCACTGGGCCGCCTACATCCGAGCCGACAACCTCACCCCGCGCCTGTGCGATCTGATGGTTCAAACCGGGATGAACTATTTTGAAATTGGGATTACCAGCGGATCTCAGGAACTGGTGCGGAAAATGAGAATGGGATACAACCTGCGCACTGTCCTGGAGAACTGCCGCGATCTGAAAGCTGCGGGATTTAACGATTTGGTCTCGGTGAATTATTCCTTCAATGTCATTGATGAGCGCCCGGAGACCATCCGTCAAACCGTGGCCTACCATCGTGCCCTGGAAGAAATTTTTGGGGTGGACAAGGTTGAACCCGCCATCTTTTTCATTGGCCTGCAGCCCCACACCCACCTAGAAGCCTACGCCTTCGAACAGGATATTCTCCAGCCTGGCTATAACCCCATGAGTCACATGCCCTGGACCGCCAGGAAACTGTTGTGGAATCCAGAACCCATGGGGTCGCTCTTTGGGGAGGTCTGTTTGCAGGCCTGGCAGCAAAACCCCAGCGATTTTGGTCGAGAGGTTATGCGTCTTCTAGAGGAACGCTACGGGACAGCACCGCTAGATCGCGCCCTGCGTGCCCCTGTTGCCGTCTAGGATCCAGTGGCTTTGACCCGCATAAAAAGGGCCTCGAACCTTGAGGCCCCATGGGTGTCTTCAGGTTTAACGGTGTTCAGATCTGGGATGGCACCGAGCTTAGATCGCCCCGATATTGGTCAGGCCCAGAATCACGCCGGCCCCCAAAATATGGCCGAAACAGGTGGTTCCCAGCACTGCGCCCAAACCAAACCCGCCGAACAGATTCGGCGAAGGCATGGCTGGTCCAGTGGACTGATTCTTAATGGTGTACTTTCCGAAGGCGATCGCAATCACATTGCAGATCAACATGATTAGGCCAATGGTGGGACTCCAGTTGGAGGAACGCACGGCGACCGCGAGTAATGTTGGCGTTAACAATTCAGTGACTCCTAATCGACATTAAAAGAACGCAATGACGTCGGAAATGACGTTGAACCCTAGGCAATTCTTACCAGAGAACAGGGGGTGCCTGGTTGTCGTTGAATCAATAGTTTACGTTTGCGTAACTTTTCATGAAGATCAAACGGGTTGTGGCAAGAAAAATCGGGGGGAGAAGGGACGAAATTTGGATGTTCGCCCTCCTGAGAGTTCAATCACGGTCTTTGGTTGGCTGGTTTCCTGGGGAAGGATTTTATGCGTTACAATAATTAATCCTTTGGCAGATTGCTAGAGAGTTTTCTTTTTCCCCTCAGCGCTTCAAGGGTAAAGACGGTTTGGTTTTTGTTTATCTGGTGATAACAACGCTATGGCTATAGTTAATGCTGGCTTTCAATCTTCCTTGCAGGGGTCTTCTACCAAGGTTGATCAAGGGCAACCTTGGTTGGTGGAGGAGCGGGATGCCTGTGGCGTGGGATTTATTGCCAGTAAACGCGGCCAGCCGAGCCATCGGATTCTTCAAGAAGCCCTGGAAGGGCTGAGCTGTATGGAGCACCGGGGTGGATGTAGCGCCGACCAAGACTCTGGCGATGGCGCTGGGGTGATGACGGCCCTGCCGTGGGAGGTGCTGCGTCCCTGGGCAGACGCGGCCGGATTGTCCCTGGAGGATCCCCAAAATCTTGCTTTGGGGATGGTGTTTCTGCCGACCGATGCTGCTGGAGCCCAGCATGCCAGGACCACCATGGAATCAGTCCTGGCCCAGGAAGCAATCCAGGTTTTAAGGTGGCGTCCAGTGCCAGTACGTCCCCAGGTGTTGGGAGTGCAGGCGCGGGAGAATCAGCCCCAGATCGAGCAGGTCATTGTGCGCAATCAAGGGGATCACAGTGGAGATGACTTTGAGCGGCGGCTGTACCTGGGCCGCAAGCGCATAGAGTCTGCGATCGCGGCAACGGCGGCTCCCTGGGCTGGGGATTTTTATGTTTGTTCTCTGTCTTCGCGCACCGTTGTTTATAAGGGCATGGTGCGATCGGTGGTGCTGGCGGAGTTCTATGAGGATCTTCAGCAGGAAAGCTATGTGACTCCCTTTGCGCTGTACCATCGCCGCTTTAGCACCAACACCATGCCGAAGTGGCCCTTGGCTCAGCCGATGCGCTTTCTGGGTCACAATGGCGAAATAAATACGCTCCTGGGCAACATTAACTGGATGGCGGCGCGAGAGTCCACCTTTGCCCATCCGGTGTGGGGCGATCGCCTCCAGGATCTCCATCCCATCACCAATCCCAACAACAGCGATTCCTCAAACCTGGATAATTCCCTGGAGCTGCTGATTCAAACGGGACGCAGCCCCCTGGAAGCCACCATGATTTTGGTGCCGGAGGCCTTTCAAAATCAGCCGGAACTGGAGGCCTACCCGGAAGTGGTGGACTTTTATGAGTTCTATGCAGGGCATCAAGAGCCCTGGGATGGTCCGGCCCTGCTGGCCTTTAGCGACGGCAAAGTGGTGGGGGCTGCCCTCGATCGCAACGGTCTGCGTCCGGCTCGCTACTGCATTACGGAAGATGAGATGGTTTATGTGGCCTCGGAGGCCGGTAGCGTCATCATTCCCACTCAGAAAATTGTGGCCAAGGGGCGACTGGGGCCTGGTCAGACCATTGCCGTTGATCTTGAGCAGCAGGAAATTCTAACGAACTGGGATATCAAGACCCGCGTGGCGCGCCAGCAGCCCTACGGGCAATGGCTGGCCCAGCGACAAACGGTGTACGAGACTCAATTTGACGAGGGCCAACAGCTGCAGGCCCAAGCGTGCACCCGTCAACAAACGGCCTTTGGCTACTCGGCTGAGGACGTGGAAATGATTGTTGAGGCCATGGCTCGGGATGGCAAAGAGCCCACCTTTTGCATGGGCGATGACATCCCCCTGGCCATTTTGTCGGATCGACCCCACGTACTCTACGACTACTTCAAACAGCGTTTTGCCCAGGTGACCAATCCGGCCATTGATCCGCTGCGGGAGAAGCTGGTGATGTCTCTGACCATGCAGCTGGGACGGCGTGGGAATCTGCTGGATCCTCAAGCCGGCGATGCCCGACAAATTAAGCTGGAGTCTCCCATTCTCCACGATGCGGAGCTAGAGAAGATTCAGGCTTCGGATCTGTCGCCGCGCACGCTGTCCACCCTATATGCGCTAGATCAGGGGCCAAAGGGCTTGAACGCTGCCCTCCATCGGCTGTGTCAGGCCGCCGCCGCTGCGGTGAAGGCCGGGTGCCAGGTGTTAATTCTCAGCGATCGCACGGATCCGGATGGGTCGAGGACCTGGCTCTCGGAACATTGCAGCTACATTCCCCCTCTGCTGGCGGTAGGAGCTGTGCATCACTCCTTAATTGCCCAGGGAATTCGGCTCCAGGTTTCTTTGGTGGTCGATACGGCTCAATGCTGGAGCACCCACCACTTTGCCTGCTTGATTGGCTTTGGTGCGAGTGCGGTTTTGCCCTACCTGGCCTGGGAGTCCGTTAAGCAGTGGTGGCTGAATGACAAGACCCAAAAAATGATGGATCGGGGCCGCTTGCCGCAGCTCACGCTGCAAGAAGCCCAGGCCAACTATCGGGGGGCTGTGGAGGCGGGCTTACTGAAGATTCTCTCCAAAATGGGCATCTCTCTCTTGGCCAGCTACCAAGGCGCGCAAATTTTTGAGGCCATTGGCATTGGTCCCGAGCTGATTGATTTGGCCTTTAAGGGCACGGTTTCACGGGTTGGGGGCCTCACCCTAGAAAATTTAGCCCAGGAAACCCTTGCCTTTCATCAAAAGGCCTTTCCACAACTGAGTCAGCGCAAGCTTGAAAATTACGGGTTTGTGCAGTTCCGGCCCAGTGGTGAATACCACATGAACAATCCGGAACTGGCGAAGGCGCTGCACAGGGCGGTGTCTGACAAGCAGGTGGACCATTACGAACTCTACCAGCGGCAGCTCCAGACTCGTCCGGCCACGGCTCTGCGAGATTTGCTGGAGTTCCGCAGCGATCGCGCCTCGATCCCCCTGGAGGAGGTGGAGCCCGTGGACTCGATTTTGCAGCGATTCTGCACCGGGGGGATGTCCCTGGGGGCGCTTTCGCGCGAGGCGCACGAGGTGTTGGCCATTGCCATGAATCGCATTGGCGGCAAGTCTAACTCCGGGGAAGGAGGCGAAGATCCGGTGCGCTTTCAAGTGCTAGCCGATGTGGACGCGGCTGGAAATTCACCGACGCTTCCCCATTTGCACGGGCTGCGCAATGGAGACACGGCAAACTCCGCCATTAAGCAGGTGGCCTCCGGTCGCTTTGGGGTGACGCCGGCCTATTTAATGAGCGCCAGGCAAATTGAAATTAAGGTGGCCCAGGGTGCAAAGCCGGGCGAAGGCGGGCAGTTGCCGGGCAAAAAGGTGAGCGACTATATTGCCGCCCTCAGAAACTCCAAGCCTGGAGTCACGCTCATTTCACCCCCGCCCCACCACGATATCTACTCCATTGAGGACCTGGCGCAGCTTATTTTTGACCTGCACCAGATCAACCCCCAAGCTAAGGTTTCTGTGAAGCTGGTGGCAGAGATTGGCATTGGCACCATCGCTGCAGGGGTGGCCAAGGCCAATGCAGATATCATCCAAATTTCTGGACATGACGGCGGAACGGGAGCCTCTCCCTTAAGTTCGATTAAGCATGCCGGTACCCCCTGGGAACTGGGCCTGACGGAGGTGCATCGATCCCTGATGCAGAACCAGCTGCGCGATCGCGTCATTCTTCGGGTGGATGGGGGGCTCAAAACCGGATGGGATATCGTCATGTCTGCCCTGATGGGGGCCGAAGAGTTTGGATTTGGCTCTATTGCCATGATTGCTGAAGGCTGTATTATGGCGCGGATTTGTCACACCAACAATTGCCCCGTGGGCGTGGCCACGCAGAAGGAGGCCCTCCGCAAGAAGTTCAAAGGGATCCCGGAACATGTGGTGAATTTCTTTGGCTTTGTGGCCGAAGAAGTGCGCTCTATCCTTGCCAAACTGGGCTATCCTTCCCTGGAGGCCTTGATTGGCCGCGCCGACTTGCTGGCTCCGCGCCCCGATGTGGCCCTGGCCAAGACTCAAGCGGTGAATCTGGACTGTTTGATCCAGTTGCCAGATACCCGCAGCGATCGCAGCTGGCTTCAGCACGAGGAGGTCCATAGCAACGGGCCTGTCCTAGATGATCAAATTCTCAACCAACCGGAAATTCAGGCTGCCATTGCCCAAAACCAGTCGGCAAGCTATGGGACTTCGGTGATCAGCACCGATCGCACCGTGGGCACCAGAGTGGCGGGGGCGATCGCTCAACGCTACGGCAATAGTGGTTTTCAGGGCCGTCTCTCCCTGAACTTTGTGGGGAGTGCGGGGCAAAGCTTTGGAGCCTTTAACCTTTCCGGGATGGTGCTGACCCTCACGGGTGAAGCCAACGACTATGTGGGCAAGGGCATGAATGGGGGCGAAATCATTATTAAACCCGCCGCTGACAGTCCGTTTGCCGCCGCTGAGAATGTGATTATCGGGAATACCTGTTTGTATGGCGCCACGGGCGGGGTGCTCTATGCCAACGGGCGGGCCGGAGAGCGCTTTGCCGTGCGCAACTCTAAGGCAGAGGCTGTGGTCGAGGGCACCGGCGATCACTGCTGTGAATATATGACTGGTGGCGTCATTGCTGTTCTGGGTGGCACCGGTCGTAACCTGGGTGCTGGCATGACCGGTGGCTTGGCCTACGTGCTCGATGAAGCCGGGGATTTTCCGGCTAAGGTGAATCCCGAGATTGTCCAAATCCAGCGCATCTCTACGGCCGCCGGCGAAGCGCAGCTCAAGGCGCTGATTCAGGCCCATGCGGATCGCACTGGTAGCCCCAAGGCCCGGGCGATCTTGAGCCAATGGTCCAAATACCTGCCGCAGTTCTGGCAGGTGGTGCCTCCCTCGGAGGCGGATCGGCCTGAAGTGACGGAGAAAAGTGCCGACAGCAAGATACTCACGCCTGTGTAAGGATGTGAGGGTCAGGCCAGGGAGCAAACGTTAAAAAAATCAATAAAGCTTAATGCTGCTTTATTGATTGGAGTCTCTCTCAACGCCTATGGTGGGGGTGCCCCCTGTCACTTGCATTAAATCCGACCCTATGAATCCACTCACCGCGCTGTTTCGCTCTAACCAATTCCGCTCAAGAATGAGCATCGCGTTAGGCGTTTATCTCTTGACGGTTCTTAGTCTTGGCCTGCTGGCTCATTCCCAGCTGAATGCGATGAGGCTGCTCCCGACCTCGAGGCCTCTGGTGCGCTGAGGGTGGAAAATACAGGTCGATAGATGCCGATCAGCTGCAATCGGCCTGACGATCAAAATTTGTCAGGAAAACGTTAGTAAAAAAGCGATCCAGGACTGGATCGCTTTTTTCTTCGACGATGTAAGCAAGCTGCTAGATGTTGGCCTCGCTGAGCTGAGCGCACATGTAGTCAAAGGGCTCATCAATAATCGAGAGATTGGTGACGCCTGCTTCCGCAGCTTGATCCTTGACGACGCCTTTCATGATTTGAATACCGATGACCGTCGGTCCAATCGGTACACTGAGGGAGTTGTATGTTTCCCGCAGCCCTTCCAAGACGCGCTCATCTAGCACGTCTTGATCCCCGGCAATCAGGGCATAGCTGGCATAGCGGAGATAGTAGTCCATATCGCGCAGACAGGCCGCGTAGCGGCGGGTGGTGTAGGCATTGCCACCGGGCATAATCAGTTCCGGTAATGCCTCAAAAAGCCGCGTTCCGGCTTCTTTCACAATATTGGCGGCGTTTGCGTTGATCACCGTAGCGGCCTGGACGCGGTCAGCTCCGGTAGAAAAATAGTCTTTGAGCGAATCAATGGCATTTCGATCGAGATATCGTCCAATGGCATCATAGCGACCAATTAAGGATGTAACCGCGTCCCGCATGTGTTTAATCTCCCAAGGTGCAGCAAAAGTTCTTCTAAAAGGGATTTTCTTGACTGATTCTGATCTTTAAGACTCGGGCAATCACCGACAGGGGAAGCCGCATCGGTTGAGTCTTAACGAAACCAGACTCAAACATCATGACCAGGGCTGAAAAAGCAAAAATACCCTGTACCCCTGAATCTGGTTGGTTTCAGGCAAAATTCTATCACGCCTAGGCCTCCCAATCGGGTAAACCCCATCCGTAAATCCTTGCAGTTTGTAACAGTTAAATCCTTCAACCATCAAGATCACAATCTTGACGGATTTGCCTTGAATGCCAAGGTGAACCTGTGGGCCTTCGACCCGACCCTTCTCCCCTGGACAGGGGTTGCTTTTGTATCGAATAATACAAAACGGAGATTTTCTTGTCTTTAGGATGAAAACCTAAACAACCCATCTACAGAAAATTAGGGCTTTCCATCGGGCTGAGTTAACCCGTTTGTGATGCGGGGGTACCCCCACAGTATCAGGACGTTCTAGGTGCCTGTATACCGTGCTTTATCCTGTGATTGATTAACTGCTTAAGGAGTAATTCATGGCTCACACGCCTCAAGATGTCTTGAACTGGATCAAGAATGACGGGATCCAGGTTATTGACCTAAAATTCATTGACATGCCGGGGACTTGGCAGCATTTAACCCTGCACCATAGTCAAATTGATGAAAGTAGCTTTACAGATGGGGTTGCCTTTGACGGGTCGAGTATCCGCGGCTGGAAGGCAATTAATGAATCCGATATGTCCATGGTGCCCGATCCCACCACAGCTTGGATTGATCCGTTTATGGCCGAGCCGACCCTGAGCATGATATGCAGTATTCAGGAACCCAGAACCGGCGAACCCTACAGTCGCTGCCCCCGCAGCATTGCCCAGAAGGCAATTGACTATCTTGCCTCCTCTGGTGTGGGAGATGAAGCGTTTTTTGGTCCGGAGGCCGAGTTTTTCGTGTTTGAGGACGTTCGCTTTGATCAAACTGAAAATAAGGCCTTTTACTACGTCGATACCAAGGAAGGCCGCTGGAATACCGGTCGCGTTGAAGAGGGGGGCAATCTAGGCTACAAGCCCGGTTATAAGCAGGGTTACTTCCCCGTGGCCCCCACCGACTCTCTCCAAGATCTTCGCACCGAGATGCTGTTGGTTATGGAGAAGTGTGGGGTAGAAATTGAGAAGCATCACCACGAGGTGGCTACCGGAGGCCAGTGTGAATTGGGATTTAAATTTGCGCCCCTGATTCAGGCGGCTGACGCGTTGATGGCGTATAAGTACTGCATTAAGAATGTGGCCTACAAGCATGGCAAGTCGGTGACCTTCATGCCCAAGCCCCTGTTTAACGATAATGGGTCGGGGATGCATACCCACCAGTCCATCTGGAAGGGCGGTCAACCCCTGTTTTGGGGAGAGGGCTACGCTAATTTGAGTCCCATGGCTTTGCACTACATCGGCGGGATTTTGACCCATGCCCCCGCGCTGTTGGCGTTTACCAATCCCAGCACCAATTCCTATAAGCGCTTAGTGCCTGGCTTTGAAGCCCCCGTGAACCTGGCTTACTCCCAGGGAAATCGGTCCGCTTCTATCCGCATTCCCCTCTCAGGCCCCAACCCCAAGGCGAAACGTCTGGAATTCCGCTGTCCGGATGCTACGGCCAATCCCTACCTGGCCTTTGCGGCGATGCTTTGCGCGGGATTAGACGGCATTAAAAACCAAATTGATCCGGGCGATCCCCTGGATGTGGATATCTATGACCTGACCCCGGAAGAGCTTGCTAAAATTCCTTCCACTCCCGGCTCACTGCTCGACGCGTTGGAGGCCTTAAGGAGTGATCACAGTTTCCTCACTGAAACTGGAGTCTTTACCGAGGACTTTATTGAAAACTGGATTGAGTACAAGCTCGATACTGAAGTGAATCCGATGCGCTTAAGACCCCATCCCTACGAGTTTGCGCTTTACTACGATGCTTAGGAGAGAGTCGGCCTCAACTTCGATTACAGGGCTTAAATTCTGAACCGGAAAGACCTGTTTCTTCAAGCTAATCAAGGCCAGAAGGCTTTGGTTAGCTTGATTTTTTTTAACGAGATGGCCATCGCGCCCGGCCGAAAAATAGGTTAAGCTTTGGTTAAAATGTTGAGGGTGTTACCGTGAGTGCAGTCCGAACCGTTAGCGCATTCCAGCGGGATGCGACTCCCATGCTCTTTCAAAAGGGCGAAACTATTTTTAAGGCCGGAGAAGTGGGGGAAACCATGTATGGCGTGATCCGGGGTGAGGTGGAGCTTTGGGTCCAAGATCAACTGGTGGAGGTTATTCACCAGGGAGATGTGTTTGGTGAGGGAGCATTGGTGCAGCCTTCCCAGGTTCGAGCCTCCTCGGCAATTGCGCGTACGGACTGCGAACTGGCCAGTCTCGATCAATCTCGGTTTTTATTTGCCGTCCAAAATACTCCCATGTTTGCCATTGAAATTATGCGCAGCTTTTCCTCGCGGCTGCGCCGCCTGAAACAAGTTGCGGCATCGGGCCAGGCCCCTCGGTAGGTAAGCTCGGAATTCCATATTTTGAGGAAAGCAAAAGCCCCCTGAATCTGGTTCGGGGGGCTTAAGGCCGAAATTGAAGGCTGGCTCGGCCCGCGCGATCGCCACCGGGACGGTCGCCTGGGGGGCGCCTATGCTGGTGGCTCTTCAATGACCTGGTCGATCAAGCCATAGTCCTTGGCCTCCTGCGCTGACATAAAATAGTCGCGGTCAGTATCGGACTGAATTTTGTCTAAGGGCTGACCCGTTCGCTCCGCCAGAATGGAATCTAGCAACTGGCGGATGCGCAGAATCTCCTTGGCTTCGATCTCAATGTCTGAAGCCTGCCCCCGACTGCCGCCTAGGGGCTGATGGATCATGATTCGTGCATGGGGCAGCGCCAGGCGTTTTCCTTTCTGGCCTGCTGCCAGCAAAAATGCTCCCATGGAGGCAGCCAGGCCTACGCAAATCGTGATCACTTCAGATTTAATGTGCTGCATGGTGTCATAGATTGCCATGCCCGCAGTCACGGAGCCACCGGGGGAGTTGATGTACAGGTAAATCGGTTTTGATGGATCTTCGGAGTCCAGGTAGAGCATGTAGGCCACAATGGCATTGGCAATACCATCGTCCACCTCTTCTGATAGAAAAATAATGCGCTCGCGGAATAAGCGTTCGTAGATGCTAATCCATTGTTCGTAGGAGCTGCCTGGGAGGCGGTATGGAACGCTAGGGACACCAATCGGCATGGGTTTTACCTCAAAAAACTAAAATCTACTGACAACCTGGAACCAGAGAGAGGGATGATGCGGGAGGACCTTATCCTGGATTGCTTTCCCCTAAACCGCCTAACACGTGATCAATGAGCCCATAGTCCCTGGCGTTTTCTGGCGTAAGGCTAAAGGATCGCTGCATATCCTGGGCAATTTTTTCAGAACTTTGGCCAGTATTTCGGGCCAAGATTTCCAGCATCAGGCCCCGCTTTTTGAGCATCTCGTCCGCCGTCATTTGAATGTCGGTGGCTTGCCCCTGGATGCCAGCATAGGAATGGACTAGCCCCAGCTCTGTGTGGGGAAGACAGCCCCGTTTTCCCTTCTCTCCGGAAGAGAGGAGTAGCGTTGCTAGCCCAATGCATTGCCCGAGGGCAATGGTGATGATGGGAGAGCGAATATGCTGCATGGTGTCATAGATGGAAAGGCACGCTGTAATGGCCATCATGCCCGCGCTTTCATCCGCTAAGCCCATCGCCACCGGATCGCCATAGGAATTAATGTAGAGATAGATCGGCTTCTCTGGGTCTTGGGAGTCCAAATAGAGGAGGGCTGAAATTAAGGAGTTGGCCACCCCCATGGTGAGCGGCTGGTTGAGGAAAATAATGCGCTCTTGACTCAGCCGGGTATAAATATTAATCCACTGCCAAGCCTGACTTCCAGGGAGTTGATAGGGGACTCTGAGAACTTCATCGACAGGCATAATCAAGGTCAGTTAAGGAGTGGTTAGAGGGCAGGAACAGCAACAGGTAGATCCTTAGAGCTTTCCAAAACTCGGTCAATTAAGCCGTAGTTTTTGGCCTCTTCTGGAGTCATGTAAAACATCCGATCCGTGTCGCTGGCAATTTTTTCGGCGGTTTGACCAGTATTTTTGGCCAGGATGTCTAAGTAAGCCTGCTTATTGGCAATAATTTCCTTGGCGCGAATTTGAATATCGGTGGCCTGACTGCGTCCCATGCCGGTCCGGGCTTGATTTAAAACGATGGTGGCATGGGGTAAACTGGCTCGGAATCCCCTGGTTCCGCAGGACAAAATCATGGCTGCGGTGCCCATGGCTTGCCCAATACAAATGGTGTGAACCGGGGGCTTGACATAGCCAATGGTGTCGCAAATTGCAAAGGCTTCAGTTTCTTGTCCGATGGCATCGCCGCTGTACCAGGAGGTTCCGGTAGAGTTGATATAGAAATAAATCGGCTTTTCAGGATCGTCAAACTGCAAATAGAGCAGCTGAGCGATGATCAGTTTGGTTACGTCCACCCCAAGCTGACGCTTGTAGTCATCGGAAGACACCAGAGGTAACCCCAAGTAAATAATTCGCTCCTTCAGCAACAACGAGGCTAAATCAGGAGGCGGAGTCCGCATGTAAGCATCTCCGTAATAGGGGGCCTGAACCGCTTGAATGGGTGAGTCCATAGTGTCTTTACAGTTTGTAATCAACGATGCTGATTCCACTCTAGCAAGTTTCGGTAAAAGCGATGAGATTCTGCCATTGACGGTTATTCGCCTCTCCTGCAGCGTCTGTGTTGGCCTTAAGGGGGCCGGAATTTTGCCGTGGTAAGGATGGGCTGGATCAGCAAAATGGGAGCTAACCAACAGATTAACTCCCATTTTGTCGTCTTGATTTGGAGATTTAAACCGAGAGTTATTGATCGGAAAGCGGCTGATCGGAAAGCCGCCCTAGGGTCTGGCTTTGGCGATAGGCGCACTGAACTGCTTCAATGATCGCAGATCGGAACCCATGCTGTTCAAGGGCACGAATCCCCGCAATCGTTGTTCCCCCTGGGCTAGTAACTTTGTCTTTGAGCAAGGCCGGGTGCATCTGGCCACAGTGGAGTAGTTCAGCCGTTCCCCGCACCGTTTGCAGGGCAAGCTGAAGGGCGACTCCCCGCGGCAGACCCACCGACACGCCGGCATCGGCTAGCGCTTCAATGGCGATCGCCACGTAGGCCGGTCCTGAACCTGACAGCGCTGTCACAGCGTCCATCAGCGACTCTTGCACCTGCACGACTTCCCCCACGGCCTCAAAAATTGCCGCAGCAATTTGCTGGTGATCTTCCTGGGCATAGCTTCCTGGGGCAAAGGCAGAAATTCCCGCCCCCACCATTGCCGGAGTGTTAGGCATCACGCGAATCACAGGGGATTTCCCCGTCACAGCCTCAACTGCTGCAAGGGGCGTACCCGCCATAATTGAAATCACCAGTGTTTCAGGATGACTCTGGAGTGAGGTCAACGAGGACGCCAGGGACGTAAAGACCTGGGGCTTGATAGCCAAAATCAGAACCTCTACGGAAGCGAGCAAGGCCTCAAAGGAGGTCGCTAAGCGAAGGCCGTACTGAGTCTGAAGGTACTGACACCGTTCAGGATCAACCTCTCGAACGTGAATTGCTTCAGGCGCAGAAATTTGAGCAGAAAGAAGGCGTGAAAAAATTGCCTCTGCCATTGCGCCTCCGCCGAGAAAGCCAATCTTTCGGGCAGAAAGAGTGTGCGCCATTCCAGTTAACTGTACCTGTATTTCGGGTCGCCCTCCTTACTGGGCAATCTGGCTCATGACGAGATCGTTTTGCCAAGAGGTCGTGGAAATATTGCTCGTTGCCGGGGCTTGGGGCGCAGGGTGGACTGTTCCCGACTGCGGTGGCGTGGCCTGAGTTCTCACCTGGACGCAGTTAGGCGTAAACAGGAAGATGCTTTCGCCGACCCGCTCTTGGTGGCCATCAATGGTGAAGGTGGCTCCGGCCACAAAATCCACAGCCCGCTGGGCCTGAACGGCGTCCATCATGGTGAGATTGAGCACCACGGATTTGCGATCGCGCAGGGCTTGGATCACCCGAGGCATTTCTTCAAAGCTTTTGGGTTCCATCACCAGCACCTCAGAGGCGGCTCCCGACCAGAACCGTCCAGTGCCGGGCATTCCCACGACATTATCAAGTTTGGAAGGGGAGTCTGCCGGAGTAGAGGAGGCGGGCGTTTCTCTTTCCTCTGCCATGATCGGCTGAAGGACATCCTCGTACTCTTCCTCGTACCCGTCCTCCGCCATCATTTCGTCATCGTATTCATACTCGTCGTACTCCTCTGCACCGGGCAACCCCACGAAGTCCCGAATCTTTCCAAATAAATTACTCACAGGCTAGGCTCCAAAAATACAAGAACGGTTGATCAATAAGAATTCAGCTTATCTGAAAAATTGTAGTTTCCAACAAGTTTCTGCCATGGATGACCGCTTTCCCTGCCCCCCCAGTGAAAGCATGATTCCAAGAAGTACAGAATATTCAAAAAGTTGACAAGGATTGTATCAGACGAGGCGCGCTTCCAGTGAGGAAAATCTGTAGATTCAATAAAATCCACATCCCGTCAGAACTCTGTCGGATTCTACATGCCAGCGCCATCAAAATAGTATGAAATCGGAGAAATTGCAATTAAAGTTAAAAATCTATTCTTCCGGCTGAATAGCCTCTGAAAAAAGCAAAATAGATACCCTGTGCAGCATCATAACCCGGTGTCCTGTTTTTGCGGCTGAAATCCCAGACCCTAGCTGGAACCTTGAGGGGTAACCTTCAGGGGCAATCGCTTTATGGGTCTGATCCCGGCGTGATTTGTCGTGATCCCGCCCCCATGAACCGATCGTTACGACCTTCGCTCCTCAGGGGGTCCATAAGCTAGGAAACAAGATGCGCCCTAGCCGGACGACGGTGGCCCCGGCTTGGACCGCAAGTTGATAGTCCCCGGACATTCCCATCGAAAGTTCGGTAAGGGGGAGGGGGTGATCCCCATGCTCTTGAATCCCTTTGGCGAGCCGGTGAGTTGCTTGAAAGGTCTCCAAAATTTCGTCGTGGGATAACCCCAGGGGCAATATCGTCATCAGCCCACAGATATCAAGCCGGGAAAGCGCCGCCACCTCGGGTAGATCTGCAAGGAGATCGGTGGGGGACCAGCCAAACTTGTGCGGATCGGGCCGCATCTTAACCTGGAGACACAGTCGGGGACGAAGCTGCATCTGGGCTGCTAGTTGATTAAGGCGCTGAGCCAGTTTGAGTGAGTCCACGGAATGAATCCAGTGAAAGTGCTGCAAAACCAGCTTTGCCTTGTTGGTTTGCAGGTGACCAATAAAGTGCCAGGTCACATCCTGTAAATCCGCAACTTGATCTAGCTTGCTCAGGGCATCTTGAACCCGATTTTCGGCAAAGTCTCGAATCCCTGCCGCGTAGGCTTCCCGAATCTCTGAGGCGCTGACGTATTTGGTCACCGCGATGAGTCTTACCGAAGCGGGCAGATCCGCTTGAATCTTTGAAATCTGCGACGCAATTGATGGCTTATCCATTACTGGAAGGTCTGTTTATAGATCGCCTGGAGCTGCTGAATTTCTTGGCTTGTGCCCGTACGCCGCAGTTCTCTTAACCGATTTTCGACCTTAACTTTAGCTTCTTGACGGGAAATGGAGTCAAAATTGAGGCCATCTTCCAGACTCGCTACGATAAAAAATAGCCGCTGAGCATAGAGGGTAGTATAGAGGGCGTGATCTCGATCCAGACGACATAAACTATACAAGAGCCCAAAATTTGGGTGATTCAGGTAGATCTCGTTCATTATTTTCTAGGTACAAACAAAATTGGCTCCTGTGCTAGCGTTGTCCCCCCTAACGGCCCTTGGTTAGTTTAAAGCTTTATGGGGATGCATTGATCGTCCAATCTGCGCTCCTGCCGATGCTTCTTGAGGTTATCGGCTAGGGGCAAATCCTGCGGATCGATTCTAGTAACCCCTTTGCCTTATTCAGGGTTTCCTGGAACTCGCGCTCTGGATCCGAATCGGCGACGATGCCAGCCCCGGCTTGGACAGAAATTTCATGGTTGCCTGTTGGCCCCGGACGCACGACCATGGATCGAATCGTGATCGCCGAGTTCAGCTGTCCTTCGAAATCATAATATCCGTAAACGCCGGAATAGGGACCCCGACGACAGCCTTCTAGCTCATGGATGATTTCCATGGCTCGAATCTTGGGCGCGCCACTAACCGTCCCTGCCGGAAAGCAGGCTTGCAGAAGATCCCAGGCATTTTTCTTCTCCTCAAGCTGACCGGTGACGTTGCTGACGATATGCATCACATGGGAGTAGCGTTCAATCTTCATGAATTGATCGGGGGCAATTTGAACGCTGCCTCGTTTACAGACCCGTCCCAGATCATTGCGTCCTAAATCCACCAGCATGATGTGTTCGGCAATCTCCTTGGGATCCGCCAGAAGTTCTTGCTCGTAGGCCAGATCGGCTGCGGGGGTTTCTCCCCGAGGCCTTGTCCCGGCAATGGGCCTGACGGTTGCTGCCACCTGGTTGGGAGATTGCAGTTCTGCTTTGACCATGACTTCGGGACTCGACCCAATGATTTGCCAATCTTTAAAGTTGAAGTAGGCCATGTAGGGCGAAGGATTAATTTGCCGTAGGGAACGATATAGGGCGAAGGGATTGCCCTGGTAGGGTGTGGTCAGCCGCTGGGAGAGCACGACTTGAAAAATATCGCCAGCCTGAATGTAGTCCTTAGCCCGCTGGACGTTTTGACAGAATTTGGCCTGAGAGATGTTGCTCTGGTATGTGGGGGGGTGGGGATGGGGGCGCGACTGCTGACCCGTGAGCTCCAAGGGCGGATAGTCACAGGATTGCTGGAGCCGCGCCACCAAGTCATTCACCTTATCGCTGGCCCGCTGGTAGGCCACCGCTAAGCTTTCTGCTTGCCGCAAATCCGCATAGGCGATGGCAAAGATTTTGCGTTTCACCTGATCGAAAATCAGCAGGTTATCCACCTGCATCCAGAGTCCATCGGGCAAATCCGTGGCCTGAGCGGGATGAACGGGAACCTTGGGTTCGATCCAGTGAATGAGTTCATACCCCCAAAATCCAAAGAGTCCCCCAATGCCTCCGGGGAGTTCCGGGAGTTTCACCGGATGATAGGGCGCTAGACAATCGGCAAGGATTTCAAAGGGATTCCCCGAAAAGACTTGTACGGTTCCATTTCGATGGGTTTGGGTGGTTTTAGGGCCTCTACTTTCGAGGACCCATAGGGGGTCGCCGCCCAATAAGCTGTAGCGTCCCAAGGTTTCACCACCCTCTACCGACTCCAGTAGGAAGTTATAGGGTTCATGGGCACAAACCTTCAGCCAGGCCGAAACAGGAGTGTCCAGATCGGCAATCCACTCGCGGTAAACCGGAATAAAGTTACCCTGCTCGGCAAGCTGGGAAAACTGGGAAAAATCGGGAGAAATCATAGCAATTGTTTAGGAAAAACAGTCAACCCTACTTCATAACCGGGCCACGGTCGCTTCAACCCCCACCCGTGACTGCACAGCCGTCATGGGTGGGGAAGGCTCGGGTTGCGGTCCGCCTCCCTATTTTTCTACGACCGGGTTCCTAAAGGCAATGTGAACCCCTCGGATCCAGATGCGGGTTGGGGTGTGCATAAACAATGAACGAGGGTGGAGAAGGAACTCCACCCTCGTTTAGCAAAAGCAATAAACTTGAGCGTTTCAGCCAGTTGGCCTGGTCTAGGTCAGGGCCTAAACCTCGTAGGGTTCACGACCGGAAAACTTGAGCTGAGATGGATTGGGATTTTCGCCAATGGAGCGATCTTTGGTATTCACCTGCTCGCGACCTTCGGTGACCTTTTCGGGGAAGGTGCCATCGTTGGGATGCAGCAATACCGACTCTCCATCGGGAAAGACTCGGTAGATCTTGTAGTCGTTAATCTTCTTACTGCGAAGTTGACGCACCCCCAGGGCGAGGCATTGCTCTTTGCGTGCTAAGTAGAGAAGATTCTCGCCTTCACGCATGACTGCAGCACCGCCAGTGGGCATTTCAAAGACCTGCTCCTTCGGGCTGGTCCACGTGATTGCATATTTCTCTTCGACCTCGGCCTTGGACAGCAACCCACCTGTGCTACCGCCAAAGACCGGCATTTGTCCCGTTAATGATTCTGCCATTAATTCCTCTCCAAAAACGGTACGGAATAAGGTACCAACGCTTCATATAGGCTGAATCCTATCATTGTGCCTGTGAGGATGATTCAAATGGAATCAGAACTGTAACAGTTCTTCAGAAGTCGGGGAAGAGCCTGTCACCGTGGGCTTGCCAGGGGAACTGTAAAGGAAAAGGTGCTGCCCTGGTTTTTGCCTGCGGACTGTGCCCAAATCTTGCCGCCCATATTGCGAATGATTTGTCGGCAAATGGCCAGCCCCAGACCGGTGCCTCCCGTGGTTCGTCTGAGTGCCCCTTCCTCCTGGTAAAAGCGCTCAAAAACGGCCTCTAGGCGATCGGGTTCAATCCCTCGTCCGGTGTCAATAACGGAGACCTGGATGAGTCGATCCTCCAAGACCTGGGCTTTTAAGGTGAGCTGATCCTCGGCGCTGCTGAATTTACAGGCGTTATCAATGAGTTTTACCAGTACCTCCACCAGCCATTCTCCATCCGCCTGGATAAAGGGCAAATCCTCGGCAACCTCCAGGTTGATCTCAGGCACGGTTTCGGGGGGATAGCGGGTGCTCACGCTGCTCAGGGCAAGATTGACGCATTCAAACAGGGAAATTGCCTCTGAATGCCAGTCGACCCGGCCACTTTCGAGGCGAGAGAGTGTCAAAAAGTCCTGGACGAGCTTCCGCATTCGCTCGGCATCGGTGAGAGCAGTGCTGAGCATGGTGTCTCGCAGCTCCTCTGGCATGTCTGGCTCGGTGGCTAGGCTTTCGAGACAAACCTGAATGGTGGACAGGGGGGTTCGCAGTTCGTGACCGGTGATGGCAATCAGGTTGCTCCGCGTTCGCTCGAGGTCGGCAAGCTGTTCATTCAGGCTTTCAAGATCAGCATAGGCTTGCGCCTGGATCAGGGCGACCCCAACCTGGGCCGCGATCGCCTCAATGACGGTAATGTTGTCTTCATAGCGCTGACGCGCCTCACTCTGACACTGATGAAGCTCGATCAGGCCAATTAACTGCTTTTGATAGATGATGGGAACCATCAACAGGGAGTGAATGCTGGCGCGAATCAGCTGGCGCAGAAAGCCGGGGCTAGCCAGAACCTTCTCATTTTCGCGAATGTGATCGATAAAAATGCAGTCTTGAACCTGAGAGAGTTCCTCGAACCAGGGATTATCGGCGTAGTTCCAGGTTTGATGAATCAGGGAAGGCAGGGCGGCGGCGCCTTTAAATTCGTATTCAATGAGGGCAGACTCGTCTTGGGCACTGCACTGATAAATGATGCAGCGATCGCTCTGTAGGGTGTGACCCAATTCTTCCACCGCCACGCTGAGCACGTGGTGCGGATCTAAGGACTGGCGAATAGCGGTGCTAATGGAGTTGACCAGCCGCTCCTTGCGTTCCTTAGCGGCAATTTGTCGATAGGCTTTATTTTGCTTATACTGCCCCGCTTGCAGGTAGGTGACCAGGCGATCGGCAAAGGGAGCGGTATCAACGGCGTTGAAACCCGTCACAACCTCCAGGTCAATGGCCTCCAGCGCTTGCTTTACCTTGGATTTGAGTTCTGGTCGATATTGCAAAATTCGCTGGAGCAGGAGTTCCGCTGCTTTACAGCTAACGGCCCGATCAAAGGTCCAAATGCCTTCAAATCGGCGGGCTTGATCCGTTTGTACCATGGGCGGCGGCTGATCGTGATTCTCCTGGGGATGTTCACGACAAATCAGGCAGAGGGAATAGCTCTTTCCCAGAACCACAAGGTGCCACTCCTGACTCAGGCCATCCTCTGGGGCAAAGGCAACGGTTTCGTAGGCATCGGAACAGTTTTTAAAATCGGTCTCAGGCGCCGCTAGCACATAGACCTGGGGCGATCGCTCCGCAATGCGAAGATAGCGGCTAGCCTCTTGACGGTAAAAACGCTCCCGCTGAAAGCAGGCAATGACGATTGGTTCGTCCTCTCCGGCGAGAACCTGATCCTCCATCGCATGGGAGAGCGCCGTTAGGGAAGACTTGAAGTACATCTGCGATCGCAGATGGGGCTGTGCATCCAGCAACTCATGCAACAGGGAGGTCGCAATGATCATTCCACCCACTGAACAGGAAAGGATAATTGGGCCGCAACAGGTTTCCACCGCTCAAAGGAGAAGGGCGCATTGCCAGGGTGGGAATGCACCGCTGGAGGAAGGCTGTCCATGCATAAGCTTACCGCAATGGCTCACGTTCCAGTAAATCCATCGCTCTGGTTGAAATTGACCTCTGTTGTTGCACGAGCATGGAGGGATTCGAACCCCCGACCCTCAGAACCGGAATCTGATGCTCTATCCACTGAGCCACATGCCCCTAAAAGTTTTGGTCAAGCCAGCTTTTAGTCCTTCTCTCATTATTAAGGATCTCCCTAGCTTTCACAACTAAAATCTTGGGCCAGATTAAGCATCTTGCCCAAGATTCTTTGAGTAAACTGTCTGGCCCAAGATCCTTCCCAGGCGAGTGCTACAAAAAAGCAACCGGATCCATGGGCTCTCCCTTGATGCGCACCTCAAAATGCAGGTGAGGCCCGGTCGAAAGCCCCGTTGAGCCAACCGCCGCGATTAATTCTCCCTTGTTCACACTCTGCCCCACCGTGACAAACAGTTGGCTACAGTGTCCGTAGAGCGTTGTAATGTTGTTGCCATGATCAATGATCACCGCATATCCATAGCCTCCATACCACTCCGCTAGAATCACCGTGCCGCTATCGGCTGCCACAATGGGGGTTCCCTCTTCGGCCCCCACATCTAAACCGGCGTGGAATCGTTGGCTGCCCAGAACCGGGTGAATCCGCCATCCGAAGGGACTGGTGACCGATCCTTGGGTGGGCAAAATCATCTGGCCTGTTCCGGGAATGGGCGGTTTGCCATTTTGGTAGCTGGACTGAATTGCAATACGCTGCTGAATCAAGATAGACAGGTTCTTGGAGTCGCGTGAGAGTTGAGCCTCCGCTGCTTCAAGGGCGCGCCGGTCCGTATTCAGGCGCAACACCAAATCGCGTTGGGCCTTCGCCTGCTGCTCGTACTGATCTTTCTGGCTATTGAGCTGCTGTAGGAGTAGGGCAATCTCGTTTTTACGCGTTTCGATCTCAACTTTTTTGGCGTTAACCTGGTCGGCTTCCTGCTTGAGTCCGCTCAAGACTCGTTGATCCGCCGCATAAACTCGTTTGAGATAATATTGCTTGTCCAGTAAATCCTCTAGGGATTGACTTTGGAGTAGGGTGGACCAGTTCTGCGTTTTTCGATTCCGCTGCAGATATTTCAGGCGATCCGCCGTTACCTCTCGCCGTTGTTGATACCGAGATTCCACCGTCTGGAGTTCCTTTTGTACCTTTTCCAGGGACTCGGTGGCCACCTGAAGCTGCTGCTGCTGGTTATCTAACTGACTGGTGGTTGCCTGCAGGGTTTTTTGCAGCCCTCCCAGGCGCTCCCGGGCTGCTCCTTCTAGTTGCTGAAGCTGCTCCTTTTGCTGATTGACCTGCTGGCGGTACTGATCGACCACCGTCTGACGCTGTTGCAGATCATCCAGGGTCCAGGTTTGAGGACTGGCTTGATTGGTGCTCGCGCCATGGGCCTCGGCTGGGTTCTCATTGGCATGGGCCGGGCCAGATCCTATGAGAAAGGTCATCGCCAGGATGGCTACCCATAAAGCTCTGGTTAGGGGACGAAAATAGGAGGCCATTGCCTATACTGAAATCTCACGAACGATAATCGCTGGCTTTACATATCCTATGTGATAGCGCTTTGATGGAGCTTGGAATATCAGCAAGGATAGCCAGGAGACAGTTAGATCGGTGCGCTTGGCTTTTGGGGTTGTTCTTTTGGTTTTGGGCTGTTCTTCTGGTTAATGTACCCTAATCCTTAGGTGAACTATGCACAATTGGGAGGCTTCCCCGGTCGGTGGGGGAGGGACCACGATTGCGGCGATTGCAACGGCGGTGGTTCCGCAGCAGGGCAGTATTAGCATTGTGCGGCTTTCTGGGCCGGACTCGGTTCCGATTGCTCGCCGCCTGTTCCAGGCTCCAGGGCATCAGCCTTGGGAGAGTCATCGAATTTTATACGGGAAGGTTTGCCACCCGGTGACCCAGGCGGTCATTGATGAGGCTCTCCTGCTGTTGATGCTCCAGCCTCGATCCTTTACCCGAGAAAATGTGGTGGAGTTCCACTGCCATGGCGGCATGATTGCGGTGCAGCAGGTGCTGCAACTGTGTCTGGATCAAGGGGCGGTTCTGGCCCAGCCGGGTGAATTCTCCCTTCGGGCCTTTTTAAATGGTCGCCTTGACCTGACCCAGGCTGAGAGTATTGCCGATCTTGTGGGGGCGCGATCGCCCCAGGCGGCTCAGGCGGCAATGGCTGGGCTGCAAGGCAAGCTGGCCGCCCCCATTGCCCAGATGCGTCGGACCTGCCTGGATCTGCTGGCGGAGATTGAGGCCAGAATTGATTTTGCGGAGGATTTGCCGCCCCTGGATGAGGGCGAACTGGCGGACCAAATTCAGCAGATTCTGCAATCTTTGACCCAACTCTTGGCGACCGCAGACCGCGGAGAGCTGCTCAGAACTGGCCTGAAGGTTGCCATTGTGGGACAGCCCAATGTGGGAAAATCTAGCTTGCTCAATGCCTGGAGTCGCAGCGATCGCGCCATTGTCACTGACTTGCCAGGGACCACTCGCGATGTGGTGGAGTCCAATCTGGTGGTGGGCGGAATTCCGGTGCAGGTTCTAGATACCGCGGGCATTCGCGAGGCCCATGACCAGGTTGAGCAATTGGGCATTTCGCGATCGCTCCGGGTGGCCCAGGAGGCAGATCTGGTTTTGTTGACCATTGACGCCTCCCAGGGCTGGACCCGATCGGATCAAGCCCTGCTGGAGACCATCATGGATTTGCCTAAGCTCTTGGTGGTCAATAAGGTCGACTTGGTGGATCAGATCCCCCCCCTGCCTACGCAGCCGTTTCAAGCGGTGGTCTACACCGCCGCGGCCCAGGCCCAGGGCATTCAGGATCTGGAAACTGCCATTCTCCAAGGGACCGCTCAGGGGCAGGTGTCTGCGGCTAACCTCGACTTTGCCATTAACCAGCGGCAGGCCGCGGCCCTGGGCCAGGCCCAGATCAGTTTGGAAAATTTGCTGCAAACCCTTGCGGATCAGCTTCCCTTGGACTTCTGGACCATTGATCTGCGAGAGGCGGTGCAGCGCCTGGGAGAGATTACCGGCGAGGATCTGGTGGAATCGGTGCTCGACCAGATCTTTTCGAAATTTTGCATTGGGAAGTAATTATTGCATCAAGCGTGGGGGGGGGGGAGGATCGAGCGGCGACTGCGCAGCCCGTTTAACGCCAGTCCACCGACAGCGGTGGTTAACACATTGATACCGTCGCAGGGGAAGAAGGAAGGAGATCACATGATCGCGCTGCTTTCTCCGCACTCGAACCAATTCTTGACCGCATTTTGGACAGAAGGCCTTCATGAAATCTAGACAAATATCACTGGATTGCTGAATCCGTTAATCATGGCATGGTTTGAGGATTGGTTAGGCAAAAAGCTCGGCCAGGGGCGCTGAACCTAAGGCCAAGAGTGGGCTTTATCCTTTTGCGTGACAGGCTGGCGAGCAGCGGCCGGGGCCAGGTTCACCCGGCAAAGACAGCGGTCTCACCCGCGTCGGAACCACAGATAGAAAGCCAAACCCAGAGAGGGCAAGAGGACAATCCCTAAGGCCACCGCTGGAGTCTGAGAGAGGGGCAACAGCGGACCGACCCACTGAATTCCCAGGGCGATGGCGAGGGAAATCAGGGCAATCTTGATCAGTGGTTTGACGTAGTTCATGGAAACTGGGCCTCTGAAGGTCTGCGGGAAAAATCTGGCGCTCTCCAATTTAAGCTCTCCTCCAGTGAATCGTTACATTCTTTAACCGCTCTCAGAAATCTGAGCGGAAGGAATTCCGTACATTCAAGGAGAAGCAGTCAAAAATAGTGTCTAATTCTCAGGAATGAAAAACTGAGGCGAATGCTGGCGGCTGGAAAGCTTCTATGAAGCATAAATTTCCTGTTTGGTTCTTAAAAGAAGGATTTTTTGCATGATTTTAGTCCTTTGATCCTGAGGCATGCAGAAAGGACTGGGGGGGGCCTATGGACATTCCTTAGATTTCCTGTTACATTTTGTAATATTAGAGCGATTCTCTTTCCAGCCAGTTCAGTTAAATTCAAAGCTGCAGAGGGGAAAGAAGGTATTGAGCTTAACATTTTGGAATGTAAAGTTCACCTAGCCTCTAGGTGCAGCGAACGTCGGGCAGACGTGAGTGAATGGTCGTGAAGCAGTGGCGTGTATCTAGTTCTCTAGGATTTTTTTATTTGTTCGTCACCAGTTGTGCAGGGGCATCCAGACATGAAGACAGCGGAATCATCTAAGGATTTGGTCAGAGCCTATCTCCGTGAGATTGGGCGCATTCCACTTCTGACCCATGAGCAGGAAATTACCTTTGGCAAGCAGGTTCAGCAGCTGGTTCATCTCAACCAGGCGAAGGAGTCCTTGCAAAATCAGCTGGATCGCGAGCCAACCCTGACAGAGTGGGCTGAGAAAGTTCAGATGTCTCAATTAGACCTGCGGGAGGCCATTGCCCAGGGACAGCAGGCTAAGAAAAAGATGGTGGAAGCCAACTTGCGTCTGGTGGTATCCGTGGCTAAGAAATATATCAAGCGCAATGTGGATCTGCTGGATCTGATTCAGGAGGGCACCATTGGCCTGCAGCGAGGCGTGGAAAAGTTTGATCCGACTAAGGGATACCGCTTTTCTACCTATGCCTACTGGTGGATTCGGCAGGCGATTACGCGGGCCATTGCCGAGAAGGGACGAACCATTCGTCTGCCAATTCACATTACGGAAAAGCTCAATAAGATTAAGAAGACTCAGCGGACGTTGTCCCAACAGCTAGGGCGCGCTGCCACAATTGCAGAACTGGCGGAGGCGCTGGATCTGACCAGTAAGCAAGTGCGCGATTATCTAGAGCGATCGCGTCAGCCCCTCTCCCTGGATGTCAAGGTGGGTGAAAATCAGGATACCGAGCTGATGGATCTGCTTGAAGACCCTTCGGCGTCTCCTGAGCGCTTTGCGGTGCAATCCTCCCTGCGGAGTGATCTAGAACAGTTGATGAAGAGCCTGACCAGTCAGCAGAAACTGGTTATCAAGCTGCGCTTTGGTTTAGATACCGGGAAGCCCTTGACCCTGGCTAAGGTGGGTGAAAGTTTAGAGATTAGCCGCGAGCGAGTTCGCCAGATTGAGCGCGAAGCCCTGAATAAGCTGCGTAAGAACAAGAACGCCATCTTTGAATATCTGGCTAGCTGAGGCTGTTTTCAAAAAAGGAGGCCAGGGGAACCTCCACGTTTAAAAGCTGCCAAACCGTAGTGGCCACCGTTTGTGCCGACTCCCTTAGGAAGGTGAGATCCAGGGTTTCCAGGGTATCGGTTGGCTGATGGTAATGGGGATTGCGTAGAAAGGCCGTGTCACTGACCATAACCGCTCCAATCCCTTTTAGCCAGAAGGGAGCGTGATCGCTCCGCAGCACAATGGGGGTGAGCAATCCCTTAAAGGGAACATTGAAGGTGAGCAGTGGCAAAGCAGACTCCGCTGGGGGGCGACTTTGATCAAAAGCTGCGCTTAGCCAGGGATGCTCTCCATCGCCCACAACGGCTAAAAAGTCGCCCAAGGCAGTGGGAGGTTGCACCTCAAGTTCGTCCGGGGTCTGTTGACAGCCCACGCGCTGACAAGAGTAGCCCAGCATTTCTAATATAATGGCGCCATCGAGATCTACCAGCGCCTCGGGCTGATCCGTAAAGGCCGCGCTGCCCACGACGCCGCGTTCTTCGAGATCAAAAAATGCCAGGGTCAGGCCTTTGGGCGTTTCAACGGTGCTGAAAAGTTGGGCCAACTCCAGGACTACGGCTGTTCCTGAGGCGTTGTCGTCCGCTCCAGGCGTTCCGGCAACGGTGTCGTAGTGAGCCCCCACTAAAAGGCGATGGGCCTCTGGGACTTGACCGGGCCGCTGGGCAATCACATTAACCCCTCCGGGAAAGGTCTGCTCCTGGTAGGTCCATCCCTGGTTGCTCAGGACATTTTCTATGTAACGACGCGTGGCCTGGCGCTGCACAGGATCGTGGCGCTCTTGGGTCAGGGCGCGTAAATGCGTCAACAGGCGATCGCCACTGACCGTGGGAGCTGAGGCGGCATCCACCAGAGGGGGGTGGGGCAACACTGGCGACGGGCTTGTGGATATCGGAGGGGGCGAATCCACCGGAGTAGAGCCTTGACAGCTAATCACCAAGCCTGCACAGAGGACGACAAGACCCAATAAGGCCCAGGATGCAGAAATCCACTGGCGGAGGGCCTTACCCACCGGGAACACCACAGATTGGCTGAACCAGCGCCAGATTGTCATCGTGCAATTGCCCATGTGATACAGCCAAAACAAAGGGCTGCACTGCCCAGGGGAACGGTTAAATTATCTAACCCAAACCTTGAAAGCGATTCTAACGCAGTTGCCCAGAGGCTGACGATGGCGGCGATGGCGATGAGCAAAAACATGGGCAGCTGTGCGCCGTAGACAAGGCCCAAAATCCCCCAGGTAATCAAAAAGCTAACGATTAGCATCGTTAAAGATCCTTCCCAGGTTTTTTGGATTCCCCAGAGTTGATATCCATGGGTGCCATAGCGCTGGCCAATTAACGCTGCTAAGCCATCTCCCCAGGTCATGATTAAGACGCCAATGACGGCAAACTGAGGCAGGGCGGGGCGCCAGAATCCTAGCATCAGCAAGCCAATGCTGAGGGCATAAAAAAAAGTGCCCCAACTCTGGCGCCCTACCCCACTGACGCTGGCCAGGATAGGGAGGCGATAGGACAGCAGCGTCACCCCGCAAAAGATTAGGGAGGCAAGCAGTCCCAGTTCAGGGGGGGTATGGAGCCACCAGGCCCATAGAATAACGTTTCCGGTGCCGATGTGAACGATTTTTCGCGGGATTTCTTGACTAAATCCATCCTGGCGTGCTATCCACTCTGCCAATCCCAGCACCAGGGCAATCCACAGCCCCACAATCGTCAGGGAGGAAATCCAGGGATCGAGCCAGATCGATAACAGGTGCATCGGATCAAACATGGGATGGGGCTGCAGGGGAACGGAACAAACGATGGCTGAGCCTGCTGAGTGGAGAGATCTCAGGGCCAGATTAACCCAGGCGCTACACAAGGGCGGTGAAGGAGACCCTCTAGGTTCAGTACAATAAATGAGTTTACTAGGGGATAGGACCATGACCACCATTGCTGTCATTGACTATGACATGGGGAACCTGCACTCCGTCTGTAAGGGACTGCAAAATGCAGGCGCCCAAACAGTGGTCAGCGATCAGGCTACGGTGATGGATCAGGCCGATGGCATTGTGCTGCCGGGAGTGGGGGCCTTTGATCCTGCCATGGATCATTTGCGATCGCGTCAGCTTGAGCCTGTGATTATCCGGACGCTTCAGACCGGCAAGCCCTTTCTGGGAATTTGCCTGGGGCTACAGGTGCTCTTTGAAGGCAGTGAGGAAGGGAACGAGCCAGGACTAGGAATCTTTCAAGGCACCGTGCGTCGATTTGCCCCAGAACCCGAACTCACCATTCCCCATATGGGGTGGAATCAGCTCCAGATTTCCGACCCTCAGCAACCCCTCTGGCAAGATCTGCCTGCCCATCCCTGGGTTTACTTTGTGCATTCTTACTATGTTGCGCCTGAGGACGAGTCCATTGTCGCGGCCACCACTACCCACGGCCGTCAAACCGTGACGGCGGCGATTGCCTCGGGAAATATCTTTGCGGTGCAGTTTCATCCCGAAAAGTCTTCCCTCGCGGGGCTGCAGCTGCTCTCCAACTTTGTTAACCGGGTGAAAGCGCAGAAGCAATCTCCCCTGGTCCAGCGATGACTCTTCGCATCTATGGCAAGCGCACGATTCAGACCCTTCCTGGATCCTTAACCCGCCCCACCGCCGCGAAGGTGCGCGAATCGATTTTTAACATATGGGCCGAGAGAATTCCTAACTGCCGCTGGCTGGACCTGTGTAGCGGCAGTGGTGCAATGGGGGCGGAAGCCTTGATGCGAGGTGCCAGGGAGGTGACGGGAATTGAGCGATACGCTCCAGCCTGCAAAATCATCCGAGAAAATTGGCAAAGGGTGAGCCGCAGCGATCAAAAGTTTGTGGTCTTGCGGGGAGATGTTTGCAAAATGTTGCTGAAGCTCCAACCCGCCTACGATCTCATCTATTTTGACCCGCCCTACCAATCCCAGCTTTACGAACCCGTTTTAGAAATCCTGGGCGAGAGACGCTTGCTCAATGCCGCAGGGGCGATCGCCTCGGAGCACGATCGCCAAATCCAGCTTCCTGATCGCATCGGTGCGCTGCAGGTTTTCCAACAGCGCACCTATGGCAACACCCGGCTCACCTTTTATCGCTATGGGGTAGCTGCTGACAGTCGCTGACTGTTCAGCCCGCCGTTTTACCCAGGAAAACAAGGATATGACAGGTGCGGTTCATTACAGGCCCAGTTCATTTCCGCGCTTGTATTGGAGGTAGGCGGCCACAAACAGGCCCGCTAGCGTGATAGGGATCAGACCCAACACAATTCCAGACAAAAGGGGTTCAACCACTCGTTCGACTCCTTAATTAACTTGCGCAATGCAATTAATCTTAAGCAAATTCAGGAATCTCTGACCACCCATTGCGGAAACTTTTTCCCACAGAGGCGGGTCTTGGTGTTCCCAGACAGATGAGGTTTGACTAGATCCCAGGCCGTTGGCGAACGGCGGCCCTTCAGTCGACTCGCTACAATAAATAACTGGTCAACGAGTAACTGGTCAGTGCAAGGACCAACCGTGGCCAACTTAAACTTCAGCTTGAGAAAAATTGGCATGAGTTTTGCGCAAAAGTTTGGCCGCGGCCCCGAATCTAACTCCCTCAGTCTCGCCATGTTTGCTTCGGTGGGATTTCACGCGGTTTTATTTGTAGGCATGGCTCTAATTCCGGCCTCCAGTGAGCCCAAACCTCGTCCCCTGAGGATTGTGAACCTGCTTCCCCCAAGCCAGCAGTCCGCCGCTTCGCAGACCCAAGCCAACACAGCCACCCTGGACTATCTGCTGCAAAACCCGCTTCCTGACCTGAGCGCAAATGCCGCTCCGCCGCTGGGGAATGCGGACAGTCCTGGTGTCCCCTCAGATCCCAATGCTGCTGTTTTCAACGGCAACCGCCGCGGCTTCGGATCCGTAGACACCTCAAAATTACTGACTAAAAATGCCCCGAATCAGTCCTTTACCTCCTTGCCCTCTTCCCCCAGGCCACCGGTTTCTTCACCCGCTTCTCCATCGGTTTCTTCACCCGCTCTGCCGCCCTCTTCCCTGGAGCCCGCGACAAAGCCGCCGGTGCCTGCTCCTCTGGGTGCCCTACCCCCCATTGGGACCGTCCCGGATGTGGGGGCTGGTGCGCCTGAACCGGGACGGCTGCCAGCCCCCACCTTTCCCGGTGGCGTAGCCCTCAATCCCCGGGGGGGAAGCTTGGGGGGCGGTGAAACTCCAGGGGATGGCAGCGGAACCATTCCTCCCAGTTTGGACGGTCGCATTCCAATTTTGCCCCTGCAGGTTGCCTACAACTATCCGCAGGAGGCCTGTGCAGAAAAACTTCAGGGAACGGCAACCGTTGCCCACTACCGAGACCCCAACGGTAATTATGTGGCGGGGAGTGAAGAGTTTGAGGACCAATCAGGAATTTCGGTGCTAGATAGCACCGCTGTAAGTGCCGTTAAAAATCAGCCCGTTGTTGGAAATGGCCAGTATCAGCGCTATGTGAGTCGATTTGACTTTACCTACTCCGAGTCAGCCTGCTCCGCCAAGGCCTCGCCCCCCTCTTCCCCCGCCCCCTCGGTCACTCCCGGTGCATCTACGACCCCGGCCAGTGACTCAACGCCGACACCGTCTCCAACCCCTTCTGCGCCGCCCCCCTCCAAGGCCAGTCCCTCTCCTTCCCCTTCCCCTCAACCCCAGGCCAAGCCTTCCCAGTCCGATGGCAGCCCTCCGGTGAGATCTCCACAGCCCTCCGCCGCTTCCCAGGAAGCAGCGACCTCCTCGACCCAACCGAAGGATCCGGCCCCACAGCCCACAGTTTCTCTGCCCCCCGCTTCCCCCTCCTCCTCTCCCGCGGGGGCACCTGGGTCTGCTCAGGATTTAGTTCTCCCTGATCCTGCCGCCCCTGGCCCGGCGTCCCAGGCTGATCCCCAAGCGACGGTAAGCGCAGATGACTCTGAGGCCGCGCAGGAAGAGGCGGCTCCCTAGGGTAAGGATTGCCCAATGCTGCCATCGGGCAGGATGGTTTCCCAGAGAATGGCTTCGGAGAGATCGTTTAAACTGAGTTCGGCTCCCCAGAGATTGGCGCCGCTGAGGTCCGCTTGCTTAAAATCTGCCCCGATGCAACGAGCATGGCGGAGGGTTGCGCCCCTGAGATTACATCCTGTCATCACGCTCCCTTCCAGATTGGCGTGATCCAGCTGAGCATTTAAAAGGGTTGAACGACTGAGCAGGGCAAACTTGAGGGTGGCGAGCTTGAGCTGAATTCCCGTGAGATTGGCCCCCATGGCCTTGGTGGCGGTTAAATTAGCCCGGCTTAGATCCGCTTCTATGAGATCGATGCCGTGGAGAACGCTATGGCTCAGGTTTGCGCCCGATAGCAAAATATGGTTAAGACAGGTGAAGCTGAGGTTGCAGCCTGATAGGTTAAGCCTGGGAAAGCTGCGTTTTCCTGTCCCGTAGTCTTGAATAAGTTGCTCTCCGGCGGATACAGTGCTTTGTTTCATAATGAAGGATAGAGGACCCTACAATAAGATGATCGTGACGGTCACTGCGAATAATGAACTCTATCTTGGCTGAGCAAACCCAACTTAATGACAAGCTATCACACCGATTTATTGCCTTAGACCCCGCAGGATATTTCTTAATTTATCTCGATCGTGAGCATAGTCTCATTTGCGCAGAACACTACACCAACGAGATTAACGAAAAGGGTTTAGCCGTTGATCCAGACACCGGCGAAGTCATTGCTTGTCAAGGAAACGCGCCGCGGGTGCCCACAGCAATCTTTCGGGCCAAAACCGCGAAGGAGTTGTGCATTGCGATCTTGGAGCAGCCGGATCTGCGGCTGGTGTCTTACCTGGATCACGCCGCCTACCTAGGCCGAGAATTTATGAAGGCCGAATATGCGCTGGCGCATCAGCTTGACTATATCCAGGATTGACTGTACTCGATATTCCAGATGCTGCATTCAGCCCTTGGTCCACCGGAAATCCTGCCTCTGTTGGGACAATTGATTGATCAATCCAATGACCTAACCCTGGTGATGGGTCCTACCGGGGAGGTGAACTACCTCAGTTCCTCTGCGCAAAGGGTTTTGGGCAGTCTGCCTGAAGTCTATTCCTGGCGCGCCCTGCTCAAGCGGGTTCATCCCGATGATCGATCCAGTTGTTTACGCTACGGGCAAGTCATGTTGGTCAAGGATGCGCCAGGACGCTCTCCAGAGATTCGCCTGCGAGACCTGCGGAACCACTGGCACCAATACGAGCTTAAACTGGTGCCCCTTGAGCCAAGTGAGCCGACAGCTCTCAAGGGTCGAGGGAGTTTCTGGGGGATTTCGCTGCGACCCCGTCCGGATCGAGACTGTCTTGTCTCTGAGGTGGGGCTGTCTGCGGTTCTCAAACCCCTTCAAACCCGTTCCAGCTTTCTTGCCGTCATGTCTCATGAGCTGAGAACGCCCATCAATGCAATTAATGGGTTTTCGCAGCTTTTATTAAGACAGCGTCATGCCCCTCTGTCTCCGCAACAGGAAGATATGGTGATGCGCATCCTGACCAATGGGAAGCATTTGTTGACCTTAATTAACGATGTGCTCGATCTCTCCAAACTAGAGGCTGGGTGGATGCAGCTGCACCCGCAGAGTGTTAATATCAACGACTTAATCGAGGGGACAGTGCAGGAAATTTCCTCCTTGGCTACGCAAAATAACCTGGACTTAGAAATCGTTCAGCGTCTCGATAATCCAGTGATTCTGAATGACCCTACCCGGCTGCGGCAAATTCTGGTCAACCTTCTTTCAAATGCCATTAAATTTACCCAGGATGGTCAGGTGTGGGTGATTGTGGAGGAACTCAACTCAACCTTCATCCGCATCAGTGTTCAGGATACGGGGCCTGGTATTGCCTTGGATCATCTGGATCAGGTCTTTGGAGAATATTGGCAGGTGGATCAAAGTCCGTCTCGACGGCATCAAGGAACCGGGCTAGGGCTTGCCATTTGCCAAAATTTGGCCAAGCTGATGCAGGGCACAATTCAAGTGCACAGTGAACTAGGCCAGGGGGCAACCTTTCGGCTGACCATCCCACGAGTTGTGCGTCTCCCTGGCGCCAGCGTAGAGAGGGGGCGATGCTGAGGTGATGTCCTGTGGCCGGGGCGAGGGGTTTAGAGGCAGGGGTTAGGTGATCGGGACCAGCGCTAGCTCACTGAGGCGAAAGGTGACCAGCTTGTCCCAATTGCCGCCCTCAAACAGAACTGCGGCGCGCTGATTGCTGACCCGTTGGACCAAACCTTCATACTCATAGTAGGTGTCGCCAGGATTAATGACTTTAACGGTGGAGCCGGGAAGGATAGAAGAAGGTTGCATCGTAGAAAACGTCAAGTTCAAATCAAGATGATTATATCGATTGTGCTGTCCCAACGGGTCTAGGGGAAGACCCCCTTGAGCAAACCCGAAATTCTGTGAACCGGATTGACGGAAACTGTAAGCGACAGGCTATGTTTAGGAGGTGTCCTTATCAAGAGTTTAACGGTATCACCATGGATGCAGCAGCAAGCTGGCAACGATATCAAGACTGGCTTTATTTCCATGACGGGTTGACCCTCTACGTTGATATCAGCCGCATGGGCTTTGATGATTCCTTCGTGGATCATCTGCGTCCGAAGTTTGATCGCGCCCTTCAAGCGATGGCTGATTTAGAGGCCGGGGCGATCGCCAATCCCGATGAAGGACGAATGGTGGGGCATTATTGGCTGCGTGATGCTGACTTGGCCCCTACTCCAGAGCTGCGGGATGAAATCCGCAAGAATGTGGCCGATGTGGATGCCTTTGTGGGGCGATTGCACCGGGGAGAGATTGTGGCTCCCAATGGTCAGTATTTCACCGATGCCATTTCCATTGGCATTGGGGGGTCCGCCCTAGGGCCGCAGTTTGTCTCAAAGGCCCTGGCTGGATTTAATCCCAGCATTCAGCTGCATTTTATTGATAATGCCGATCCTGCTGGAATGGATGAGGCCCTGGCGCAGGTACAGGACCGGCTGGCCACCACCCTGGTCATCACGATTTCCAAGTCGGGGGGGACTCCAGAGACGCGCAACGGGATGGTGGAGGTGCGCCACCGCTTTGAGCAGGCGGGGCTAGACTTTCCCCGCCACGCGATCGCCATTACGGCCTATGGGAGTCAGTTAGCCAACCTTGCCCAGTCGGAAAACTGGCTGGCCTTCTTCCCCATGCATGATTGGGTGGGAGGACGCACCTCGGAGCTGTCTTCGGTGGGGCTATTGCCCGCTGCTCTGGAGGGCATTGATATTCGCGGTATGCTGGCGGGGGCGCGGGAGATGGACCAGGCCACGCGGGCGGTAGACCTGCGACAAAACCCAGCTGCCTTGCTGGCCCTGGCCTGGTATTACGCTGGCAATGGCCAGGGCGAAAAGGATATGGTGCTGTTGCCCTACAAGGATAGCTTGCTGCTGTTTAGTCGCTATTTGCAACAGCTGGTGATGGAGTCCCTGGGCAAGGAGCGAGATTTAGATGGCAATGTGGTGCATCAGGGGATCGCCGTCTATGGCAATAAGGGATCCACAGATCAGCATGCCTATGTTCAGCAGCTGCGCGATGGGGTGCCCAATTTCTTTGTCACCTTCATTGAAGTGCTGGAAGACCGCCAAGGCCCGTCCCTGGAACTAGAGCCGGGGATCACCTCCGGAGATTATCTGCTGGGGTTTTTGCTGGGAACCCGAGAGGCCCTCAGCCAAAAACAGCGAGACTCTATCACCATTACGATCCCCAGGGTTACCCCTCGCATTGTGGGCGCCCTCATTGCCTTGTATGAACGAGCGGTGGGACTATATGCCGCGCTGATTCACATTAATGCTTACCATCAACCTGGCGTTGAAGCCGGGAAAAAAGCGGCGGCCCAGAACCTGTCTCTTCAGAAAACTCTGCAGTCTCTCCTCAGGGAAGCTGAAAAACCTCTGACGTTGCAAGAGCTAGCTCAAAAGGCGCAGGCGCCAGATCAAATTGAAACCATCTATCAGATCCTGCGTCATCTACATGCCAACCAGCGGGGGGTGGTGTTGCAAGGGAATCTTGGAGTTCCTAAAACCTTAACGGCCACCGCAACAAATTATTAGGATTTCCGCCTAGTCCCTCCCGCAATTAGGCGCTAGGATTTCTGTAGTTGACTCAACTCATCTCAATGAATTGTTAAAGGACTTGACCAATGGCCTCTGACTTTGACCGTGGCATTATGAAATTTAAGGGCGCCGATCGCCCTGTGACCGTTGCTGTATCTTCGCTCTTGATTCTGGGTGCAATTGCTGCTTTGGTTTGGTGGTCATTGCATGCTGCCTACGTGTTTTAAGCGCCCATGGAGTTTTCGAAAATTTTAATCGCCAATCGTGGGGAAATTGCCCTGCGGATTTTGCGAACCTGTGAGGAAATGGGCATTGCCACGGTGGCTGTTCATTCCACCGTAGATGCCCAAGCGCTCCATGTGCAGTTGGCCGATGAGGCGGTTTGTATTGGAGAGCCCCCGAGCAATAAGAGCTATCTGAATATTCCTAATATCATTGCTGCGGCCCTGACGCGCAATGCAACGGCTATTCATCCTGGTTACGGATTCCTGGCGGAAAACGCTCGCTTTGCGGAAATTTGTGCCGATCACAAAATTCATTTTATTGGCCCTACGCCCCACGCAATGCGGTCCATGGGGGATAAGTCTACCGCCAAGGAAACCATGCAGAGGGCAGGAGTCCCCACGGTTCCTGGGAGTCCGGGCCTGTTGCAAGACGATCAACAGGCCCACGCAGTGGCTGCTGAGATTGGCTACCCGGTGATGGTGAAGGCCACTGCCGGTGGGGGAGGGCGCGGGATGCGGCTGGTGCGATCGCCCGAGGATCTGACCAATCAATTTTTGGCCGCCCAGGGAGAGGCCGAGGCCGCCTTTGCCAACCCAGGGGTTTACATTGAAAAGTTTGTAGAATGCCCGCGGCACATTGAGTTTCAGATTCTTGCCGACAGCTACGGGAATGTCGTGCATCTGGGAGAGCGAGATTGCTCAATTCAGCGTCGGCATCAGAAGCTGCTGGAAGAGGCCCCTAGCGCAGCGCTCTCTCCAGCGCTGCGGGCGCGCATGGGAGAAGCGGCGGTGCGAGCTGCCCAGTCCATTCAGTATGTGGGGGCGGGAACCGTTGAGTTTTTGTTAGATGCCGCTGGGGAGTTTTATTTCATGGAAATGAACACCCGTATCCAGGTGGAACACCCCGTCACTGAAATGATTACCGGGCTTGACCTGATTGCGGAGCAAATCCGCATTGCCCAGGGTGAAAAGCTGAAGTTTACCCAGGACCAGGTGCAGCTACGGGGGCATTCTATCGAGTGTCGCATCAATGCGGAGGATCCAGACCATAATTTCCGTCCTAATCCTGGCCGCATTGATGATTATCTTCCGCCGGGAGGGCCGGGGGTGCGCATTGACTCCCATGTGTATCCAGCCTACGAAATTCCGCCCTACTATGATTCGCTGATTGGCAAGCTCATTGTTTGGGGGCTGGATCGCAACCAGGCCATTGCCAGGATGAAGCGTGCCCTTCGAGAGTGCGCCATTATTGGTCCGCGCACCACGATTGACTTTCACAAAAAAATCCTGGACCATCCTGATTTTCTGGAGGGCAAGGTGTATACGGACTTTGTGGCCAGGATGCAGGCCGCCGAGGCTGATAACTCTTCGGTTTGAGTCAAAGGTGCAGCCGCGCTTTCCGGTTGGATCAGTGGCCCACGGGTTTAGGGGAGTCAGAAGATGCCCTGGGCTGCGTGAATCTGCATGAGATGCAGTAGCCCCTGTTGCCCCAGCAAAATTTCACGCAGGAAGCTGACAATGCCGACCCAGAGGATGGGCGTGATGTCCACTCCTCCCAGGGGAGGGATGAGCTTGCGCGTGGGGGCCAGGAAGGGTTCAGTGGGAAAGTAGGCGAGGACAAAGGGGAATTTGCCCAGTTCTGCCTGGGGATACCAGGTGAGGACAATCCTAAAAATAAACAGCAAGATAAAGACCCCTAGCAGAATGCTGAGGCCTAAATTGGTCAACGCTAAAATATCCATTGCCCAGGGTTGAGATGACGGTACCTTTGGTATCCTACACAGTTTTCTGCGCGCTCAGTGCAATTGGGCCTGGCCCACGGAAATTCCTGTCCTGAGGGGAGACAGGCTGGGAAACGGTCAGGGGGTGGGGAGTAAAACTTCGGCCTCTAGGGGGGACAAGCCGCCATCTTGAATCAAGGTCATCCGGGATCGTTCCATTTGCTCGTCCGACAGCGGGGTGAGCGGCACCGAGGGAGGACGACGCAGGATATCATCAGATCCCCTGGCTCTCGTGGAGGAAGAGGATGCCGGTGCATCGAGACGGATCCAGGACCGAACCAAACGGGTGAGGGGACGGCGTAGCAGGGGAGAACTGCTGAGGGCGAGGAGGCCAAACCCGCTAATCCAAAGGAGGGTCAGGGTTGATTGCCACCAGGGTCTGAGAACAAATTGCTTGCTCATATCCATCGTTTTTGCCGGGGGAGTGTTCAGCTATCCTAAAAATTGAACCCAATCGAGTCAAAATTTCCAGGTTTCTTAAACTTTACCCCAGGCTTCTTTGACAGGACGCGTTGTTGTTTAAACTTTTATCAATAAAGATTGAGCAGCTTCTCCCTTACTCTTTCCTTCAGGAGGACGGAATGATCACCCCCGCTACGACCTCTGCAACCCTTGCCGGTCAACTGCGAAAAGTTCACCATCTGGCGTTTAATGTCAAAGACCTGGCGCGATCGCGGTGGTTCTATGGCCAGGTCCTGGGTCTGCAAGAGCTGCAGGGAGATCAAGTTCCAAAAACCCTCCGGACGCTGGTGGCGGAGGGAAAAGTGGCAAATTTTGTGATGGCCGATGGTCTGGTTCTGGATTTGTTTGCCGAACCCCATCTGAATCCCCCTGACCCTGACCCCACCCAGCAGTTTACGCGGGCCAATCATCTTGCCTTTGACATTGCCCCTGAGGATTTCGACCTGGCCCTGGCGGTGCTCAGCCAGCATGGGGTGCAGATTGACCACGGTCCGGTCACTCGCCCCACGGGACGGGGGATTTACTTTTACGATCCTGATGGATTTATGTTGGAAATTCGCTGCGATGCGATCTAGATCCACGTGCCGTTGTGCAGCAGGGGAGACACCGGCGTCACCCACTGGCTACAACCTGAAGGTGCCATGGCGCGGGGTTAAGGCTTGGTGCCTAAATTCAAGCGTCCGTTACGAAACTCTCGCCACACATTAAATCCAAACAGCAATCCCGTGAGGGGAATAATTCCCCAAGCCATGATCCCATTAAAAATTGGCAGGGCTTGATGATCCATGGCCTTGAGAATCAAATGCACCGTGTAAAGTCCGTAGTAGCCCACGAAGATGCCCCCTTCCCAGCGGTTAATCACGTTCCCTGTCAAGAAAATGGGCATACAGGCCACCGCGACGAGAATCACCACCGGAATATCCATCCACAGGGCGCTGGGAAGGATGGTGATGCCTCCTTTGGGGCTGGCGATGGCGGCCACGCCCAGAACCGCCAAAATATTAAAAATATTGCTGCCTACCACGTTGCCCACGGCAATGTCGCGCTCCCCTTTCAGGCTGGCCATTACGGAGGTGGCTAGTTCTGGCAATGAGGTTCCCACGGCTACAATGGTCAGGCCAATGACGAGATCGCTGACGCCAAAGGACCTGGCAATGGCGGTGGAACTGCCCACTAACCAGTCGGATCCCAGGGCCAGCATGACCAAACCCAGGGCCAAAAACACCAGGTTCATCAGCCAGGAGTTTAGGGGGCGATCGCTGCGAAAGCTATATTCCTGAGCGTATTCTTCCTGGACCTCGCGATCGGACTCCTTGAGACTTTGCCAGAGCAGAAAGAGGGTATAGCCCACCCCCCCCATGAACAGGAACACCCCTTCGGCCTGATTGAGCTCTCCATCTAGGCCCAGACCCAGCAGCAGCAGCGAGACGCCCACCATAATGGGCACATCCAGGCGAATAATTTGCTGAGAAACCATCAGGGGGGCAATCAGGGCCGAAATCCCCAGGACGCAGAGTACGTTGAAGATATTGCTGCCCACCACGTTTCCTAGCGCAATGTTGGCGTTGCCGTTCAGGCTAGATTGCAAGCTTACAAACAGTTCCGGGGCGCTGGTGCCGTAGGCCACAATGGTTAACCCAATAATCAGTGGCGAAATCCCCAGCATGGCCGCAATCCGAGAGGCGCCGCGCACTAACGACTCAGCTCCCAGCACTAGGAATACTAATCCACCCAGAAGCACGCCGATAGTTTGTATAGTCATGGGGTTGCGAAACAGAGCGTTGGTGTTGGCAGAAAAGGGGATCGGCTGGGGTGACCCTGAAGACCGCCGATGTACCCTTTACTCTCTCTCAATATACCGAGCGATCGCCGGAAATTTACGCCATTTTTCCAGCAAGCTGGCCCCTGACGTTTCAGCGGGATCCTGCTGTTTTAGACCCGGCAGGGTGAACTCCGGGCTCTGGGGGGGAAGCGGGTGGCAGAGGTCGGCGCTGAGGTTAACCCATGACGCAGGCTAGGGGAAACAAAATATATTCAAAGAAAAATAAACGCCAGACCAATTGATAAAAGCGACTAATCTGAGACCGTTCGCGTAAATCAACCTGGAAACTCATTCCCCACATTATCCCCAGCAGGCCGAGATGAACCACCACCAGGAACAGGGTTTGAACCGATGGCAACAGGCCTCCCAGGGTGAGTCCCACCAAGAGCCCATAGCTAAGGGTTAAGACCCAGCGAGACAGGCCGAACACGAATTCCGGCCCCAGGCGGACGGTGAGGGTGCGAATTTGAAATTGTCGATCTCCCTCGGCATCGGGAATGTCTTTGAATAGGGCAATGGCCAGGGCGAACAGCACCACAAACAGGGTCAAGGCCCAAAGCTCCGGGGGAAGATCTGGGCTCCAGTCCCAAGGCGCAGATGCTGACTGGATCTGCTGTCTGAAATGAACAAAAAAGCCAAGATTGATCACGAGACCCCGCACTCCAAAAATGCACAATGCGGCCCAAAAGGGAAACCGCTTGAGCCGAAAGGGTGGCAACGAATAGACGGTGCCAATGACCATGCTCAGCAAGACCGTCCCCAGCAAAATGGGGCCTTGCACCATTGCCATCAAAAGGGCCAGCCCCCCTAATATCAGCACGATCCAACGCCCTTCCCTGGGGGAGAACTGACCTGAGGCCAGGGGGAGTTGGGGTTTATTAATTCGATCAATGTCAATATCCGTGAGCTGGTTGAGTCCCACAATATAAACATTGGCGCAGAGGCTGGGGATCAGGGCTGACCCGATGGCGAGCAGCATCACATTCAAGGTCCAAGGGGGCCCCTCGCTCAAGGCGGGCGTCCAGGCGGGAAGGGAGGGGGTGAGGGCCAGGGCCATCACCGCCAGGCCCACCACACTCAAACTGGTCCCGATGATGGTGTGCGGGCGAGAAAAGGACCACAGGGACCGGAGCCATGGGCCTAGCGCTGAGACTGGACGGGAACCTTCAGGAGGTTTGGACTTCAAGGTCATCGGTTTCACTCGTTTGCTTCGTACCGGCTAAAAGACCATAGCGAATTAGGCCGGTGCGATAGCCCTCCATCATCAGGGGAATCGCTAGGGCGCCTTCAATGGTCTTCCATCCTGCCGTTATAATCCCCCAAAAAACCGGTGGATTGAGGGCCGACTTGATGACATCTTCCCAGAAGGGGGCCACGGATCTCGACCAGTCTGCAACCTGGAGATTGCTCAGGGGAAGGGTCTGGGCGATCGCCCGGTAATCCTGGATTGAAATAACGTAGGGCAAATGATACAGCCGATAGAGATGGTTCAGCAGGTCTTGCTCCGCACTGGTCAGGGCCGAGGCGGTCGCGCTGCAATCCCGATGACACCAAGTGGCAACCACCAGTCGCCCGCCGGGCTTGAGCACCCGGCAGCATTCGCGCAAAAACTGCTGCTTGTCAGGCATATGTTCGCCGCTTTCCAGGGACCAGACCAGGTCAAAGCTTTGATCTGCAAAGGGCATCGCTAAGGCGTCGGCCACGTGAAACTGCACATGCTCCTTGAGTCCTGCTCTGGCCGCGCGGGTCTCAGCTCGATTGGCCTGAACGGGGCTGAGGGTAATGCCCGTGGCGGAGGCGCGAAATTTACTGGCCAGATAAAGCGTACTGCCACCGATCCCACAGCCCACGTCCAGGAGGGCCTGACTCGTTTCGATGCCGCTCCAGGCTAGGATTTCTTCGATTAAAATTCGCTGGGCCTCTTGGGGACTTTGGACTCTTGTTTGTCCGGTTGGCCCATAGTAGCCATGATGCATATGTTCTCCCCAGACCTGTTCCCACAGGGCTGAGGATTGGTCGTAAAAGGATTGAATGCGTTCTGTAAGGGGGAATGGGGGGGGATTGAAAGGGGGAGAGGTCATGGATTCTTGAGCTTGATGAGATCTTCCTGGATGAGATCTTAAATGGTGGGGCAGAGGGGGCTAGGGAGGACACCCTGGCACCGGAGTGGGAGAGGGCGTTTTACTATATAGAAAACTCATTGTTTCCTCGCTGTTCGATGGGTATTCTCCTGGACCAATAAACTGGACCAATAAACTGGACCAATAAACTGGACCAATAACCATGTTGCTTCAAACTCCCCATAGCGGATTTCATTGGGATGGTAGGCAGCAGCCCTTTTTTGAAGGTTGGTATTATCGTCTGACGCTACCACCGGATTGCCCTTTCCGCCAAACCTCAGGCCCGCAGACCCTGGCGTTTATGTATTCCCTGCAGGCCCCCAGATCCTTGACGGGGGCTAGATCCCAACCGGGCGGGGGATCTGTGCAGATTTTAGGACCAGAGGAACAATATTTCTGTCGTTCCCTGCCCGACCTATCCAAATTTTGGGCCTGGAAGACCAAGCTAGGTCATGGTCAAAGTCGTACTGGCAAGGCTCCCATGCCGGAGGGCTATTGGGTGAGCGCCCACTTGCACAAGGGGCAATTCTGGGATCCTGCCCAGGCTCGCATGCTTCGCTGGCGCTACCACATTGAACCGGTCTATGGCTGGGGATCTCCCCAGGCCCGGCAGCAGTCCACCGCAGGCTGGCTCTCCCGACTTCAGATGTTTGAACCGGGCTGGCAAATCCTGATGGCCCATGGCTGGGCTACGGGCTGGTTCGAACTCCAGGATTTATCCGGGGACGGGCAGACAACGCATCGCTTCGAGTTTCAGCGGGTTCCTGCCTATGCGGAGAAAAACTGGGGCGGGGCCTTTCCGAAAAAGTGGTTTTGGATTCAGTGCAATGCCTTTGATCAAGAACCGGACCTGGCCCTAACTTGTGGGGGGGGGATTCGGCGGGTTTTAGGATGGCAGGAATCAGTAGGAATGGTGGGGGTTCACTATCGGGGACGGTTCTACGAGTTTGTGCCTTGGAATGGCAAGGTTTGCTGGCGGGTTGCTCCCTGGGGAAGCTGGCAGATTTGGGCGGAGCAGCCCGATTACGCCATCGCGCTGAGGGGACACTGTGCCGATCCGGGGGTGCTGATTCGGGTTCCGACTGCCTCCGGTCTGGACTTTTTGTGTCGAGACACTACGCGAGGATTACTTTCCGTCAAGCTTTGGGAGAAGCAGGGCGGAGCGAAAGGGCTGATCATGCAGGCCCATAGCCAGCAGGCGGGGTTGGAGATTGGTGGATTGGATTGGACGGCGGACTGGGATCATGACCCTTGAGGGTGAGATCTTGGGGGGAGGGGCGGAGAAATCTTTTTACGCTGCCAGCACTCTTTGATTCCGGGACTGCTTTGCCCAATCGTAGTAGTCTTGGACCAGCCTTTGCTCTAAGCGCTGGGTGAAGGTTGTGAGGATTCCGTACAAAAATGTTTCCACTGCTTTCTCCAAGACCACCTCGGGCATGAGCTGTAGGACCGGGGGGAGGTCCACCGCGATCGCCAGGTCTGCTTCTCCTGCCAGGCGAGTAAAGGATCTCCCTTGCCGACTCGACAGTTGGCCATTGAAGTCCAGGGCAAAGGACTGCTGCAGCTGCTCGGACCCCTTGAGTCGACAGTTTGAAGACTGCAGGCAGAGTTTCCCTTCAGGTTTGGTCCACACCACCAGATCCACAATGGGTTGGAACATGAGATGCATAAACTCCAGGGAATGCAGTTTGACCTGGAAGGTCGAGTCTTGAATTTCCTGGACCTGCGTTGCACTGGTCATGGCCGTCAGGAGTCGTGTGGGCTGTTCAAGGTACTCCCAGATCAATGGGGCTCGGGTGGGAAAATCTATGGTGAGAGATTTTGAGACTTGAAACTTTTTCATGGGGGATCCTCCGGCAATCGACAAGGCAATGTTCAGGGTGAATTCTTCTGGTGAGGGACGGACTTACATCCAAGCTTTCGACCTTCTTCCCCGATTTGTTCGCGAATGGTGTGGGGATCTGGAACTAATTTTGAAAAAAGTCGAACGGGTGTGTGTTTGTAAAGAATTGTAACAAGTGTAAAGAGGCCAGGGGGTTCGGGAAACCGAACAAGGTTGCCAATTTAACACAAGGCCGGGAATTCTCCACTTACCGATCGGTACAAGGGTGAGATGAGAGGCGCGTCAATCAAGCGGTTCGATGCCGCGCAGATTGACAATAGTCTATTGAACTTACCATCGACTCTTTGTATGCCAAGCTCAGAGCATGAGAAACGTTGTCAAGGTCAGACTCTATCCAACCGCTGAGCAGCAAATAGCCTTATCGAAGGTGTTTGGCTGTCAAGACAGGGGTATGATGACCGCTTACCAGAACTCAAACAAGAGTTTCCTGGGTTGATGTGAGTATTATTCTCAGCACAGCCCTATTCCCCAAGACATCGTGAACCATCGCCATCGGCTGGCCAGCTATTCATCCTGGTCAAATGGGGAAGCAGCAGCCAACCTTTTGGCAACGATTTCGGGATCACTATCTTTTTCTTCGGTTTTAGGATCAAGATCAACTTCTGAATCACGCTTCATAGCGTCTTGAAAGGAGGCGATCGCTTTTTCTAGGTTTCCCTTCTTTGCAGATTGTTGTCCTGACTCGATGAAGTAATCGGCCATTAGGGGGTCTACAATCGCCTTTGGGTTAGAATCTGGTTCTGGAGTTTCTGGATTGAGGTCCCGATCCGGTTGAAGTCTTTGAATTTTTTTACCTTGTATTTTGAGAGGCCAGGTGACCCGTTTTAACCTTGGTGAGCAACACCGGAATTGTAGCTTGGGTACCGATATTCTAAGAAAGAGCGTGGTAAGGTCGTTGCAACCCTAGTGTCCAACACTGTTTGGTAGCCCTGGTCACCACGCTGTTAGCCTAATGACGAATACTCGAACAATCGCCTGAGGCCATGACCTCGTATCGGCAAGGATGAGTTGTCAACGGGACAATAAACCTAGCCCTAGAATACTATGACTACTCAAATGACATGGGTTGGTGTTGATATTTGTCAAGCTCACCTCGACGTCCATATCCTCTTAAACCAATGAGAGTTTCCAATATCCGAATAATAGTTCTGTGATTGAGGAACTTATCGAGAAATTGATGGGGTTTTCGGCTGTGCGAGTCGTTTTTGAAGTGACTGGAGGCCTAGAAGGTCTGCTTACATCTTCCTTAGGTGCTGCAAAGATTTCTATGGCGAGGGTTAATCCTCGAAAGGTCCGCGCCTTTGCAACAGCTTTAGGAAGCGCCAAAACAGATGCGCTAGATGCCTATGTAGTTGCTCTTTTTGCTCAAAGTCTGAAGCCAGAACCTCCCGTGGTGTCCAATCATGACTCTCAGGTTTTCAGTGGTCTCGTCAAGCGACGACGGCAACTCGTCTCGATGAAGCTGACAGAGCAGAATCGCCTATCTCGTGCGCCTCAAGCTGTTAAAGCGGATATTGAGAGAGTGTTTGTAAATAAATGTTGAGATGAATTGCTTTCGACTCAAGATGTGTATTTTTGGGAAAGTAGAGTTTTT
>NZ_JTHE03000110.1 GCF_000817775.3 Lyngbya confervoides BDU141951
TCCCTCTCTTGAGCGCTTTACTAACCTAACAACTACAGCCACTCTTGTCAACTACTTCTTTCTTTCTTTTTTTCTGAGTTCTCTAAAAATCCACGCCCCGCTTGAGGTCTATCCCTTTCTCAGCATAGTGTTTATGGCAGATCATCTCGGAGTGGGAGCTGGCGAAGGCAAAATAGGCAGGTTGATTCTTACAGCGACCTGTGATGATCAGCTCGGTGTGCCGCGGCTTACGCAAAAAGGACTGCACAAGGGGTTCCTCGGGAAGAAGTTCTAGATCGACTGTGGGGTTCAGTTCATCCAGGATGATGGTTTTGTAAATTCCTGAGGCGATCGCGGCTCGGGCAATTTCCCATCCCCGCTCTGCTTCCACATAATCAATTTCCTGCTGCTGGCCACGCCAGACGATGGCGTCTCGGCCACATCGCTGGTGATCGACCAGGTCGGGATAGCTTTGCTGCATCGCAGCGATCGCTGCATCCTCGGTATACCCGCGTCCCCCCTTAAGCCACTGCATGATGAGAACCCGATGGGACTTATCCTGGCTAATGCCCCGACCGATGGCTTGGAGGGCGCGACCTAACGCACTGGTGGATTTTCCCTTACCTTCCCCGGTGTAGATTTCAATGCCTTCTATGGCGTGGGCTAAGGGCGCATGGAAGTGGGGTTTCATCTCAGAGTGCAAATCTGCAATCTCCAGCAACTTCGGCGGTGTCCCTCGACCAGTGGAGATAATTTCAAGCTCGTCGGGCTTCGCCCTTAGGGTCTGAACCACCTCATGAATAGGCAGCAGACCCAGATCAAGCACTGGGTTAAGCTCGTCTAAGACCACCACTGAATAGAGGCCAGAGGCGATCGCCCCCTTAGCAATATCCCATCCCCGTTGAGCCTCTTGCCGGTCGAAGGGGGTAATTTCCTCCGCGCCAAAAAATTCTCCCCGCCCTGTTCGAACTTGATCAATAAGATGGGGAAACCCCCGCTGAAGCGCTTCAATGGCGGCATCTTCGTCATAGGTCCGCCCCGGTCCCTTGAGAAATCGCAGCAGGAGCACCCTGGTCTGGGTCAGAGAGCCAATCCCCAGCCCAATGGAACGCAGCACCACTCCTAGAGCAGCCTGAGATTTTCCCTTCCCTGCCCCATCATAGACGTGAATTTGCCCCACAACCCGTTCAGAACGGTCCTGGGCAGTCTGAATCCCAATCCTGGCTTTTGGCATGGATTAATGTTTCCCCGTCAAAGTGGGCAATACTTAACCTATACGAAGCATCCTATAGCAATCTTGAAGAAATTAGTTTGGGTCAAGAGCAATGAACGCAGTTAGAGTCGGAGCAATCGCATCCAACGTGTTTCGAGAAATCCTGCGGGAACGGGTCATCTATCTCACAGGGCTATACGCAGTGGGTTTCGTCTTAGCGGTTACGTTTTTGAACGAAGTTGCCGCTGGAACTGAGGCCAAAATCAGCCTGGATGTCGGAGTGGCGGGGATGGGACTCATTGGGCTAACCGTCGCCGCCTTTGTGGGAGGCGGACTGATTCATAAGGAGGTTGAAAAACGAACCGCTCTCGTCCTAATTTCAAAGCCACTCAGTAAGGCTGAATTTGTGATTGGCAAGCACCTAGGCATCTCTGCCGTCCTGGTCACGCTCTTGGGTATCATGACGGTGATTTATCTGGGCGTGCTAGCCTGGCGAGGCATTGTGGCTCCCTTCAATAGCTTGGTAGCTGCCATTCTATTCATGGCTCTAGAGCTCTCGCTCATGGCTGCGGTTGCCCTTCTCTTTGGTGTCTTTAGCAGCGCCCTAATTTCCACGATCCTGACGATTTCAGTCTACGTCATGGGACATTTTAGTGGAAATCTGGTGGCCTTGAGTGAATCCGTAGAAACCGGAAGCCTTAAGATCTTTATCAAGGTACTTTACCTGATTTTTCCGGACTTATCCCGACTCGATCTCAAAAATCAGGCAGTCTACGGGCTTTTGCCAGATCCTCCCACCCTTCTTTTTAATTTTGGCTATGGGATCATCTATATCGGGCTGCTGCTGGCCATTGCCAGCTTATTATTTTCAAAGAAAGAGTTTTGACGAGGCCATACCACCCTCGAAATTTTGCCCAGTAGTCGCTCATGGCGCAGGCATGGCTGCTATGAGATGGCCCCCGCCAGGTTCTCGCCAATCGTACTCAAAGGGGCGCTCCAGACACCACTACCCACTCATGCAGCTCATACTCGACACAATGATTGAGGATCAGAGGATCTTGATCGACCAAGGCCTGGGCCTGCGCCCGAGATTCTGCTTGAAATAGCAACAATCCCCCGGCCGCCTCTCTCCAGTAACCTGTTCTTGCGCAGTGGCCTTGATCAATTAATTGCTGCACATAGACCTTATGAGCCGGAACAAATTGATCAAACACAGACTTTTGAACAATGCCCCGCTCAATTTTGACAAACCAAGCCATCCTTAGGATCCTTACACAATATCTAAATTTTGGTCATGAGTTTCAACCTGGGGGCCAGAGATGGTGCCCCCAGACCAGGTAGACACGTTAGGAAAAGACGCGCCTAATCTCAGGGCTGCCTACAAATACTTCCCTAGAATGATGTCTAAAGATTGCTTAGTGGCATCGGGGACTTGATCAAGGGGCGTGAGAATCGCATACTTGAGGGCATCATGGGCCGGGGAAGAGACGGGGGTTTGGCTGAGACGTTTCACTGTTTCTCGAATCACCTTCTGGGCATTGTGAGCGTTGCGCTGCAGGTTTTGAATCACCATTTCAACGGTGACACTGTCATGGTCAGGATGCCAACAGTCATAATCGGTCACCAAAGCCAGGGTGGCATAGGCGATTTCTGCTTCCCGAGCCAGCTTGGCCTCTTGAAGATTGGTCATGCCAATGATGGTTCCCCCCCAACTTCGGTACAGATTCGATTCAGCCTTTGTGGAAAACGCAGGCCCCTCCATGCAAACATAGGTCCCCCCCCGATGCAGCGACGAATCGGGTAAGCTCAGCGAGGCGATCGCCTCGCTGAGCACCTGAGAGAGCTCAGGACAGAGCGGTTCGCCAAAGCTCACATGGGCGACGATTCCATTCCCGAAAAAGGTCGAAACTCGCTGACGAGTCCGATCAATAAACTGGTCTGGAACAACCATATCCAGAGGTTTGACGTCTGCTTGCAGCGATCCCACCGCCGAGGCAGACAGCAGGTATTCAACCCCTAAACTTTTCATTGCATAGATATTTGCGCGGAAGGGTAGCTCTGTCGGCATGAGATGATGATGCCGACCATGTCGAGCTAAAAAAGCAACTGAGGTTCCTTCCAAGGTTCCTACAAAAACGGCATCTGAAGGACTTCCAAAAGGAGTTTCAAGATTCATTTCCCGCACGTCCTGGAGGGCGTCCATTTTATAAAGGCCACTCCCACCGATAATGCCAATCTTTGCCTGCGCCATAGATTTATGAGTCACAACTAAAAGTCCTTCCCATGATCTCATGCAGCTTCCCCCAAGCCGGAGAGATTCCCCCTGGGAGATCCCAACTGAAATCTAGGGCTCGTCAAAATTACGCAAAATAGCGGTGACAGGACTGAAATTCTAAGGCTATGCTTGAAGGGCCCTGAGGTCCTTTAAACTGGTTTACCGTTGGTCTCGTTATTTCTGAACCCAATATTGCTGAACCTAGCGGCTTGCCGACGAAGTCAGCCAATTTCTGGTCCTTCGCCTGGTGAGACCTCCAATCAAGATTAGCAGAAGCCTCACCTTGCAGGGTTAAGGATTTGCAGGGTTAAGGCCATAGGGCAGGAGCATTGGACACCAGGCTTGCCCAAATTCACAATAATCCTTGATCGCGTTCCGTCGTTTTAGTTTTATACCTTTGCTGTGACTAATCTGGCCATTCACAACAATCCTCTGCCTCCACAGTCCCTTGGGGAACAACAGCAGTCCTGGGGCTACGGACAGCTATTCGCCATCCTCATACGCCGAAAGTGGTGGGTGATCAGCGTTTTTGCGGGCACAATCGCAACGACGGTGGTGTTGACGCTACGCTCCACACCGATTTACCAGAGTGCGACCCAGCTTTTAATTGAATCGAGCTACTCCTCTGTCAAGGGGAGCAGCAAGGATGACTTTATTGAGCCCAATTACCAAATCGATCTGGCCACTCAGCTCAATGTATTAAAAAGTTCTGAAATCTTGCAGCGAGCAGTGGATAAACTTCGCACTGATTATCCCACCATCAGTGTGAAGGAAATTGGCTCGAATCTCCAGGTTCAACCTGTCTATGCCCAATCCGAGAGCGGCAAGAAAAATGCTCAAACCAAGATTCTCTTGGCTTCCTACTCCAGCATTGATGCAATTAAGACCCAAAAGGTTTTGGATGCGGTTCTAGCGGTCTACCAGAGCTATAACCTGGAGCAGCAGCAGAAACGTATTCAGCAGGGGTTGGAAATTATTAATCGTAAACTCCCTGAGGTCCGAGGCAGCGTTATCGAAGCGGAAAAGGCTCTTGAGGCATTTCGGCAAGCCAATGACGTCATCGATCCGCAAAAAGAATCCGAAAGCATGACCGCAGCGCTGAGTAATCTGACTGCGCAGCGAGAGTCCTTGAAGGCGGAAATTGCCCAAGCCAGAGCCAACCTAGCGATCGCCCGACAGCAGCTGCCCGCCTCTCCCAGCGCCACCCTGGCTACCAGCGCCGTCAATCAATCTGAGGAGATTGACTCTCTCAAAACCCAAAGGCAACAGCTGGAGCTAGAGTTAGCCAGCAAGCGTCAGGAGCTAACCGAAGCCCATCCGGCCCTGAGAGAGCTTGAGCAGCAGCTCGCCCAGGTCAACCAGCTCTTAACGGCTGAAATTAATCGTGTCGCTGGCGGCAACGGCACGTCATCTCCAGAACTGGCAGCGCCAGTTAACGTCACCGCCAATGAACTCGGTCTCATTCAGACAATTACCCAATTGGAGCAGGAAGTCTCAAGCAAGCAGGCTCGAGATGTCTCCTTGACACAAACCCAGGAGCAGCTCGAACAAGAGCTAAAGCGATATCCAGCACTCATGGCTCAATACAGCCGACTCCAGCCCGAGGTTCTAGCCAGGCGAACCACCCTTGAGAAACTCCTAGACGCGAAGGAGGAACTGAGTCTTGAAATTGCCAAGGGTGGATTTAATTGGGAAATTGTGGAGCCGCCCCAGCCGGGGGTGTTGGTGAGTCCCAACATCAAGCAAAACCTCTTGATTGGAATTATTTCCGGCCTCTTCTTTGGGGGATTGGCGGCATTTATTCGTGAAGCCCTTGACGACAAGGTGCGGCGCCCTGCTGAGCTTAATGAGCAGCTGTCACTGCCTGTGCTTGGAACTGTCCCCCAAATTGGCCCCCTGGGGTCTCGTGATTTTCCCTTGGCGCTCCCCTTTCGTAATGACAGCAAGCTGGAGACGGAGCAAACAGAGGGTCCAGAAATCTTTCAATGGCGTCCTTTGCGAGAGGCCATGGACCTGATTTACACCAACATTCAGCTTTTAAATTCTCAGAGGCCCCATCAATCTCTCATGATTACCTCGGCACTCTCTGGGGAAGGGAAGTCAACCTTAGCCATTGGCCTCGCAATCAGCGCCTCTCGGGTGGACCAGCGGGTGCTGGTCATTGACGCCGACATGCGTAAGCCGAGGCTTCATCACATCTTTAATCTCAGTAACGAACAGGGACTGTCAACGCTTCTAGAGGGAGGACTGTCAGAGAACGAGATGTTTAGCATCCCCCAGTGGGTCTACATGCGCTGGGAAGACAGCCTCATAACCGCCGAGGAGGTGGATGGTCGCTTACAAAGTCCCCTTTCTGATTTAAATATTGATGTAATTACCTCTGGACCGGTACAAACGGACCCGGTCAAGCTGCTAACCGTCGATAATATCAAGCAAATTATCGATGTCTATCGAGATAGCTATGACCTAATTTTAGTAGACAGCCCGCCTGTACTGGGTCTGGTTGATGCAATTTCTGTGGGATACGGCTGCGACGGGGTCGTGATGGTTGCGCGGGTCGATCAAGTCAAGCGATCAGACCTCAACCGCGCAGTCGACACGCTTAGCAAGCTCAACGTAATCGGAATCATCGCGAATGGGGTTAACGAAGCCGCACTTCAATACTACAGCTAGACGCAGAGCCTTATCTGCGTTGCCCCTATTACTCACACAGGTACTGAGCTTACCCTTGAGTGCTCGCCAAGTTGACGTTTCTCCGCTGGATCCAAACTCGTCTGACCGGTCTGATCTGGTCGTCAACTGTGACATTTTAGTGGTAGGCGGAGGATTTGCTGGCGTGGCAGCGGCCTACGAGGCCCTCCATCAGGGGCGAACGGTTTGCTTGAGTGAAATTACAGACTGGATGGGGGGGCAGGTCTCTAGCCAGGGAACCTCAGCCCTGGATGAGACAGTGCGGCAGCGAACCTTAGGGTATTTTCCACGGGGCTATTTGGAGTTTAGACGTGAGGTGGTTCGGCGAACAGGGCGATCGCGTCCTGGAGACTGCTGGGTCAGCGAGGTGTGCTTCAGCCCACAGATCGGGCACCAAATTCTATTCCAGATGCTCCAGCAGGCGGAACGTCGCGGCCGAGGTCGGCTACACTGGTTCCCGCGCACCGTGGTTAAGTCCCTTAATGTGGCCCCTGAAGGATCTGCAACGCTAATCACCCGTGCCCTGGCAATTCAGCATTCAGCCCAGCCGGATGCACCACCGTTAAACACCTATCCGCTATCTCAGCTGCTGAGGGACTTCTATCAGGTCGAAGATTCAGTCCATTTGCGCAAGCAGCGACTGCAGTTTCTGCCACCGCCGGGTCGGCCCTGGATTGTCATTGAAGCCACGGAAACCGGGGAGCTACTGGCCCTGGCAGATGTTCCCTATGAACTTGGGATTGATCCTCGTAGCTACCAAAACCCCTCATCCTCAAGCGAATCTGCCTATCCTTACTGCACCCAGGCCCTCACCTATACCTTTGCAATGGCAGCCACTGAGGATCCTGTTCCCCACAGTCCTCCAGCATTTTATGATCGCTACGCGCCCTTCTACAGTTTTGACCAGCCCCGCTACGCAAATCAGCCCAATCTTGTGTTTACCTACCGGCGAATCTTTAGTGCAGTGGCCGGGACAGACTTCACCTCCATCCGGCCGGACGATATTTCGATGCAAAACTGGGGCGGAGGCAACGACTATGGCCCCGGCAATCCTCAGGACAACATCATTCTGACGCGCCAGCAGCTGCTTGAATCCGGCCAGCTCAATCCGGGGCAATGGCAAGGGGGATTGCGCCCTGAAAGTTTGCAGGCCGCCGAGGAGCTAGCCTTAGGATACTTTTCCTGGTGGGTACAAGGGACAACCGATGCCAAGATCCCTGAGGCCAACAAACGTCCAGTTAAAACTCTCAAGCTCTTACAAGGCCCTGATAGCCCCATGGGAACCCAACATGGGCTATCGAAATACCCCTATATTCGGGAAAGTCGTCGGCTGGTGGGACGCTATGACACCACCTATCCTCAGGGATTTAAAATTAATGAAGTGGATATCTCACGCCAGAATTTCCGAGCCCCCTTCTATCGAAACCACCTTTTAGATCGAGAATACAAGGCATTAATCACCACCCTTGCGGGGCTTGAGGGGCTAAAGGTGATCACGGACGAGGTTTCAGTGGATCAAGTTGCGCTGCGGCAGCGATCGCGTTTGTTTCCAGACAGTGTAGGCATTGGACATTACCCCATTGACTTTCATCCCTGCATGCTCAACAGTCCTCCAGAATCGCCGGGCAATATAGAGCGGCCTGGCGAACGACAGGGAGCTGCACGCACCTATCCCTATCAAATTCCCCTACGGGCTATGATCCCCCAAACTATTGATAACCTGGTGGTTACGGGGAAGTCCATCGCGACCAGTCATATCAGTGCGGCCACCTATCGTGTTCAGAGTTTTGAATGGTCTGCCGGAGCAGCCGCTGGCACCACCGCTGCCTTTGTTTTGGATCAGCAGATTTATCCCTACGAACTAGTGGAGACGATGCCCCGATACAATCCAAAACTTCAGGCCCTTCAGACCCAGTTGCATCAAAATCAAAACCCAACGGCCTTTCCCGCCATGTCAATCTTTAATCAGAACTGGCAGGACTGGTAAGACCAGTCAAGATAAACAACAAGGACGCGGATATTCCCCGTCCTTGAAAAATTGTCCATAAATCGACGCTAAAACACGGTGGGCTTAGGATGCCCCCCATTCGTCATCGTAGTCAGAGGAGGAGGACCCTCCCCCCCGCCGAGACCGACGGGATGTCTCACCCACAGAATAGTCACTGATGGGTTTGTAATCGACGTAATCATCGCCGCTGTAACGCCGATCTTCTCGATTGTTCGACGGGCTCCGCCGTCTTGAGGTGGGCGCCGGCGGCTCATCTTCATAGTAGCGATCGCGGTTGCTGCTGCTGCGCCGGGCGGGATAGCTTCCACCGGAGGAGCGAGACTCAGGACGCGTTCGCGATGCCCCAGCCTCATAACTTCCACGAGAACGACCACGGGACGAAGAGGACCCCGCAGAATAGCCACTCGAATCTCCGTAGCGCGGGTCGCTTTCGGAGGTTGAATCGTAGTTCGATCGGGAGGAGCGACTGGAGCGTCGTGCGCTGCGTCGCGAACTGCGACCCTCATTGGAACCGGACCCATAGGCACTGCCATAGGCGGTGTCGTCGTAGGCGTCTCGACTTGAGGTCGATCCATCTCGGACACCCCGAATGCGGCGCATCGGAGGGCGCTCATCCATGTATGGCTCTATTTCATCTAGCTCAGCCCGATACACGCGATCAACGGAATAGGATCGCTCGTCGTCGACCATGGGAACGCCCCGTTTGGCTTGATCCGTGGCAATTGCCCGCAGTCGAATGCTTTCAAAGGCAAAGAAGACAGCCGACCCAGCCATGAGAACTTGCCCAAACATCAGGATCGGATCTAGGCGCCAGCCATTGAAAAAAAGAATCCCACCGCACAGGAGGCCAATGGCCGAAAAGAAAATATCGTAGTCTCGCGCCAACTCTGGCCGCATCGAACGCAGCAAATAGAGACCTGCACCCGCACCCGCAATGCACAGGCCCAAAATGCCCGCCGGGCCAAACCCGACATTCACGATTTGCCCCAATAGGGGAGGGGACGCGCTAAACCCTAATCCTAATATTCCGGCCTGATTCAGTGCCGACTCAAACATTTTGCTGTCTCCTCAGTATCCGGCAAAGGAGGATAATGCCTCAACCTGTCTACCTTCTAGTCTAATCAACAAGCATCTATCGACGCGATCGCCCCTTAGAATGACTCTAGGGAGACGACGCCTTAATCCTAAGGCAATTTAACTAGTCTGTGCACCTAAAGTGTTGACTTAAAATGCATAAAATCCTCCAGCAGTTCCGGAAAAGAAACGCTGGAGGCTGTTGCTTGAAAGGATATTTAAGATCAAAGTTGAGATTCTTATGAAATTAAAGCAACCACGGATTCCAAGGACAGTCCGCCCTCTGTGTCCTAGCGAAACCGGTCCTGCTGACTCAAAAAGATGAAGGCAGCACCAAGACCGGCCAGGACACCACCACCGGCCAAGAGGCCAATGAAAAATCCCTTAAGGGAGGGGGTAATTGCCATTAAAACTAAAGCCATACTGGTATCTAAGCACAACAGCACTCTTAATATTAAGGGCAGAGGGACATCTTTGAGAAGTCACTCACGCCAATTAAAGCCGTCGTTTTCAAGAATACAAGCCACGGCGACCGCCCCGACAACACCAGTTTTTAACACCAGTTTTAGAGACCCCCTATCCCATCAACGCCCAAGCCCCTATGATTCGTCCCGTTACTCAAGCCGTTGCTGCGCTTTTGATCCTCCTTCTGTGGGGGATCATGGCCCCTGAGGTCGAGGCAAAGCCTCAGCTTTGTCAGTCCGTGGGCGACCATGAAGTGTGCATTTTGAAGATGAAACGCAGCGCCAAACACTATTGGGAATATTGGGCTGCTGTGAGCGTTGACGGAGAGGTCCGGCCTCGGGAGGTCTATAACTGTCGCGATCGCAATCGCGTAGATCGCTACGGCATTTTGATTCCCTTTAGCCGCGATCTAGCCGGTGATGTGGTCTGTCGCCTGTATGTCCCCCGGCAAACCTACCTGGACCGTCTCAATCCCCCCCCTCAACTTTCCAGCCAAGACGGATAGCCGTTGGCCTATTGAATTTTCCAGCGTCGACGCCAGCTTGAAGTGGATTCCCGGCTGGAAACTTGCTGAGCCTGGTGCTGACGGGCCAAAATTTCCTCGGCCGATCCCGTGAGGGTTGGATCTCGCAGAACGATCCCGGCTCGGGTTTGCAGATGCTCTAGCTCCATGGTCGACAGGGGGATCAAATCCTCCGCAAGCCAACGGGCCACGGTCCCCTGGGACCAGTGGTGTGCCAGGGGCCGTGGAGTCATCACAACTGGCACCGTCCCCAGGTGAAGGCCCACCGCACGCAAGGCCGACCGCACCGCTGCCGACCGCGAATAGGTGGCCAGGGTTCCCATGGGCTTTAAACAGCGAACCACCTGGGCAAAAAAATCCGCGGTCCAGAGTTGAGGACAACGCTGGGGTGAAAAGGGATCTAGAAAAATCGCATCGGCCTGAAAAGAGCGGGCCAATAGACTTTGAATTGTGGCGCGAGCGTCGCCAATCAGTAGTTCCGCCTGGAGGCGATCACTCCATGCAGATCCCTTCCAGGCCAGATCCAGAAGAAGTTTTTGAATGGGTTTCGGCCACTCACTATGGGTTTTTAGCTTCGTCGCGGCCTGGGGAACCGTGGGGTCTAATTCCAATCCGTAGAGCTGAATCTGACAGTGGGGGTTAATTTGCCAAATGGTCTCCACTGCCGCCGCTGTGTTGTAGCCCAGGCCGTAACACACATCCAGTAGCGCCACCGTTCCGGTTAGCGCGACGGTGCGAATGCGAGTCGTGTTGACAAACTTCTCAAAGGCTTCCGTTTTTGCCCCGGTCCTTGTGTGATAACTTTCGCCAAAGGTTCCGGAATAAAACGTATAGGATCCGTCCTGGGTCAACAGATGGCGGCCAACCGACATTCCACTGCTCCTGCATAAAAAATGAGCTGAACGCCAGTCACAGCAGTTCAGCTCACCTTGAACGGGCTAGGAGGGATTCGAACCCCCGACACCGTGGTCCGTAGCCACGTGCTCTAGTCCACTGAGCTACAAGCCCTTACGAGGTTTTTATACTAACATAAAGCGATCGCTTTCTCTACAAGTTTTAGCCCCCATGGTGAGTCACCCCCCATCCAATTCCTCCCAATCCCTGACACACTTAGACACCCAGGGTCAAGTCCAGATGGTAGATGTCTCCTCCAAAAGCGCCACCGAGCGCCAAGCCACTGCCCAGGGGCGAGTACGCATGGCAGCAACAACCCTGCAAGCGGTACTCACTGGTCAAACGCCCAAGGGAGATGTGATCACCACCGCACGACTGGCAGGCATCATGGCAGCAAAACAAACCGCGCAGTTGATCCCCCTATGTCATCCTCTGTCCATTACCGGCATCACTTTGGATATCAGTCCAGAGATGGAGCTTCCGGGCCTTATGATTCAGGCAACGATCAAAACAAAGGCCGAAACCGGTGTGGAAATGGAAGCCATGACCGCCGTTTCAGTGGCAGCCCTCACCCTTTACGATATGACGAAGGGCCTTGACAAAGGCGTGGTCATTGAACAGATTCAGCTCCTTGAGAAACAGGGCGGCAAAACCGGACATTGGCGAAGGACCCCATAGCTGATCAGTCTGCCTCAGCCCAGACAGCCACCTTGAACCAGGGCCTAACTGGAAACAGAGCCTTAAAAGACAAGAGGCGACGGGGTTCACCCCACCACCTCAGCAAAGGAAAGAACTTTCAACTTAGGCTAGCGCTCAATTAGTCGCTGGCGCTCGCACTGGCGTCTTGGGTGTCTTCGGATTCTTGATCGGACTTGTCAGAATCCGATTTATTGGTGTTGGAGAATCGACGCCCATAGCGATTATTGCTTCGCTTGCGAAACTTGCGAGCGTAGGCTTGATTTCGTAATGCTTTTTCTCTTTTAGGATTTCGGCGTTTAGCCATGTTTACCTCATCATGATGTATTCACCTGTTCCCCAACGTCCCTGGGTACCCAAGATGTATTGAATTTTTCAGAGCGTCGACCTTGCCCCTCTTCTCTCCTGGAGATTCAGGCTTACCAGCACCGGGGATGGTTCTGGGATCACAGCCTAGGGATCTCTCTATAAGGGTTTGGATCGGGGGGCCTGGAAATCAACTAGATGATGGGACTGTAGTATATTTGTTGCCAAGGCGTTGAGCTTAGGCAACTTCTGCACCGAAGCCCGTGAATTCCCACACTAAATCGATGATCACAGCGCGGGATTTACAGCCTCCCGTGCCCATCATCAGTTAATCCAGAGGAAAAACCTTATAAGATCGAGCAGCGCCCAGGTGAAGATCCTAACATAGTCCTCGATATCTTTTCTGAATGCTGAGTTTTCTGACCTGCGATGCCCGATTCTGATCTCATTAATCTTTCCCAACTCTCCACCAAATTAGAGGCGATTTTGTACCTGAAGGCTCAACCGTTGGGTCTGCAAGCGATCGCGGAGTATGCCCAGTGCGAGGAGGAAGCGGTGGAGGAGGCTCTGCTGGAACTGATGCAGGACTACGCGCAGCGCAATAGCGCCTTAGAGGTGGTTGAAACGGATCACGGATTTAGCCTGCAATTGCGGGAGCCCTATATGACTCTGGTACAAACGATTGTGCCCACGGATTTGGGGGTAGGAGCTTTGCGCACCCTGGCAGCGATCGCCTTGCGCGGGCCGATTCCCCAAACAGAACTGGTGGATCTCCGGGGGTCCGGAGCCTATCAGCATGTGGGCGATTTGGTAGAACAGGGGTTTGTCAGCAAGCGGCGACTCCCCAATGGGCGATCCTACACGGTGCAGGTCACCGAGAAGTTTAAACAATATTTTGAGATTGACGAGTTGCCAAAGCTGAAGCTGAAGCAACGAGGCGATCGCCGTAAGCTCGCTGAGGATGGCGAAGCAGTTCCACCTGAGGCTGTGGAAGCAACCATGGAACAAACCGGCGATCCTGTTTCGAACGAGGTGCCAGAGGTGGAGCGATTGAAGCACACCCCTGAGACTGTTACCGATGAATACCCTGCTACTTAGCGTAATCATCAACGCCATCGCGGGCTGGACTGAAAGGACCCAGGTTGGAATTTTGCCAGTTTGACATCGGGCTCAGGATTGGCCCAATTCGCGATCCTAGACAGCCTGACCTTCCCCTGTGGGCGAGAAGTCAGGCAAAACGCCGAGCAAACAGTCCATTGTCGAGTGTCCAGTGCGATCGCTCAAAACGTCTGATTGAGTCCATCGCAGAGCTTGAAGCGGGGCAGGGGTTGAGCGAGAGTTAATTGAACGAGGCTAATTTTCTCGAAAAATGCCTGGGACGATTACGATTTTTTTACTTAGCAAAGGATAGCGAACGGAAGACAGACGGTGAGATCGTTCCAGGAATAGGTGGCAGCGTTTATGAACGCCTTGGTTTTGATGGTCAAATTGAGAAAAACCGATATACTCCAAACCTGGTAAAGAAGGGTGTGACCAAGATTTGATGTTATATTTTTGCAAAGCTGAAGCCATATTGATTGATTTTTGACCAGAATTGT
>NZ_JTHE03000111.1 GCF_000817775.3 Lyngbya confervoides BDU141951
TGCCCCAAGAGCAATCTTTACAATAGCGATGCCTTAGGTTGAGGATTTTGATTCTTGACCGTGACCTCAAAGCTTTATCCAATAGGCACTTTAGTTTGTCAATGATACAGATCACAAAATTAGATGCGATTACCCTGCTGACATATCTAGCTCGAAAGATTGAGAAGTACAGGTTTTGGATAACAAAAGAACAGAACTCATGAGAAGCTTCAGGGTTAACTAAAAGTCTCCATTATGGAAGCCCCACCCAAAATCTATCGTCAACTGTCTAACCTGCTGCGTCAATATAGTCAATATCAAGATTTACGACACCTGAAAATCTTGCCTTGGAGATGACTGCCTTAACCGCTTGTGGAACCCTCAGTCTCCATTCCTATATAGTCAGCACAACTCAAAACGCTCAAAGTAAATCAGATGGTTTGATCAAAACCTCAATATCATGAGTGCTTATTACACTCCAACTTTTAGCAGGAATATTCCGATCCTAAACACCCTTGCGTGATCTCAGCTACATAATTGGCACCATAGCATTGAGCCCTAAACTATATGTCATCTGGGAAAAATCTCCTTGCTTCAATTCATTGCTGCAACAACCGCTCACGAACCAGAGCGCGAAAAGTAATCTCAGCCTCAATTTCATCTTGCTGGGCTTGCTCTAGAAAACGATACAAAAGTTCCTTTTTAACCCAGGAAAACGTAGGACTGCGATCGCACTCCTCGTAAGCATCCCCCTGGAGCCGATAAATTCGCCACTGCTTGCCGTTATATCGCCAAAATTCAGGGACTCCCATCCCGGCATACAGTCGGTTTTTATCGATATCAGTGTGGGTGATATCCACCTCCACCACTAAATCTGGTGGGGGATCCGTGGAAAAATCAACCCTGCGTCCTGCCACCTTGGATTGATTTTGGATGTAGTAGGCACAGTCTGGCTCAGAACTTCGATCGAGCTTTTCTCCCCCCATGGTTGTTGACCCCATGGTCTTAATCTTCAAGCCCATTTCCATGACCAGGATGATAATGAAGCGCTCAATTAAGCGTAGGGCAAACTCATGATCCTCAAGGGGCATGGTGATCTCTAGCAGTCCATGGTCATAGGTTAAGCGAACCGCTCGACTTTCCGGCAAGGCCTGCAGAATTTGCTGATAGCCGTCCCAGGTCAAACCATGCAAGCTGACTCGCTTTTCACCAATGGGTTGGATGTTGAGTTCTGATGCGGTTGCAACCATACAAGCCCCAGGAGTCGGAGATTGCTCTTCAATGTACGCTCATCCTATCAAAGCCTGGGTTTGACCGCCTTTCTGACGGACGGCGTCGTTACCTTTTTGGACTGCTGTGTTCCAATTTTCTCGGCCTTGTCACTCAACGCCATCAGCACCTTTTGGTCCCTGCCGTTCAAATTATCGGGGGTCACTCTTGTACCATCATTGCGGAAAATATGGGTCGCATTGCCCTGTTGAGTGATTTGATACTCTTGCGTTCGGAAGACCTTGGCCCCATCCGGCATATCAGTCCCAAAACTTTGAGCAATTTTTGCCAGACTGGGTTCCACCACCGTCTTCATCCAAGCCTGAGCGATCGCCTGTTTGCCCTGCTCAACCCGCTGCTGCACAAATTGCTTTCCCTCATCCAGCTTGGAGGTGACTGATTGCTTACCCTGATCTACTTTGCCTTGAACAAACTCACGCCCTTCATTCACCTTAGCCGCGATCGCCTGCTGAGTCTGCGTCACTTTGTTTTCCAAGCGATCGCCCAGTTTTTGGAGGTGGGCTTGGTACTTCTGCTGAATCCCATTAACCCACTGTGAGAGTTTGGGGTTCGCTAACGTCACCTGACGCTGCTCAACCATGGCTAGACGTCGATTGGTTTGCTCCAATGCGGCTTGAGTCGCAGCCAGTTCCTTTTGCAACAACTCTAGCTGCTGAACGATAGACCGTTCCTCTGTTTTCTGTTCGGGGGGCTCAATGCTGTTTCTCGACGTTTCTTGCTGCTGCACTTCGGAACGGTACTGGATTTCATTGTGAACAACCTCACCAGCTTTGACCTGCAAAGCAGGCTGCTCGGCACGATTTACGTAAACTCGAAGGGATCCCTGGATGGGCTCTCCTTCTTGGAAAGCCGCTATCTTGCGTCGCTCTGGGGAGGTCAGTTGTTTGTAGGACGCTTCTCCAGCTTCATCAAGCTGAAACACTTTGCGACGTCCCAACTGAATGGAAATCGCGTCGTTTTCCGTCAAGTCAGAATTTTGTCTCAGGTGATCCACAAACTGATCTAAAGGCTCCGTTGCTGGATCCCCCGCCGATCGCTGGCCCAGATTGCTGGCGATCGCCCCCACCAAATCCCCCGCCGATCGCTTCAGCTCATCGGCATCCGAACGCTGAACTGGATTCTCACTCATTGCTTCTTCTCCAATTTTTAAAAAGGCTGAATTGGCTAGGCTGCTGCAAACGCAAAGTCCTCGGGAAGCTCCACGTTGCCTAGACGGTTGAAGACTTCCTGACCCCGGATCTGGGCATAGCGCAGGACAGAATCCACCTCTAGAGCTAAGACCGTAAACTTCTCAGGGAAAAACTCCGGGCTCGCAACGCTCATCTCCCAATGCTCGTAGCTGAGGATCGGGTCTTCCTGTTCTTCTACGTACACATCCACCATCTCCGGTGCATAGCCAGCGGGCAAAGGCTCCAGATGCCACGCCTCGGCAATGCTCGCCAGCGTCTGCATGTGATCTGCCCCTAAATCCTGCAGGTGCTCCGGCAAACGATCGCGGATCATCTGCAGTTCTTCTGGGAATAAATCCCCAACAATGACTCGTGGATTTGTCATTGGGTCTGTCCTCCGTTTTATACGTTGATAAGTTATAGTCCCGGTTTTAGAGATTTCACACCTTTTTCAAAACGGCTTGAGCTGTCGTTGCTTCATCTGTAGCAGCAACTGCGTTTCATCAATGTCGGCTTCCTCCATTTCGTCCAACTCCAATTCCGCTTCTAAGTTGGCAATCTCCTCTTTGGTGACCGCTCCCGAAGCAGAATTTTCCGTAGCATCCCCCAACAGGTCAGTCGCAGCTTGATTGCGCACCAGAAAATCCTCATTACTGGGAAGCTTAAACTGGGCACGCTCAATCATTCCCTGTCGAATCTCAGGCCACTGAGCCTGGCTCGCTTCAACAGCATCTAAGTCATGCTGGGGAATCTGAATTTGCGCGACGTAAGGCACTCGAACCGCTCGGGCATCCTGAAACCCACGATTAAAGACAATGCACTTCCCTTGAGGGAAGGTTGTGATTTGATTCGGTTCGAGGATCACACGGGTCTGCAGTTGCTGAGAACGAGAACTCCCACTGCTCCCTTTCCCGCGACTGCGCGATCGCTGGTGATAGCGGACATCTTCTCGCCCAATCAGCTCTGAATAGTTGGCTGCCGTGGTCTTATCATTGAGCTGAAAAATCATCTGGGTGGTACAACCCGTGACCAATTCCTCCGCTCCCACTTTCCCGTACAGCTTTTCCAAGAGCGCAAAACTCTGAAATCCTAAAATCACGCCCAGCCCTGCCGATCGCGCCTGGTTCAACCAGTCGGCCAAGGCTGGCAGATAGATCGCCGGAATTTCATCCAACACCAGGACCAAGGGTGTCTTCCGCGATCGCTGGATATTGCGATTCACCAGCAGATGCAGGATGGTAGCAATCATCGGCAGGACCACATCCCGGCGCTGGCCGTCCACCCCAAAACTCAGGAACTGTCGACCATCCAAGTCTAGAGGCATGGTGGTTTCACCCACCAATGCCGACAGCAGGTTCGGGGTCATCAAGTTCCCCAGCAGATTGGCCACCGTGGCTTGAATCCCAGAGATTGTCTCCGGTGCCCCCGCCGAAGAAATCAACGGGTCGAAGACCGCCTTGATCACCTCCGGCAAGTTGGAGTGGAGCAAACTCTCCACCAGATTCGGCATCCGAGCGATCGCCCTGGAGGTCATTAGATCCGGGTAGGCCGCCATCTTGGCCAGCATCATCACGCCCTGGATCATCTTCTGGGCATTCTGGTCAAAGAAGGGATTGCTCTGGGCATTGGCCGGGGAGAAGTTCTTCTGCAGCACCACCGCAAACTGACGGGCCATCTCCGCATCGTATTCATCTCGCAGCAGATCCAGCGGATTGCAGCGGCAGGACTCCGGCAGCCCCGGCGCAAACACGTTGGTCTGATACCCGCGATCGCGGGCGTAGCCCATGAAACCCGAGGAGGGATTGGGATTATCCGCCGTATATTTCAGGTCGAAGTAGAGGATCGGGAAGCCCTGGTCAATCGCGGATCGCACCATCGGGTTAATGGCACTGAAGCTCTTGCCGCATCCCGTGGCCCCGACGACCGCAATGTGGGCTTCTGCGCCAGGGATGTAAAGCGTCTTGGGATCTTCGGGTAGATAAATCCGCCATTTTTTTCCCGTGCGGTGAAAGGTCGCGCCTCTGGGAGTCCCGATGTAGAGGGCCACCTCGTTATGCTTGCGAGCCGCCATCAGCTTCACCGCTTTCTTGCGGGCAGCAGTGCGATGTTTTCCTTGGGCTAAGGTTCCCCGCGCCAACGTCCCTTTCTTGCTTCGCATCTGAGCCAAAGAAGACCAGAGCCAGAGACCCGCCACTCCCAGCAGCAGTACTCCCAACGGCGAAACAAAGACATCGGCAAAGGGCTGAACCAGCTCCTGGGCGATCGCCGGTTGTTCCGTCTGGGTAGTTGCAGGCTGACTCACGGCTGACGATTGGCGATCGCAGAGTTGGCCATCGTAATCAGGGCCTGGACCTCCTGGTCATCGGGAACGACTCTGGCCTGCAAGCTCACCAAGTAGCGATAGCCATCCTGACCCCAGACCAACTTAGAAGTTGAGCAACTGGCCCCGCAGACGTAGGGGATAAAACGGCCCTGAATTCCTTGAGCAAGCGTGACGGTCTGATCTAGATTGGTGGATTTTAGCGGAGGGCTAAATCCTTCCAGATTGCCATACTGCTCATCAATGGTTTGCAGGGAAGCCACTTCCCCCGAAACAGCGCCCAGGTTGCAGTTAGCTACGCCCAAGCAATCCCGATCCACATCTAAATTCACCCAGTAGCGATCCGACTGCACCTCGGCAATCGAGCTGTAATAGGTCTGGGCGGCTGGAACTTGACTGGGTAAAGCCAGCGGCACCTGAGTCGCCGACTTTAAATTCTGAGCCAACTGGGTCACTGAATTTTCAACCACAGGAGCCGATGGCGATGGTACAAAGCGACTAAAGCTAGCGATCGCCAGAAGCAGACCCAACAACAAGCCCCCAGCAATGATGACCATTTTTTTCACGGCTGACCTCCCGGAACCTCTTGTGTGGGTTGAACGTTATCCGGCATTGAAATCCCCAATGTTTGCAAGGCGTCATAGTTTTCCTGGGGAATCCAAACCGTTGCTTCCGCGTTTTCAGCTTCCTCGTTCAGCAGTTTCTGAAATTCATCTTTACCCCCCACCTGCTCGAAGGTACGCTGGTATCGCTGCAGGGCTAGTGTCTTGGCCACTTCTTCATCAATCACTGTGCTTAGGGGAACATCCGCATTGTTCTCATCCCGAGGATTAAGCACCTGACAGCGATCGCCCTGCACCGCAATCAACGGCTGAGCAACATCATCACCATAGGTCACCTGAACGTGATACAGATGCTGGTCGTTTTGCTCCAACTCTGCCAGTAACTCCGCTCGGGCAAATTGCTCGGGTAAGCAAGGCTTCAGTGTTTCCGGAAGGTCTGGGGAAAGTTGATTGACGGGGAAATTCCCTTGGCTCACCGCAAGCAATGACGGCAGCTCACCTTCGACGGCCTGAGGCTGGGACTTGGGCCACACGCTCCCCACCGTAATGGACAGAGCGATCGCCAGCACCAGGCCCAACCCCATCACAAAATATTTGAATCTCAGCTTGTTCATAGGTACTTCTTGGGATCTTGAGCTTCCCCGTATAAACCACCTTTGCGGACTTCAAAGTGAAGGTGGGGACCCGTGGATCGCCCCGTCGAACCTACCGACCCAATCCGCTGACCGCGACCCACGCTTTGACCAACTTTCACCGTCATGACCGACTGGTGGGCATAGCGCGTGAACAGCTTGTTGCGATGCTCAATCACAACCGAGTTGCCATAGCCGCCTTCCCACTCCGCCAAGACCACCTTGCCGCAGTCGGCAGCGACTATCGGGGTGCCGGTGGGGGCGCCAATGTCATCTCCTGAATGAAACCGATAGGTCCCCAACACTGGATGGATTCGATAGCCAAATCCGCTGGTATAGCTCCCCTGGGTCGGCATCGCCATCTTGCTGGTGCCATCACAGCTTCCGGCAAACCCAATGCAGCTTTTCAACGCACGTTGATACTGGCTAGCGGTGTTGGCATACTGCTCAGCACCTTCTTTAACGCCATTGAGAATCGAACGAGCATCGTAAAAATTCACCTGCGAGCCATTGATGAAGTCATCCAGCTTGTAGCCGGTGAAGGCTCCGCGCTTCATACCCTCCACCAAGATCCGAACTGAAATCTCCGGCTGGGCCACCAGATCAGGATTGCTGAGCAAATCCATCCCCAGAATGTCCGACCACTTTTGGTAGTTGGCCTCATCGGTCAATCCCACTAAGCCTCGGGCGTAGTAGTTTCCCCATGGCTGGCGATCGCCCAGTTGTTCCATATACTTGCCCAGCCCAGAGGCATGACGAGCCGTGGCCAGGACGTAGGCGGTTTGATTCTCCGACAGCTTGGCTTTTTCGGCTTCTTTTAAAAGGAGCGGTACGTAGGTCTGAGCAAAGGGGGTCAAGCTGCCATCGGTTTGCTTCATCACTGCATCCGTGCAATCGCTGCTGGCCGTCTCACCATACTGAGCATTGACCTGGTCAATTTCGCGGCGGATCGAGTCGGGGATTTCTACGTTGGGCTCGCTAAAGGAGGACTGACCCTCAATGCCAACCGGGATTGAATCCCCCTCTTTCACCGTCATGAACGGAATCGGGCCAAAGATAAACGGCGTCTTGCCAAAGGGTTCCTTCTCCACCCGTAAATAAATGCTGAGCTTGGCCGTTCCCTCACTCTCATTTGCGTCGGTGAGGACCACCTTCATGTTGGAGGTGGGACCAAAGGGCATCCGACCTGTCGGTTCTTTCCCGCCGAACGCTGTCCCCAACAATCCCGATCCACCTTTCACCATTTGCCCCCCAACCTCGGGCTGGCCCCCTTTAATCCAGCGAGCCTGATGCAGCGGCGCATCTTTCCCTAGCGGATCGCGCAGTTCAAGATAGGCACAGTTCTGCTGCAGGCAGGGCACTTTAAATCCCTCGGCTTCACTGCCGGTAATCGGTTTATAGGAGGCTGTCGATTCATTTGGCCCATAGACCACATCAACAATTCCCACGACAGAACTGGGATTCAGGACCATCCCCAGCGGGAACTGGCTGATGGGAAGTTTTTCTAGTCCTGGGATATCGGCAATCTTGGCCTTCTGCCAATCTTTAAAGTTACCGATGGGCGTCTCTTTGAGACCTGGAATCGCACCAATGCCAAACTGCTCCAAGGCCAGGTCCTTCAGCTTTTTATCCTTGAGCAAGGGGTCCACTTTCAACAGTTTGGCCAGAGGCGCATCAGCATTCTTGAGCAACCAGGCTTTGACGTAGGATTTGCCTGCCCGTTCAACGAGATCGGCGATCGGTTGAATGGCCTTGACCGGCATATCCGGGAGTCCTGGGATGGCTTCAGAAAGACTCCCCACTGTTTGCAGTCCCAGCAACTGCACATTAGAGAGGGCCACCTGTTCTAGGTCAATGTCCGTCTTCTTGGACACCTCTTCTATCGTCATGTCCTCGGGCTTCAAATACCCGATATCTCCCAGATTCAGGACATTGGCCAGACTGTCTCCTTCGACCCATTCATAGCGGGTCGTAGCATCCGCTTCTTTCAGGGATGCGGAGAGTTCGGGAAGCGCTGCGATCGCCCCTGATTCCTCTAATTTAAAGTCTCCAAAACTCATGTCATTGAGGTTGGGCTGAGTCGGAGCAGGCGCTGAGTCAGGAACAGCCTGAGGTGCTGCTGCTGCTACCGTCTGACGAAACACCGATTTGGCGGCAGGACTTCCCACATACCGCCAGTGCCAGGGTTCATAGCTCACCCCCTGAGCGTTGCCGGGAGGGAAGGACAGCTCAAATCCATATCGCCCTGCATTCTGTCGTAACCAACCATAGGCCCTGGTCGATTCAAAGGACTGTTTGAGATCGGTTTGGGGTTGGGACAGGTCTCGGATATCCAGGGCATAGCCGGTATGGTGTTCACTATGACCGGGAGGCGCGGACCAGTGAGCGGCGGACTGCTCACTCCCTTGGCGACTCACTTGCCGTTGCCAAAGCGTCGCTTGATCTGCCCTGCTGCGAAAGCCAGAAATCACCCCCAGATTAATCCCCGATTGAGCAGCCGCGGACTGCATGGATCGGAAGGCAGCGGCTGCATCAGGGGTCAGATATTCAGTGCGGCCATAGTAATCTCCCACCGAGGTTTGGGCTGACTGCGACTCTTGGAATGGATAGTGGCCATGCTTCTGCAGACCAGCACTCAACAACGGGTTACCGATCACCAGCACTAAACTCAGCAAGAATACCCGAATAAACTTCAAAGCAGCTTTCATGGCGCAACGGGTGACTCATAGTTCCCGAGTTGGAGCAAGCGGTCCACGTTGGCACGAGTCACGCCAGACCGCTGCAGCGCAGTCTCTAAACTCGCGCCCCGACGCAGGCGGCGCACCACCGTCTGCACCTGGCTACTCAGATAGGAGTAGTAGCCAATCTCTCCGGTTCGATTGGCCACCGCTAACCCCCGCACAATGGCGTTGGCTTGACCGTGTGGATCTTTAAAAGTGGGTCCAGGTTCCCCAAGGTCGATGAGGCGAGCAACCAACACCGGCTCAACATTGCTTTCTTGAGCGGCAAAGGTCGGCGACTCTCCCCATTTGACCCGACGAATTAGGGTCTGAACGTTGCGCCCCGTCTGCGAGTAAGGCTTGAGTTCTCCTTCCTTAACTAACGCTTGATACCCTCGCTCAATCTGTTTAGCCGTGGGCATCCCGCCCGGTAGAGTGGCGATCGCAGTCTGCTCAAATGGGGATGTTTTAGGCTGGGCGGGCAAATCCTCAGCTGGCTCTGACTCAGGATCAATCGCTTTTTGTGAGGGAGGATCGACGGTGGGAGACTCTTTTGCTGGAGGCGCAGCTTTGGGTTCGGAGGCGATCGCGGGATCCGGCTGAATTCGTTGGGCTGACTTGCGCTTCAGTTTGCGGGTCGGTTCCTCGAAATCCTTCAGGGTAAAGACCACTGGCTGTACTTTTCCGGCTTTGACCTGGAGCTGCTCTTCATCGGGAATATCAAGCTGATAGCCCTCGGCTTCAACGCCCATCTTGGCCAGCTTGCCAATCACCTCCAGCATTACCCCGGTCTGCTGGGATGCACTCTCCAAGGTCTTCCCCTGAGCCATCAACGCCAGAAACTCCTCGACAGCATTCTCCAAGTCGCTGTTTTTGCGGATAGATCCTTCCGCGATCGCTCGGTCTAACCCGCGACGAATCACCTCGATGCGACTCTTCTGAACCGTGGGAGTGAGCGCGGCAAATTTCGTGCTGGGCGTGGAGGAGGCTTGGGTGAGGTCGAGGACATTTTGCTGAATCTTGCCATTGCTGAAGTTCACCGCGATCTTCTGTAGCTGACCATCCCCAGACACCAGGGTGAGCATGGTTCCCCCATCCGAGCTGAAGGTGTTGCTCTGTTTGGAAGACTGATAGACGTGGATGATCGTCGCGCCTTCCTCGGGAGGCCGATCAAAGTCAACACCCAGACGGGATCCGTCATCTACCCAGATTTTGTACACGGGAACGGCTGGAATAATCGTGACACCATACCCCGGTGCAACTGTAATCGTTCGGGTCGGATTGACTTGGGCTTGAACGATGAAAGGGGCAGAAAAGGTTGCAACAACGGCAACCGTGACAGGAAAAAATGACCGCATGATAAATCAATAGGCTTGCAAGTAGACGTGAGTTCCAGCTTTCAGAAATCGTATGGTGCCTTGGTTTCCGGCTAAATCTTCTTGAATTTCAGCTTGCTGTTGCTGAATCATCGGCAGAACTGAATTGACCCCCCCCTGGAGCAGTGCTGCGGTGAGGTTAGCGTCCCCGTAATCTTCATAGACTGATCCGTTCTCGGCATTGAATCGCGTTCTCGGACGGTTCAGCGTGCCGGTTGCATTAGAAATCGCACCCAAAGCAACATTGGCAATCATCTTGGCCACGTTGGGACCCCCCTTCATCCGTTTAGCAACCAGGGGTTTTCCATTAGAGGCTAGAACCTGCATCGAACCTTCGGGGATCATGAACCGCTGTCCTTCTGGGGTGACAATCCCACGAATCGAGGCTTGCATCAGGCCATCGCCATACACTTGATCAATCAAGGCGGTGGCGTAGCTGCCCTGGGGAATATTGGCCACGGGTTGCGTAATCTCCACCAAGAATTCCTGGCCCGGTTCTGCAATCACCGGCGTCTGCATCTGGCCTTTCAACTTGGCTCCCCGTGGGATCTGAGCATAGCGATCGCCGGAGAGAAAAGCCGTTTGCTGTTGAGCAAGCGATCGCTGGGGTGGAGCTGGTCGCTGGCGATCGCTGGTGTAGATAACCCCGGTGTTATCGGCACGATTTACGATGCTGCTACCCCTAGCATTGGGAACACCCGGTAATCGGCCATAGCTGACAAAGGTGGTCTCCTGGATCGGGGGATCTGCTGGGAGATTTTCCGGCGCGGGTGAAGGGATCGCAACTCTCACGGGTGGAGGCGGTGCGGAGACTCTAGGCTGCACCGGGGTGGTGTAGCGTGAATAGTTGATCGGCGGTCGCGGTGGCGCATAGGTCACTCTGGCCGGTGGCTGGGAAACAGCTGGGGTGGCGGTCGTGGGAGCAGATGGCTTCACCACTGACGCAGGGGGAGGCGACTGGGCCTGGTTCTGCTCTTGATTCAGGGCTGCGATTTCCTCCGATTGCGTTCCCAGTGCCAACTGAGTTTTCAACTTGGCCACTTCAGCACTTTCAGAGGCGCTCGGATCAGCTGCCGGGGTTTGGGGATCACCGGTCGGCAATGAATTCTGGGCTTGGTCGGCCTGGAGCTGGGTCTGAAGGTGGGACTGACCCCCTCGCATGAAGGCATAACCCATGAACACAACGAGGAGACCTACACCGGTCACGACCGGAAGTTTAATCTCGTTTCGCTTCCAGACTGGGGTTTTGGGCTGGCTGATGATTACTTCCGTATCGTCTGCAAAGTCTGAGTCAGTGCGATCGCTTGCTGCACTAGCAGAAACTTCTGGTCTCGGATCTTGAGATGATCCCCCGGATTCTTGAGCTTCAATCTCATCCGGGTCAGCCCATTTTTTTAAGTCCTGTTCGTCCATCTCTCACTCCAAAGCAACACACGGTTATAGTCAGGAAATTCTGGATTTCACTTAAGCTTTCAGATCTTCCATGAACTGGATGATCATCCCGGCCTTACGAGCGTTGTAAATCACGGTCTGTAATTCGCTGGGATCGTCCGAAAAAGCTGGGGGATCAACGGCAGCTACCGTTACCTTTTTGTTAAAGGGGATCGCCCGACCCACGTTGTCCCCGTTCTCAAACAGAATCAGGTTGGCCACCACATCGATTTGCCACTGACCCTCATTCGTCTTTGTCGGCTGGCCCATTTCACGCACCACCAATAATCCCTGCGTCCGGCGATCGCTCTGATTGAACAAACTCTGCGGCGTCATCGTGGCGATCGCTTTTAGCAGTTCTGGTTGCCAACTATCTTCAAACCGATAGGAGGCGGCCCAGGTCGCATAGGTAACCCGCTGACCACCCCCAATCTCAACACCGGGATCTGGAATCGGGGCAGAATCTCGGCTATCGGGGGACTGGATCATCCCACGCCAGTCAAACAGTTCCACCAAGCTTTCGGAGACAAAGGTCTGAATCGCTTCGGTGGTTCGTTCCTTTGAGCCGATCGCGGCGACGGTGATTGATTTTCCGCCCTGCAGCTCCACTAGGGTTGGGGCCGGTTTACCTGCCACCTGCGCAATCATGACCATATTTAATAGGGTCAGCAGCAGATTGGTGCCGCCCAGCAAGGCTGCGCCGATCACAAACAGCGTCAGAAAATCCATCCGCTTTTTGACCGTTTTTTGATCGCTCACCGTCAGATCGACTTCGGCCTCTGCTTCGATGAAGTCATCCAGGGAAAACTGTGCCGTTGAGTCATCAATTCCAACGACTTCGGGGATCTCCTCATGCGTTTTATCAGTGGATGAGGGCTTGGACATAAGGCGCTTTAACATCAGGCTTTTCCTCCCCCTACTGCACTGCCCGTTAGCTGAAGGCCTTTCACGACACCTCCACTCAAACCGACCATCAGCCCGACCGCAGAGCCTGCTGCAATCAGAACGGCACCAATTGGGGCCAAGCATCCGGCCAAAAAAGCAAACATCGTGGGAGTTAGACCAATATTGGTGGCCATCAAGAAGGCTAAAAAGCCATGGATCAACGTGTAGCTAACGATGATCATCCCCACACTCCAGAACCCCATTAAAAAGATGTTGATGCCTCGGCTATTCATGGGGAACAGGGTGATCGCCACCCACAGCGGGGCGGATGAGGCCCAAACCAGGAGCGCTACTCGGGAAATGACCAGAAACGCATTGGAAACCGTCATCCACAGGCTCATAGCTCCTAGGTTGGGTCCAGCCAAAACCGTAACTTCAAGAGCGTTTTTTGCGAGCGCGGAGCCACCTTTCCACGTCTGATTAAGCAAATTGGCGTTCTGCTTTTTGAGCTGGGCTAAAGCTTTACTCTGAATACTGGCGAGACAAGCACTCTTCTCTTCATCTGTAGTCTTTTTCAAGCAACTCTGGCTTAAATTACCCGCGATAATTCCAAGCTGAATGTTGAGCTGGGCATTACGGATATTGTCTCGGTTGGAAACCCCGTTGAAACTGGCTTCCAGTGCCATACGATTCACGTTCATCACAACCTCGTTCAGAACCCGTATTCCAGCACCGAGCAAGTAACCGTCATTACCGATCAGGATGGCAACAAAAAAGAGCCATAAAAACCGCTGCTTCGATTCTTCACTCCAAAATCCTTGGTCAGCAGAGACTCGATACAGTCCGTACACCCAAAGCACCACACCAATCATGGTGAACGGTAGAATCGCTTGCTGAATCTGAGAGAACATACTCCCCGGCGCATAAAAACCTGCCCAGAGGCTCTCCAAGCCATAGTCAAACTCTTGCGCAGCCTCTAAAGCTTTGACGTAATTTTTCCCAAAGCTACTGCCAATCCCAGTTTCAATCTGTTGGCACTGGTTCCGTTGCCTGGGTCAGTGTTAATCCTTTCAATATCTGAATTTGAGCGATAATGTAGTTTCCTATTA
>NZ_JTHE03000112.1 GCF_000817775.3 Lyngbya confervoides BDU141951
GCAAAGATAGAGGATGCAATGAGCAATCGGGTCAACATTTTCTTTGCTCTCAATTTTTCTTCCAGCTTAGCGCTTGGGTTGCGCAACCTACTGATCGCTTCATCTCTCAATGCTCGAGGCACGGGGTGCCCTAGGTAACACTGAGTAAATTAAAAATCGTGGACATGTTCACCCACGTTTCGCACCTCTATGGTTAAAGTCGCAACCTCCCTGGCAACCCCTACCGGTAGCGTAAGCCTTGATACTCTGCTGGTAGCGGTTTTAGTTTTGTAAACCGCTATATTTAGACCCTACCTGCGAAACGTAGGCTGTAAGCTTGTTCCTAAAAAGATTTCAAGCATTCCGATTGACACACCTCCTAGCAGTCCTGATAGAGCAAAATGCTATATATCAACATAGATTTTTAGAGCTTTGTGACTTTTGAGACAAAGTGGATTTGCACTAAAGTGAATTACAGCATTTGCACTATTTATCTTTTATGTTTTTGAACTTTGTTATCATGGAGCGAATATTTCCAGCTTCAGTCCTTTGTTTACAGCGCTTTTGAGCATCCTTGACAACCCGATTCAAAACTGAATCTTTGGATACGGTTTGAGTAAATAAGGCTTCGAAAAGAGTCTCAGGAGTAATTTTATTTTTCTTACAGAAAATCTGAACTTCCTCAAGAAGATCCTCTTCGATTCGTAATCCAAGCTTCTTGCTCGCGATCGCAGGATAAGCCGCAAGCTTCTTCTCTAGATCCGCAAGATAACTCTCATTTGCCGTGGAGTCCGGCAAGGGGATTTCTTCTGCGTCGGCGATCGCATCTTCTGTCTGGAGTGGATCGGGACGGATGGGGACAACAATACTGGGATCCGATTGCTCTCTTTTAATTTTGTCCATTAAGCCCATGACTACGCAGCCTCCTCACTCACTACATTGGTGTACTCTCCCAAAAAATCTTTAATTAACTCAACAATGCGGTCAACAGGATACTCCAGCTCGGGCTTACCCAAATCCCGTGGCAAAACCTGCTCATTGATTGCCGTCTTATAAATTTCACTTTCAAGAATGTGCGGCAACATCTGGTCTTCACCCATGATGGAGGCCATCACCCCCATACTTTCCTTCGTTTGTCCCGTTGGATTTAAGCCAACCCACTTTGCTCGAAAGGGAATGCAGCCCAGCAGCTTTCCCTGCGTCACGGACTGATAACTCTCAACAAGCTCTTTCGTGCGCTGTAAAGATTGCACACCCTTCACGTTTGCTTCTGCTGGAATCACCCAGAAATCCGCACAGCCCATTGAAGTTAACGCCAAGTGCGATCGCTCCGGTGGGGGATCCACAATAATCACCCCAAAATTATTGACAACCTTATCATCGTCGTCCTCACCGACCTGATGCAGGCGATCGCGTAACACTCGAATGCTGATGGGAGAAGCCGCCAGAAAATGATTAGCCCCTTCCAAGAAGTTGTTGGCGGGGATCAGAAAAAGATTTTCTTCATTGGGGACTTCGTGGATCGCGGTATACAGCGGAACTTTACTAGCAGGTTGGGTAATCACATCTAAAAGCGTGGGACGCCCCTCCTGAATCTCTACCCCCAAAAACGCAGTCAAAGAGGCTTGGGGATCCGCATCAATAAAGAGGACAGGCACGCCTTTTCTGGCTAATACTCTCCCCAACATCATCGCGACTGTTGTTTTTCCCTGACCACCTGCTAGACCCAGAGGACATACAACCTTTGCTACATGGACCATTGATACCTATGCTCACTACTTCAATAGAGACATCACTCAATAAAACATTGCCATATTAAGCACAAAGCAGTATAGAGTCAATACAATTTATAACAAAATGTTTATTGTGGCTTTGCAGATTATCACTATAGCTACATTTAACTTTGTAGACAAAGCTTTAAAAACACTTCTGCAGAAGCCCTAAGAAACCTACCGAGCATGGATCAGAGTTTAAGACCTCTGGGGCGTTTGATGCTCTGTTTCTGCGATTTTAGGGTTGAGTAGTCTGAGGTGATCGCTTGCATTTTATCGGCGATCGCATTGAGAACCGTCACATCTTTTTGCGTCAGATTAGAGGGACTGAGCGGTGGGCGATCGCTTTTAGGAAGGATCTCTACATCTCCAGAGGCAGCACGGCGATAAATATAATCACGACTTTGAAAAGACGTCGTGCCATCGGTTTGCAGATCCCCATAAACATCAAGCATCCTCGAAACGTTCGGGATCACAAACTCATCCCAGTATTTTTGAGTAATGGATGAAGAATGTCTAGATACCGCCTTTGCTTTACTGTCCTGCGGAGATTTTCGGGATTCTTGCTCTATCAGTGTTGGGACAAATGCAATTTCCTGTAGCTGATCCTCAGTAAGACGATTTTCTCCCGAACAAATCGCAAATAACTGAGATGGCGTGAAGGGTTGCCCTGTCTGAGGATTAAGGAGATGCTGAGCCAAAACCATAATGTTGCCGGCATTCGGTGCCACCAGACGATCATCCACTGTGGATCTGAGATTCGAGACCCAATTTGATACAGAGCTCTGCCCTACTCCCGCTTTTCTTGCAAAATCGAGCTGATTCAGACCACTCTGAGCCACAGCCCTCTCAAGAATCCGAGAAAACTGGATAATTCCATCACGGGGGAAATAAGGCTCTCTAGGCATCGCTTAATAAAAAAATCCAACGGGGCTTGACGTCACACTAGAGACCTCTTAGTATTGTTTCAACCAATCGAATGGTTAATCCTTTGAGCTGATCTCAACTTTAGCTTAACCGACGTTGCTTTGAAAGCCTGCACAAGTAGGCAAATCTGCTTGTTGACCTCTGTTCAGCAACAATCTGTTGCCAACTATAATCAATCATTGAAGGAGAACAAAACACAACCGTGGAACCTACGTCTACTCAGAAAACTTTTATAGGCAAGGCTAAACATCAGAGGGAACCTAGCTCGCTCATCAGCTGGTGTCTTCAATCCTTCAAGACAAGTGAATGCGTGAGCCCGGTCTCCAGCTCAGTCATTCGGATATCAGAAGGGAAGCGAGAAATACAAAATATTGCAAAGTCCGAAAACCTCTGCCGAACCCCTCATTGTCAAGTATTCTGAGATTTAGCAGCTTTCAAGTTCAGTGTGTCAGGGTTTGCAACATGAACGTTTAAATGATTGTTTAAACTACAGCCAACTAAGCCCCTGTGCCCTAGAACTAGACCCTAAGGAGGTGAAATAAAATGCCAGTATTAACGTAGTTAGAATTCATCATGGGGATTTAACGTCAATCTCTAAGACTTAAAGCTTCTGTTTGGCGACCGAGATTTTAAGTCCTGAGATTCCCCCAGACGAGCACGTCTCTAACGTGCGGAGTCAGTGTTGACCCGTATTCAGACGGTGCAGATGTTACGAGTCTAACACTGCACGGATTGTGCTGCAAATTTTTGCAGCCTTATAGATACATCTTTTTGAAAGGAAAATCACCCGTGTCAGTTCTCATTCAAGAGGAGACACTCAATTCCGAGCATTTTCTGGAATTAAGTGTCGAAAGCGGCATTAACCCTGAGTTAATTGCCCTAAATTTTCAATCCATGAGCGGAGATCGGGTCTATGACTCTCTCTGTTCCTCTCCCAACATCAAACGACTCAACACCGGTCGATTGCCTCAGTGGGTGATGACCCTGATGGAACAACCCGAGCAGGGCGGCTGGTGGTGCTCCGGCCTTGACCCCCTCGATGACTGGAAAGACATGTGGTGGGGCTGCTTCAAACCCGATACCCCCCGACTCGAAAAGCCGAAAGGCTTTGACCCGGATGCCAAACCCAAAGCCATCAAATACGAGCATCCCCTGAAAACCAAAACCCGTGCTTTTTTCCTGCGGGTGCCAGACTCGATTTGGGAGGCGATCGCCCAGCGTCACGGCCTGATCATCCGAGACTCAGACCGCGAACTCGGGTTCTGGCAGTGGGTGTGGGAGCATCCCAGCATTCCGGTCCTGGTCACCGAAGGGGTCAAAAAAGCCGCCTGTTTGCTGTCTAACGGCTACGCAGCGATCGCCCTACCGGGAATTTCCATGGGGTACCGGGCCATCAAGAATGAAAGCGGTACGGTTCTGAGACGAGAGCTGATCCCCGAGCTGCAGCACTTTGCCACCCTGGGGCGGGAATTTATCTTTTGCTTTGACCATGAGACCAAGCAAAAGACCATCCAGTCGGTTAATACCAACCTGGGCATCACCGCCAGCTTGCTCACAAAATCCGCCAGCCAGGTCAAAGTCATTCAGCTCCCCGGACCCCAAAAAGGCGTCGATGACTTCATCGTGGCCCAGGGCGCGGAAGCCTTTGACGCTTGCTATCAGCAGGCCATTTCCGTCGATGAATGGCAATCGCATCAGCCTCACCTGCTGACCTATACGCCTACGGTTGTTGTGAATCAGCGCTACCTGGGTGAGCTAGACCTTCCAAACTCAGGACTCGCCCTGATTAAATCTCCGAAGGGCACCGGGAAGACCACGGCCCTGGAAAAGCGCATTGATGATGCCACCCAAGAGGGGCGGCGCTGTCTGGTCATCAGTCACCGAATTCAGCTGGGGCGCGGGATTTGCGCCAAGCTGGGGATCAATTATATCGATGAGGTTCGCGAGTCAGAGACCGGCGGCATGTTCGGCTACGGGCTCTGCATCGACAGTCTGCATCCCGACTCCCAAGCTCGCTTTAATCCTCACGATTGGAAAGGGGCGATTATCGTTCTCGATGAGGTGGAACAGGTCCTCTGGCATGTTCTGAATTCCTCCACCTGCTACCACACTCGGGTTGCCATCCTCAAAACCCTGAAAACGTTGATTGAGGTGGTGATTAAATCCGAGGGATTAATCATCGCGCAAGATGCAGACCTCTCGGACCTGAGCGTGGACTACCTGCTCGCCCTGGCCAATACCAAGCTGGATCCCTGGCTCCTGGTCAACCAATACAAACCGGAAAACGGCTGGGATGTCTATTTCTACGAAACCCCGGATCCCAGTCCCGTGGTGGGCAAGATCTTATCCCTGCTTCAGGACGACAAACGCTGCTACGTCGCCCTCGATGCCCAAAAAGCTAAATCTCGCTGGGGCAGCAAAAATCTGGAGTCCTATCTCGCCAAGAAATTCCCAGAGAAAAAGATTCTGCGCATCGATAGCGAAACGGTCTGTGACCCGGAAAGTGCAGCCTACGGCATTATCGACCATTTGAATGAAGACCTGCTCAATTACGACATCGTAATTGCGACCCCCTCCCTGGGCACCGGCGTTTCCATTGATGTTAAAGGCCATTTCCATGCGGTCTTTGGCATTTACCAGGGAGCGATTCCCAGCACAGAGATTCGTCAGGCGATCGCTCGGGTGCGAGAAGAGGTGCCGCGCTACGTCTGGGCCAAGACCTTCAGCGCTTGCAAGGTGGGCAACGGCAGTTTGCACTACCGCAACTTGCTGAAGTCGGTGCAGCAGTTTGTGAAACGCACCATCGTCATGCTCAAGGATGTGGACTTCAACGTGGATGCCGCCAGCGATCCGATTTCCCTACGCACCTGGGCCAAGATGGCTGCGCGGGTGAATGGCTCGATGCAGCGCTACCGCGAATCGCTACGGGCTGGATTGATTGAAGAGGGGCATACCCTGTATTCAATGGGGACGGACCCCAACCCCGATGGCTCCAAAAAGATTAAGCAGGACATCACCGAAGAGCGAGACACCAATCGCCAATCCGAAGCCCAGGCGATCGCTGACGCACCAGAGATTGACCCCATTGAAGCCGCTAGGCTCAAAGACAAACGTGCAAAAACCGATGAAGAACGACGCATGTACGCTAAACACGATTTACAAACCCGCTACGGCATTGATGTCACCGCCGAACTCAAGCTCAAACACGACGACGGATGGTACCGGAAACTGCAGCTGCACTATTTCCTCACCCACGATCCACAGCAGGTTCGTGACCGGGATAAAACCCACCTATCGGGCCACATCGAGCGGGGCGGTGGGCAGATCTGCCTGCAGGATATGCGATTGCTCACGGGCAAGGTGGAAGCCCTGAAAATCTTCAAAATCGAAACCTTTATGGATCCAGATCGGCTGCTGAGGAAAACCGATGAGGATCTCATTGCCTTTCAAAATCTGGCATTTCAGTATCGCAACGACATCAAAACGGTGTTGGGCTTCCGAGTGTCGGATAACGCCAACCCGATTCAGGTGTTAGGGATGTTCCTCAATAGCCTGGGCCTGAAGCTGGAGTGCGTCAAACGGGAGGTGCTCAAAGACGGATCTCGCCAGCGGGTCTATCGCTACCTTCTGCCCCACGATGGCCGCGAACAGGTTTTTGCCTTTTGGAAAGAACAAGCCGAGCGTCCACAGGCCGATATAACAGATCAAACAAATGCAGCGAGTGGTCAGATGGCCGCTTAATTGAGGAGATTTAACAGAATGTCCGTGCGTTATTGGGAGCAGCAGCTCCTAACCCATTTCAAAAATAATTCCCCTGAACTCTATGTCTCCCTCCAAAACTCTAAGGATGGGGCCGAAATTCTGGAATCCATTAGCCAGGCTGCCCAACGAGCCTATGAGACGCTTGTCTGCCAGTACCTGGCCTCCGGGTCTCAGCAAAAATCTGCAGAAGCCTTTGCTGAAAGTGAGGTGATGCAGCAATTCATTCTCTCCGTCGAGGCAAGCACGCTGGGCATACCGGAAGAACCGGAAGAGGACATGGACCCGGACTATCTCGAATTTTTGAATGGATTGAGCTAGGGGTGACAGGTGGGAAATTTTCAATTTAGTCCTGATTTCAAGCTTCCCCAGGGCGCGAAGCGGCGAGCGATCGCCAACATCCAGGCGATTAGACTCCTGAAAGACCTGGAGAAACAAGGGCGGCCCGCGACAGAGGAAGAACAGGTTGTGCTGGCGAAGTATGTGGGATGGGGCGGCCTCCCGCAAATCTTTAATCCAGAGCCTCAGGATTCCTGGCAAGGTGTTGCGACTGAGCTTCGGGAGGTGTTGGAGCGCGATGAGTATGACGCGGCATTTGAGAGCGTGCTCAATGCCCATTACACTCGTCCAGAAGTAATCCGCGAACTCTACCAAGGTCTTCAACAGCTTGGATTCTCCGGGGGGCGAATTCTGGAACCTTCGCTGGGGACTGGGAACTTCTTAGGCCATCTGCCGATGGAGCTTTCCCGCCAATCTCAGGTGACCGGAATTGAGCTGGATTCGATTACGGGGCGAATTGCCCAGCAGCTTTACCCAGACCATGAAATCTATGTGCAGGGATTTCAAGAGACCCCGCTGCCCAAGGATTCCTTTGACCTAGCAATCTCCAATGTGCCGTTTGGGGACTACAAAATTGCAGATCCGGAGTACGATGCGCTCAATCTGAGAATTCACAACTATTTCTTCGCTCGTTCCCTGGACCGGGTGAGACCCGGTGGTTTGGTCGCATTCATCACCAGCACCGGAACTCTGCAATCAAAATCAGGCAAAGGCTTCCGCGTTTGGCTAGCGGAGCGGGCTAACCTGGTCGGTGCAATGCGATTGCCTGGAGAGGTTTTCAAAGAGACCGCTGGAACGGAAGTGACCACGGATCTCATCATCCTTCAAAAACTTGCGCCTGATATCCCATCTCAGGAGCAGCGTTGGATTGATCTAGCGGACACCTCGATTCAAGATGCTGACGGCAACGTATTGCAGACGAATGAATACTATATCCATCACCCCGAGATGATGTTGGGGGAGCTGGCCGACGATAAACTTCATCCCGGTCGTCTGGCATTAGTCTCCGACGGGCAAGAGATTGGCGAGGCTATGCAGAAAGCCTTCAAGTCTCTGCCCCGCAATCTCTATCGACGCAACTTTTTTCTTGACCTTCCCATTGAAAGGACAGAATTTAGGCTTCCGGTCTCCCCGGACTGTCCCATTAAGCAATTTGGCTATGGCGTCCAGGACGATGAACTGTGGCAACGACGCGGTGATTGGCTGTATCCAGCGAATCTGCGTGGCAAGACCACCGAGCGTGTGAAGGGCATGATTCAGGTGCGTGATGCTGTTCAACAGGTTTTCGAGGTGCAGTTGCAGGGGGGGAGTGACGATGAGCTGCAAGCAGCCCAAGTCATTCTCAATCAGACCTACGATGACTTTGTGCAACGGCTGGGTCGTCTTTCTGAGACTGCCAACATCCGAGCTTTCCAGGAAGACCCCGATGCACAGTTGCTCATCGCGCTAGAGCAACTCAACAAAGAAACCGGTGAGCTGGAAAAAACCGATGTTTTTTCAGAACGAACGGTTCGACCCCGACTGATTAAGCGTTCTGCCGAAACGCCTCAAGAAGCTTTGCTGAGTTCGCTGAACGAATATGGTTCAGTGGTTCCGGGGTATATGGCCCAGCTCCTGGGAGAACGGGAGCAAGATGCCTTAGCAGCTTTGGTTCAACAGAAGCTGGTTTTCCAAGACCCCACCTCATTCCGCTGGCTGACCGAAGACGAGTATCTATCGGGAGAGGTGCGTCGAAAGTTAGCGATCGCCCAGACTGCCGCTCAATCAGATCCGCGCTTTCAGGTTAATGTTGAAGCGCTGCAATCCGTTCAGCCTCGTGACCTGGGACCGGGTGAAATTGAAGTGAGGTTAGGAGCCCCCTGGATTCCCACGGAGGTGATCGCGGACTTTGCCCAGGACTTGCTGGAAGTAAGAGCTGAAGACGCCAAGATCGAAGTCTCCCACAGCAGCGAATATGCGGTGTGGGCCATTGAGTTTCCCTATCAGCTGCGCTCAAATGCCCGGAACAATTCGGTCTATGGCACCAGCGAGATCACGGCTTTGGAGTTAATCGAGCTGTCGCTGAACTTGAAAGATGCTGCAGTTTACCAGAACAATCCTGACGGCACCCGCAGTATCGATACGCAGCCCACGCTGGCTGCACGGCTGAAGCAGCAGCAAGTTCAGGATCAGTTTAAGATCTGGATTTGGCAGGACTTTGAGCGTTCTGAAAAGCTGTGCCAGCTCTACAACGAGCTGTATAACGGGAGCGTCGTGCGCCAGTTTCGCAATCCAAATCTGGAGATGCCGGGGTCGAGTGCAGAGATTGAGCTGCGCCCCCATCAAAAGGACGCGGTATGGCGAATCTTGCAATCTGACGCGAGCTTATTGGCCCATGTTGTGGGAGCTGGCAAGACCTTCACCATGATCGCGGGTGCGTTGGAGCTGCGTCGGCTGAACCTTGCCCAGAAACCGATGATTGTGGTGCCAAACCACATGCTGGGCCAGTTTACCCGTGAGCTGTATCAGCTGTACCCGAATGCTAAGGTGCTGGCTCCCACCGAAAAAGACACGCAGAAAAATAAGCGCAAGCAGCTCATGGCCCGGATCGCCACCGGTGATTGGGATGCGGTGATTGTCACCCACTCTGCTTTTACCCGGCTCCCAGTCTCCAAAGCAGAACAAAGGAAATACCTCCAGGATCAGCTGGACGAGCTGAACCAGATCTTGGGCGAGCGCGAAACCCGTCGTGGGAATGGGGTAGTCAAACAGCTGGCGCGGGAACGACAAAAGCTCAAACAGCAACTTGCCAAGGTAAACCAGTCGAACAAAGATGATGGTGTCACGTTTGAACAACTGGGAATTGATGCCCTGTTCGTGGATGAAGCCCACTTCTGGAAAAACCTCGGTCGTGCGTCAAAGCTGCGGAACATCGCTGGGTTGAGCAATACAAACTCCCAACGAGCCATGGATGCGCTGATCAAAACCCGGCTGGTCCGTCGTCGGGGTGGGCGGCTCATCTTCGCAACTGGAACACCCATCAGCAACAGTATTGCTGAGATGTACACCATGCAGCGCTTCCTGCAGCCTGAGACCCTGAAAGAAAAGAAGATCAACAGCTTTGATGCCTGGGTGGGGAACTTTGCCGAGAAAGTGACGGCCCCTGAAATTGACCCAACAGGGCGCTTCAAGACCAAGACCCGTCTGACGCGATTTACCAATGTCCCAGAGCTGATGACGCTGTTTCGGGATGTGGCTGATATCAGAACCGCCGAACAACTGAAACTCCCCCGCCCGGAGGCGGAGCGCTTCACCCTGGCCTGTGGTGCTTCTCCGCTGCAGCTGCAGTACATGACCCGACTCATAGAACGGGCCGAGGCTGTGGCGGCCAAGCGCGTCGAGCCCGATGAAGACAACATGCTGTGGGTGACCACGGACGGACGGCGAGCAGCGCTGGACCCGCGTTTGATTGCCCCCCAACTACCCGATTATCCTCACAGTAAGGTGAATCAGGCGATCGCTAATATTCATGCGATTTGGCAAGCCACGGCGAAACAGCAGCTCACTCAGATGGTGTTTTGCGATATGGGAACCCCGAAGCAGGGGAAGGAAGATGAGCCAGTGCCCTTCAGCGTGTATCAGCATATTCGCGCTGGATTAATTCATCGTGGGGTTCCCGCCGAAGACATTGCTTTTATCCACGATGCGGCTACTTCGAAGGATAAAGAGCTTCTGTATACGCGGCTGCGGGAAGGGCAAACACGCATCTTGCTGGGATCCACCGAGAAATGTGGAGTCGGCATGAATATTCAGACTCGCTTGATAGCCGAACACCATCTGGATCCGCCGTGGCGGCCTGCCGACATTGAGCAGCGGGAAGGGCGAATTTTACGTCAGGGAAACCAGAACCCCCAGGTGATGATTCTTACCTACGTCACCCAGGGCCGAGACGGTCAGCTAGGCTTTGACTCTTACTCTTGGCAAACCCTGGCTCGAAAAGCGGAAATGGTGGCTCAGGTGATGAACGGGGAAACGGCGGCCCGCTCTGTGGATGATATTTCCTCTCAGGCGCTGACTTTCGATGAGGTAAAAGCGATCGCCACGGGGAATCTCTTAATTATTGAAAAGGCCAATGTGGATAACCGGGTCAGTGAGCTGGCCCGTTATCAGCAGGTCTTTATGAATGAGCGGTATACGGCCCAGCGGCAGTTGAATGTATTGCCTGGTGTGATTGCTGACTATCAAGAGAAAATCCGCCGGTATCAGCAGGACCTGACCCTGCGCCAGCCCACCCAGGGGGATGCCTTTCACATCAGCATTGGCTCAAAGGTCTACCGCAAGCGCAAGGAAGCCGGTGCGATTTTACTCAGCTTCATGCACCAGGCGATCGCCAGCGGTAAGACTGGGACGCAAACCTTGGGCCAGTTTGCCGGTTTTGAACTGGCGGCTCGTGTGACAGGGTGGGGGGGTACTTTCCAACTGCGATCGCCCAGCAGTACGGTCTACGAACCTGAGATGAGAGATACGCCCCAGTCCTTGATGCGTAGCTTTGAATCGACGTTGGATAAAATTCCTGACTTTCTGTATCTGGCCGAGCAAAAGCTAGCGCAGTCCGAAGCCAGTCTGGCTACGCTTTCCCAGGAAATCGATAAACCCTTCGAATATGAGCAGGAATACCAGCAGCAGCTGCAGCGTCAGTTTGAAATTAACAAGGAATTGGGGCTTTTCAAGGATGACGAGCAAGGCGTCAGCGATCCATCCGTTGAGACGGAACAGGAGCAGGATTTAAAGTCCGAGGATCAACAAACCTTTGTCGATCTAGAGTCCCTGGCCTCCAGCGATCGCGATTGGGACTGGAATGCGGTGGAAATGGACTGGGAACATGATGCGGTGTGTGCCCCTTCTCCTGAGGTGCAGGCGGCGATCGCTCAACTCTTTGATAATGAAGCGCTAGAACGGGATGCAGTCTCTGAAGACCAACCTGAAAAGGGGTTACAGGAACTGGTTGATTCAGATGCCGAGATTCCAGTGGATGAGAATACCCTGAATCGCCTTCGCTGTTGGTATTTTTATGCCCAGGCACTGGAGCGACCGTACCTGGACCGCATTCAGGAGGTGGGTCAGGAATTTAAGCAGGGGGTGCCACTGTCAGAGCAGGCCATCCACACGATGGAGGAAGATAAATCGACCTACTCACAAGCGATCGCCCAAATGATCCGGGATGCTCATCAGATTTTGAATGCTGTGGGTCAATCCCTTGCTAACGAGCGGGTGTATGCAGGACAGACCTATGCTCTCTCCTGCTCATCGGGCGGAGAATTGACAGTGATCAAGCAAGGTCGAGATGTGATTTTGCGAGCGACTGCTTTCCATGTCACTTCTACAAAGGCAGTCAAACAAGACTTTCAGGCTTTTCAGCAGTTTTGCGAGCATTTGAATAAATCCCAAGTTCGAAAAGCCTCAATCAATGCCAACTAGGGCGATTTGTGCTGTTTCAGCATTGTAAAAGCCCGTGATAGATTATCTATTTTTAGGAGCAAGATAATTCATCTTATAATTAATAAGATAAAACTTTGAGTAGCCATGAAAACCAAAATTACGGTGACTGTGGATAAGGACCTACTGCAGGATTTGGAGCAATACGAGCATCAAAGTCGTTCAGAACTCGTAGAGTCAGCCATGCGATTTTACAAGCGACATTTAATTGACCGTCAGCTACAGCAGTTTTACTCTCAGCATCAGGAATCCTCTGAAGAAGAAACTTGGACTGAGATTGCCACTGAGAACTTAGAGGCTGCGTTCGCAGATGATTGAGCAAGGAGAAATTTATCTGTGTAAAGCTGTAAAGTCCGCAGGAGACTCGAAAAAGAGACCTGCTTTGGTGGTGTCCGAAAACTACAGAAATCAATATAGTTCTACTGTCTTGGTCGTTCCGTTCACAACCCACCAAGGTCCACAGGCTCCAACTCGCATTTTTGTCCCCAAAGGAGAAGGAGGTCTGAATCAAAACTCGCTTGCCTTGTGCGATCGCATCACAACGGTGAAGAAGATCCTTCTAGAGCGGGGACCCTATGGCAACAAGGTGACCCCAGAGATTTTGCATCAGATTCAAGAAGGAATCATGATTGCTATCGGCGTTTACTAGGCGATCGCCGATGACCTTGGCCTACCGATGGCGAAGCTGAACAACACGGATTCCCAAAAGCTGCTGCATGAGCTGGAGTCTCGGCACTCCCAGCGGCATCATGGTGAGGTGGATCAGCGATCGCTGTTTTAAGGCGTGGGGCGATTGACCGTAGAATTCGCTTACTGGGTGGCGGTGACAATTCTTGAAAGCCTGTAATCATATGGGTTGGGTTCACATGCGGATAGGTGCGATCGCTAGGGTGCGGTGATCCGGCTGGCCGGTCATTTGGGTGAGGTATTGTGTTGGGTAATCAACGGATTACGGATCTGGCTTTAGGCGAAGGGCGATCGCTGAGTGCAAAAGATGCGAACATAAAAGACCTCCTAGAAAATGCAGGGTAATCGCACCTTAATCGAGTGCTTACATTGATAGGCTGAGGGATAAAATCAGTGGGTTAATGCGGGTTTACTCAGGCCTACGGCCCCTTCATTATCGGATATTCGGGTTAATTACCTCCTAACGAAAGCAGTTGACTTTATCTCAGGGTGACTATCGTGTTGGTC
>NZ_JTHE03000113.1 GCF_000817775.3 Lyngbya confervoides BDU141951
TCCACCCGCATTAACCCGCTGATTTTATCCCTCAGCCTATCAATGTGAGCACTCGATTAAGGTGCGATTACCCTGCAAATTTGGGGGTACTGAAGGTCATTGTTATCGGAATAGGAGAAACACTATGGAAAAACAAGTGATTGAATACACCACTCCCCTTGATGCCCTCGTGGCCCTCGTGAAACAACTTAATACCTACGAACATCAATATCAGATTGATTCCGCTGAATTTTTTGCCCAATACAGTCAAGGTCAAACCTCCGATGACGAAGACTTTGTAGACTGGGCCGGAAACTATCAGCACTACCTCGCCCTGCATCAAGAATTAGACCCAGAGGTGGCTTGAAAAGCCTCATCAGACCCTGCATTCACCCCCCTGTCCCCCAATTCTGGGGGGGCTGAAGGTTAATTGGGGGATTGAGAGGGCGCGTGCAATAGGTTGGACACTTCTCAAACAACCTCTCATGGATCTCAACGAAGATGTTCTGGAAGCTCCTAGTATTAGGTCTTTGCTTATGACAGTCGGAATCAACCTAAATCTCAATTTAATTGAATCATTTTGCAAAAAGTGGCAGATTTCCGAATTTTCGTTATTCGGTTCAGTTTTACGCCAAGATTTTCGCCCAGATAGCGATATCGATGTACTGGTTAGTTTTGATCCCCAAGCGCCCTGGACAATCTTAGATCTCGTCACCATGCAACAGGAATTGCAACAACTCGTCCATCGAGATGTGGACTTAATTGAAAAAAAGGCAATCGAAAACAGCGACAACTGGATTCGTCGAGACGAAATTCTTAAAACTGCCCAAGTTATCTATTCGCAAAACAATGAATTCTCGTGATCTAGCTGCACTTTTAGATATTGCACAAGCAGCTCGGCTCTGCCAAGAATTTGTTGCAGGTATGACTCAAGCTGACTTTGCATCTGATCGCAAAACCCAATCCGCTGTCCTCTATCAAATCGCAATTCTGGGCGAAGCGGTTAAACGCCTGCCTCAGGAATTCCGTAGCCAACACCCCGACATTCCCTGGACTGCAATGGCGGGAATGCGAGATAAATTAATCCACGACTACGAAGGAGTTGATGTCGCCAGAGTATGGCTCACCCTTGAATCCAGCATTCCGTCCCTATTGAACTCTATTGAGCCGCTACTGCCAGACTAATGGAATTCCGTATTGCCGATACCTTTACCGATAGCCTCACCAAACTCACGGGGCAAGAGCAAAAAGTTGTCAAAACCACGGCCTTCGACCTGCAACTCGACCCAGCAAATCCGAGTTTGCGATTTCATAAACTCGATCGCGTCAAAGATCCGAACTTTTGGTCTGTCAGCGTCAATATGGATCTGCGCGTGATCGTCCATCGCACCGAAGCCAGCCTGATGCTGTGCTACGTTGACCACCATGACAATGCTTATAACTGGGCCAGTAAACGCAAAATTGCACGGCATCCTAAAACCGGAGCGGCTCAACTGGTCGAGGTTCGAGAAACGATTCAAGAAATAATTATTCCGAAAACCGTTGAAGTCGAAACGCCCAAATCTAAACCTGCCAATCTTTTTAGCCACTTGAGCGAAGAAGAACTGCTCAACTACGGCATTCCACCGGAATGGATACAAGACGTAAAAACTGCCACCGAAGACACCCTGTTTGAAATTGCCGAACATCTGCCCCAGGAAGCTGCTGAAGCCCTCCTAGAACTGGCCACAGGCGGCACGCCTCATCCCCCTGTTACTGCGTCCTCCGATGCAGATCCCTTCGCTCATCCCGATGCCCAGCGGCGCTTTCGAGTCATGGGCAACCAAGAAGAACTCCAGCGTGCCCTGGATGGAATACCCCTGGGAAAAATGGACGGTCTTCCTTCATCCCGCTCAGCGCCACTATGTAGAACGCCAGTACAATGGCCCCGCCCGAATCTCTGGTTCTGCTGGAACCGGAAAAACCATTGTCGCCTTACATCGGGCAGTATTTCTAGCCCGACAAAATCCCGAGGCTCAGATTTTACTGACCACCTTTTCGCAGACCTTGGCGATCGCCCTCCGCCTGAAACTCAAACGACTCATTGGCAACGAGCCTAATATTTTTTCCCGCATTCAGGTGCATTCGATCAAAGGTTTAGCCCAACGCCTTTATCAAGAACAGTTTGAATCGCCCAACATTATTGAAGCGAAAACGCTAAACAGCAAACTCACCCATATTGCCAGCCAAACCGATCACCCCTTTAGTCTGAGTTTTCTGTGGGGAGAGTGGAAAGATGTGGTTGATCCGTGGCAAATTACAACCTGGGATGCCTATCAGTCAGTTCCACGCCTAGGTCGCAAAACCCGACTGGGTAGCAAGCAACGGGAAATACTCTGGTCGATCTTTGCACAACTGATTCAAGACCTGCACCAAAGCCAAGCCATCACCTGGAATCGCGTTTTTAGCACCTTAGCTGATCATCTCAGCACCCAAAAGACCTCACCCTTTGAGTTTGCGATCGCAGATGAGTCCCAAGATTTGGGCATTGCAGAACTAAAATTTTTAGCCGCCCTTGGTCAAGCCCGTCCCGACAGTTTATTTTTTACCGGTGATTTAGGGCAGCGCATTTTTCAACAACCCTTCTCCTGGAAATCTTTGGGGGTCAAAATTCAAGGGCGATCCCATAGCCTCAAAATCAACTATCGCACTTCCCATCAAATTCGTTTGGCAGCTGATCGGCTTTTGCCAGAGCGCATTACCGATGTGGACGGAAACCCAGAGGATCGATCCCACACAATTTCTGTGTTTAACGGCCCCATTCCAAGAATCAAAATCTGTGCAGATGAAGCCGCCGAAATTCAATTTGTCAGCGAGTGGCTGTCCCATTGCTTAAAAGCAGACATAAAAGCCGAAGAAATTGGAGTTTTTGTCCGGAATGAAAGTTTGACGGATCGCGCCATTTCAGCCATTGAAAAGATCGGTTTATCTGCCCTTGCGCTTCATCAGACTGATCCCTATGGCGACGAATCCCTAGATAACTCCATCATTGTCAGCCCAATGCACCTGGCCAAGGGATTGGAGTTTCGGGCTGTGGTCGCCATGGCTTGTGATGATGAGGTCATTCCCCTACAAGAACGAATTGAAACTATTTCGGACGAGGCTGACCTAGAGGAGGTTTACAACACCGAGCGGCACTTGCTGTATGTGGCCTGCACCAGGGCCAGGGATTTATTACTCGTCTGCGGCATCGACCCAGCCTCAGAATTCTTAGACGATTTAGCGTATGTCGAAAAATCCGCTCAAACCCAGACTCAACATCGGTAACAGATCTAGAACTCTTGAAACTGTCCCCGGATAGCCGCATAGCAGCGATATCCAGAACCTTGATTTGACCCATGGTTTGACGCTGAACAGCGTAAGATGAAGGAGGTTTGGGTTGTGGTAATTTTCTCATGAAGCTCGTCTACCTCCCCCTGGATGAACGCCCCTGCAACTTGGTTTATCCCCAAATGATTGCCGAGCTGATTCCTGATCTGAGCTTGGTGGCCCCTACCCCCCATCAGCTTGGGCAAAAAAAACGGCCAGCGAATCCAGATGCCCTGGGGCAATGGTTGACCCAAGCCGTTATGGATTGCCAGATTGCCCTGATCTCCCTTGAAATGCTGGTTTACGGAGGATTGCTCCCCTCCCGTCTCCATCTTCATCCGCAGGACACCTTACTAGAGCGTCTCCACCGCTTGCGATCGCTGAAGCAGCAGGTCCCCCACCTCAGGATCTTCGCCAGTAACCTGATTATGCGCACACCTCACTACAACAGCAGTGAGGAAGAACCCGACTATTACGCCAGCTATGGGGCCGCCATCTTTCGCTGGGGCTGGCTCACCGACCAGTTCGAGCGTGAAGGACTGAGCCCCAAAGAACAGGAGGAACTGCAAGGACTCCAAGCCAGCATCCCCCCAGCCGATCTTGCCGATTACCGCGATCGCCGATCTAAAAACCGGGCCGTCAACCTCGCCGCAATTGATCTCGTGAACGAGGGCACCCTCGATTTTCTAGCCATTCCCCAGGACGATTCTGCCCCCTATGGGTTCACGGCCCAAGACCAGCAGCGGGTCGTTCAAAAAATTAGCCAGCACCGGCTGCAGCGACAGATTCATCTCTATCCGGGCGCTGACGAAGTGGGCTGCACCCTTCTGGCGCGAGCCTATCAGCAACTGCTTGGCCAGCGCCGCAAACTGTATCCCCTGTTTAGCGCCGTTGGCGCTGAGCAAATCATTCCCCTCTACGAGGATCGTCCGCTGGGAGAGAGCTTAAAATCTCATCTCCTGGCAGCGGGGGCACAATGGGCTCCTTCTCCCGACACCGCCGATGCAGTCATTGCCATCAATACTCCCGGCAAAAAAATGCAGGAAGCCTGGGACCAGAAAACCCAGGACATTACCTACAGCAGCTATCGCAACCTGAGGTTCTTTGTGGACCAAATTCAGCAGCTTGTGAACCAGGGAATCCCCGTTGCGATCGCGGATGTGGCCTTTGCCAATGGCGGCGACACCGAACTGGTGCAGCTCTTAGATGATCATCAGATTTGGGACGACCTATTAGCCTATACGGGCTGGAACACAACCTGCAACACCCTCGGCACCACCCTAGCCCTGACCATCCTGGGACTAGATTCCCCCCAAGCCCATGTCATTGCCCATCAGAAGATCTATCATTTGCTAGAGGACTGGGCCTATCAAAGCACTGTGCGGAGCGATGTTGTGCATCAATTCCTGCCAAAGGTGGGCGCTAGCTACTACAACTTTCAAGGGCAAGACGCCCTGATCCATCAAGCCATTGAGCAGCAGCTTTTAAAGCTCTGGAACCAAACCCTTGTCCATAGCTTCCACCCTTGGACCCTCACACGCCTGGCAGTCACCACCCCCTGGCACCGCATGTTTGAAATTGGGATGATCCTGAAGATTGCGGATTCATCCCAATCTCACCATCCCTAACGAGAGCAAGCGGTCGAATCGCTCACCAGCTTGAGTTCCATCAGGGCCGCGCTCAGATCGCTATGGACCAGCTTTAAGACCCCACATTGGTCGGTAATCGCCGACACCTGCCAGCAGCTGTCTTCCCAGGAAATGGATACCCAGTGGCTGAGAGAGGGAGCAATATAGCCGATCCATTCCCAGGTGCCCTTCTCGTCCACAGGCTCCAGGTTAATGGCGCGCAGATCTAACCCGCTATGCAGGATGGCTTGACGCACCGCAGACTCCAAGGGCTCACTCCCGCATGACAAAGAATTGTTTGTGTGAATAACCATAAATTGAACGGCTTTATTACCGAAACTGGATAGTATCAAGGGATGGCGGCAGTTACAGTATTTCGCAACACATTCTTCAAAATTTCTTCAGATTTAAGCCCGTCTTTACCTGATCTTAGACAATTGCTGTGGGCAGCACCTGCCAGCAAGTTGTCTTGCGAAACGAACGGTGTTTAGCCCTGATCTCTCAGGATGGATGGAGGCCTGCTGCGCCAAACCGTATATTATGGTGCCCCAATGGCTACGGAAGGGAAGCCATTGGCGGCCAGGAAGCACACCTAACCGAGGCCCTCCACCCCCATCAGTGCGCCTTTAATCCATTCCGCGTCTTACGATCTTGAGGCGCAGGAGGCCAGAATCTCAAGCAATGGTGCAAAAGATGGCTTACCATGGCAATGTTTCTGGAGGCAGCATCAATCTGGCTTTATGACCTTACCCTTCAACGCAGCGCCAACCCAGGCACGGGTTGATCACTTTTGGCAGCTCTCCGCCAGTTTTGGGATGGAGCGTAATGCTTATCACAACTATCTCAACGAGATCGTGAGCGATCGCTACGCGCTCATTCGCGGGTTGCAGCTGCTGCGCGATGAACTCCAGTTTGCAGCGGAGAGTCCGACGGATATGAAGGCCTGTGGGGCCGATTTGAGCTTGCCGAGTGTGGTGACCACGCTAGCCTATACCAATTGCGGCGATCGCATTCACCAGGGAGAGGCCACCAAGCGCTATCGAGATGTGGTGGCCTCAAGATTTGCGACTCTTTCAGAAATTGGAGAGCTGAAGCTAGAGGCATTTTTTCCCGCAGGGGGCGGCACCGATAACGGCGCTACCCTCGCCCACGTCACGGTGGCCCACGAGTTAGATGAGCACCTGAAGCAAAAGATCTATGCTGGACATCCCGCCTCAATTTCGCTGGTGGCCATTGATCTGAAAACCCACGTCGGGCGACTGCGCGAGCATGGGCAGCAGGTCTACGGTAAAACGAGAGAATCCCCCTGGCGAGAACCAAGAGCGGCCTGCGGCGCCATTGTGGGGGCACTCACCGATTATCATCCGCAAAACTTAATCCATCGTCGCATTCGAGACGATCTGGGATCGCGGAATTTTCAATATCTTTCCAACTATCAAATTTTGACCGATGAAGGGGTAGACATCACAATGGCCGTTGCGGCGGTAATCGTTGCCATTCGAGGCATTCGGAACACGGCAATGGCCCTATCGCAGGAAATGGACGAGCGGGGACTGGCCCATCTGACAGCCAGTACAACGGTGAATCGACCATCGCGCGATGACCTCGTCATTTACCTGGCGCGGGCCACGGTCTTTAATGGCCAGGTGCGCATTCAAAGCTTAGGAACCGATGCAAAGCGCTATGGCGGCAAACTCGTAGAATACGCCGGCGAGCAGCGCCTGCAGCTTCGCTACGCTGACTGGGACTGTGAGAATTTACCTATTGAGGAGACAACCTATCGGGTTCGACCATCGGGACTTTAGACCCGGTTTAGAGACGCACGCAGGGGACCTTTTCGGTCACGTTCAGACCGGCAGTCAGCTTTTTTGAAGTTTCCCCATCACCCAGCTCGATAGACCGCTCACCATGGCTCCAGCCATCAGCAGGCCAATTGCAGGTGTAAACAGCGGATCCCAGAGCCTCATCCACAAATCCAGGCCAAGGGGAACATGGGTGGATTTACCAATGAGGGCTGCCACAAACCAGATAAAGCTGATCAGCACAAAAAAGGTGTTCCACACCAAAAAGGTGTTCAGTCCATTCAAGATCCGTTCTTTCATCAAATTGAAATCCCAGGCAACGGTCAATTCAGTCTGGAGGGTTGAACCCAGAGGGCGGCGCCCAGATCACTCTAAAATCCAGGAACGCACCTTTTTCAGACTGTTCCAGTCCGGCTTTCGCTTCAGACCATCCTGGAAATTGTCTTCCACCTCTTGCTTGAGTTCCGGTACCATCATCATCTGCTGTAGCAGTTCCACCTGATCCCGAACGCCCTTTTGATGAGTTTCTAGCATGGCGATCGCGAGGTTCACCCTGGCCTGGGCATCTTCAGGGTTGAGCTTTACAGCTTTCTGGGCCGACTTGAAGGCCGCATAGGGCTTATCGGCCAGCAACTGCAGCCAGGCCAAACAAGTCCAGGCGGGACTGTTGCGCTTGGCGCGATCGCAAATTTGCTTAAAGAAAGGGATCAGCGTCTGCACGGACTCGCCCTTTTGGTACCGCTCTACACCTTCATCAAATAAAGCTTCAACAGTCTTGGGAGGTTGGGTCGTTTCGGTCATGGCGATGGCTGGCGATGGACAAACTCAAACTAGATCAACTCAATCTGACAACAGCATCTCATATCTTTTGCCCTCTGAGCCTTGGCGTCAGGTTTAAAGTCTGCTTTCGTCAAAATCAGTCCCTAGACAGCAAAGGAGGTTCCACAACCGCAGGTTTGGCTGGCGTTCGGGTTCGTAAACTTAAAGCCACCGCCAATGAGATCCTCACTGTAATCAAGCATCAGACCATAAATGTAGAGCATACTCTTGGGATCAGAAACGACCTGAAAGCCTTCGTAGTCAAAAACCTGATCGGTTTCTTGAATATTCTCAGGATTTTCAAAATCCATCGTATAGGACATCCCAGAACAGCCGCCGCCGCGCACGCCCACACGCAGGCACAAGTCCTTGCCCTGCTTTGCTCGCAGTTCCAGAACATGCTTCAATGCGCTCTCGGTCATTAAAATACCCTTGGCTTGAATTTGGGTGGTTTCAGTCATGGTTGTGTAGGGATCCCGAAAGGGATAAAGCAGTTTACATTGTCATTTTATCGTCAGATTTCCGCAGTGGCGCAGAGACTGCAAAGCGCAGTCCTGGAACTCGGGGGCATCCCAACAGAAAAATGAACCGTTCTCTGCCCATGAGAAACGGTTCATCGGTTAACGATCCCAGCCTGAACAAGCAGCCGCAAGGGACTGGCAGGGCAACTGGGCCTTAGCTATCGTCAGACATCAAGTCTTCTTGAGCCGTAAACTCCTGAATGCGCTGGCGATAGTCCCTCAGCTTTTCATCGGCCCATTCGCGGTCGGAACTGTTGACATAGATGTGCACCTGGGGTTCCCCCGCATCCGGTAAGACCAAAATCCAGCTATCGTTGTGGAGCTCACGGATCTTGACGCCATCAATGAGTTCCAGGGTTTCAGCGGGATGGGTTTCAACCAAATGACGCATGAGAGCGCCCTTTTGGGTCCAGGGACAGCGAACGGTTTGACTCCGATGAAAAATTCGCGGCAGATTGGCCTGGAGTTGACCCAGGGGCTGAGATTGTAAACTCAAAATCTCAATCATCTTGGCAATGGAGAACATGGCGTCAAATCCAGGGTGGAGCTGGGGAAAAATAAATCCCATTTCCGCACTTCCCCCCAGAACCACGCCGGCATTCTCCCGACAGGCCTGCATCAGGGCCGTGGGGTTAGCCTTAGTGCGAATCACAATGGCATCGTGGCGACGGGCAATTTGCTCGATCATGCTAGACACATGCACCGGAACCACAATTGCTCCGCGCGGATTGGCCGTGAGAATAATCTCCGCCATCAAGGCCGTAAGACGCTCACCCTGAATAGCCAGTCCACTTTCATCCACTAAGATGAGCTGCTCGCCATTGGCAGAAACCTGGACGCCAAAATTTGCTTTGAGCGCTTCTACGACGGCGGAAAGTTGAGCGAGCAGTTCCTCCCGTTCTTCCTGGGAGGGAGCCATCTGGCGCAAGCTGGCATTGAGGACCACCACATCACAGTTAAACTTATTTAATAAATTTGGCAAAACTGCCCCTGAAACCGCGTAGACATAGTCAATCACCACCTTGAATCGCCGTTGGCGAACCGCTCCGGCGTTAATGCGCTGATCAAAGCTGTTGGCATAGGAATCTAGAATTTGGCTGGGATAGCCAATGCCGCCAATGTCGCCGATAGAGGCCCGGCGAAAGTCCTCCTTGAAGTAAGCCCCCTCAATTTTCTTTTCCTTGGATTTCGGAATATTGATGCCTTGAGCATCAAAAAACTCGATTAATATATAGTCCGAGCGATCGGGATGAATGCGGACATGGATCCCACCGGCGACCCCCAGCGATCGCGCCACGTATCGCGAAATGGGAATTGCCGTGGCCTCTAGATTTTGGACGTTAACGCCCACGGACATCAAACCGGAAATGAGCGATCTAGAAACCATGCGCGACATGCTGCGCTGATCCCGAGAGACCATCACCTGGGTGCCAGGCTTCAAGGTTGACGCATAGGCCGCCCCAAGCTTGACGGCAAATTCAGGGGTGATATCAATGTTAGCCAACCCGGCAACCCCGCGCTGGCCAAAGAGGTTACGCGGTGCCGTGCTGCCCCAGATCAAGTTAATGTTCAGCGTCGCGCCCGGCTCAATATTTTTACTGGGCCAGACCTTGACGCCCGGACTCACCTGGGCTTCCTCACCCACAATGGATAGAGCACCCACCACGGCGCCCTCCAGCACATGGGCACGGCGATCGACCCGAGCCCCGCGAGAAATCGTACAGGCACGCAGGTGGGCTTCATCGCCAACGACAGCACCGTTCCAGAGAATGGGACGCTTGAGGTTGGCATCGGCACCAATGGTGACATTATCGCCAATGACGGTTCCGGCCTCAATGGTGGCCCTTGGACCGATCCGGCAGTTATCCCCAATCAGGACTGGCGTCTGGAGTTGAGCGCTGGGATCAACAACGGTATTTTTGCCAAGACGTAGCCCCGCTTGAGTCTGCTCAGGATAAGCAAAGTCCACCTGCACCTTGCCCTCTAGCGCGTCGTACTGCGCCTCACGATACGAATCCAGGCTGCCCACATCGCACCAGTATCCCTCAGCAACGTAGCCGTACATGGGGACGCCTTTTTCTAGCAGCAGAGGAAAAAGATCATTGGAAAAATCTTTGGCCTCATGACTGGGAAGGTAGTCCAGCACCTCTGGCTCTAGGATGTACAGCCCTGTATTGACGGTATCTGAGAAGATTTCACTGGTGGAGGGCTTCTCTAGAAATCGACAGATTCGGTTCTCATCGTCGATGATCACCACGCCAAACTCCATCGGACTAGGCACGCGCGTGAGCACCAAGGTGGCTTTGGATTGCTGACGCCGATGAAACTCCAGTGCTGCGGTGAGATCGAAATCGGTGATGCTATCCCCGCTGATCACAATGAAGGTGTCGGGCAGCAGGGCCGAGATGTTTTTTACGCAGCCAGCGGTGCCGAGGGCTTGATCCTCCTCCACTGCATAGGTCATTTGCACTCCAAAATCAGTGCCATCCCGGAAGTAATCACGCATCACATCGGGGAGATAGTAAAGGGTAGCAACAATCTCAGTGATGCCATGGCGCTTGAGCAGATTGACAATGTGCTCCGCAATGGGACGGTTGAGGATTGGAACCATCGGCTTTGGCAGGTCGCAGGTTAAGGGTCTTAACCGGGTACCTTCGCCGCCGGCCATTAGGACAGCTCTCATATAAGTCTCCTGAAATTATTGCCGAGCTGCCCTGGGAGCGTAGAGATTTAATGTGCTCTTACCGGAACAGAGTTAAGCGCCTCCACGAGACTCCGCACAGCAGCAATCATGGCAACTTCACTGTTTAGCTGATTCACCGCTGAGCCAACCCCAATTCCGGATGCGCCTGCTGCGATCGCCAGCGGTGCCGTCACACTGGACAAGCCAGAGGCACACAGAACAGGAACATCAACGGATCGGGAGATTTCGGAGGCGGCTGCCAGGGTGGGAGCCGCCTTTTCAATCAAACCCAGCGTTCCGGGGTGAATCGGACGGCTACTGGTGCCGCCCTCGGTCTGAATCATATCAGCACCTGCCTGAACTAAGTCTGTCGCCAATTGCACCTGCTCATCCAGGGCCAGGGTGTGGGGGACCGTGACCGAAAGGGCAATCTGGGGCAGTTGCGATCGCGTTTGGATCGTCAGATCCAGCACCTCTGCCGCAGAGAATACCCGCCCTTGCCGATAAAAACTGTCAAAGTTGCCAATCTCAACCAGATCGGCCCCGGCAGCCACGCTACGCACGAATTTTTCCGGCTCCACAGCAGAAACACAAATGGGGAGCGCGGTGAGGGTCCGCGCCATCGCCACCAGTTCGGGGTCCGCCGCGATGTCTACAAAGGTCGCGCCACCTAACTCTGCGGCTCTGACGACACTCGCGACACAGGCCGCATCAAAATTATTGAGTCCGCTAATCACCTTGAGGGCAGAGCGCTGAGTAAAGGCGCATTGCAAGGCTGGGTGCATCATAGAGGTCTTTCCTGAAGCTTTGATTCAACTTAGACAATAGTAATATGGACCCGTTAATCTGACGCCAACGATCAACTCCAGTGACAGAAACCATTTTTAGCAAGATCCTACGCCGAGAAATTCCGGCAGAGATTGTCTACGAGGATGAAAAAACCCTTGCCTTTAGAGACATTAATCCCCAGGCTCCGGTTCACATTCTGGTGATTCCCAAACAGGTGATTCCTTCCCTAGCCCATGCCCAGGACACAGATACAGCCCTGCTAGGGGATCTGCTCAATACCGTCCGCAAAGTTGCGATCCAAGAATCCCTAGATCAGGGGTATCGAGTCGTGATTAATACTGGTCCTCAAGGAGGACAAACGGTTCATCACATTCATCTACACCTTCTGGGAGGACGGTCTATGAAATGGCCCCCTGGCTAAGTCAATTGAGAGGAGGGGGCGAGAAGTTCTAAACCCATTGCCCCTGTTCTGGCATTGACCGAAAAACTGGCCCGCTCACCCTCGGGGAGAACATGGATAAAACTGCTAAATATAGCTTTACAATTCACGGCTGCATTCCAGGAGGCCCAGCTGGATCTTGGCGAGAATTTATATAAATTTATTTTTGTTGATTTAACTTTACATTAGGGTGCCGATTGGCTTGATTTTAGGCCCTTTGGAAAGACTCAGACCTTTGCCTCATAAGGATTTAGGCATTCTTTCCTCTGCGCTGAGATGCTAAGGCGGTCCTGGCCCAAGGTCATCTAAAAACGCATTTTGGAGGGGTCGACCCCTGGTTTTTTCAAAGAACTTAGATTAAAAAATAATTAAAGACCATGTTACTTTTTCTCGTTGAGATTTAACATGTCTTTACGGTTGTTTTTGGATCGTTGAAATTTGGATCTTTAAAAAACACCCTACCTTATCTATTCATTTCATTGAATTTGGACTTATCTAATCATGACTTCAGTTCTCCAACAGCGTGAGAGCCGGAATGCATGGGAGCGTTTTTGTAGCTGGATTACCAGCACCTCTAACCGCCTTTACATTGGCTGGTTCGGTGTTCTGATGATCCCTACCCTCCTGACCGCAACGGCCTGCTTCATCATCGCCTTCATCGGTGCCCCCCCTGTGGACATCGATGGCATCCGTGAGCCCGTGGCTGGCTCTCTGATGTATGGCAACAACATCGTATCTGGAGCGGT
>NZ_JTHE03000115.1 GCF_000817775.3 Lyngbya confervoides BDU141951
CTCATTCTGCTTAAGCTATTGCAAGAACAGCGTTTCAGGTATTCTCATTAACAATTCTTATTGCACTGACCAACTACGACGATTGTTTGGCCACTTACCGCATTAAGGACTGGCTATGCCGCTACCTGGAGCAGCATCAGATTCGCTTTCGCTGCTCATAGTTGCCCGTCATAGTTGCCTGGGCCCGAGGACGATACCGAGCATCAAAACGCTCTGTAGTACCCTATTCCTGCTGACTGAGCCAGGCAATGGCCTCCCGCAGCCAGGCCCCTGCATCCTCCTGCTTGGCCAGGGCTTGGGTCTGTCCCACCGTCCTTAAAGCTTGCATAACCTCTTGGCTGGAATAGCCCAAAGCCAGCAGGGTCATCTCCACCTCTTCCAGCACAGCGCCCACGGGTCCCGCACTCGGTTGAGTTATCAATCCAGACCGGTCACGCCAATCGGAGAGCTTTGCTTTTAACTCAAGGGCAATACGCTCAGCTGTTTTCTTGCCAACTCCCGGAGCTTGACTGAGAAGCCGTGTATTGCCCGAGACAATGGCCTGCACGAGATCGGGCATGGGGAGAGTATCAAGAAGTCCCAAGGCAAGCTGCGATCCAATACCGCTCACGCTGGTTAACTGTCGAAATAAATCTCGCTCCGCCGCGCTCCCAAAACCGTACAGAAGCCACTGATCGTCTCGCACCTGTAAATGGGTAAATACCTGGCACACCTCCCCAAGGGCGGGGAGAGTCTGCACAAATCGAGCCGTTACCCAGAGATCGTAGCCAATTGAGTTCACTTCGAGCGTCAGCAGCTGGCGGTGACTCTGGGGGGATTGCCAACCTATGACTTGACCCTTTAGGTAAGAATACATTGCACCTCACACCCACAACGCAGCAGCCCTTAACCCTCTCGCCCTGTCAAGCCCTCCTGTCCCCAGAAATTGTCAGACTTAAGCTCAACTCATGGCTGTTAGAAGGGAATATCATCAAAGTCAGTTTCAACGGCGGGGGGGGGACTAGGCATGGCTGGAACGACGGTGGCTGGGGAGGCAGATGCCGGGGACGGACCCACGGGTTTAGATTGGGTGGAGGACGGCAGGCCACTGCTGCTCCCTCCTGATAAGGACATCCCGGCCCCAACCGGATGCAGCCTAGAGATCGTCATCTCCGCGACCTTTTCCTTATAGCCTTCTGGGCGATCAATGGTGTTCATGGCAAGCCGACCTTCTAGAATGACCGTGTCACCCTCCCTCACCTGCTCCTGAACCTGCTGACCCAGGTTTCCCCAAGCCACCACTTTCAGCGGAGATTTAGGATCATCAGCACGGAGAGGGTCAATGTGAACCATCATTTCTGCGATCGCCATCTGACCGTCTTGGGTGTATCGCAGTTCTGGTGCCTTCACCACTTCTGCCATGAATACACAGCTATTCATTGGATCACGCTCCTTCGCAATATGCTTTTGGGCGCTCAATCGCGCCTGAATTTCCACTCTATCGAATCTTGTTATCGCTCGAGGAAATTTTTCTAAGTTTTTAAGCCTTTCTTAGCCCAGGGTGCGCTTAAAGGCAAAGCGAGTCTTTATCCTGGATAAAGACTCGCTTGATCTCAGACTGGCCATTTAGCACCTGGCCAGACCTTACACCTATAGACAGGGCTATATACGGCCTCTTAAAATTTGGGCCATTTCGTTGGGCTTGGGGGACGCCTCTAGAGCGGTTTCCTCATCAATGCGCCCTTCTTCGTAAAGCCGATAGAGGCACTGGTTCATCGTGACCATGCCATCGTAGGTGCATTCTGGAATCAGTGCTTCAATTTCCTCAACATCCCCTCGCAGAATGTAGTCCTTGACCGCATCGGTATTAATCATGATTTCGTGAATGGCCGCTCGCTTTCCATCAGTGGTTCGCACCAGTGACTGGGAAATCACGCCGACCAAAGACTCTGCAACCTGCATCCGCATTGGCCCTTGCTCTTCAGGATTATATAGGTTCAAAATCCGCTCAATAGTTTTGACGGCACTGTTCGTGTGCAAGGTTCCAAACACCAGGTGACCAGTCTGAGCCGCTTTGAGGGCTGTATTCACTGTTTCTCGATCGCGCATCTCCCCAATCAGGATCACATCTGGATCCTCTCGCAGAGAAGCTTTAAGGGCATTGTCGAACTTGTGGGTGTGAATTCCGACTTCCCGCTGTCGAATCAGAGACTTACGGCTTTTATGAACAAATTCAATCGGGTCCTCAATGGAAATAATATGCTTGGGCATATTTCCATTAATGTGATCCACCATCGCCGCCAGGGTGGTAGATTTTCCAGATCCGGTGGGTCCCGTTACTAAGATTAACCCCTTGTGATAATGGCACAGATCCTGAAACACAAGGGGAAGATTGAGTTCCTCTAAGGTCAAGATGCGCAGCGGAATCAAACGCATAACCATAGCTGGGCCATGCAGCGAGATGAAAATATTGATTCGCACCCGCGCAACTCCTTCGTACTGGGTTGCTCCGTCAAATTCCAGAGTTTCACGGAATCGCTGAATCTGCTGCGGATCTAAAATTTCTTCCAGCCAACAGTCAAAGGTCTCCAGATCGGTGATGGGATGCTTACCCACAACCATCTGACCGCGATCGCGGAAGCGAGGACGCTCCCCAACCCCCAGGTGAATATCAGAAAAACCGCTGTTAAAAGCCTCTAGAACCAGTTTTTCAATGGTTACTCCGTTCTTTGGCTGTCGTGGAGCCCGAGGCGGCGCCAGGGTACGGGTTGTTGAAATAGGAGTGGTCTCAGAAATCTGCTGAGTGAGCTGCTGATCGGCAGGGGGCACGAGTGTTGGCAGTTGAGGCACAGGCTGGGTCCCCAAAGAGGGCATCAATGGCTGAGTGCCAATGGCCGACAACTCATCGACGGAGGGCGGAATCGGAGCCGTTTGCGGCCCGAAGACTGATGGAGATGGATCCGCCCCTGCCTGAAGCGCTTCAGTTTTAAGCGACGTTGGGCTCTCCTCAGGCGCGGAATGGGGAACCGACAACACCTCATCCACGGCCTCCTCTGGAAAGAAGACAAGCTCCGTATTCTCCGCTCTATTTTGTTGCGGGAAGGCGCTTGAAATGGGCGGTGGAGGTGGAACAGAGAGGGGAGCGCGAGGTTCGTTGTTCATAATTTATGACGCTTTAGAACGCTATATCATCAGACAGACCAGAAACGGAGCAGCAGATCACATAATATTACCGCTTGCAGCCAGTAGCTTCTGAGATCAGTATGGACCGATGACGACCCAAGTTTAACGATGGAGGGAGACCAGTGGAGTCCGCGCCCCTTTTTGGGATATTGCCGGACCCATCCATTTGATCCCCTTGATATAAAAGGGGTATCGTCTGAGACCTTTGAGAGAAAATACGGAGCCATTATTCTGAGAAAATCCCCCCGCTTTTATAAACTTGTATTGCAGCTTCGTCGTGAAATGGGGTCACCGACAGCATTACAACCAGGCCCCGGCAAACCCGATTCCTCAGGGGATCACTGCGTAAATAGGACAAGTCAGAGAAAAAACAATCAAACCGCAAACCATTCTTGCCAGACCTGATCCTAGAGAAGTGAAGCAGATCCTCCTTTTGGAGGCCGTAAAATCCTGGCCTGTAAATTTTGTTAACAACTTCTTCAGGTATGCAAGGGGTATTCCTTATACTAAAAAAACTTGATTCACTACTTTAGCAACTCATCACAACAGCTATCTTTATTGATGCGCGGGAGGAATAATATGACAGTTGCCCAAGCTCCTCAAGTTAGAACCGATAAGTATGATTTCTTAGTCATCGTTAAAAGTTTTTTGATTTGGACCTTTGCATTGACAGTATCTTGGTTCGTAGTGGGCTTCCCAATCGTTGCTATCATGGCAACCCTAGGGGCTTTGGGAGCCGTCGTTTTGCAAGCTGTAATTCCCATGAGCTCAGTGCTTGTGGTGGCGGGCAGTCTACTACTGATTAATGTTGTTGGAATTCTGTTTGGTGCAGCCTTTTTATCGGTACGTGGAATCCGGCCGGATCAGGTAAGCTGGCTCCGGTGGCTGGATGCCAACAACAATGAGTCTAACCAGCCGGTGTATGCTGCATGTCCCTTGACCTGCGATCGCACCCTTTAATTTTTAGGGCCACCCGGCTTAAGTTCTTCGTCATCACACTGCGACTTGTGAATTTACTCCATTAAACAACTCTCGAAATTATGCATGGTGTAAGAAATGCCGCCTCTACAGGCGGCATTTTTTGTGCCACCAGATCAAGGGGGGAGAACTACCCACCAGGTTAAATTTTAAGCTAGTGTTATTCAGCACACCGATGCTAGTCCAATATGTCCTACCCTGCTATCAAAGTTTGCATTACGTTGGGAACTCGACCAGAGGCCATTAAGCTTGCCCCCGTAATTAAAGCATTTCAGGATGATCCCCACTGTCAGACTCAGGTTATCTTGACCGGTCAACACCGTGAGATGGTCGAGCAGGTTATGGGTTTATTTCAACTCACTGCGGATCATGATTTAGCCATCATGAAACCCAAGCAAACTTTAACTGAAATCACCTGTGGAAGTCTCCAAGGACTGGAGTCTTTATTTCAGGAACTATCGCCCCATCTAGTTTTAGTTCAGGGAGACACCACCACCGCTTTTGCTGCCGCGCTAGCAGCCTTTTACCAAAAAATTCCGGTGGGCCACGTCGAGGCAGGCCTGCGCACGGATAACCTGTTCAATCCCTATCCCGAAGAAGCCAATCGCCGACTGATTTCTCAGATTGCCCACTTCCACTTTGCGCCGACCTCAACCGCCCTGAACAATCTCCAGCGTTTCGGGATCGTCAACCGCGTATACTGCACAGGCAACACCGTGATTGATGCCCTGTTATCAGTTGCCCAGCTCAATCCTGTCTGCAACATTCCCCACCTGGATTGGCATCAGGGTCGGACAATCCTCGCCACCGTCCATCGGCGGGAAAACTGGGGCCCCCCTCTAGAGGAGATTGGCGCAGCATTTCTGGAAATTCTAGAAACCTTTCCCGATGTAAAACTCCTATTGCCCCTGCACCGTAATCCTGTGGTTCGAGAGCCCCTCAGCGCCAAACTCGCCGCTCACCCCAGGGCTTTTCTCACCGAGCCATTGGATTACGGGGAGTTGGTGGGAGCCATTCAACGCTGTACGCTGCTATTAACCGACTCAGGTGGATTACAGGAGGAGGCTCCTAGCCTAGGAAAACCGGTTCTCGTCTTGCGTGAAAATACTGAACGTCCCGAGGCCATTGAGGCTGGCACTGCCAAGCTTGTGGGGACCAGGACAGAAAGCATTGTGGAGCACACTTCGACATTGTTAACAGACTCCCAAGCCTACGAAACCATGGCCAGCGCCATCAATCCCTTTGGGGACGGGACAGCCGCCCAACAAATCCTGAAGATTGTGCAACAGAGCGATTTGTTCTAACCCAAGGGGGCAATCCACAATCCATTCAGACAAATAAAAAACGGGGGGAAGCTCCCCCCGCCCGTGATCTTCAGATGAAATTGGATAGCCCTAGAAGAGTCCCAGGGTCAGAGACTTATCAATGGGGAAAGTTGCTCCAATGCCAAGCCAGAGCGTGACAGCAGTCCCGAACAGGAAGACGCTCATCGCCACAGGACGACGAAACGGATTTTGGAACTTGTTGACGCTTTCAATGAAGGGAATCAGCATCAACCCCAGCGGAATGAGGGTTTGGAGTGCGATGCCAAGTAACTTGTTTGGCACAACACGTAAAATTTGAAAAACAGGATATAAATACCACTCTGGCAAGATTTCTAGCGGAGTGGCAAATGGATTTGCAGGTTCACCTACCATTGCAGGGTCAAGCACCGCCAGACCCACAATGAGTGCAATGGTGCCCATGATCACAATGGGGAAGGTGTACAGCAAATCGTTGGGCCAGGCTGGCTCACCGTAGTAATTGTGACCCATGCCCATTTTGAGCTTTGCGCGGAGCTTTGGGTCGCTTAAATCGGGTTTTTTTAAGACTTTTGCCATGGATTAACCTCTATTTTCTGCTTACAATGGACCAGAAATGCCTTGCTTACGAATCATCAAAAAGTGAAGCAGCATAAAGACCGCAATCAACCAAGGAAGAACGAAGGTGTGCAGGCTGTAAAAGCGAGTTAAGGTCGCTTGTCCCACGCTTGTCCCACCTCTCAAGAACTCGACAATCGTGCCGCCCACCACTGGAATTGCTTCAGGAACACCAGAAACAATTTTTACGGCCCAATATCCGACCTGGTCCCAAGGAAGAGAATATCCAGTTACGCCAAAGGTGACGGTAATAACCGCCATGGTAACACCGGTCACCCAGGTCAACTCACGGGGTCGCTTAAATCCACCGGTTAGGTAAACGCGGAAGACATGGAGAATCATCATCAGAACCATCATGCTGGCAGACCAGCGGTGAACCGAACGGATCAACCATCCGAAATTCACCTCGTTCATGATGTACTGAATGGAGTTATAAGCTTCAGCAACGGTGGGTTTGTAGTAAAACGTCATTGCAAAGCCGGTTGCAAACTGAATGATGAAGCAAACCAGCGTAATCCCCCCGATGCAGTAAAAAATATTGACATGGGGAGGCACATACTTACTGGAGATATCATCAGAGATCGCCTGAATTTCAAGGCGCTCCTGGAACCACTGATAGACCTTTGAATCAGTTACCTGTTTCGTGAACATGAAGCCGTAATCCTGAAATTGCGTTGCTCGTCTATTAAAAGAATGTAACACAGTCTTAATATGCAGCGGGGGAACGGGGCAGGATTTCTGGGGTTTCGCAATAATCTTTACAAATAGAGGGGTTACAGCAATCTCAGTCACCCCAAAATCAGGATAAACTGCTGGCTTTACCCCCAGATTCTGAATGTTTTCAGGGGTGGGCCTCAGGCCGGGAAGCACAGGCAGGCATCCTCGGTGAAGAGCAATTCATCACGGCAAGGGGTCTAGGTATTACAGTGTAAAGCAGTGCCCCAGATGCAGCGCTGACTTCACGCAGCTCTTTTTTAAAAAAGATCTCGATCTTGGAGGCGCGTAGCCAAGGTTGTCCTGAGTCCAGAGCCATCAGCCTCTCGTTGGAAGACGGGGCTAACAAGGGCTAAATTTTGCACAAATTCCCGATGAAACGCAAATTATTACAAATTACTTTGATTCTTTTGGTGCAGATTTGTTTGGGATTGGGATTTTTGCCCGCGGCCCAGGCGATGACAGAAGACCAAAAGTTGTTCAATGATGCCTGGCGAGTGGTCAATCAGGCTTACGTTGATGAGACCTTTAACCATCAAAACTGGTGGGCATTAAGGGAAAAGGCCCTCAAGAAACCCTTTGCCAATCGGGAAGCGGCTTACAGTGCGATTCAGGACCTCCTGGGAAGTTTGGAGGATCCCTTTACGCGCTTTCTGCGTCCGGCTCAATACCGCAGCTTGCGCACTAGTACGGCTGGGGAGCTTTCTGGCGTGGGACTTCAGGTGATCACTAATCCAGAAACGGGACAGTTGGAGGTTCTTTCTCCCATTGTGGGATCGCCAGCGGCTCAGGCGGGGTTAAAGGCTCACGACATTATCCTGGCCATTGATGGGCAAGATGCCACTCAAATGAGTTTGGATGAAGCAGCGGAGCTCATGCGGGGGACTTCAGGAACCACCGTTGTTTTGACGATTCAGACCGGCAGCGATTCCCAGGCTAGTCACGTTTCCAAGGTGTCCATTCGACGCGATCGCATTGAGCTGCATCCCGTCCAGACCGATCTGCGCACCCTACCCGAGGGGGGATCACTGGCCTATATTCAGCTCAATCAATTTAATGCCAACGCTGCCCCAAAAATGCGCGAGGCCATTGACCAGATGGAGAAGCAGCAGGTCCGGGGCTACATTCTGGATTTACGAAATAATCCTGGAGGGCTACTGCAAGCTGGGGTGGAAATCGCTCGATACTGGCTGGATCCAGCCATCATCGTCTATAGCATTGATCGCCACAGTATGCTGAACAGTTTTTCAGCAACTCAGGAAGCCCGAACCCATGCCCCCCTGGTGGTTCTCGTCAATGGCGGAAGCGCCAGCGCGAGCGAAATCTTAGCGGGCGCCCTGCAGGATAATGAACGAGCCACCTTGGTGGGAGAAACGACCTTTGGCAAGGGGTCTATCCAATCCTTATTTGATCTCCCTGACGGTTCAGGGATGGCTGTGACCATTGCAAAATACGAAACGCCCAATCATCAGAACATCAACAAGGTGGGCATCATCCCTGACATTGAGGTTAAAGCAGAAGGTCTGTTGCCCAGTCAGTTTGGCACCCCGGACGATCCACAGTATCAAATTGCGGTGAGTACACTCAGGGCTCATTTAAGCTAGGCCATGGCTGCGGAACGAAGCTATCATGACCCGCTCCATGGCGCAATCACGTTGAGATTTGACGATCCAGTCGAAGCGCTGTTAATTCAACTGATTGATACCCCTGAGTTTCAGCGGTTAAGACGAATCCGACAGCTGGGCGTTGCCAGCTTGACCTTTCACGGAGCGGAGGGTTCGCGCTTTACCCATTCCCTCGGCACGATGTTTATTGCTCGCCGGGCGTTTGCCAGGCTGAGCGATCGCCACCCCCATCTTCAGCAATATCGGGCCTTAGTGCTCTGTGGGGCGCTGCTCCATGACCTAGGCCATGGACCCTTTAGCCATACAGCGGAGGAAATTTTTCAAACCCATCACGAGGCCTGGACACAGCGCATCTTGATGGAATCACCGCTGCTCCAGTCGCTCCTAGATCAATTTTCTCCTCACTTGACCCGCCAGCTAGTCCGGCTGTACTCGAAGGCCCTGAACGTCCCCATCCTGAGTCAGCTCGTCACTAGCCAATTGGACTGCGATCGCCTGGATTATCTCATGCGCGACAGCTACTTTACCGGGGCGTCCTACGGCCATCTGGATCTGGACAGAATTTTACTGGCCCTAGATTACGATCCAGACAGTCAAGAGCTCGTGGTCGCCCGCAAAGGGCTAGCTGCGATTGAGCATTATTTAATCGTGCGCTACTTCATGTATGCCCAAGTGTACAATCATCCCAAAAATATTGCGGCTGCTTGGGGGCTACGCCAGGCCTTTCGTCGGGCAGCAGCCCTAGTCGCCTCAGGCCATCCTCTGGAGGTAGACGAGACTCTATATGCCTGGCTTGCGCGATCGCCCCACCTGACCCTGGAGGAATACCTGGCCGCTGACGATATTGTATTCACCTATCACCTGCAGCGATGGTGCTACGCGGCCGATCCCATTTTGCGCGATCTTTGCCAGCGCTACCGCGATCGCAACCTGTTCAAAGCACAGGATATTAGCCACCTGGATCCGGAGGGGGGTGATCAGCGCCTGAAGGCAGTGCACCGGCAACTCACAACCCTGGGACTAGCGCCACCCTATTACGCAGGTATCCAGGAATCCACCATGCGGGGCTACACCCACTATCAGCGTGGGATTAAGCTTCGGGCTCAACAGCAGCTCTACCCCATTAGCGAAATTTCCCAACTGGTTCCGGCCCTGATTCAGCCCTTGCAGAAACGCTGGCTCATTTATCCCCGTGAAGTTGGCGCAATGGCGATCTCCTAGGGCGAAGCAGTCAAACTATCTTCCCAACCGCAGCGATCACAGTTCCAGGTGAGGCGAGGACCATGGCCTAACTTGTGACCGCATTGGGGACAATGCCCAGAAAACATCGGATGGGATTCAATTTGTTCAAGCTGCTCCAAGAGCGAGAGCCGCGATAGGGCAGAGGCGTGGACTTCTAGACCTGCTTCAGGGTAGCCCAGGTCTGGAAACTCCCCCAGTCCCGCTGGCCAGGGCTCGAAATCCTGACAGGGCGCTCCATCGGGACCGCCAGGATGGAGCGCACAAACTAGATACTCGCTGAAGGCATTGTACTGACAGCGATCGCATTGCGGTATTCTGCATAGCTTTGGGTTGACCATATTTGAATCCAAGCGCCCCTGAAGATCATCAAGTCTCACCCCCCGCAAGTCTCATCCCTATTGCCCTAAACATTGCTCTAGACGCCCGAATTTTGACGTCTTAGCCCAAGCCAGCCCTTCCCAGGTCTTGCGCTCCATCCCAGGCTTGGGAGGATTCCTTCAAAAGGATACAGTAGCATTCTGCTGCCCAACTCCGTACAATGAGGGATAGGCACTGAGTATTTATACAGTTACACATTAGGCGCATGGCTCTCGAAAAGTCCCCAGACCATAAGCTTCAAGCTCTGTCAGATCGAGAGATTCAAGTCTTAGAGCTGGTTGCAGCTGGGTTGACAAACGAGCAAATTTCCAAGCAGCTAGAAATCAGCAAGCGCACGGTGGACAACCATATCAGCAACATTCTAACGAAAACCGCCACTGAAAATCGGGTTGCTCTGGTTCGCTGGGCCTTGCAGTGGGGAAAAGTTTGCCTGGAGGACGTTAACTGCTGCGCCCTGCCCAATCCCAACCCCAACCTGCCCTAATGGCTGCATGGTTCTATCCCTACCCCCCCCTGATACCAGGAACTCTAATCAAGCGATACAAGCGTTTTTTTGCCGATATTGAGCTAGAGGACGGGACCTTAATCACGGCTCACTGCCCGAACACCGGACCCATGACCGGCATTTGCATCCCCGGTCAACCTGTGATGGTTTCTGAGAGTCACAATCCAAAGCGGAAACTCAAGTACAGCTGGGAGTTAATTCAAGTCGACAGCCCCCCCACCTGGGTTGGGGTTAACACGCATCTCCCCAATCGCGTTGTCCACCGTTTGCTGACCGAGCGGGTTCTTGCCCCCCTGGCTCAGTACGAAGAATTAAAAATGGAAGTTCCCTATGGTCAGGAGCGTAGCCGCGTGGATTTCCTCCTCACCTCTAGCAAGGATCCCTCCATCTACGTTGAAGTCAAAAATACCACCTGGGCGGAGAAGACTTTGGCACTTTTTCCCGATACGGTGACCACGCGCGGGCAAAAGCATATTCGGGAGCTTGTGGCAATGTTGCCTTCTGCCAGGGTCAGCATGCTGTATTTCGTTAACCGGGGAGACTGTACAGCCTTTGCACCCGGAGATTGCGCCGATCCTCTGTATGGTCAACTACTGCGAAGCGCGATCGCCCAAGGATTAGAAGTTTACGCTTGCAGCTTCAACATCAGCCCTGAGGGGCTCTGGTATCAAGGGCTGCTAGAGCTGCAAATTTAGTGCATTGCCTGCATACGGCAACGACGCCCTAGAAATCAATAGCCGAGGCACCTTCACCCCTTACCCAACCGCGGATAGGCATGGGGGTCACAGACATTGTTCGCGAGTTTGTGAGATTTTGTGGGACGTCGTTTCCCCTGGATCACTCTTTCTCTGATCCCTTCAGGTTCGTTAGTTCTCAAGACTGGGTGTGAAAGCCATGCCCCGCAACTGTTTTCTGGCACGACCTTCATTCTCAAACCAAAGCCACCGAGTCTGTGTCGTGGCAATGGGTTCCTCAGAGAGTCTTGGAGAAATGAAGCATCCCGTCATCTCTCTGGCTCCTTTGCCCCCTGATCTTTGAATAAAGCCCATGACGAGAATTGAACTCGTGACCTCACCCTTACCAAGGGTGCGCTCTACCGCTGAGCTACACGGGCAACTGACTCAATGGGCCGGGCTGGATTCGAACCAGCGTAGGCATAGCCAGCGGATTTACAGTCCGCCCCCATTAACCACTCGGGCACCGACCCATATTGAATCAACAGTTTTTAACTATAGCACGGTCGGGCACGTTTGAAAAATATCTAAAAAATCTTTTGCTTCCTCTAACCTCCCAACACAAGTGATTTCATTAAGGAGAAAGCAACCCTTCATTGGATAGACTACCAATTTAAGGCGGGACAGTTTTGAGAAAAATGTATTTTTTGGGAGAGTGCTCTAACCAGGGTTGATCCTGG
>NZ_JTHE03000116.1 GCF_000817775.3 Lyngbya confervoides BDU141951
TTTTGAACGAGCAAAGGCAAACCTGGGGTTAAGAAATCTGACGTACAACTTGAAACGATACGTGTGCCTAGAAACACCAGCAGCATCAGCAGAAGCATGAAAACAAAATGCTGGAAGCTGACTTAGTGTAAGACTTTCAATGAATTCAGTCTTCCAGATTCTTTCTCGGGTCAGCTTGGGTGAGAGTTCGATATCTCCTTGACAAGTTATACAATTAACCGCTGATACAGACTATTCAGGTCAGAAAGCCAATTTTTCGAGGTGCCCCCACACATGAAAGTTTTATTCGTATTTGATCGACCATTTATTCCATCTCGCGGCGGTGCTGAAGTAAGAGCCTTAAGTCATCTCGATTATTTCGAGAGTCGAGGCATCACTTGTGATTTGTTTTTAATTGATCGCTACAATAATTATCAGTTATGGCGTCAGGACGATTTAAATGCTTTAAAGGAGTCTAGGAATGGTGATATCTTTCTGCACCGTGCTATTGGACTACATCCTGATGTTATTTATCGGAAGCTAATGATACTAGCTACTCTACTTTCGGGAGAGCTGCCCGATGCCGCTCATCCGATTCACGCTTTACCTGGTATGATTCGATATTTTCGTCGCATCGTTTCTGAGAGTTCCTATAATCTTATTTTCTTTAATCATTCCTATTACTCAGGAGCTTTAGCAAAACATACTGACATTTCTTGTAAAACAGTTATTGACACTCACGACATATACACAAACTTGCTAAACGAAATTTATTCTCTTAAGAAACAGAGCAAAATTAATCCTCTTGTGTCCGATGCTTCACCTGCAAAAAAAATTCAACATTATATCTATCATAAGTTTTCATCCTTTGAGATAAATTACGAACTAAGTTTACAGCGTGAGCTAAAGCTTCTTTCACTATTTGATCGAATTATTGCAATTGCTCCAAATGAACTTGACTTGATTAAACAATGCGTTGATCTGCGCAACAAATCGTATCACATTCCAATGATAGCTCCGGATATAAGTCTACTTTCTAGAATAAAGGTAGAGGATGAAATTTTTAAGTTAATGTTTATTGGATCTCAATATGATCCAAATGTTGAAGCAATATATGAGTTTTGCACTCAAGTATTGCCAAAACTTAATGATAAAGTTTACTTGTATCTTGTCGGAGGAGTGTCAAACAGCCAGGATTTACCGTCAGATTCACGAATTGTACGTCTAGGTTTTGTAGAAAACTTAGATGAGCTTTATTCGCAGATTGATGCAGTTGTCTTACCCCTCAGCTTTGGGAGCGGAGTATCCGTTAAAGCGGTCGAAGCCTTAGCGCACGGAAAACCAGTTGTATCAATGCCAAAAGGTGTCAGAGGTCTTGCCGTAGCGCACGAGAAAGAAGTCCTCATCGCTCAGACTTTTAACGACTTTATCCCCCTAATTCAAAGACTCATGATTGACCATGAATTGCAAAGATTTTTGAGAACAGGAGCTCTCAACTATATACAAAAATATCATTCCAAATCAGCCGTTTATAGTAGTTTAGACTCTGTAATTTTTGATTAACCAAATTTTCTTGATGTGAAAAAGCTGGTTTTTATAACAGATACATATCCGCCAGATTTGTGTGGAGTTGCTGACTATGTTGAATTGGTCGCAATGGCACTATCCACAACTTATGAGGTTCACGTCATTACACGTTGTATTGACATTCCAAGAAAAACAGTGACTAATGGGGTTGTCGTCTACGAAGTTCTGCATGGTAAGGCCTACATCTTCAAGGCGATTCATTTAATTAAATCAATTCAACCCGATATCATAGATGTACAACTATCATACTCTTCGGCAAGCCAACTGCACAAGCGAAATTTGTTCACGATTGTAAATCCAATTATCTTTCATCTCTCTACACGTTCCATTAAACGTTGTCTGACAGTTCATGAACTTACAACGTATTTAAATGACAAACCATCGTTGCTCCGTGCTACATATCGCAAAGTCCGAGATCGTGCACAGACTCAAGGATATCATTACTATTTTTGTACAGACACTACTTATTTAAGTTTTTTTAAAAATAAAAAAAACAAAAGTTTTTTGCAAAGTTTTTCTAATATAAGATCTACCAGATCGCACAATTTAATAAATAGTAAAAACCTTGTTTTTTTTGGCACTATAGCTCCCAACAAGAACTTAGATGCTTTGTGTAATATATTTAATGAATTACATTACTTAGACCCTAATGTCCATCTTTATGTAGTTGGGGGTATCGTCGCAGGTTTTAAGGAGAAATTTTCCAATCTAACTAAATGCCTCCCTCCAGGAGGCTGGACCTATACAGATTACTTGGATAACAATGCACTAGCAATCTTGTTGGATAAATGTAGCTATGCAATTTTTCCCTTTTCGATTACCAACAAAAATGCCAGTGTATTAGCGATGCTTGTTAACCGATTAGTAGTAATTGCTGAATGTGAGTCATTGCCTGTCTATGCAGATTATGGTAATAATTTTTATCCGGTTCATAATATTGACTCTAATAAAGTCTATAGCATAATTAAAGCGACCCAAAATACCGAGACGTACTTTCCTGATAATGGAGAATTACTTAAAGATCACGTCTCTAAGCGTTGTAATGTTTACCAGCATCTCTTATCTATTAAGAATCAATTGTGATGCAACTTCTTTTTCCTCTAACCCTCTATCCCCCTGCAGTTGGTGGTGCTCAAATTCATCATCATTTCTTAGCACAAAATCTCCAATCTAACGGACATAAGGTACAGATTATAACTTTCTGGGATGATAACCGAACAGATTGGTTACTCGGGACTACAGTACATGCGCATGGATCTAGTGCTGATTATGTCATAGATGGTGTTTCTGTTCATCGAATGGGGTTCAATTTCGGAGAAAAAATTCGGATGGGAGCATTTTTGCCCATTTATTATCCTTGGATGAAAACTGCCGTTCCTTTTATTTCCCGAGAAATCAAGAAAAGGATTTATGATTTCTCTTTATCTGCCAACCTAATTCACAACGTACGTATTGGCAGAGAACATATTACCCACGCGTCATTGCAACTAGCACGACAACGAAATATTCCGTTTGTATTCACTCCTGTTCACCATCCCCGCTGGGTGGGTTGGCGATACCGGGTATATATTGACATTTATAGACAAGCTGATGCAGTTATAGCCTTAACTCAAGCAGAAAAAGCGACATTAGTAGAACTAGGGGTAGACCCAAGTCGGATATATGTTACGGGTATTGGTCCAGTTGTATCTGATACTTGTTTTCCAGAAGAATTTAAGTCGAAGTATAAAATTTCAGAACCTAATATTCTTTTTTTAGGGCAGCATTATTCATACAAAGGTTTTAAACATTTGCTAGACGCAGCTCCTTTAGTTTGGAAAAGTTATCCGGAAACCCAATTCGTATTTATTGGCCCTGCTGTGCAGGATTCTGAAAAAATTTTTCGTGAGTACTCTGACCCTCGGATTATACGCTTAGGGAGAGTTTCTATGCAAGAGAAGTCAAATGCGCTTGCTGCTTCTACCTTGCTTTGCGTTCCTTCCTCTCAAGAAAGCTTTGGTGGTGTCTACACTGAAGCATGGTACTTTGGAAAACCTGTAATTGGTTGTCAAATTCCAGCACTCACCCATATTGTTAATCATGGAGTAGATGGCTATCTGGTTCGTCAGAGACCAGAGGAAATCGCTGAATGTATCATCAGCTTGCTGGATAATCCAAGCCATGCTTCTACGATGGGAAAAATGGGAGAAAAAAAGGTGAAAGAGAAGCTCACCTGGGATAAAATAGCTGCTGCAACTGAGGCAATTTACCAATCATTAATGTAGTTGAGTATTCGATAAGTGTCTTGAGAATTGATTTAACCATATCTCAAGCTATCTCTGGGGGAGGGCAAGTTTTTGGAAGAAATTGATTGAAAATGATAAGCCTGACATAATAGCAAGCTAATGTAGAGCGGATTTAGTAATAAATATCTACGCCACAGTCGGCTGGGTTCTTTTAGCAATCGGAAAAACCATTCCAGCCCTCGATCTTGCATCCACTTTGGAGCCTGAGACAGTAATCCTGCATGAAAATCAAACGCTGCTCCAACCGCGATCGCAGGCATCCCCAGCAAGTCACGATTTTCGTAAACCCACACTTCCTGCCTCGGACAGCCAAGCCCTACAAAAACTAGCTTTGCACCACTGTGGCGAATTTGTGAGGCGATGTCTAATTGTTCTTCTACAGACACTTGCCGAAACCTTGATGGCTGCTGATCCAGAATTTGCAACTCAGGAAACTTCTGTTTCAGGTTGTCAGCTAGGGACTTCAGGACTTCTGGCTTGCTCCCATAAAGCGCAATCGGTAAACCCAGTTGAGCCACACGATCGCAGATCTTCAGCATTAAAGTTGGCCCATAGACCCGATCTGCTAATCCACATCGATAAAGCCAGTTCAACGCCCAGCGCACAGGTTGACCGTCCGGCACCAGCAAATCCAAATGATTTAACCGATAGGCCTGCTCTTGGTCTAGCACCCCAGTCATGACGCCGTGAACCGCCAGTGCCGAAACAGACAAAGGCTTACCTGCTTGAGCCGCAGTCAAAATCCGGTCAACCGCAGCCTCATAGTCAATCGCGTCAATCAAAATTCCTAAAATATTGAACCTTCCGTGATCAATCATGCAGCCCGATCCTCAATCCACCTGTCCTGATTCGCTTGGTAAATTTCTGTCAAAATCTGCGGGACATCGTAGTCCTGTCGCCAGTTAGGGTAGTCACGAGCAAACTTGGAGTTGTCGCTGATCCACCAAATATGGTCTCCAATCCGGTTTTTATCCGAATATTGCCAGTTCATTGGCTGTTGTGTAATAGTTTCGCAAATTTGAATGGCTTCTCGCATCGAGCAATGACTGTGTCGCCCGCCGCCCAAGTTGTAGACAGCCGCTGATTTGGGATTTTGATAAAACTCATAAAAGGCGCGGATTAAGTCGGCACTATGGATATTATCCCGCACCTGTTTTCCTTTGTAGCCATGAACAGTGTAGGTCTTACCTGTGGCGGCACACTTCATTAGATAAGACAAAAAGCCATGCAGTTCTGCTCCAGAATGGCTCGGCCCTGTTAAACAACCACAGCGAAAGCTAACTGTCTTCATCCCGAAATAGCGTCCATACTCCTGCACTAAGACATCTGACGCCACCTTTGAGGCTCCAAACAAACTGTGCAGCGTCTGGTCAACAGACATATCTTCTGCAATTCCAGCATGATAGGGATGATCAGCGTTAATTTCCCAGCGCGTCTCCTGTTCAATGAGCGGTAAACGGTTGGGAGTATCCCCATAGACTTTGTTCGTAGAGGTAAAAGTAAACGCTGCTTCTGGCGCATACTGTCGGGTCGCCTCAAGCAGATTCAAAGTTCCATTGGCATTAATCGTGAAATCCATGTGAGGATCACGTACTGCCCAATCATGGGACGGTTGCGCGGCTGTATGGATTACCAGACTGATTGCGCTCCCATATTGGCGAAATATTTGATTGATCTGCTCTTGATCTCGAATATCAGCAGAAATGTGACGATATTGACGCTTTAATTTTTTCTCAAGGCGTTGTCGATTCCACTGTGTTGAAGCCTCTTGACCAAAGAAGACACGGCGCATATTGTTATCAATGCCCACAACATCTAACCCAAGCTGAGCAAAGAACAAGACCGCCTCTGACCCGATCAAACCCGCAGATCCTGTGACAATTGCGATGCTCATCCAGACTATCCCTGCACTGTTTGCTGAACCTTAGAATACCCAAGTAGTTTTACGGATATATCGTTCCTGACGATCGCAAGAAATCCCGCTTGTCGGCCCTGACTTCTTAAAGAAGTGATGTTGCGATGGGTGTCTCTCACATAGACTAGCCCTGCTGCAATCTTTCATAACGGCTGCGAGTTTGCCAACCGGTTTCCGCAGGTCTCCAAGAACTTTTGATGATAGGTTAAAGAAATCCGATAATGCTTGAACGTTGTCCCAGGGATCGCCCCAAATCCCCCCTCAAATTCTGCGCATTTCAGCCTAGACCTTCAACCTCAGTGCACCATGGTCACCACACCCCTTAGCTCTCAGCCCGCCCCCACCCTGTCGCCCCTCAACGTTCCCCAGCGACTGTTGCTTGGCCCGGGTCCATCGAACGTGAACCCTGTCGTCCTGGCCGCCATGAATACACCGCCCCTGGGACACCTCGACCCAGATTTTCTGGGCATTATGGACGAAATTCAAACCCTGCTGCGCTACGTTTGGCAAACCCAAAATCGCCTCACCTACGCCATTAGCGGCACCGGAACCGCTGCCATGGAAGCAACCCTGGCCAACGCCATTGAACCGGGCGATCGCGTCGTGGTCTGCGTCAAAGGATATTTCGGGCACCGCCTGGTGGATATGGCCCAGCGCTACGGCGCCCAAGTCCACGCCATTCATCAAACCTGGGGCCAGCCCTTCTCCAAAGAAAGCATTCAAAACGCCATCGAAACCCATCGCCCAGCCGTTTTAGCCATTGTCCACGCAGAAACCTCCACGGGCGTCAGACAACCCCTGGAGGGACTGAGCGATCTGTGCCAGGCCCACGGAACCCTGCTGCTGGTGGATACCGTAACCAGCATGGGGGGAGTTCCCATCAAACTGGATGAATGGGGGATTGACCTGGCCTATAGCTGCAGTCAAAAGGGTCTGGCCTGCCCACCGGGCGCCTCCCCCTTTACCCTGAGCGATCGCGCCTACGCAAAGCTGCAAAAGCGATCGGGCAAGGTGCCTAACTGGTACCTGGATGCCACGCTGCTGGAGAAATACTGGGGTAGCGAACGCGTTTACCACCATACCGCCCCCATCAACATGTATTACGCCCTGCGCGAAGCCCTGCGCCTGCTGGCGGAAGAGGGGATTGAAAACGCCTGGGAACGTCACCAGCAAAATGCCGAGTATCTGTGGTCCCAGCTTGAGGCCATTGGGCTACAAATGCACGTGGCCAAAGAATACCGGCTGCCGACCCTGACCACCGTCCGCATTCCCGAGGGCATCGATGGCAAAGCGATCGCCCGCAGGCTCCTCCTGGACTACAACATCGAGGTGGGAGGCGGCCTGGGAGAACTAGGCGGGAAAGTGTGGCGGATTGGCCTAATGGGCTACAACAGCCGCCCGGAGAATGTCGATCGCCTCCTTCAGGCCTTCAAAGAGGTACTCTAATCTCCAGTCCTCCCTCCTCAGCGAGTGGGCATCGACAAGGACCCTACTTTATTTAAGCTCATCACAGGGGCGGCCCTAGCGGTCCCCCTGTTTTTGCAGTTCACAAAAATTTCGATTATTTAACAGAACGCGGGAGTCTCCATTGATATAGTAAATTCCTGAAACCATAAGCTGGGTAAATTCATGCAGACTCCCAATGTCCCAAATTATCTCCCCCAAGCGATCCTGGTGACCTTATTTTGCTGCCTTCCCTTTGGGATTGTCGCCATTATCTATGCCAGTCAAGTCAACTCTCATCTAGCCGCCGGGAACCATGCGGCGGCGGCCAGCGCCTCGGAGAAAGCAAAGCTTTGGTGTTGGGTATCGTTTGGACTAGGCTTGGCTGTCCTGGTCCTTTACTTATTGCTATTTTTGCTGCCTTTAATCCTGGGAAGCTAGACTTTCCGCTATGGTTTTCCTCATGGCTGTTTCACCAAAGTCTTGATCCCAAAGGCTTGACCCGTCAGCCCTTGCAAGGCCAATCCCCACAACGCCCGTCGCAACCTCATTCCCAACGTCATTTGCAACCTCATTTTGAGTCATCGTTCACCCCCTCAACTCCCCTTGATCCCCTCCCAGTCTCCCTTGCAAGGCACGGTGGGATGAATCAACTGCCCACTGATCCTGTCCCCTTAGGCAGACGCCAAGTTCAGCATCGACTTCGGGTCTATCTCCTCACGGGCACAATTCTTATCGCCGGGACAATTCTTTTTCTCGGCAATCCGGCCCACGGCGGTATTTTTCCCCCCAGCCCCTTTCGGGCCTTGACCGGGCTTTATTGCCCCGGCTGTGGGACCCTGCGTGCGCTCCATCAACTATTGCATGGGAATTTTTGGGCCGCCTTGGATCTCAACCCGCTGATGATTCTGGCCCTGCCCTATCTGGTTTACTCCTACTGCTGCTATGCGGCGCCAGTGATCATCAGGCGGAAGCTACCGCGCCTATTTCTGAAACCGCACTGGATAAACTGGATTTTAAAGCTCGTGCTGGCCTACTGGGTCTTGAGAAACATTCCACTCTGGCCCTTCACCTGGCTTGCTCCTTAACCGGGCTGGCCTAATCCATGAATGAATAAACGAACGATCCCTCGTCCCACGACCCCACCCGCCTCATGGAGAATCTTTGCATCAATCCCCGATGCCCTAACCCCCATCAAACCGATAGGCAACTGTTCTGTCAGTCCTGCGGATCGCAACTGCTGCTAGATGGCCGCTACCGAGTCATTCAGGAAATTGGCGGCGGCGGGTTTGGGAAAACCTACGAGGTTCAAGAAGCCCGAGAGAGTACTCCTAAACTTCTCAAGGTTCTCATTAACGAGCAGCCTAAGGCCATTGAGCTATTTCAGCGAGAAGCCATGGTGCTCAGTTCCCTGAACCATCCTGGCATTCCCAAGATTATGACCGATGGCTACTTTGAGTTTTTCCCAAAGGGCGTTTCCGATCCCCTACATTGCCTGGTCATGGAGAAAATTGATGGCCTGAATTTGGAGGAGTACATCCAGCAGTCCGGTCAGCGTCCCATTGACCAAAAGCTCATGCTGCGCTGGCTGGCAGAAATTACCGCCATTCTAAAAGAAATTCACCACCAGCAAATTTTCCACCGCGATATCAAGCCAGCCAATATTATGCTGCGCACCAGCGGCCCGTTGGCCCTGGTGGACTTTGGCACCGTGCGGCAAATCTCAGGGACTTACATGGCAAAGCAAGCCGTTGGTCAGGTGACCGGCGTGATTTCTGCTGGCTACACAGCGCCCGAACAGCTCAATGGGCAGGCCGTCCTGCAGTCGGACTTCTTTGCCCTGGGTCGAACGATGGTGTACCTTTTGACCGCCACAGAACCGTCCAACCTTTACGACCCGCATCTAGACCGAGTCAGCTGGCGTCACTTGGTCCCCAAGGTGGATAGTCGAGTCGTCGATTTGATTGACGACATGATGGCCCGCACCCCCAGTCAGCGTCCCCAGAGTGCAGAGATTTTACTGGCGCGCGTTCAGGATTTACAGCGAGCCATTTCTGCCCTCGGGTCTGGTGGCGTCAGCCCTCCAGCCGATGCAGCCGTTCCGCCCACTGAGGTCCAGCCGCCCTTGGGCAACCTTCCCTCCGTAGGGTCCACCCTTCCTCCCCGCCATGCGCCTCCCCCTCCCCCCTCCCATGGGCAGTACGGTCAGTCCGGCGCAGTCGGCCCCTCAAGCGGATCCGCTGACCCCAATTCCTATCCCCCTGGGCACAATGGTTCTCCAAACGCCTACTCCCAGGGACCAAATTCCTATCCCAACCCTGGTCCTCCCTATGCAGCGGGGGGCGCAAGGCCCCAATCCCAGTCCGTTCCGAACTATCTCCCCCAGGCCATCCTCACCACCTTGTTTTGCTGCCTACCGTTTGGGATTGTGGCCATTATCTTTGCCTCGCAAGTCAACACAAAACTCAACAATGGGGATTACCTCGGGGCAGTGGCGGCCTCCAACAATGCCAAGCTCTGGTGCTGGATTAGCTTTGGTCTGGGGGCCTTGGTTTTTGTGCTCTATGTGATAGGCATAGCGGCGTCTTCCTCCTAAAGGACGGAAAAGCCCACGGAAGCGGTGCAACCCGGCTTCGAAATCCCTGGATCCGGCCCACAGGCTGTTAATCCGGCACGCGATCTAAGCGCAGCCGATGGTTTGGGCTGAGCAATTGCCGGAAGGCCAGCAGCACCACCAGCAACGTGCCGAGGGCTGTTGCCGCTGCAATCATAAACACAATCACAATCTGATAGCGCACGGCGTCGATGGGGTTGGCTCCAGCCAGAATCTGGCCCGTCATCATTCCCGGTAAACTCACCACACCCATCACCATCATGGAGTTGGTGATGGGAATCATGCCGGTGCGCACGGCATCTTGAATCTGGCGATGACTGGCTTCCCACCGAGTTGCGCCGTGGGCCAGGAGCATTTCAATCTGGGACTGCTGCGTCACCAGTCCTTCAATAAAGCGGTCCATCCCCAGGGAGATCCCATTCAGGATATTGCCGAGGATCATGCCCAATATTGGAATTAAATATTGCGGGTCATACCAGGGACGGATCTGGATAATTCCCAGGAGCGAGATCTGGCTAACCAGAGCGGCAGCAACCAGGATAGAGAGGATGCTATTCCAATAAATGCCGATAAACTTTCGCTTGGTTCGACCCACGGCGGAGATTCCCGCAATGACAGTCATGGCAAGGGCGATCGCTGCGATGAGCCCTGGGTGATTCTGGGCAAAGAGCCACTCCAGGACATAGCCAATCAAAAGCAGCTGCAGCACCATGCGCCCGGAGGCAATAATCTGCGATCGCGCGAGGCCTAAGCGCAGCAGCAGCGACAGGCCCACATTCACGCTCATCAATAGCGCCGCTAGGCCCAGTTGCCCATTATTAATCGCCTGATAGGATCCGTTCATGACAGGATCGGCAGAGTCAAGGTGCGATGGCTCATGCGCTGAAGTTGGTCAGCGCTATGGCTCACCCACAGGTAGGATCGCTGGGGCTGCTGCTGCTGCCACTGACTAATCAGCGCTTCAACCTGGCGAGTGGTGTCGGGGTCTAGCGCTGCAGTGGGTTCATCGAGCAGCAGGACGATGGGATCAATCTGAAGCGCCCTGACCAGCGCGAGCAGTTGCCGCTCTCCCCCGGACAGACGCGCCACAGACTGGCGTAAAAAGGCAGCATCTCGATTGCAGGTCTGCAGGATCTCTAAGACGCGATCGCGGGAATAGGGAGAGTGGCCATTGCTCCGCAATTCCATCACAGCCCGCAGGTTATCCTCCACCGTCCCCTCGATCAGTCCAGGGGTTTGCATCAAGTAAATCATCGATCGCCGCAGACGCGGGATATCCCACTGCTTTAGGAATCGCCCTTGAAACATGACTGAACCGGCATCAATGGGATCTAGACCCACCAGCGATCGCAGCAGCAGGCTTTTGCCAGTCCCAGAGGCACCTGAAATTCCCAGGGCTTCCCCCGCCGCCAGCTCAAAGGAGACCTGCTGCCAGAGCCAGCGATCCCCCAGCCGTCGGCCTAAATTTTCTACGACCAGCAGAGGCGTCAACGTTGAACCCTCCCAAGGGTCATGGAATTCCATCAGCCTTCTCCCCACTCCATCCTGCTTGATTCTCACATGATCTGAGCGGGAGAGATCCCTGTCCCCTTCTCTCTACAATGGAGGGAGCCGTTTTGGACCTAGAAGGGATGATAGAAACCCTAGCTCAGTGGATGATTGGTGAATTTACAAACCGGACCCAGGCCCTGGAGGATCCAGTTTGGTATGTGCATCTGCAACTTTGGCACCGTCCCGTGCAGCTGCCGGTCCTGGGGGATTACTGCATCTTTGCAGAGCAGGCCAATATTCTTCACCCTGAGACACCCTACCGCCAACGCCTGCTGGTGCTGCATCAAGATCAAGCAGGACAAATCCAGGGCCAATATTGGGCGTTTCGATCCCCAGAGGCCTTCCGCGGGGCCGGAGCCCATCCCCAAAAACTCAGGGGCATCACCCGCGATCAGATCCTGGAACTGCCGGGGTGCAAGCTCACCCTGGACTGCAGCGATCAATCCTTTAGTGCCCGTCCCCTTCCCCATCATCCATGCTGCTTTGACTACGCCGGACAAACCCGCCAGGTGGAGATCGGCTTTGAGGTGCGGCCACAGCGCTTCACCAGCTACGATCGCGGGATTGATCCCCAAACGGGCAAAGCCATTTGGGGCGCCCTAATGGGTCCCTACCAGTTTGACAAATGCCAAGCCTATTCCTGGAACCCGTGATGAAGTTGCACCTCCCCGACCCCGAGGCAACCCGCGCCATCGGCCTGAAGCTGGGGCGATCGCTTCCAGCAGGCACAACCTTACTCTTGGAGGGCGAGCTTGGCACTGGCAAAACCAGCCTGGTGCAGAGCCTGGGGGAAGGTCTGGGGATCACCGATGCCATCGTCAGCCCCACCTTCACCTTAATCAATGAGTACCTTGAGGGTCGGGTTCCCCTCTATCACCTGGATCTCTATCGCCTCAAGAGCGATCAAGTCAGCGACCTTTACCTGGAAAACTACCTGGAGGGCCTGGAGGTGCCCCTGGGCATTGTGGCCATTGAATGGGCCGATCGCCTTCCCCAGCGCCCCGACGCCTACCTAAAAATCCAGCTATCCTACGAAGGAGCGGGCCGATCCCTCCAAATTTTGTCCTGCGGCCCGCTTGAGTTCAACCTTGATGCGCTGACCTAATCATGACCCTTCCCCCTGGCAAGATGGGCCTCCCAATCCTGGGAGAGACCCTGGCCTTTTTCAATGACCCGGAGTTTGCCCCTAAACGCTTTAGCCAATACGGCCCGATCTTTAAATCCAGAATACTCGGACAGCCCACCATTTTTGTCAAGGGATCCCAGGCCAATCAGTTTGTGCTTCTCAATGAACCGGAACGGTTTACCGTGAGTTGGCCCCCCAGCACCCAGAGACTCCTGGGGCCTTGTTCCCTCTCAATGCAGCAGGGGCACACCCACCGCAGCCGCCGTCAGATTCTAGCCCAGGCCTTTATGCCGCGCGCCCTGGCGGGCTACATTCCCACCATGATGTCGATCCTGGAGCGCTATGGCGATCGCTGGTGCCAGAGCAGTCCTCTCACCTGGTATCCGGAACTGCGCCACCTCACCTTAGAGATTGCCTGTCAGCTACTCGTTGGCCTGGAGAACGGATCCCAGACTTCTCTGGGGAAAAACTTTGAAGGCTGGACCGCCGGCCTGTTTTCCCTGCCCCTGCCCTTCCCCTGGACCGCCTTTGGCAAAGCGCTCCGCTGCCGTCAGCAACTCATTGCGGAAATTTCCAGCATCATTGACCATCGCCAAAGCACCGAGGACAGGACCGATGATCCCGCGAGCGATGCCCTGGGACTCCTGCTGAAGGCCGAGGATGATCAGGGGCAACGCCTCAGCCCCACCGAACTCAATGACCAGATTCTGACGCTGCTGTTTGCTGGCCATGAAACCCTCACCTCTGGCCTAGCCACCTTTTGTCTCCAGATGGCGCAGCATCCGGCAGTGCGCCATCGCCTCCGCGCCGAAATTGACCAACAGGCCCAAGATCCCCTCACTCTGGAACGGATCAAAGCCATGCCCTACCTGGAAAAGGTGATGCAGGAGGTGCTGCGATTCACGCCTCCTGTAGCGGGAGGATTTCGCCAGGTGGTTCAAGATTGCCAGTTCGAAACCTACACCTTCCCCAAGGGCTGGCAGGTGCTCTACCAGATCGCGGCCACCCAATCGGATCCGTCCCTTTACCCCAATCCAGACACCTTTGATCCCGACCGCTTTGAGTCCGAGCCGATTGCCGCCGTACCCAAGCATGGGTATTTACCCTTCGGCGGCGGGATTCGCGAATGTCTAGGCAAGGAATTTGCCCGATTAGAAATGAAGCTGTTTGCCATCCATATGCTGCAAACCTACGACTGGCAGATCCTTCCCGACCAGGACCTGAGCCTCACCATCACGCCCACCCCTGCCCCCAAAAGCGGCCTGAAGGTTCATTTCTGTCCCAGACGCCCCTGAGGTTTCTGCCCCACTCCCCGCTAGATCCAGCGGCATGTCCCCCGAACGGCACCGGGTCAACCATTGAAAACTTTCAATTTTGAATCTGGGCTATCCGTAGCAAGGTTAACAGTTCCATCAGGCTACACCAGCCATACTAGCGGCACAGCTCTAGCCAAGCAATTGGTTTGAATCCTGATTCTTCCTTCCTATCCCTTCCCAGCTCCTACCGCTGGGTCTTTTTTTGCTAGGTCTTTTTTTTAAGAAGACTGCCTGCCTCGCTGACCGCTTCCTGCACGGGCGAGTTTAAATCCCCATCTGCCTTGGTTTGCAACCTGGCAAAATCGTAGAGCGTTCTATCCGCCAAGTGCGATCGCGACACGTTCTGCATACTGGTAAAAATTCCCTCAATGCGTCCGGGGTGCTCGGCCTCCCAGGCTTGCAGCATCTGCTTAATACGGACACGCTGCAAATTTTCCTGGGATCCACAGAGGCTACAGGGAATCATCGGAAAGTTCTGAAGTTGAGCAAAGCGGGCAATGTCGGCCTCGGCGCAATAGGCCAGGGGGCGAATCACCATATGCTGCTGATTATCACTCAGGAGCTTGGGCGGCATCCCCTTCAGTTCCCCCTGGTAAAACATGTTTAAAAAGAGGGTCTCGACCATATCATCTCGATGATGGCCTAGGGCCAGGGTTCGGATTCCCTCCTCTGCAGCAATGCGATACAAAATTGCCCGGCGCAAGCGGGAACAAAGACCACAAAAGGTTTTGCCTGCGGGTATCACGCGGGTCACGGTGCTGTAGGTATCTTCCTCCACAATCCGGTAGGGAACCCCCACCGATTCCAGATAGTTGGGCAGCACATCCTTAGGAAATCCAGGCTGCTGCTGATCCAAATTTACCGCCAGCAGATCAAAGGAGATCGGAGCACTGCGCTGGAGGGCCATCAACAAATGGAGCAGGGTGTAGGAATCTTTGCCCCCGGAGAGACAAACCATAATGCGATCGCCGGGCTCAATCATGCGGTAGTCTCGAATAGCCCGGCCCACGGCCCCTCGCAACCGCTGTTCTAACTTACGGGCCATTTTGGTGGGTGAAAGCGAATGAAACTGAGCCATGGTTTAGAAAGAATCTTTAAAAACTAACTTACGTCATTGAGTTAGGAGAATCTCAGGGAAGGGCTGCTCAGGGAAGAGCCCCTGACCGGGAAAATCGCCGTTCTCAGCACAACTGTTCTGGAGAGAGTCTTTAATCGAGACTATTCTTCAGAGGCTATTCTAGCCTCTGTCTATTCCAGGGCCTGCTTCCCACAACGGTCATCCTGAGAATTTTTCAATTCCCAGGATGGGGAAGACAGGCTAGAATGTTAAGGAATTTTGCGAACCTTAAACAAAATGTTGCTTCCTGGATCGCTCCGACGCTGGAGTGATTCCCCCATAGGCAGCCCCTAAGTCCTTGCTTCTGTTGCCTCGTTCCAATATGAGCTTTCTCTATGCAATGCATCATTAACCGGCGCGCCGAGTTTTCCGCCAGTCACCGCTACTGGCTACCGGAACTCTCCCCTGAGGACAATCAACAACGCTTTGGCGCCTGTACTCGCTTTCCCGGTCATGGGCATAACTACGAGCTGTATGTTTCCATGATGGGTGAACTGGATGATTACGGCATGGTGTTGAATCTTTCGGAGGTTAAACACACCATTCGCCAGGAAGTCATTGACCCCCTCCATTTTTCTTACTTAAACGAGGTCTGGCCTGAATTTCAGGAAACCTTGCCCACCACGGAGGCCATGGCTCGCGTCATCTGGAACCGCCTGGCTCCGCACTTGCCCCTGGTCAAGATTCAATTGTTTGAAACCCCAAAACTCTGGGCTGAATACGAAGGAACTGGTATGAACGCATTTTTAACGGTTGGCACCCACTTTAGTGCGGCCCATCGGCTGGCACTGGACACCCTGTCCTACGAGGAAAACTGTGAGATTTATGGGAAATGTGCCCGTCCCCACGGCCATGGACATAATTATCACCTGGAGGTCACAGTCAGTGGCGAAATTAACCCGCGCACGGGCATGATTGTGGATTTAGTGGCCCTGGAACAGGCGATCGCCGATCATGTTGTTGAGCCCTTCGACCACACCTTCCTGAACAAGGACATTCCCTACTTTAAGACCGTGGTGCCCACGGCTGAAAATATTGCCCTGCGGATTGCAGATCTCTTGCAAACACCCATTGATCAGCTCGGCGCCACCCTCCACCGGATCAAGCTGGTAGAGAGCCCCAATAATTCCTGCGAAATTCTCTGTGACCAGCGCACAACCCGTCCCCGCGATTCCCAGCAGCTCGCTCAGGTCCCCGTACTTCGATAGATCCACCGCCCTCAGGATTAGGGCCAAGAACGCGCAAAAAAAAGAAGGTTAGAGGCCCTTCTTTTTTTTAATCGTGTTTTAATCGTGAATTTTAGGAGTTCAATCGTTTTAGGAGCTGCACAACTTAGATAACAGTCTGAGACAAGAACCGACTCAGGGGTTGCGTTGACCTAAAAAGCTGGCAACGATTGATCAGCAGCCCTGGGCTAGTAGGCCAGGGTCTCCAGGGTTTGTTTGAGATAGGTATGCACCAGATCGTCTAAATCTTCACCCTTAACCTGGGGGTTCAGGCCCTTGTCTAAGGCCCATCGATGGAAGCCGGAGGTGGTGGCGATCGCTTGCTTGAGTTGAGGCCAAAAGCTTTCGTCACCTTGAACCGACACTGAATCAGAGGAATACAACTTAAAGTTCATTACAGTTTCTCGTGCAGGGTGGAGTGATTTGCAGAAACTCAACGCCTCAACTAATCTAGCGCAAAGCCGTCAAGTTTTCACGGGACCCAAAGGTCTGATGGATCCTTTCCTAACATACCCAACCTTTTGGGCTGGGACTGTCACTCGTGATACGGATTCCCTTGACCCTCTTACCCTAACGCAGACTCCCTTAGCGATTCAATCTTCCTTTCAAAGTCGTCGCCCCCTCAGCAGCAAGAGCCCTAGGCGCCAGACAGACCTGATTTCTGCCCCCCGCTTTTGCGCGATAGAGGGCCTGATCCGCTTGGGTCAACAGCGCATGCTCCGAGGAGGCGGTACTGGGGAAGGTGGCACAGCCTAAGCTCGCTGTCACCTGAACTGACAGCGCCTCCGAAAGACGAATCGCCCCGGCAGCAATGCCCAAACACAGACGGTTGGCCACCACCTGAGCCTCCTCCAGATCTGCGTTGGGAAGAATCAGGGCAAATTCCTCCCCCCCAAAACGAGCCGCATGATCGCAGGGTCGGATCTCCCGCCGCAGCAGCGCGGAGACATAGCGCAGGGCTTCATCCCCCGATTGATGGCCATAGCGGTCGTTCAACGCTTTGAAATGATCTAGATCCACCATAATCATGGACACCGGCTGATTCTCGCGCAGGGCACGCTCAATTTCCATCTTGAGAATCCGGTTAAATTCGCGGCGATTGAGTAACTCCGTGAGACCGTCCAGGGTCGCCAGGCGCTGCAGCTGTTGCTGGCTTTCTTCAAGGCGCTGGGCCATAGCATTCATGGCCGTTGCCAGCTGGGCCAGTTCATCCTCAGTCTCCAGATGAATGCGAAATCCCAGGTCTCCCTCCCGAAAGTGATAGAGTCCGGCCTTGAGTTGGCCCACCGGTTTTAAAATCGAGCGGGTAATAAACCAGGCAGACACCATGGTAATCACCAACAGCATGAGAATAAAGATCAAAATCATCAGGCGAAACTGTCGCTTCATCGCCTCCACTTTTTGCATATTCTCGCGGGCGCTCCAGGAGGTGAGAGAATAATGGATAGTTCTAACCCCCGTCAGCGCATCTTGAAAGTAGCGCTGGGCTTGCCGCTGCTGCATTAGTCTTTCCCTGGGGTTTTCCAGGGCCGGATCTACCCAAAATTGATGCAGCGACTCAAATCCCTGGTTAATATTTTTCTCAATCGAAGTGAGCAGAGATTGCTGCACCGAGATCTGCACTGGCATTTGAGCAACCATCATCAAATCCCGATCGATCGCCCGCTTTAAAACCTCCAATTCCCCTCGGGTGGGCTGCGATTTCAGCTGAGCCGGGTCTAAATTTTCCACAAATAGGGTGGCATCGGTAATGCTGTTATCTAAGGACACCAGCGGGAACAGCACCTCCAGTCGCGCCTCCTCTGTCACTCCAAAGCTAGAGATGGCTTCCTGAAAAAAAAATAGGGTCCAAGAACCCATCAACACAATTGGCAAAACCGTCGACCCAATCCCTAGAAAAAGTCGAGTCCTTAGGGTCCTTTTTAGGACGATTTTGCGCATCGAGTCGGTTTTGCCCTGATTACCTGAAAAATCAATGGGATTGATGGTCTCACTACACCGTACAAACTTGTTTTAGGCAAAGGAAGCAGAGGTTAAGCCTCAAGGCAGATCCAATCCAGTTAGGCTGGCGCACCTCGACCAGTCCACGGTGTGTGGGTCTTGTAGTTAGGATGCCCGACTGCCAAGATGAGCGACCTTGTCTCTCAGAATTTAGATCCAGAGCCTTCAACGGAGAGGGGGGGATTCGAACCCCCGTTAGGTGTGACCCTAAAACAGATTTCGAGTCTGCCGCATTCAACCACTCTGCCACCTCTCCAAGCTGCGCTCCCGTCAAGATGGACACCTCAGGAGCCTAATCCATACTAATCGATGGCGGAAACTCTGCCTAGTCTCTAGCGTCCATAGCCAATTTACAGACCAGATCACAAACCAGATCACAAACCAGATTACAGGAGCAGATGGCTGGTGTCGTTGGGAGGAATGGCGAGTTGAAAGCCGGACCGAGGGCGCCACTGAATTGCGCCATCTCGCTGGGTCCAGAACACCTGTTTTGCCTGTTTCACCTGGCTTTTAAGCTGCTCAACGGCTTCTGGGTCAGCCTGTTGATTAGAGACCAGAATGACCTCCGGCCCCATGGCTGCGATCGCCTCTAGATCCCAGCGAGCCCCGGTAATCCATAGAAGCTGAATCGGCGGCATCTCCTGATCCTGGAGCCAGGTGGCCAATCCCGCCTCCTGCGACTCACTCATCATCACCCCCGTGAGCTGGGCCAGGCGAAACTGAACCAAGGGGGGATCATTGCGCAGGATTTTCACCTCACTGCTGCCCAAGCGGGCCGTGTCCTCCGGCAGCAATGGCTGCCATCGCACTTTGCGCTGAAGCGCCACCACTTGCTGATGCAGCGATTCGAGGGACTGGGGCGACACGGGGCTGAAGGTGCCGACGCGAATGCGCCGTCCCATTTCTCGCCAACCTGCCTGAGCCTCGGGTCTGAGGTCAGTGGCGATCGCCAGATCAACGCGATTAATGCCCTGCTGCTGTAGATAGGGAAGAACCGTCAGCTGGGACTGCTGGGCATTGCCACTGTTGAACAGGACCGTAGTTCGGGGTTCTTGAATCACCATAATCGGACTGCTGCCGGCCTCAAACACCGTTAGCTGCTGCAGGGACCCCTGGGCTGTCCAAATGGGCAAAATCGTTAACCCCAGGGTCAGTCCCAGGGCAAATTTCCAATGTCGCTGCCACCAGGGCAACCGCCATACTGCGAGAATAATCCCATACCAAAGCAGAAGCTGCCATACCGAAATACTGCCCACAGCCCAGGTTCGGCCAGGAAGCTGATTGAACCTTTCCACAATCCAAATCAGGACCTGGGTGGGCAGGGCAACTCCGACGGCCACAGCACTCCCCAAGGGTGGAAATAGCGCAGCCAAGAGCCCACTGAAACATCCGCCCAAGGTGACCACAGATAATAGTGGCGTGGTGACTAAATTGGCCAACAGAGCATAGGTCGGAACCACCCCAAAGCTATGCAGCTGAAGGGGCAGCGTCCAGATCATCGCCGCGAGGGGCACCGCGACCATGGAGGCCAGCGCAGGCGGCAGTGCATCCAAGCGTTTCTGCAGGGGCGGCACAGAGACGATGAGGCCAAAGGTGGCCAAAAAGCTCAGCTGAAAGCCCAAGTCCCAAATCCACAGGGGTTGAACCAGGAGCATCCCAAAGGCGATCAAGATTAAAATTGGTACAGGCTTCATCTTTCGTCCGAGCACCAGCGCCACCAAGCCGGCTAACCCCATCAACACGGCCCGCACCACCGAGGCCTCCAGGCCACTGAGTCCCACAAACAGAAGCAAGGCGCTACTGCCAAGGCCAAACTGGGCCACGAGAGGCAGCGATCGCAGAACGCTTAAGAGACAAGCCAAAATTAAGGAAACCTGAAAGCCCGAGGCCGCTAGAGCATGGGCTAACCCCACCTGAATAAACTGATCTTGCAGGGCATAGGGTAAATCCACGGCCTGCTTGCCCAGCACCATGGCTCCCATCAGTGGTCCAGCAGGCCCCGAAACCCAGGCTTGCTGAGCCTGAACAATTTTACGCTGGAGCCGCCAGATGCCCGAATTTGCCTGGGTATCAATGATCTCCAGGGTTTCTGCGCTCATTCCCGAAAAGCTGTGCTGCCGCGCGAGCCAACTGGCAAAGTCAAAGCCCCCTGGATTGGTCACGGACTTAGGTCGATAAATCCGCCCGGTCGCCCGCACCGTTTGCCCAGGGAGCAAATCCGCCACGACATCGGGAGGAACGGTCAGGTAAACTCGTCCAGAAACCGACTGGGACGCCTGGGAACTGGCTTGATCCGCGCCGGATGGGACCAGGGATTGGGCAATCAGCCACACGCGAACGCGATCGCTCCGGGTGAGCCGCGGCAGACTCTCTACTTTCCCCTGCAGCTGATATAAAGCCGCAGGATTTTCAGGATTCAGCCGATCCGCAACCTGCCCCACTTCGGTCTGAGTCGGTTGCGGCATGCGAAACTGCACATAGAAGGAGGCCGCCAATCCCACCACGCCAAGCAAGATCCAGGTGGAAGCCCGAGGTCCACGCCGCAGGGTTGCCGTAGGCATTCCCCAGCGGAGGATGGCAATGAAAAGACCCAGTCCCAGGACCATGAATCCCCCCCAGGGTAGCCCCCCAAACAGGAGGCCCAGAATAAACCAGAGGTAGACAAAAACAGCGCTACTGTAGAGCATAGTGCGAAACGCCCCTTTGAATGACAGTCCTCACAAGCGTCCTCATAACAGTCCTTTCCCCTTCTCTATGCTGCCAACTCCCAAGGCCACCTTTTCCTCAGAGAAAAACGGTCGAGATTGAGTACAACCTCGACCATCAAGCTGATTATCCGCTAAAGCTGGAGCGGCGATCGATCCAAATTGAAGGGTTTAAGTCCCCAATTTAAATCGATAATCCCAACCGCACACCTAACACTGCATGAACAACAAAAACCCCCAGAGCTACGGACCCCAAATAGGCATGAACCGTCCTCAGAGTCCCCCCTTGACCAAATTTCATTGCCGCCAACAGTCCATTGCTGGCCAGCAAACCGATAATGGCCGTTCCCGTCCAAAAATGAGGACTCGAAAGCAAGGGCTGCTTTTGCATCACCAAGGATAGAATTCCGCCAGTGTAGCCCATGGCAATAAAGGCAAACATCAAGGGCGCAACCTGACGGTGGGCTGTTCGTTGCGGCTGGCTGTCCTCAGACTGCTTAGCCCTCAGACGCGCCTGCCAGCCAGTCCAGCCCACGTAGCCGCCCATCACAAACAGGACAATGCCCATCATCACAGGATGGCCCCAATGCACAATGGGGTCAGGCATCGACAGCGACCGAAACCAGGCGGCCAGAGGCTCTAAGGTGCGACTTAACTGCTCACTAAAACGTTCCATCTCTAACTCAACCGCCCTAAAGATTACGACATGTCTAAAATATTACGACATGTAAAGTACTCTAGAGGAAGGCCTCCACCACCCACAGCTTGGACAATAAGGGGAGAGACGTCTGACAATTCACCACCTGTCCGTCCTGGATTTGAATTTCAACATGGTACATTTTGGGCTCAAGATAGGTGTGACAGAAGCTGTGCAAACCGCTGCGAGGCGTCACCGTCACCAGCATGGATCCCTGGGCCTCCGTGGGAAGCATCTCAAACTTAAAGCGATCTGGCTGCACAGCCTGAATCTTCAGCGTCTTTGACCCAACTTGAACCTCCGTCGCCTGCACAGGGGTTTGGCCCACATTGGTGACCCGTAGCGTTGAATGGCGCAGCCAGAGAGCGTTGGGAAGCAACAGGGCCAGGCCCGCTAAGACCACCGTGGTGGTGGACAGACTCACCGCAATCAACTTGAGATTCATAGGGACTGAAAACACAGGAATGGGAGTGGAAGAAGATTCCCAGGGGGAACCGCATCGAAGCCGAATGTGGCTGGATTGTAATCGATGTTTCTGAAATTGAAAAGGGCGTTGGTCCAAGGTGCGGCCCCCCGCCAAAAACGCTGACCCATTGCCGCCCTGTCCCTGGGGACCGCTATGATAGGAAGATTGCTAATTTTTAATCACTTCAAGCCTGCCAGGACCCTACCCAACGCTATGACTGCTTCCCACCGCCGCTATCACATCACCACCTTTGGATGCCAGATGAACAAGGCTGATTCAGAGCGGATGGCTGGCATTATGGAGGATATGGGCTTTCAATGGTCACCCCTGCCCGAGGAGGCCGATGTGGTGCTCTATAACACCTGCACAATCCGCGATAATGCGGAGCAAAAAGTTTATTCTTACCTGGGTCGGCAGGCCAAGCGCAAGCAGGAAAATCCCCATCTAACCCTGGTGCTTGCCGGGTGCGTCGCCCAACAGGAGGGGGAGGCCCTCCTACGTCGAGTTCCAGAACTGGACCTAGTCATGGGGCCTCAATATGCCAATCAGTTAGATAGCCTCTTGGAGCAAGTTTTTGCGGGCAACCAGGTGGTGGCCACCGATCCGGTGCACATCATGGAAGATATTACCAAGCCGCGTCGGGATAGCTCGGTGAGCGCTTGGGTCAATGTGATCTACGGTTGTAACGAGCGCTGTACCTACTGTGTGGTTCCAGGGGTCCGGGGAGTGGAGCAGTCTAGAACCCCGGAAGCCATTCGAGCGGAGATGGAATCCCTGGGTGAGCAGGGCTTTCGAGAGGTGACGCTTTTAGGTCAAAACATCGATGCCTATGGTCGAGACCTGCCGGGGTCCAAGCCCGATGGCAGTCATCGGCACACCTTTACGGACCTGCTCTATGCCGTTCATGATGTGCCCGGAATCGAGCGCATCCGGTTTGCGACAAGCCATCCGCGGTATTTCACGGAGCGCCTAATTCGTGCCTGTGCAGAACTGCCCAAGGTCTGCGAACATTTTCATATTCCCTTCCAGTCTGGGGACAATGACGTGCTGAAGGCCATGGGGCGAGGCTATACCCACCAGAAATACCGACGCATTGTCCAAACCATTCGGGAGGCTATGCCCGATGCAGCCATCAGTGCCGATGCCATTGTGGGATTTCCGGGGGAAACTGAAGCGCAGTTTGAACAAACGCTGCAGCTGGTGGCTGATTTAGAGTTTGATCTACTCAACACGGCTGCCTATTCCCCACGTCCGGGCACGCCAGCGGCTCACTGGGATGGGCAGGTTCCCGAGGCGGTGAAGCAAGATCGGCTACAGCGGCTGAATCACCTGGTCAATCAAAAGGCGGCCGATCGATCCCAGCGCTATCTCGGACGCACCGAAACGGTCCTGGTTGAGGCGGTGAATCCCAAGAATCCAGATCAGGTCATGGGGCGGACCCGTGGCAACCGGCTCACCTTTTTCACCGGATCCATCGCTGAACTCCAAGGGCAGATCGTTGCCGTCAAAATCACTCAGGTGCGTCCCTTTAGCTTGACCGGGGAGGCACTGATTCCCGTCTCTCCCTAGGGAGCAATCCCTGGGCAGGCTCCCCGGCCTGGGAGTTTCGCTATAAACTAGGGGAGATTCTAGGAGTTGTGGACCGGATGGGTCGAGATCAGCGCCATAAGATCTGTTTAAACGAGGTGTATCCCTGTCCCTGCAAGCTCAAGGGGCACCTCAAGGAGCTGTTTTTAGTAGAAGCCTTTGGCTGCGATCGCTGTCAGCAAATTTTTGTGCTGCAGCCGGATCAGTACACCATTCAGCAGCTCCCCACGGCCTATCCCTACCGCCGCACCTGGGAATGGACCGGCACCGAATGGCGATCGCCCTACCGCCCGAAGCGCTATCCACCCTGGCTGTTGGGGGCCGGATTTTTCTTTATCATTCTGCTTCCCCTGGGATTGTTTCTGTCGCTCCTGCTCCACACACCGGTCAATCTGGGCATGGTAGTCTTAGTGGGGCTGGCCGTTGGGTTACCCCTGATCGGCCTCTTGCTACTCATACAGTTGCGTCGGCGTTAATCCCAGAGCCTATGGAGAGTTCTTCCACCTCACTCGACGAAAAGGCCCTCCTGCAACGGGTAGGGGAGGCGGCAATCGAGCTGCAACGACTGCCGCTCTCTGTGCGCGAGCGGGGGATTGCAGTGCTCACCCAAACCTTTCAGGCTGAAATGAACCAGGTGTTGGAGGCCAACACCCTGGACTTAGAAACGAGCCGCGATTTGGGAGTCCCAGGGATTTTGCTAAACTGGCTCAAGCTGACGCCCGACCGGCTCCAGCAGGTTATCCCCCTGCTCAATCGGCTGCTGAGCTCTCCCACGCCAAAGCTTTCGAGCGGATACGGCTTAACCCAAGCCTCCACTCTGGTGCATCGACTGCCCATTGGCGTCATCGCGCTCATTTATGAAGCGTTACCGGAGCTGGCGCTGATTTTAGCAGCCATGTGTATTAAGACCGGCAATGGGCTCCTGCTGCGCGGCGGGGCCGAAACCAGCCATTCAAACGCCGCGATCGCCTCCCTGATTCAGCGATCCCTAACCCAGGCAAAGTTACCCGCCGACGCCATTATCGCCCTCGCGGCAGATCCAAACCATCCCCTTGACAACCTCCTTGCCCATCCAGAGAGTCTAGATCTGGTCATTCCCTACGGGCGCACCTCCCTGGTAGATCGCGTGGTTAAGCTCTCCCAGGTGCCGGTGGTGCAAACCTGCATTGGCAACTGCTACCTGTTCTGGTCCCACACGGGATCGGTGGACAGCGTTGAAAGCGTCATCCTCACCAGCCACCGCGGTCATCCAGAGGCCGTCAATGCGGTGGAGAAGATTTTAATCCCCAGCAATCTTCAGCGTCCCCTGTTAACACTTCTGTGGGACAACCTGGAAGAGAAGGGATTTGAGATTCAACTCGACCAGGAACTGTGCGACGAGTTCCCTGAATTTCGGCCCTTTGACCCCAAGTCCTGGGGAAAGCCTTCCTTTCAAAAGGTGCTTGCCTTCAAGCTGGTGGCCGACCTGCCCCAGGCCATTACCTGGATTAACACCCACAGCAGTGGCCATGCAGACTGCATCGTGACCGATTCTTACAAGGAAACCCAGCAGTTTTTGCAAGGGGTTAAAAGCTCAACGGTCTTTGTCAATCAATCGCCCGAATTTTCCCGGCTGCACAGCAGTCCAAGCGGCACCGTGGCCTTTTGCATGGGCAAGTTTGGCGGTGCGCGTCACGGCGTGATTGATCTCAACTCACTGCTGATGGAGCAGCACGTCTTTCAGGGCGAGGCCCTCGTCAGTCGCTAGGGCTGCCCTCCCCGCGGCGTCGAATCATCCTCTGACCAATCATCGGGTTTAAGTTCTTCGCGAAATCCTCGCAGGGACTGCCCCAGGGATTTACCCAACTGGGGTAATTTCTTTGGCCCAAACACAAGAATTGCCGCTAGAACCACCAGACCCACTTCCAACCAACCTAATCTGAACACAGGCGCTGTCCCTCATTAAAGGTGTAAACTCCCTCACTGCAGATGCCCACTGGACAGGGGGGCCACCCGGAGCCGCCCTCCCCATCCAGCCCATTCTTCTCCTAAGCCGCAGATTCGCGTCGCAGGGCAATCTCAATTTGTTTAAACTCTTGCTCCAGACGCTTCTTCAACTTGTCTGGGATGGGGCGATTGGGCGAAGAGTTATAGTGGCTAGCCAGACCGTTCAGGGCCGTGGCCATGGTCATAAAGGACTGGGAGCCAGAAATTTTGGCATCGCGACGATAGCGTGAGATATAGCTATTGATTAACCCCTTCGCTTCGGCCTGGGCGGCACTCTTGTCGGGCGAATCATCGGGAAGGTCGAGGGCAGTCCTCAGGCTTTCAACCACCGCAATGGTATCTTCTCGATAGTCGCCGGACAGCCCCTGCGGAACATTGGCTGAACAGCCCACCAGGAAGATTGAGGCGACCAACAACAAACTGACAACGCGCGACAGGATGCGTTTAAACATAGCTAACTTTTTCCGATATTGACCCAACGCTTACAGAATAAACTATCCAGCTGTTGAATAGGATTAAGTTAGGATTTTGGGGTGTCCTTTCTCAGGAAACCCCATGTCCCCTCGTTCGGGTTATACTCTGCCGGTGTTTGCCTGTGCCGCGGCGATCGCGGCCTTGGACTGCCTGGAAAATTCCCCGCCTCCATCCCAGGTGGCGTTTCATTTAATCCAACCCGATCAGTGGGTCACCATTCCCATTGAGCAGGCCGCCCGGCTCAGCGACCAGGAAGCTCTGGCAATCACCCGCAGCGATCCCGGCGAGAATCTAGACCTGACTCGCCACACCCCCATCTGGGCCAGGGTGGAACGCAGATCCTCGGCGCAGGGCGATCCCGTTGTGCTTGTGGGCGGAGAGGGAATCGGTCGTCGGACCCCCCAGGACTCTTCACAGACTGAGGCTGCGATCTATGGCTACGCACAGCAACTCATTACCCAAACCCTGTCCCAGCGCCTGGAAAAGGGGCAGTATATTCGCGTAACCGTTATTTTGCCCGAGGGCCGGGCACTGGCGCGGCGCACCTCCAACGAAGCCTTTGGCATCGTCGAGGGCCTGTCCCTCCTGGGCACCTCGGGCCTCTCTCAACCCTTAAGTGCGCCCGATCAACTCCGCAATTTTCAAACAGACCTGGTGCAGAAGGCCCAGCAGGGAAAGCCGCTGGTGCTTTGCATAGGCGAAAATGGCCTCAACCTGGCACTCAGTCTAGGAATTTCCCCCAACCTCTGCGTTAAGAGCGCAAACTGGCTGGGTCCGCTTTTAGTCCTGGCTGGAGAGCAGCACGTTCCGGCCCTTCTCCTACTGGGCTACCACGGGAAGTTAATCAAGCTGGCAGGGGGCATCTTCCACACCCACCATCACTTGGCCGACGGGCGTCAGGAAATTCTGGCCGCCATCGCCGCAAGCCAGGGCCTGGGACAGCGGGAGGTCACCCGGTTACTGGACGCAGAAACGGTTGAAGCGGGGCTGAACTATTTAAAAACGATCCCGCCCGCTGGGCTAGAGTCCTGGGCGGATCGGATTTATCAGGAAATCACCCGTCGCATTGAGGCGCGATCGCAGCGCTATATCGAAATCCATAGCAGCCATTGCCTGCCCGTGGGCTGTCTTTTGTTTAATCGAGCCCGGCAAATCTTTACCCAGGGTCCGCAAGGTCAGCAAATTCTCGGAAAGATTTTGTCAGGGATGGGGTAAATGTCCTAAACTGAGGAAATATCAAAAATCCTTATAGTATAAGCACTTTACAATAAACGGCCCAATGCTCCAGCGAACTTCCTGGAAGCCACCGGTGAGGGAAGCTTGGGGGCAACGCCTGGGAAATCGGACCAGGGCAATCGTAAAGGTTCGAGTTGGGGAAAGTCCCCCTGCAGAGGGTGTAGTATTTGCGGCTGGGTTCTACCCTCACGCCATCCTCCCAGTTGATCGTTCGGCGTGCCTTTTTAGCGACTTCCGTTCAGCGATCCCTCCGGGCCACTTCACCATAGCCATTTGCCGCCGTTATCCGTCCCCTTCCTCTACCGTTGCACCATGACCTCCGCAATGCCTCAAGTGTCCTCCCCCCAACCGGCTTCCTCCGAAGCTTCTAACAGCCCCAAACTGGGCGATCGCCAGATGATCGCCATCCTCGATTTTGGATCTCAGTATTCGGAACTGATTGCCCGACGGATTCGGGAAACCAGCGTTTATTCTGAGGTGCTTTCCTATCGCACCTCCGCAGCGCAGCTGCAACAGCTCAATCCTAAAGGCATTATTCTCTCCGGTGGCCCCAGTTCCGTCTATGCCGAGCACGCCCCCGTTTGCGATCCCGAGATCTGGCAACTCGGCATCCCGATCCTGGGCGTCTGCTACGGGATGCAGTTGATGGTGCAGCAGTTAGGCGGGCGCGTGGAGCAATCGGAGCGCGGCGAATACGGCAAAGCGGCCCTTCACATTGACGATCCCACAGATTTGCTCACCAACGTCGAGAACGAGTCAATTATGTGGATGAGCCACGGCGATTCCGTCACCCAGCTTCCCCCAGGGTTTCAGGTCCTGGCCCACACTCACAATACCCCCTCGGCAGCCATCGCTGAGCATGAGCGCCGTCTATTTGGAGTCCAGTTTCACCCAGAGGTCGTTCATTCCCAAGGCGGTCTTGCCCTCATCCGCAACTTTGTCTATCACATCTGTGAATGCGAACCCAATTGGACCACCGAAGCCTTCGTGGATGAGGCCATTCGAGAGGTGCGCGCCCGCGTCGGCGACAAGCGCGTGCTGCTGGCGCTCTCGGGCGGGGTCGATTCTTCCACCCTGGCTTTTTTACTGCATCGGGCCATTGGCGACCAACTCACCTGCATGTTCATTGACCAGGGCTTCATGCGCAAGAACGAGCCGGAGCGGCTGGTGAAGCTTTTTAAGGAGCAGTTTCATATTGAGGTGGAATATGTGAATGCCCGCGATCGCTTTTTGGAAAAGCTGCAGGGGGTTACGGACCCAGAGGAGAAGCGCAAGCGCATCGGGCATGAATTTATCCGGGTCTTCGAAGCGGAGTCCACTCGCCTTGGCCCCTTTGACTACCTGGCCCAGGGCACTCTCTATCCTGACGTCATCGAATCAGCCGACACCAACGTTGACCCTAAAACCGGTGAGCGAGTCGCAGTTAAGATTAAGAGTCATCACAACGTCGGCGGGTTGCCCAAGAATCTGCAATTTAAGCTGGTCGAGCCGCTCCGCAAGCTCTTTAAAGACGAGGTGCGCAACGTGGGGCGATCTCTAGGGCTGCCGGAGGAAATCGTACGGCGCCACCCCTTTCCCGGCCCTGGCCTTGCCATTCGCATCATTGGCGAGGTCACGAAGGAACGCCTCAAAATTTTGCGCAACGCCGACTATATTGTTCGCCAAGAAATTAATCAGTCGGGCAAATACCATGACTTTTGGCAGGCCTTTGCGGTGCTGTTGCCAGTGCGCAGCGTTGGGGTCATGGGCGATCAGCGCACCTATGCCTTCCCCGTGGTGCTCCGACTGGTCAGTAGTGAAGACGGCATGACCGCCGACTGGTCGCGCGCGCCCTACGATCTCCTGGAAAAGATTTCCAATCGAATTGTCAATGAGGTCAAGGGTGTGAATCGCGTGGTGTACGACATCACCTCTAAACCCCCAGGAACCATTGAGTGGGAATAGAACAGTCCCCCTCTAGGCCGCATCCTGACCGAGGCTGCGCCCTTGAGCCTGGGATCACCCCTGCCTAAGGCATCACGCCCCACCCCAGGGCGTGGCAGCCGCCTCTGCAAGAAACTAGCAGCGGTGGTATCGGGGGCTTTATCCGACAAACCTCTACCCTTCGATTCAGGGGATCGTCCCTCGCTAGGGGGGCGATTCTAGCCGCAAGTCTTCTTACAATTTGGGCAGTTGTAATCTTTGGAGACCCTTATGGATCACGCCCAAACACCGAAACCGATTCGACAACCCCTAACCCCTGAGCAGGTCAGTCCTGAACAAAAGGAGGCCCACAAGCGGGTGCTTGAAACCGAAAATCCCACCGTCAACCCCGGCGATCGCGTGGAAGGCCCCAAAAATTTGGAGGAAAAAGCTCAGCAGGTGGCGGTGAATACCCCTGATATCACCGGCGATCACATCGTGGTGCCCACCTACTTCGTGGTGGAAGATGAAGCGGGACATCAAGAGGCGCTTCACCACGTCAAAGATGCTGAGGAAATTTCAGATGTGATTCGGCAGGCCAGGGTTGACGAAGAAGGCAACCGCACCTGGTGGTAAGCGGAGAGAGTTCCCAGCCCGGTGCGGCATTTTTGGAAAAAGCCGGCTAGGCCATCACCATCCCACCGTCCACGTTAAAGGTTTGCCCCGTGATATAGGCTGCGGCCGGATCTGCGGCCAAAAACTGGACCATACCCGCAATTTCCTCAGGCTTCCCATAACGGCCCAGGGGAATCAGCTTAAGAATCTCCTCGGCCTCTAACCCATGGGTCATGTCCGTTTCAATAAAGCCCGGTGCCACGGCATTTACGGTAATGCCACGCACCGCCAACTCCTTGGCTACGGTTTTCGTAAAGCCAATAACCCCAGCCTTAGCAGCGCTGTAGTTTGCCTGACCGGGATTTCCCATTTGACCCGCGACAGAGGCGATGTTGATAATTCGCCCCGATCGCTGCTTGAGCATAATTTTACTGACGGCACGGGTGCACAGGAAGACTCCCGTTAGATTGAGGTCAATTACGGCTTGCCATTCCTCCGGCTTCATGCGCAATAGGAGGGTGTCGCGGGTAATCCCAGCATTGTTGACAAGAATATCAATGCGTCCCCACTGATCCTTGACCCTTTTCACGAGGGCGTCGATTTGATCAGCCTGAGAGACATCTGCCTGCAGAGCCATCGCCGATCCCCCTGCGGACTCGATGGCAGCCACCACGGCGTCTGCGGCATCACTCGACCGAGCATAGTTGATGGCCACCTTGGCCCCTGCCGCGGCCAGAGCCAGGGCGATCGCCTTGCCAATCCCACGGGAGGCTCCTGTAACAATTGCAACGTTCTCTGCTAAAGCTTTCATGAATAATGTCGCTATTTATCCCTACGCCTAATCAACATCCCAAGCGGCGCCTGAAACTCAAGGACACCGATGAAACCTTCAATCATCATAGGGGGCTTTGGGACTTCCCCATATCCATCCCCAAAACCAGTTCCCCTCCTGCCAACAGGGAAGCCCCTCGCCCGTTGCTTGTCAAGGGAAGATTCCAGCTTGATGATTCCTGGCATGAAAGTCAGAGTCGAGGACAGCCAGTTTCATTCCCCTGGACTGGATGAATGCCCATCCGCCCCCTACCTTCGGCTTTTTGGCTACGGAAAACAAGTGTTTCTCGGCTCATCCAACTACCCTGAAAGGAGGCGAGTAAGGTCAGAAAATCAAACAACTCTAATTAGAAAATCAAATGTTTTCATAAATTTAATGAGTCCCTTTAGCATCCGAGGGCATGAAATGAATTGGCAAAGACAGTCCCTGTAGCGGCTACCTTTGGCCTTAGACGCCCAAAATATTGAACTCTCACTTCTCGCGTCTTCAACCCTCTCAGAATATCATTATCAGCCTGCAGCACAAGGAAATTAACGCCCTTGCCTCTATACCCATAAATCATAGAAATTGGTCAACACATCACAATTCCCTGCTCATCCCCTTGGCCTTCAAGTTCTCACTTATGCTGCAAACTAGCGCCAAAATCCATAGCTTTAAGACCAGAAAACCCCATCTAACGGAATAGCCTTTCTCTCCCTCTTTAGTCGGAAATCTCAGAGTCACGACCGCTGCAGTTAATTTTCGTAAAAATGGCTACAAAATTAAATTTAAAAATAAATTTAATTCAGGATGTGATGGATTAATTCTCCCTGTGGGATTCATAACATTAATCTCAACACTAATTTGCTACTGAATAGGACCCCAAAAATGCCACAACTTTGCCGACATCGAGCCGAAAAAGCCTTGGAAAAATACTGGCAGCGACCCGTATCCATTAAAGAAAGCACGACCCTGGTCACGGCACTCATGAATCCCAAGGCCTCAGCCAGCCACATGTTTTTAATGGAAAATATTGGCATGCACTATGCCCAAGCCCTGGAGATTTACGAGGAGTTTGCGCCTCAAGACTGTGGTTGCGGAGTTGACACCGATAACCTGTCCCAGCCCCTAGCCGCCTAGGGATCCTGGTAACCGGATATCCTCATTCCCGCCGGGCATCCCGGCTAGAGGAACTTCCAGCAAAGCTTTGCCGTCCTAGAAGGTCTGAAAAGCTGTCTGCTTCGAAGGCTCTACGTTGTCTGATAGATTGTTCAGCAGACAGATGTGGAGGAGGTAACTGATGTCGTTCCTAGCACCCCAAATTTTCAGGTATTGGGCCGTAAGCACCCTGGTTTCTGTTTGGGGTATCGGTGTGGTTACGGCTGCGGTTCTTGCTCAGCAGCGAAACCTTTTAGCCCAGGACTTACCCATTCCTCAGCCCTCTAGCAGTCAGAGTCTCACCCCTGCCTCCCCTGACCTAAAGGGGCAAGCTTCAGGATCAATGCAGGAAGCAGCATCGCCATCGAATTCAGGTGCAGATCGGGAGGAGAATCCTCCTGCTTCCTCCTCCACCAATACGGTGAGTGACCTTGTGAAGCAGGCCGATCAGCTCTATGTGCAGGGCCAATTTGCCCAAGCGATTGAGCAGTACAGTCAGGCTTTAAATCTCTATCCCGAAAATGCCTACGCCCTGTATAACCGAGCCAACGCCTGGCGGCGAATGAAAAAGGATACAGAGGCGATCGCCGACTACACCGCCGCCCTGCGCTACAATCCCACCCATGCATTTTCCTTTCTGTATCGGGGGGAGATCTATGCAGCCTTGGGGGAAACCGAAAAGGCAGTGGCTGATTTTTCGGCAGGCCTGAGGCTAACGGACCAAAATCCAGCCCTTTACGTGGCCCGCGCTCACGCCTATTCCAAGCTCGGAGAGAGCGAAGCGGCGAAAAAGGATATGCGGCGAGCTATCGATCTTTACGAAAAGCAGGGGAAGGAGCGACAGGCCACCCTGTTAAAGCGAAAGCTGGGATCGCTCTAGCTGCGGAAGCTGGAGTTCTGAAATTTTGTGCTGAAACTTTTGGTCCTAGACCAGACGGTGCTAGATCACCACGGTTCTAGAGGCTCCAGGATTGAAGCCCTAAGAATTGGCTCCCAAGAAATTCAAGTTCTTGGACGAAGCTGGTCGAAAGATCTTACAGTAAAGAAAGTTTAAGAATACTTGCATTGTTGAATTCTAAGCTGTGACTGCTGAACTGCCCTTGCCTGACTCCAAAGACAGTGCCAAATATCGCGAGAAGTCACCCCGTCGTCTGCGCATTATCGCAGTGGCGTCGGGACTGATTGTGCTGATCGCAGGACTGGGGGTGGGATTTTGGCTCTCACGGACGCGGGGCAAGACCGACCTGGCGGAGATTACAGTGCCAGTGGCTTCAGAAAATCTAAGGCTACGCATCACCACCAATGGTCAAATTGTTCCCTTCCAAAGCGTCAATCTCAGTCCAAAGGCCTCTGGAGTGCTAGTGCAATTGATGGTGGAGCAGGGCGATCGCGTCGAGAAAGGTCAGGTGGTGGCCCTCATGGATCGAAGTAACCTGGAGGGCCAATTGATTCAGGCTCAGGCTGCGGTAAACCAAGCCCAGGCCCGGCTAGCGGAACTGGTTGCCGGCACCCGAGAAGAGGAAAAGCAGCGGGCCGAAGCGGCCTGGAACCGGACCAAGGTGGAGCTAGCCCAACGGCAACTCAATCAACCCCAGCAACTTCAGGAGGTTAGCGATCAAGTCAGGGAAGCCCAAGCCCAGCTTCAAGATGCCCAAGCCCAGCTGACCCTGGCCCAAACGCGCTATCAGCGATTCAAGAGTTTGGTTGATCAAGGAGCAGAAAGCCGCGATCGCCTTAATGAAGCAGAGCGAAATTACGACAGCGCCCAGGCCCAGCTAAACCAGGCAAAAACGCGGGTTGATCAGGCCAAAAACCAGGTCACTCAGGTGCAGATTCGCACCGCAGCGGAGATTGCCCAGGCCCAGACAGCGGTGAATGAAGCCTACCAATCCTATCAACTGGCCCTATCTGGAAATCGACCAGAGGTGATTAATCAAGCCAGGGCAGAGGTCCAGCGGGCATTGGGACAGATGCGCACCATTCAAAACCAGATTGAAGATACGATTATTCGGGCGCCCTTCGATGGAATTGTGACCCAAAAATACGCCAGTGAAGGCGCCTTTGTGACCCCCACCACCTCAGCTTCCAGTACCTCTTCCGCCACCTCCACCTCCATTATCGCCCTAGCGCGGGATCTGGAGGTGGTGGCGGAGGTGCCGGAGGTGGACATCGGTCAGGTGAAGCAGGGACAGCCGGTGGAAATTCGAGCCGATGCTTTTCCCAATCAGGTTTTCCAGGGTCGAGTCCGCCTGGTTGCCCCAGAGGCGGTGGTGGAGCAAAATGTTACCTCCTTCCAGGTGCGGGTGGGCATTTTAACGGGGCAAGACCAATTGCGATCTGGCATGAACTCAGATTTAACCTTTCTGGGCGAAACTCTGAGCGATACGCTGGTGGTCCCCACGGTGGCGATCGCCACCCAAAAAGGTCAAACTGGGGTATACATCCCCGATGACAAGCAAAGGCCAGAGTTTAAGCCCGTCACCATTGGCACCTCGGTTCAAGATAAAACTCAAATCCTGGACGGACTTACGAAGAGCGATCGCGTCTTTATTGATTTTCCCCCAGGGCTAGAGCCGGAAGCAGAGGAATAGGGAGACCGCCCATGGATCTACTGGAAAGCGTCAAAATGGCCTCGGCCACCCTGGCTTCTAACCGATTGCGCAGCGCCCTGACCATGCTGGGCATGATTATTGGCAACGCTTCCGTGATTGCCATGATTGGAGTGGGACAGGGGGCTTCGCGCTACGCCGCTTCTCAATTTGAGTCTCTAGGACCCAATGTACTCTTTATCGTCCCTGGCAATGATAAAGTGCGCAATCGCACCTTTGATATTCCAAAAACCCTAGTGCTGTCAGATGCGGTGGCCATTGAAAATGAAGTGCCCACCGTCAACCTTGTGGCCCCGCAACTGCAAACCCAAACGACGATTACCTACCGCAGCACCACCGTCAGTTCTTTGGTGGTGGGCACCTCAGAAACCTTTCCCGTCGTGCGAGATTTTGATGTCCAGCGCGGACGGTTTATTTCTAAGCTAGATAATCAGCGCGGCACCTTGGTGGCGGCCATTGGATCCGAGCTGGCTAAGAACCTTTTTGGCTCGGAAGATCCCATTGGCCAACAGGTCAGGATTAAGAACCTGAGCTTTCAGGTGGTGGGCTTAATGGAAAGCAAAGGAGCGTTTCTGGGCAACAATCAGGATGATGTGATTTTTATCCCACTCTCGGTGATGGCGAGCCGGATTGTCGGACAAACCTCTCCCTTTGGAACCGAGCTAACTTTCATTTCCGTTTCGGCGCAAGATCAAGACAGTATTCGCGCGGCATCTTACCAGATCCGCAACCTGCTGCGGTTGCGCCACAAAATTGTGGACGAAGATGACTTTACGATTCGTACCCAAAAGCAAGCATTGGAAATTATTGGCTCGGTCACTGGTGCGTTGACTATCATGCTGGCGGCGATCGCCGGGATTTCGCTGCTAGTGGGCGGCATTGGTATTATGAATATTATGCTGGTGTCGGTGACCGAGCGTATTCAAGAAATCGGCCTGAGAAAAGCCATTGGCGCATCGGAGGACGACATTCTGGTGCAGTTCATGATTGAGTCCATTATCCTATCGGCGGTGGGGGGCACCATCGGTACCTGCATTGGCGTCGGAGGCGTTCTCCTGGTGGGAGCCTTGACGCCTCTGCAAGCGGGCATTTCTGTTCCAGCCATTCTGTTAGCCGTGAGCGTCTCCGGCGGCATCGGACTTTTTTTCGGAGTGGTGCCGGCCCGTCGAGCCGCCCGCATGGACCCCATTGTCGCCCTGCGCAGTACCTAATCGCCCTGCGCAGTACCTAATCGCCCTGCGCAGTACCTTCGCCCTGGGCACCCAGTTGCCCGGCATCGTCGCTAGCCCATCGCTAGCCCATCGCTAGCCCATCGCTAGCCCGTCGCCAGACAGAAATTCATGCAAACCTCTCCTGAGGGATTTATGTCCTCTCCATCCCCGTTAGACTCTCAAAGCGCTCTAGTGATCAGGCCCCCAGACACTGCCCCGGCACTGATTCAGCTGGAGGGCATTACGAAGGTTTATGGCACTGGCGATCTTGAGGTCCGGGCCTTAGATGGGGTGAATCTACAGATCCACGCCGGGGAATACTGCTCCATTATGGGCGCCTCTGGATCAGGAAAATCCACCATGATGAACGTCATTGGCTGTCTTGATCGGCCAACTGCGGGCCAATATTACCTCGATAGCGAAGATGTCGCCCAACTCAGCGATCGCGCCCTGGCCCACATTCGCAACCGCAAGATTGGGTTTGTGTTTCAGCAGTTTCACCTGCTGCCGCAAATCTCGGCCTTAGACAACGTTATGCTGCCCATGGTTTACGCCAATGTGCCCCTAGCAGATCGGCGCGAGCGTGCCGCCACTGCCCTAGAGCGGGTGGGACTAGGTAACCGCATCCAAAACAAGCCCAGCCAACTTTCAGGGGGTCAGCAGCAGCGGGTGGCAATTGCTCGGGCGATCGTTAATCATCCCGTGCTGCTCTTGGCCGACGAACCCACCGGCGCCCTAGACACCCAGACCACCCAGGAAATTCTAGGCATCTTTAGCGATCTCAATCAGCAGGGCATGACGGTGGTGATGGTGACCCACGAACCGGAAGTGGCCCGATCCACGCAGCGGGTTGTCTGGTTTCGCGATGGTCGGGTGATCCACGCCCAGTTAGATCCAGCCGATCTACACGAGGCCACCTTCTAGCGACGCAGAGTGATTTCAGCAGAGTGATTTCAACTGCGATGAGTCATGGACTGACTGATGAGTCACGACGCCTAGCGCCCACGACTGTATTCAGCCGCTTCGACGACCCCAGGAGGGGTCAATCCCGCGGAAACCATTACCCCTCTCTCACGGAGCGGCGGGGGCCAGAGGCGCCAAGGCCAGGTCAGGATCGGCAACAAAGCGCTGGAGACCCACCAGGGAGCGATTGTAGTCAATAATGGCCTGGAGTAAATTACTTCTAGCGCGGGTGAGGGCCACTTCTTCGTTACTGACCTCTAACTGGGTGCCGATTCCCTCACGGAATCTCAGCTGAGCCAGCCCCAGACTCTGCTCAGCCTGCTGAACCGCTTGACGATTGGTGCTGATGTTGCGGCGACTGGAAATGAGATTGTAGTAATTCTGCTCAATTTGAAACCGAATCACGTTGCTAGCGTTGGAAAACTGTGTATCCGCGATCGCTGCGTTAATTTCCTGCTGCCTTGCCTGGGCCTGGGCGGCTCCGCCATCAAAGAGCGTTCGGGTCACGGATCCCCCGACACTGTAGCCCACATCGCCCCGCAATTGATCAACGCCCAACGGCGCACTGTCTAAAACGCTCCCCGCAGCGCTAAGACTGCCACTAACCGCCACAAACGGCCCCAGACTTCCCCGAGCAATTTTACGATTTAGCAGCGCAATTTCTCGCTCTGATAGAATTTCAGCCAGCTCAGCTCGATATCGCTGCGCGGCAACGATGCTAGACTCCAGGGAGAGCGGCCATTCTCCCGCCTCCGCCACGGGGTCCGCGGCATCGATATTGACCGTATCAGCCAGGCTTAAGCGTTGGGCTAACTGCCGGCGGGCAATCTCTAGCTGTCCCCGTGCCTGGGTGAGCTGCTGCTGTCGGTCAGCAAGCTGAACTTCAGCCCGCAGCACGTCGAACCGCGTCCCTAGACCAGCCTGCTCAAGCGCCACGGTATTGGCAAAGGTATCCCGCGCATTTTTCACCGCGGCCTCCGCAATGTTAATGAGTTCCTGGGCCTGCTGTAAATCGTAATAGTCATTCGTCACCTCCAGCTGGAGATCCCACAACTCAATCCTCAACTCCTGCTCGGTCGCAGCGAGGGCCTCGCGCGCCGCTCGAATACTAGCGGGGCGCTGGCCATTGGTAAACACATCATAGTCAGCCTGAACCGTGGCTTGCCCCTGGCTCACGCCCGCTGGCAACACGCTATCCTGATTCACAAAATCCTGACTGCGCTGCACCTGTCCTGAAACACCCACGTCGGGATAGCGGTCCGACCGGGCTTCCTCCACATTAGCCTGGGCCCGCTTCACGCTCAGCTCCGCCACTTGCAACTCTCGATTGTTGCGTCGCGCCAGAATCAGGGCCTGCTGCAGGGTAATGGGTTGGTTTAAATCAATGGTCACCTCGGAAACTGATTGAGGCAGATCTAGCAGGTTAGGACTGGGATTAAGAGGGGTCAGATCCGCCGCATTTCCAGAGCCATACTCTTGGGGCTGGCTTGGCTTGAGCTGCTCGCGCAGCTGGCGGGTTTCGGAGGACACCGTCTCTGCCCTGACCGCAGGTCTACTTCCGAAAGGAATCAGACACAGCAGGCTAAAAACCAGAACAGAGTTATAAAACTGTTGATAAACTGTCATCGCAGATCGACCCCTCGCACAAACACCACGAAAAAACCCTAAACGTTGCAGAAAATCAACGCATTAAGCTACAAGTCTTCACAACGTTATCATCTTTGGCTGAAACTGCCCAGTGGCTCACTGTCCTCCTCTATTGAGGAGCTCTTTCCAGCATAGATGACTCCAGCGTAGATAAAAACATCACCGTGGGGCATCACGGCTCCATCTCCTCAGTTAGAGTAAACGAGCAGACCGCTAGCCTTCCCCAGTCACAGATAGACCCTCAACCCAGACGTGCGGACAAATTCCTCCGGGGGTGACCTTTGCCACGGGATCTAGATAGACAATGGACTTCAACAGTGTCAGAAAATCTCCTGCCACGGTAGCGGAAGCGATACTGTGGCGTTCTCCGTTTCGGAGCAGCCAGCCGTCAAAGGGCAGCGAAAACGATCCTTGCAGAGCCTTGACTCCCGCATGCAGGGCCTGGAGATCATCGATAAAGACCACGTTATCTGCGGTGTCCAAGCTGTAGTCGGCGTTTGCCGATGTCCCCGGTAGCACGTGGTAGTAGTGGGCGCTTACCGTCACTTTGGCACCAATATTGGCATGTCCGGTGGGCTCGGCCTGCAGGCGTTTTGCCGTCCCGGCGCTATGCAGGAATCCTTTAAGGACACCCTTTTCAATCAGGCAAACCCGACGGGTGGGGGTTCCTTCATCATCAAAGGTTACCTTGGAAACATTCTCAGGATGCAGGGCATCATCGTAGACGCTCAGTAATTCGGTGGCCAGGGGTTGCCCCAGGGACTCTGGGGTGGAAAGACTGCGCTTATCCAAAATACTTTGGGCATTGAAAATATTAGAAAAGGCACCCAGCAAACTCAGGAAGGCTTCAGGCGAAAGTACAACGAGATAGGTTCCCGAGGGAATTCCCTGATAGTCCAGGTGGCTAATGGTTTTCTCGGCAGCCTCGGTCACGCACCCTTGGATGTCCAACGCTTGGAAGGTATTGCTCACCCGAAAGGCGCCGGAACTACGCGGCTTCTTGCCCGGCTGATCGGCTTTGGAATAAAGATAAATCGAGTTAGAGGCTCGCCGCTCTTGGCGCAAGGCTCCCTGACTGTTGACATAGAATCGACTAGCTGATCGCTGGGCCAAGCCATTATAGGGAACCGATCCAATGGCCTCATGACTAGCCAGCAGTTCCGCCTCTGCTTGGGTGAGCTGAGCGAGCAGTTCGCCAATGGGCGTATGATCTGGGGTCAAAGACAGCTCCTCGGAGAGCGGTTGGGTGGCGGCTACACTGAAATCAGGCGCATGGTCTTTGACTCCAAAATGACTAGCTTCTTGGGCCGTTTTGAGCGCCAGCTCCAGGCCACTGCTGTCAATGTCGGTGGTGCTGGTGACGCCCACTTGCCCCGATTGAGCCCACACGCGCACGGTGACGCTGGATCGGTTAGAGGCTTTCACCTGCTTCGGATTCCCTTGATCTACTTGGACGCTGGTTTCATCAATGGTGGCTCCGTAGATATCAAATTTTTCAATTCCCAACTGCTGGGCTTTCTCCCGAGCGATCGCCGCAATCTCTTGAACCTGAGTCATAATCTCCTGCAAAAATCTGTCGCAAACTATATTTTTTCGGAAAAACCCACGGTGAACAGGCCCTAGCGTCCACCAACAGTAATGCCCTCCACCTTAAGGTGTGGCTGCCCCACCGTGACGTAGATGCTGCCACTGACGGACCCGCAAAACCCGGCCGCCAAACCAAGATCTTGAGAGCACATCGAAATCTTGTGCATGATGTCCTTAGCTTCCCCAATCAGCGTTGCGCCCTTCAGGGGGCGGGTCACCTTCCCCTTCTCAATCAAATAGGCCTCATCCACCGCAAAGTTAAATTCTCCGGTCGGACCCACGCTACCGCCCCCCATCTTTTTGCAGTAAATGCCGTGGTCCACGGAGGCAAACAGATCCTCCAAACTGTAGTCCCCTGGGGCAATATAGGTGTTACGCATCCGGCTCGCTGCGGCAAAGGCATAGCTCTGACGGCGACCGCTGCCGGTGCGGGCGTGACCGGTGCGCCAAGCCCCGGCTCGATCCGCCAGGAAATTTTTGAGAATTCCATTTTCAATGAGAAGGGTTCGCTGAGCCGGCATCCCCTCATCATCCATGTCAATGCTGCCAAAGGCCTGATCGCTCACGCCTTCATCCCAGGCCGTCAGGTTATCATGGGCAATCTTCTCACCCTTTTGATCCAGGAACGGAGTGGTTTTACGCTCGATTTGCGTTGTTTCCAGCAGGTGACCACAGGCTTCATGGAAGATAACCCCTCCAAACTGATTGGCCATGATGATGGGATAGGTCCCAGACTCCACATAGTCGGCATGCAGCATTTTCCCGGCGGATTCTGCCACCTCCTGAGCATCCTGGGCATAGTTCCACTGGCGCAGAAAACTCGGGTCATAGGTGGCGCCCACTCGCTTGCTAATGGAGGCGCGATCGCCGGCTTCCAGGCAAAGCAAGCTATACCCCACCGATTGGGTCAAGCGAATATCGCGGGCAAAGGTGCCATCACTGGCTGCCACCAAAACCTCCTGCCAATCTCGAAAATAGGCAGCCTGACGCGATTCAACGGCCTGAGCCTCCCGGTCAAGGCAGGCATTGGCCGCCAGCAAGATTTCTCCCATCTCCTGCATCGAACTACAGTTCGGTAGCCACTGTTCCTTGTGCTTCAGGGCTGCATAGTCCCGCAGGATCTCTAAATTCACCTCCGGAATAAAGGACTGACCCGAGGGGAGAGCCAGGCCCATAATTGAAAGGGCTTTCTCCAGGGCAATCTTTAATCCGCGGTAGGAAACCTCATTGGTGCTGACGTAGCAGTCGGCAGTGCCCACAAAGACCCGCACCCCCGCGCCGGTGCTCAACCTCGGAGAGATACTGGTCACCGCATCGTTCTCCGCCAGAGCGCTAATATAATTCACTCGCTCAAGAAAAAATTCAATAAAGTCAGCTCCCGCAGACCGACCCAGACCCAACAACGTGGACAAGGGCGATCGCCAATCCTCGCCAAAGGAATGGCGGGGGAGCGAGAAGCTGGCTTGATCCAGAGTCTTGGCAGTCAGCAAAGGGGTGATAGTCATGAAGTTCCACGCTCCGATCATTACGCGCATCGCACCGGACAACCGGAACAGCAAATACTGCAAACGCTCGGTCACAGGTGCGTTTTGGGATTGAATTTTTAGTGTAACAAATTCTAAAGCCCGCGCCGGCCCAATCCCTAGCGCCCAAAAAAGCGGATGCCAAAACATCCGCTTACAGGGTTTTCCAGAGGCGATCTCTCGAAGCAGTGGATCTACTTCACTAAAACTTCTCCGTTAATCAGGCGCTGGGCTGCATCGAGCAAAACCTCTTCCATGTAGGGTTTGGTAAAGTAGCCCCTCGCCCCAAGGTCGGTGGCCATTTGCTTATGGCGCGTTGCGCCACGGGAGGTCAACATGGCAAAGGGTAAATCATGCAGGTCTGAATCCTGCTGAGCTCGGGAGAGCAGCTCAAATCCATCCATTCGCGGCATTTCCACATCGCAAAACACCAGCTCACAGGGCAACCCCGATCGCAGTTTTTCCCAGGCTTCAAGACCATCGCGCGCTTGCTCGACTCGATAGCCTGCCCTTTGAAAAGTCGTGGACAACAGCTCGCGAACGGTAATTGAATCGTCCACAATCAGCACCATAGGCTCCAGATATTCTTCCACGGAACTGCCGCTGAACATCCCCTGCCAAGGCCGAGCGCCAAATTCTAGACGATCCAACGATAGCTCAATCATTTCATGCACGTCGGCAATGGGCATGACTCGACCATTCCCTAATACCGTTACGCCGGAAATACCCAAGGGCTTGGCAATGGGGCCAGTGAGTTGCTTGATAACAATCTCTTGCTCTCCAAGCACCTCATCCACGCACAATCCAATCAGGTCGTTGTCACTGCGCAGAACAATGATCGAGGCCGCATCCTGGGTCTGGAAGCTATTAAAGCTACCGTTCCGGCGAATGGGGCGATTGTGATTGAGCAAATCCGAGACGCTTTTGAGCACCAAATTCTGCCCGGACCATTCAAAGGTGGAGCCGTCCTGGGTCAGATCGGGCAGGTCAGTGCGATTGAGGTCAATGACGTCCTCCACCCCGTCAATGGGGAAGGCCAGCCTCAGCCCCTGATGGCTGCAGCACAGGGCTTTGGTAATACTCAAGGTCAACGGCAGACGGATGGTAAAGGTTGTTCCCTTGCCCACCACCGAATCCGTGTTAATCACGCCGCGAATATCTAGGATACTGGACCGGACCACATCCATGCCCACGCCCCGTCCAGCGAGATCATCCGCCTGATCATTGGTGGAAAACCCTGGCTGCATGAGCAAGGCAAAGGCCTCCGATCGCGTCATTTGCGCTGCCTGTCCCTCGGTGATCAGCCCCTTTTCAATGGCTTTGCCCTTAACCCGCTCTGGATCAATCCCCGCACCGTCATCGCTAATGGAAATCACCGTTTGGTTGCCTTGGTAGAAGGCCCGAATGCGAATTGTTCCTTCCACAGATTTACCCAGGGAATGACGAACATCGGGCGTTTCAATGCCGTGGTAAATGGCATTATTCACCAGGTGTGTCAGGGGGTCATATAACCGCTCCAAAATCCCCTTGTCCACCAGCGTATCTTGGCCCTCAATAACCAGCTTGGCCTGCTTCCCACATTTAATTGAGATGTCGCGCACTGCTCTGGGCAACCGCTCTGCCCCTTGGGAAAAGGGTACCATCCGAGTTCGCGTAAAGCCTTCTTGCACCTGGGTTGTCACCTGCCGGAAGGTGCGGCTCACCTGCTCGTTGGCATCGACGATAAATTCAATGTCAGCAGCGGCTTCTCGAACCCGCACAATCCGCTCAATCATCTCCTGGGATAAGGTATGAAATCCTGTAAAGCGATCCATTTCAAGGGCATCAAACTGCACGCCCGTAGCGTGCCGTCCATTTCCATCCTCGTAGGCCACGGCCATGTTTCCAGCGCCACTGACTCCGCCACTGGGGGTCGCGACTAGGGAACTCTCCAGCAGCGATCGCTCGTAGAGGTCCTGCATTTTTTGTCCCAATTCATTCAGTTGGGACACCTGGTACTGCAAGTTTCCCAGAAACTGACGCAGGCGGTCCTGATTATCTTCTAGCGTATTGCGGTTAACCACCAGCTCCCCAATCAAGTTGCTCAGGTTATCCAGTTGCTTCACCGCCACCTTCATGGTGGGATTGGTGCCTCGACGCCCGGCTCGCGCCGTTGAGCGAGCCACAGCCGGAACCTTGGGCTCTGGCTTTTCGACGGGGGGATCCGGAAGCACCGGAGCAGCAGTTGGCAGGGGCGCAGCCACGGCGGGCATCGGCTGTGGTTCTGCTAAAAGCGCAGACAGAGTCGCAATCTCGGTCGCGGACAGGGGCTGATATTTTACCTCCAGTGCCTCCAGCCCAAGTCCTGGGACAACCTCCTGCGTAGGCTCATCAAACAGAAAATCGAGACCGTCGGCACTCGCAGGGGCCTCCTCAAACAGCCCCAACCAATCTTCCGTCGCCTCAGGCGGTTTAGGCAGCAGATCTTGCAGATCCCGTGAAGGCGTCACCTGAGCGGAGGGATCGGCCAATAACGCGTCGCGGGCCGTCTTAAATTCCTTGATCAAGATCGGAGCTAAACGCCCAAAGTCTTGGTTGGCCTCGGTGGCCAGGGCGGCTGTCTCTGCCAGGGACTGCCAGCTTGAAAGCTGAAAGGACTGTCCTACCTGCGCAAAATGCTGACAAATCTCCACCAAAGCTGCGCCAGCTTCCTGCGGATTGCTCGACTGAAAAAGCTGTAGCGCCTGACGCAGCTTCTCCATAACCTCGCGGCGAAAAAAGGCATCAACCGCCTCCGGATCGGCCGACACAACAGGCTCGCTCTTCGGAGCTGCCAGGGGTTCACCAGCGCTGAGCAGCTCACTGAGGTCGGCCTCCGGTCCCACCCGCGCGATCAGGTGAGTCTGAAGTTGAGCAAAAACCGGCTCCACCTCTTGCAAAATCTGCTGCTCCATGGATTCTGGCAGCTCCAGAGTCGTCTCCAACTGAGTTGTCAGGGAGTTGAGCGCATCAAACCCTTTGAAGAACAAGGACTCCAGTTTGGCATCAACTTCAACCGGATGTTCCTTAAGGACCTTAAAGTAGTCTTCTAAGCGGTGGGCAATATGTTGCATACTAGTAATGCCCAACATCGCCGCTCCACCCTTGACCGAATGGGCTGCTCGAAAGACTTCATTGAGATGTTCTTGATCCTGGACAACGGACTGTAAGTTGAGTAAAGCGCTTTCAATCGTTTGCAGGTGTTCCTTCGCCTCCTCGATGAAGTACCCAAGGATCCGCTGTTGTTCTGGCTGCACGACTGTTCATCTCCTAAGTTCAGGTTATTCTAAAGGTCGAGGTCAACCTCGTTCCGGGAAAAAGGACTCGTTCCGGGAAAAAAGACTAGAGGAGCTAGATCGAGTTCTCCCTGAATAGCAATCAGACTAGAGAAGGGATCTCGCTCGGGATTCGGCGGCAGGAGAGTTAAGACACTTCCGTTCCCTCAACTTTAAACCGCTCCACGGAGGCCTGGAGATCGCGGGCAACCCCCACCAGGTTTCTCAGGGAGTCAGACACACGCTGGGACTCTTGTGAGGTTTCTTGGGCGGTCAACTCTACCGACTGCATTACCTGAGCCACATAGCGCGAGGTTTCAGTTTGCTCCTGCGTGGCCTGGGTGATGGAGCTAACCAATTGGTTGATCTGAGAGGACACTTGAATAATGTCATCCAGGGATCGCTTCGCCTGCTCAGCCCGCTGGGTTCCATCAATAACTTGCTGGGTACCCTCTTCCATAGCGGTCATAACGGAGCTGGTTTCTCCCTGAATTTGTAAAACAATTTGTTCAATTTCCTTGGAGGATTTTGAGGCCCGATCTGCCAGTTGTCGGACTTCGTCGGCAACCACTGCAAATCCTCGGCCCGATTCTCCGGCTCGCGCGGCCTCAATACTGGCATTTAAGGCCAGCAAGTTTGTTCGCGAGGCAATCTGGGAAATAAAGCCCACAATCTTAGAAATTTCCTGGGAGGACTCCGCGAGCCGCTTAACCTTGCGAGTCGTTTCGGCAACGGTTTCTCGAATCTGTAAAATTCCAGCCACGGTTTGCTCAACGGCCTGTCCGCCTTTCAGGGCCGTTTCCGAGGCCTTTTGCGCCACCTGGTCGGCAGATCGAGCCCGCTGGGCAACCTCCTGAATGGAGTTGGTCATCATCTGCACCGAGTTTAAGGTCGCGGCCAGTTCTTCCGCCTGCTTGAGGGCATCGGAGGACAATCCCCGTGCAAACTCTTCATTTTCAGCCGCGCCGTAGCTTACCTCTCGTGCCGCAACCTTCACCTGCTTTACAATTTTCTGAAGATTATAGATGGTGAGGTTAAAGGAGTCTGCCACCGCTCCTAAAATGTCGGCGGTCACCTCCGCCTGCACCGTTAAATCCCCCCGGGCAGCTCCTTCCACATCATCCAGTAGCCGAATTACCTGACGCTGAAGATCCTCCTTAGCTTTCTCCTGCTCCTCGGCCTTTTGCTTAAACTCCTGGGTCGATGACTCGATATAGCGCGTCATTTCGTTGAAGCTCTTGGCCAGTTGCCCAAACTCATCTCGGGAATATTCCGTGGCCTTCACGGACCAGTCGCCCTGGGAAACCGCAGACAGTTGCGCCTGCAAATCATTAGTAGATCGCTTCAGCTGCCGCGCCATGACCTGACCCATCAACAACGTGGTGAGTCCGCCGGCAAGACCTGCACTGGCTGCCCCCCCCAAGCGGAGGGCTTCAATCCCCCTCCCGACTGGGAGGCTAGCACTGCGATCGCCGATACAGCTCCTGTCGCAGCCGCCATCATCAGCTGCTTTTTCTGTAAGCTTGCGTTCAAAAAGGGCGCCAGCGGACCGCGTGCCGATCGAGACGATGGGCTACCGCCAGCCTGAGCAGCGGCCAGAGCAGGCCCAACTCCTTCTGTGGTGGACACACTAGCCGATTGCGCCTGGGTAGAATCTACCAGGTCCCCGCGGCTCTCCTGATCAAAGGAGAGACTCTCGGGCGTCTCTAAATTTCTCAAAAATTCCGTGTTGAGCGCCTCTAAATTATCCAGCGGCCCCGTCATATCCTCCGAGTCTATCATTTCCTCAGCAGGATCCCCGGGAGCAGACCAGGACAAATCGGAGGTTTGATCTTCCAGGGAATCCATCTCCTCCAGGAAGGAGCTGAGGTCGGCATTCATATCAGCCGAGATCCCCGCCGGTCCTTGAATGGAGGTATATTCAGAATCAGAAAGTTCAAGATTTGAGGCAGCCACGCCTCCCTGAATGGAGGTCTCATCACTCCACCCCAGGGATCCTGGAGTCGAAAGATCCAGCGATGGATCCTCTCCCTCTGCACCGGGGAAGTGGGAGTCTGATGCGGCATGAGCGTCGTGGAACTCCTGCATGACATCCTCGGATTCCAGCTCGTGTGAACGATCGTTTAGGTCCGGCATATCGGTAAGGGCAGTGGATAGGGAAACTTTAAATTCTGATTCTGTAGGGTTATCCATTGAAGTATGAACGTTTTCCATGAGTTCCTGGGACTTTCGCCGCTGTCGTAATAACCACGTATCCTCTTCATCCTCCGGAGCCATCAACGGATCGGACGTCTTCCCCATCACTTTCACTGACGGCTCTCCTTGATGAAGGGGACTGTCCACAAAGGGATTCACAAGCAGTGGCTCCGAGGGCTTCAAATCAAGAGAAGAGTCAAGATCAAGGAGATCCAGCGCCTCCACTGAGGACCGCTGAGAATCCTGGCCTTGGCGGGAATCCCCCACCTGAAGCACAGCCGAGGACGGAGCGTCAGAACCAGCGGTGCGTCTCTGACGGTCCTCTGGGTTCATAGTTCCCAAATACTGACGAATATCCGCCAAACTATTTTCTGCACATTCAATTAGCTCGGCATCACCCTGGGCTGTGCTGAGGACCGCTCGATACTCTACCTGGGCTGCCTCATATTGAGTCGTACCCAGAAAAATATGACCTCTGAGCAAGCGAATATTGGGATTCGCCGGATGCTTTTCGCTGAGATGGTCCGTGAGCGCCTGCGCCTCTCCATACTTCCCTTGGATAAAAGCGCTGACCGCCTGTTGGTACTGTTGACGATCCTCAGTTGAGAGTGACATGAAACTGCTCCTGCCAGAGTTATCGAGTCTGCAAGTGGGCTGAGACAAACGGGTAAGGGATGGATGCGCTTTGTTCCCTGAACAGATTAAATCTAAGGAATCAAGGCTACTCTCGCCGTGCCGAGGGGTGCCTTACTATAAATTGCATCCTTACCAGCGTAAAGGTTTATCCTGCCATATCAGGCAACCCAACGCTCAGACCTTAAAATCGAGGCAGGTTCTAACAATTGCAGCGGAGACTCTAAGCTACTGACCACCGAAACTCTCCACTCTCCCACCACAAAGGGCGCCAGTTCCGGTGCCAAGTTTTCCACCGGGCTCAGCAGGTGAGACTCCAGCCACTGCATACCTTTCACCGAAGCCACCGCCAAGCCAAGCATGGTATCCTCCGCTTCGATAATGATAATCGGCAGTTCGGCATGATCAATTGAAATTGGCTTGGGCTCCCCTAAAAACTGTCCAATATCCGCCACCCAAACGGCCTCACCGCGCAAGTTTAAAACCCCTAACAAGAACGGAGAGACATTCGGGATGGGAGTGATCTGATCCGAGGCCAGGGCCAGCACTTCCCGAATGCCCATGGCGGGCAGGGCAAACTCGCCCCCCGACTCCAGGAAAAAGCTGAGGTGCAAGTCCCCTTCCGGGTTTTGAACCAGGGCTTGCAGAGACTGAGAATCGTCTCGTTGCAGATCATCATTAAATTCCAGTTGATTTGCCATCACGAAGTTAGCCTTTGAGTAGAGTGTTCACCGTTTGCAGCAGTTCCTTGGGACGATAGGGTTTACTGATGTAGGCATCGGCCCCTTGCTTCATGCCCCAATACCGATCAAATTCCTCCGCCTTTGCTGAGCAAAGAACGACAGGAATAGACTGAGTCTCTGGATTTGACTTGATCTTTCGACAGACTTCGTATCCGTTCATACGAGGCATGACGATATCGAGAAAAATCATATCAGGTTGGAAAGATTTCATCTGTTCTAGAGCGTTCAGGCCATCACTCGCCTCTAACACGGTGATACCGCTGGCTTCCAGAAGCTGCTTGAGATATTCTCGCTCGGTTAAACTATCGTCAACAACGAGAATCTTGGCCATAGCGTTTACCAAAAATTAGAGCGTATATGGGGATAGACGTTTGTTCCCCCACTTGCGGGCAAGGGCTAGCGGTCTACCAGAGGGGGTCCAGGGAACAGCAAATCTGTGCTTAAAACCTGGGCACCTACAAGGGAGTCTTACTGGATTGGCGACGTTTCCGATCGGCTAGACCGTCCAGCAAAACAATCAGCAAATGCTCTTTCAGGATACCCCTGGCTTTTGGGTGAATTTCACTTTTGAGGCTGTTTTTCTGCGCTGTCCTTCAGGTCAGCATTTGATCACGAAATCCATCTGAGGGGAACCCTGAATCGTAAGGCCCCCAGATTTTCGATCTTGAGGATTCGCGCTGCACGGTCCTGTCCTGACCTCTCCAGTCGTGCCTTCCTGGGAATCGTAATTTAATTTTCGTAAATGATCTGTCAATATTTTCGTAAGGTACTCTAAAGAGTGCGAATACAAACAAACTTGGTAGAGTAGAGACTCTCAGTTAAATTAAGTTTGAATTAACTGCCTCATCTTCGGAAGGCAACCCAACTTAAGCCACACCAGTTCAAGCAAACCACAGGAGAGGGTAATCGGCGTGCTGTACCTAGCTGAAGTAATCAAGAAAACAGGCTTCATGGGTGCCAAAACGGAACTCAAGCTACTAGCTCGCCAGCAGTCTGACCAAAATTGGAAGGCCCTTCCTGGGGATGAACTCATTGCAACCGACGCGGCCAGTGATTATGGTGCCGGGGTTCTGGTTTTGGTCGAGTTGGGCAAGAACAACCAGATCCAGGGCGTTCAAGATGCAACTCGCCAGCTGATCAATATCCTGATGAACTTCTCGAAAATGAAGGAGAAGTTTGGTGCCCAGGAGGAAGAAATAGAGGGGTGGAAGCAGTCGCTCATCTACCAAAGTCAGGAGCTAACGCGGCGGGAAGTGGATATTGAATCCCGAGCCGAGGAGCTAGAGCAGTGGGAAAGCGAATCGCAGAAAATTCAGGAGCAGCGGCGGGAGTTTGAAGAAACCAAGGCCCAAATTCTGGAGCTGAAGGACAAAATTGAGAGCGATCGCCAGCAGCTTGAGGAAGGCTGGGGGAAGCTTCATCAGGCCCAGCGCGAACTAGAAGACCTACAGGCCACTCACTCTGGCGCCCTCAGCGATACCCAGGTGCAGCAGATTGAGGTGCTGCTAGCCCAACTAGAATCCTCTGTTGATCCCAGCGGTGACGTACAGCAAATTCTGCAAGAGGTTGAGCATCAGCTTCATCTAGCCCAGAAAAGCTTAGAAGAAGATCGAGTCCGCCTTGCACAACTACAGCAGCAGGTCCAGGCCCAAGAGTCCCTAACCCAGCAAACTCATCAGTCCTGGGAATATGCCCAATCCTCTCTCGCTGAAGCGGTTGTCGACTGCTTACAATGTCAGTCTCAGTTAGACCTGCAGCGGGAGCTACAGCATCTTTTGAGGGAGCAAAGCATGTTCTATGCCTCTCTGGAAGAAAATCTCCAAGGCATCCAATCCACCCTGAATGAGAAACAACCCGTGGACGTTCGTGCCCTTTGGACCATGTCAGTGGAGGATCTAAACGAAAAGACCCACCAGCTTTCCAGTGAATTGGAGAAGCTCAAAGCCTTTGTGGCAGATCAGGAGGAGGAGCTTCTGCTTCAGCAGGGCACCATTGATGAAATGCGCGCCAAACTCGACCAAGCCAGTGAGTACGATCGCCTGACCCAGCAATCTGAGCTAGAGGAGGAAGAACAGCACTATCGCTTACTAAATGAAACCCTGGAAGGGCAGCGTCTTTCCCTTCAAGATCGGGTGCATATTTTGGAAGTCCATGAGGACATTCTCTCCCAGCGTCAGACCCTCAACGGATCTGGAAGCGCTCCAGAGGTTATTGATTTAGCCCCCTCCTTAGACTTGATCGAGGGCTATCGATCCGCCGATGGGGAAAAGCTGGACCAAATTGATGCCAATATCGAACATTTACAAAAGGCCCTCGACTCCGCCCAAGATCGCAAAATACAGCTAGAAGGCAAGGCTCAGGAGCTGTGGCGGAATTTAGAAGAACAGGGGCAACTGCTTCGCCAAGCTCAGCAGGACTTGGGTCTGTGCCAGGGAAAAATTGAAGCCTATCAAACCTCCTTGCAGCCCCTGGAGACCGCCCTGTCAAACCTCAAGAGCAACTTAGGCAATCTGGCGGGCAGTCATGAGATCGTTACCCATCTTAAGGAAACGCTGATGCAGCTGGGGGAAGCTCCTGAAGTCGCCAGCTACTAGCTCCGGCGCCGGACTCCTGCCGCGACTCATTTTGCCAGCCAGAAAAGGTTCAGCGTCCACCTGTCTCGCTCAGGGATCCCTCGGATCCAGTTTTAGCTAGCTTCCGGGGACAGATATTCCACGGCAACGCGATCGCCCAGTTTTAAACCCAGCTCCTGGGCAAGGCCAGCGCGTAGCTCAATAACTTCATCCGTCAGGCCCTGAGCCGAATAGGTTGGACAGGTCACGCTTTGACAGGGCGGCACCTGCTCATGAAGCGTGATGATTTTCTGGTTCCGCAAAAAAATGATATCCAAAGGAATCAGCGTATTCTTCATCCAAAAGCCGGCCCGGCGGGGAGGGGTAAAGGGAAAGATCATGCCTCGATCATCGGGCAGCTCAGTGCGATACATCAGTCCTTGGGCCTGCTGGGCTTCAGTAGCTGCGACCTCTAGCTGAATGATCCGATCGCCCAGGCGCACTTGAGCGCCGATGGGAAGGAACTGGGCCTGGGGGCTTTCCGCCGGGGCGCTCAGATCCGAACCTGCAGAGGGGGATGCCGCAGGCGAAATCTCGGAGGGAAGCTGACAGCCCAGAATAAACAGCAGGGCGATTGCCCCTAGCAGCAGCAGGCGAAGGGGGCGATGGAGAGCCTGGAAAAGGTCACGCTGTCCGTAAAACATATCCAATTCCTCTAACCGTGTGAATTAGGCGTTTACCCCCTTGTTTTTCAAGCTTAATCCGTAAATATCGAATATAAACCTCAATAACATTGGATTCCCCTAAATAATCGTAGCCCCACACGTTTTCGAGGATTTGCTCACGGGTCAGCACATCGCTGGGGTGCTCCATCAGATACTTCAGCAGCTCGAATTCCTTCATGGTCAGCTCAATGGTCTGCGTTCCCCGCACGGCAGTGCGCGTCGTCAAGTTAAGGGAAAGGTCTTCAAATTCCAGGTGGTTCGCTGCAGGAACTGACTGGGGCTGGAGATAAAGGCGAATTCGTTGCAGAAACACATCGCGCTGATAGGGCTTGAGGATATAGTCATCGGCACCGGCCTCTAAACAGGCGACGCGATCGCTAACGCGCTCCTGGTTCATCAGCATTAAAATGGGCAGCGAGGCCCCCACTGATCGTAGCCGTTCACAACAGCGCAGCCCCCCCTCCGACAGACTCGAATCAATCACCCCCAGGACAGGCGCCTTCGCCCGATACTGGTTAAGAACCTCTTGAAGCGTGGAGGCCAAAAAAACGCAGTAGCCAGCCTGCTGAAGATCACTGACCATGGCGTGAACAATGGCTGAAGCCTCGCAGGCCAGCAAAACAGAAGGGGAAGAATCTACAGTCACAGCACCGCAAGTTCCATTAGGGAAGTTCAACCGAAGTGGGCTTGGCAATGTGAGGCAACCCCCAGCCGAGTTTTTCCCGCAGAATGCGGAAGAATTCCGCGGACTTCAGCCGGATAAAGCGGGCCGCAAAGGGCGATCGCGAAATTCGCACCTTGTGTTCAGGACCGATATAGCACCCCGCATTGCCGTCCACCACCATCACCAACCGCTCATGGTTGGCAGGAAAAATCTCTAGGGGTTCTGAATCTGCGAACACTAGCGCCCGCGAGGCCAGGGAATGGGGACAGATAGGAATGAGCTGGAGCACCGACACCCCTGGCGTAATGACTGGCCCCCCCGCGGCCAGAGCATAGGCTGTAGACCCCGTGGGCGTGGAAACAATCACCCCATCGGCAGCAATATCAATCAGGGCGTGATCGCCAATGCGCACCTCAAAATGACACATTCCCGTGAGGGGTTCTTTGTGCAACACCATTTCATTCAGAGAAAGGGCTTCCCACACCATCTGCTGCTGGTGCCCCACCTGAACCCGCATCATCGAGCGATCCTCAATGCTATATTCTCCTTGAAGCAGCGCCTCTAGGGCTGGTTCGAGGTGATTCAGGTAGGTTTCAGTTAAAAACCCCATATGCCCTGTATTGATGGCCAGCATGGGAATTTTCAGGGGGGCGAGCTGACGACAGGCAGACAGAACCGTCCCATCGCCTCCCAGAACAATGGCAAATTCCACCTCGCCGTCAAAGCTGGGAGGAACCAGGTCAGCAATTTTTTGCACACAGGTGTCGTGGGAGATCTGCACACACCCCAGCAACCCCCTCACCCCGGTGGTCAACAGCACCTCATAGCCTTGCCCCATCAAGAGCTGCTCTAAATCCAGTGCAGTGCGATGAGCAGTCGGCTTGTTATCGTTGTAAATAATTCCGGCTCTCGGCACCCTATACCCTTTCTATCTATGGCAATATCTATCGCAATGGTTTGGTCACCCAGGGTTGGTCACCCCTGCCAACCCGAGACAACATTCTAAAGCATCCCCAGGGAAGGCGCGACTCGTTAGAAATTCTAGAGCGATATTTCACAGAATCTAGGAAACCGCGCCAACGGCGATAACCCAGGAATTCTGAGTTTAGTGCGCCTTATTTTGAGGTGGACTTAAAGGGGGTTCGCTTTTTAGAGGCTTCCTGCTTATCATACTCAAGTTCTTTCAACTTTTTTAAGATGCGGTTGAAATAGTCCTGCAGGTAGTCTTCAAGGGTCGAAATTGTGTCCGGGGCAATTCCAAAGCTGGCATAGGTCTGATCCATGGGGGCATCAAAGGGAATGCCCGAGGTCACCACCTCGGTGAAGGCCAAGCGGTCGGCGATATTCACCCCCCATTCAAAGAAGCGCGTAAAGGACTCCACGGCCTTTAAAAGTCGCACCGGAATCGGCGTGGTGCGGGCCTTTTTTCCCGAGAGCGACTCGCACAGTTGAATAATGTTCTCGGGGGTCCAGGCCTTCGGGCCAGCCAGATCGTAGGCTTGCCCCACCGTTGATTCAAGGCGGAGCGCGGCAACCGCAAAGCGGGCAATGTCCTGGGTATCCATATGGGCCACGGGGGAGGCGTTTTTACTAATCCACACCTGTTGCTGATCCAAAATGGGAATCGCGTACTGTCCAATCAACCCCTGGAAAAACCCGCCCGGGCGCAAGATTGTCACCTCCAGGGAGGTTTGGGCCAGGAATTTTTCGGTACAGTGCTTGATATCCATCAGTGGGATATGGGGATATCGATGGGCATTCATGATGGAGAAGAAGACGTAGCGCTTGACTCCGGCGGCTTCTGCTGCCTGAATGAGCGAAACTTTCCCCGCCCAGTCAATGACCCGAATTCCAGCTGAGTCCGTTGGACGAGCCGTGGCACAGTCAATAATGGCCTCCATGCCGCGCACGGCCTTGTCCAGGCTGTCGCGATCGCATAGGTCAGCGAGGACCAAGTTTGCCCCCCACTCTTTCAGAAACGCGGCCTTGCGGATGCTACGCACCAGGCAGTAGACATCGTGCCCTTCATCAAGGGCTCGCCGCGCCACTTGACGACCCAGGGTTCCAGTCGCACCTGAAATAAGTACCTTCATAGGGGGCTTGAATCACAAATTCTTAACTTTTGTAATATTTTATCAGAAAGCTTGTCGAAATATTAATTATCGTCTGAAGCCCGAGACGCGATCCCCAGCGATAGGTCCCCGCCCAAACTACAGCACGCCCTTGGAACTCGGGATTGACTGCGATCGCCGCGGGTCAATGGCCACGGCCATCCGCATTGCCCGCGCAAAGGCCTTAAAGGTCGCTTCAATAATGTGGTGGGAGTTAATCCCATCCAGCTGGCGAATATGCAGGGTCATCTGGGCGTGGTTGACAATAGCCCCAAAAAACTCACGCACAAGCTGTGTATCGTAGCTACCCACGCGCTGAGTCGGAATTTCCAGGCCGTAGGACAAATGGGGCCGTCCAGAGAAATCCAGCACCACCTCCACCAAAGCTTCATCAAGGGGAGCTGTAAAGTGACCAAAGCGATGAATCCCCTTGCGATCGCCCAGGGCCTGGTGAAGAGCCTGGCCGAGGGTAATGCCCACATCCTCATTGGTGTGATGATCGTCGATGTGGGTATCCCCCGTGGCCTGAATTTCTAAATCCAACAGACCATGGGAGCAAATTTGATCCAGCATGTGATCTAAAAAGGGCACACCGGTTTGGTTGTGGCCTTGCCCTGTGCCATCGAGATCCACCTGAACCCGCACATCCGTCTCCCCGGTGGTTCGCTGCACCGTTGCAGTGCGGTGCAGATTTGGGGGAATAGCAGTGGAAAGTGGACGATCTTGGATCTGCATAGCAAGGTCTTTCGCAAAACATTGCTTCTATTATCCCTGATTCACCGACGCTGGATCTCTAGCTGACGGCTGCCCAGGGACATCAGATAGCAAAATATCCAGTAAAGGACCCCCACAAAGCTATAGACTTCGCCGTAATACCCAATAAATTCTGGCTGGGAGAGCACCGACCGGGCCATCCCCAGTAGCTCAAACAGTCCAACCAAAGAGAGCAGCGTGGTGTCTTTCAATAGGCCAATAAATTGGCCCACAATGGCTGGAATCACGGCCCGCAGCGCCTGCGGCAGCACAATCAGTCCCAGCGTTGTCCACCGGGTCAGGCCGAGGGCTTCCGCGGCATCCACTTGACCAGAGGGGACAGATTGCAGTCCGCCACGGACATTTTCAGCCAGGTAAGCGGCGCTAAACAGAGTCAGCCCCGCAATGGCGCGGGTAACGTTGTCGATTTCAAAGGTCCGAGGAAATATCAGCGGCAGTAATACCTGCGCCGAAAATAGGATACCAATGAGCGGAAGCCCGCGCACCACTTCGATGTAGAAAATGCTGAGGAGGCGAATCACAGGCAAGGAGCTGCGCCGCCCCAAGGCCAGGAGAACGCCCATTGGAAAGGAAAGGATAATTCCGGAAAAGGCCATCAGCAGAGTCAACACAAGGCCTTGCCAGAGGGTGCGGCTGACGGCTTGCAGTCCTAAACCGCCCCCTAGGAGCCATAGCACGCCGAAAAACCCACCGGCCCAGAGCACCGGAAAATACTGACCAATCTGGCGGAACCTGCTCCCCAGCCAGTGCCCCCCTCCCCAGCAAATTCCGCTCCCTAGCCAGAGGGCCAAAATCCAGCCCAGTGGTCTGCCGGCCAGGGTGAGAGCCACTAGCACAGCCATCGCGCCCACCCCCCCCCAGAGGGCGATGGCCCGAGTGAACTTCGCATCAAGGTAACCCCAGGAAAAATGCCCAATGCCAAGGATCAGGCCCAGAATCACCCATATCCGCCATAGCTGATCTCGGGGAAACCGACCCACCAGCAACAGCGGCAAATTCACCTGAACCACCTGCCAGTTCGCCACCTCAGTCAGCCAATGCCAAAGCCCCTGCCCAATTGCCGCCAAGGTCACCAGACACAGGATAGTGAGTAGGGTGTTGCCAACGGAGCTAAACAGATTCCTACGCAACCATGATCTCGTCCGGGTCAGCAGAGCCTGGAGATTCACGGTTCCCATGCCAGGGTGCGATTATAAAGATTCATCGCCAAGGACAAAATCAAACTCAGGCTCAGATAGGTCAGCATTAGCAGCAGGAGAACCTCAACGGGACGTCCTGTTTGATTGAGGGTGGGAGAGGCGATCGCGTAGAGGTCCGGGAAACCCACCGCAACCCCCAGACTAGTGTTCTTCGCCAGATTGAGATATTGACTGGTGAGGGGGGGCACGATCACCCGCAACGCCTGGGGAAAAATCACTCGCGCCATGACCAACCAGCCTGGCAAACCCAGGCTTTGGGCCGCTTCTCGCTGCCCCCTGGGCACAGCGGTGACCCCAGCACGAACAATTTCGGCAATAAACGCAGCACTATACAGACTCAGGGGCAGCAGCAAGGCCAAAAACTCTGGAGCTAGCTTTAATCCACCCTCAATCACGGTTCCATGGCGGCGGGGCACCGACAGGATCAAGGGCAGTTCTCCCTGGGTATAGAGCAACGCCAGGCCCATGGGCAGGAGCAACACCACCAGGGGCAATCCCCAAAAAAACAACGGCAGCCCTCCCTGCTGCTCACGCCTACGCGTCAGCCATTTCAAGCAGGCGATGGCCGCGGCCATTCCTCCTAAACCTGCACCGCCTCCCACCCAAAACGAGTCCGTGGGAACCCCCCAGGGGATCACTGTTCCCTGGCGCTGCAAAAAGATTAATCCTCCCAGGCTGAGGGGGCGATCAGCAGGGGGGAGGGAGAGCAAAACCGCCGCGTAGCCGAAGACCAACACCAGCAGCAGGGGCAAGTTACGCAGCGTCTCCACATAGATTAAGGCCAGCTTTCTGACTAACCAGTTGCGGGAAAGGCGCCCCAAGCCCACGCTAATCCCCAAAACTGTGGCCAAGACCAAACCAGCTGCCGTCACCCGCAGGGTGTTGAGGAATCCCACCAGGAGCGCTTTCGCGTAGGTATCTCGAGAGCTATAGGGAATGACGGTTTCCGTAACGGTGAACCCGGCCGGGTTATCCAAAAAATCAAATCTGAGGGTAAAACCGCGCTGAGATTGATTTTGGGCAAGATTACTCCCACACCAGATCACGAAGGCTGCCAGCAAAATCAGGACAAGAAGCTGAACGCCGACACGGAAAAGTGACGACCTAGATCGCTGCGATGGCCGAGGGGATCTCATGACTCAGGCAGGGTCAGCCCAAGCGCGAGGATTACATGAGATTCAGGTTAATTCCCGCTTCCTTCGCAAAGGCATTCAGCCCTTTTTTTTCAAGACTCTTAAGGGCCTTTGTAGAAAGGCGAAGCCGAACCCAACGATTGCCCTGGGGCCACCAAACCCGCTTCCACTGAAGGTTTGCCTCCTGGAGTTTCTTGGTCCGGCGGTGAGAGTGAGACACCGCATAGGCGTTATTGGCTTTCTTTCCGGTTAGCTGACACTTACGACTCATAATAGGTTCCGACGTTTATTTCCCAATCTTCATTTATAGAACATTGCCATCCCGCTAGACAAGCTTCAGCCCCAACGGCAACTAGAATCCATCGAAAAAAACTTCGGGGCGAACCATAAAGTCGCCCTCGGGACAGGGGGCGACTTTAAATTTAGGGCAGTGCTTCAACTCCCGCGTTTATTCTCGGCTATTGAGGGAAATCATAAACCTCAACACGAAGACAAAAAGGTTGACATAGGTTAGATACATGGAGAGAGCAGCCGGGAGATACTGCTCATCGCGGTAGGTTCGCGGCAGGACAAAAAAGTCCACCACGGCAGCCCCCACAAAGAGCAAAACGCCTAAGCCTGAGATCCCAATTTCTAGCCAACTGGGGGTAATCACATGGAAAAACCCCAGGCCCAACTGCAGCAGCAGAACCACCACCAGGGCAATGATGCCCAGCTGGACAGTTTGGGTGAGGGCAAAGCCATCTTCCTCAGAGAGTCCAGAGCCAATAGATCGAGCTGCAATAAAGGTGACGCCACAGGAGAGGGCGGCAATTCCAATGCCAACCATTCCAACCCCAGGCGTACTTAAGGCCAGGGCAATTAATCCAGCCAGGGTATAGCCCGAAAGCAAGCTGTAGGTGGCCAGCAATGGCAAAGCCACCTGATTATTCCCCTGGGTGGCCACAGACTGCGCCACAAAAAACAGGGCTAGCTCAGCCACAACGGCTACTATCACCGTGGGCATGAAGATACCGGGGGCCTGCTCTAGCACGCCAAGGCCTCCCCAGGCACCGAGGGCCGTGAGGACCAATCCTCCTCCCACGTAGGGCAAAGCCCTTTTCACCACATTTGGCCCTACCAGCGCACTTTGCTGGGCTTTTTTAATGGCCTGTTGAAAATTACTGGTATTACTCACGTGATACTCCTCTGACGAGTGCAAACAGCCGAGTCCTACAACACGGCGATCCTATTCACATTCTCCATTGTGCCGGATTTCTGCGGCCCCAACCGAGGATGATCAGGGGCGATCGCCGTACCTATTCATGCCCATCGGCTCCCCGAGGCAGACAGAGACTAGGGAGCAGGAGGCTGCGGAGCACTCCCCACAGGTTCAGCCGCAGTTTATGAACAAATGTTAAGTCTGCGTTCTGCGTAGATCCATGGAAAATCTGCGTAGATTTTCGGAAACCTCCGGGGAGACGGCGAGATCAATTCCCGTAATATGACGCTGTTATTCCCGAGGAGGTTTTTTAATAATTAGCTTACGCAAACGATAAGAAAACAACTTCGTTCAACCATGGCTTATCAAACTTCGCTGCAATCTCGCTCCATTGAAATGCTGGTTGCCTATCGTCAAAATCCATCTGTGCAGCTACGGAATCGTCTGGTTCGGCTGAATATGGGCCTGGTGCGCAAAGTTGCCCATCGCTTAGCGCACCAATGCGCCGAACCCTACGAAGATCTTGAGCAATGCGGTTATCTGGGATTGATTACAGCCATTGAACGATTTGACCCCACCCAGGGATTTGCCTTCAGCTCCTTTGCCGTCCCCTACATCCGAGGCGAGATTCTCCACTTCCTGCGCGATCGATCTAACCCTGTGCGCATTCCCCGACGTTGGCAACAACTCAGCCGCGATGGTGAGAAGAAGCGCCAAGCCCTCATGATTAACCTTGGACGCCAGCCCAGCGAAGCAGAAATCGCTCAGGCCCTTGAAATTAGTCTCGATGAATGGCGATCTGTGAAGCTGGCAGCGGCAAACCGTAACCCCCTCAGCCTCAACGCCCAAGTCTCCATGGGTGGCCATCAAAGCTCCGATTCTTCTATGACCCTGGGCGACACCCTCATGGATGCCCACGCCCAGCTGCGTCAAATGAACGAAGAGGATCGTTTAGAGCTACAGCACGCCATGGCTCAGCTCGAAGATAAAACCCGCGAAATGATTGAATCGGTTTTCTTTCAGCAGATGTCACGCCAAGAGGTAGCCAAGAAAATAGGCGTTAGCCCCGTGACCGTTACTCGCCGGATTAAAAAGGGTGTTGAGGAGCTGGTGCAGCTCCTGCACCAACCAGCGCCCCCCGCAGAAGCCCAAGCCTAAGTTCAAGATTCCACAACAAAGGGTTACAACAATAGGCGCCCCTGAGACTTCAGGGGCTTTTTTTGCGATACCCTTACTCAAAGACAAAGGCGAGCTTGAGGTTTATGACGAGACCTGCGAAGAAACTCCCCCAAACCACAGCCCACGTGAGAATTACCCATCACTCCTGGCAGCAAGGAAAAATTGAAGGAGAAGTTTGCGCCAGCCACTACGCTTGGCGCTTTCAGTGGTGCTTTACCACCGACCAGCTGAACATTTCACCCACCCTAGGCCGTGCTTTAATTCAAGAGCCCTTAGGTCGATTCTTAGAGCGACAGGACTACCAGCTCGAAGCAGGGGGAGACTATACCTTTCCTCTGCGATTCACCCTTTAAGGCACCCTCTCCAGACTCAGTCTCTCAAAAAACAATCAAAGCAAAGCCCCCAGGTTAGAAATAACCTGGGGGCTTTGGCGTTAGAAGTTCAATCCTTCGTAATTTTGGGAGGCTCGCGGAAGAAAATAGCGAAAAAGAGAACCCCCAAAATGCAGGCAAAGATGAAGACGTAAGCGATACTTTCCATAGGAAAATCTCAGATTAAAATAAAAACTCGTGAACCGAGGAAGGAGCCTTACCCACAATGGATGAATCGGCTCCTTCCACAAGTTTACGCTGAACCGGGACTATACGTTGCGGGTCGTTTTATCCCCAATCTTCTTGTAAAAGCCCCATTCAACCTGCTCCTCAGGCAGCTCTGGATCGATTCCGGCGAATACATCGCGATACAGAGTTCGAGCACCATGCCAGATATGCCCAAAGAAGAACAGCAGCGCGAAGCAAGCATGGGCAAAGGTAAACCATCCTCGCGGACTGGTGCGGAAAATACCGTCAGACCCAAGGGTTTCCATATCAAATTCAAAGGGTTCACCCAGCTGCGCCTTACGAGCGTAACGCTTTACCGTGGATGCGTCTGTGAAGGTTTGTCCATTGAGGGCACCCCCTGCAAAGCTCACGGTCACGCCCTGTTGCTCAAAGCTGTACTTCGACTCAGCTCGACGGAAGGGAATATCAGCCTTGACTTCACCTGAGGCGTTGGTCAACACCACCGGAAAAGTCTCAAAGAAGTTGGGCATTCGTCGCACGAAAAGCTCTTCGCCTTCAGCATTACGGAAGGTGGGATGCCCCAACCAGGAGGTGGCGATGCCGTCACCATTATTCATGGCCCCGGTGCGGAACAAGCCTCCCTTTGCAGGGCTGTTGCCCACATAGTCATAGAAAGCCAGCTTTTCTGGAATCGCAGCCCAAGCCTCGGCCTCGGACTTACCCGTAGCCACATCCGCTTGAACGCGACGCACCATTTCCTGGCGAAAATACCCCGCATCCCACTGGTAGCGGGTGGGTCCAAACAGCTCAATGGGCGTTGCAGCATTGCCATACCACATCGTTCCTGCCACCACAAAGGCAGCAAAGAAGACAGCCGCGATACTGCTAGAGAGAACGGTTTCAATGTTCCCCATCCGCAGCGCTTTGTAAAGCCGCTGGGGAGGTCGAACCACCAGATGAAAAATTCCGGCAATAATTCCCACAATGCCAGCCGCAATGTGGTGGGCGACAATCCCGCCAGGACTAAAGGGATTAAACCCATTCGGCCCCCAGTCGGGAGCCACGGGCTGTACATGCCCCGTAATACCATAGGGGTCAGAAACCCACATCCCAGGTCCCCAAAGACCGGTGAGGTGGAAGGCCCCAAAGCCAAAGCATAGGAGTCCGGCTAGGAACAGGTGAATCCCGAACATTTTGGGCAAGTCTAAGGCCGGCTCCCCGGTGCGGGGATCTCGAAACAGCTCTAGATCCCAGTAAACCCAGTGCCAGATTGCAGCCAGGAATAGCAGGCCAGAGAGCACAATGTGCGCTAGCGCTACGCCTTCAAAGCTCCAAAAGCCTGGATTGACGCCGGTCTCCCCCGTGACGCTCCAGCCAGCCCAGGAGGAATCAACTCCTAAACGAGCCATGAAGGGGAGCACGAACATCCCCTGACGCCACATTGGATTAAGAACTGGATCGCTAGGATCAAAGGTGGCAAGCTCAAATAACGTCATTGAACCTGCCCACCCTGAAATCAAAGCGGTGTGCATTAGGTGTGTCGCAATTAACCGTCCTGGGTCGTTAATCAAGACGGTATGGACGCGGTACCAGGGTAGTCCCATTGACTACGCTCCTCCTCTTAAACGCGTGAAAAGTGTTACCGTCAGCAACTCATTTAATCTGCCGATCTGATTTAGGCAAGAACCTAAACCTTAGAACGATGAAATAGATTGAAGCAAAAGGTCTCGGCTAGTCGAAGGACAAAGCCAAGGCACGTCTCTACCGAATCTATTGAATCATATTAAGGATCGAGTGTTAGCCAACTCAAGAAAAAAGCTTTAGTTAAGCAAGACCTAACGGTAGAAGGTTAAATTGTATAAAGAAGTGTAACTAGCCGATGGGGCCAATGCAAGCGACCTTCACATAACGGAAGGTTTACTCTTTAGAGGCTTGGCAAGGGTTGAGGAAAGTTTAATAATTGTTAACTTTGATGATAGCGTGTTGGGAATCAGCGTTAAGGCTATGGGTAACTCAGTTGATATGGAGCAGCGGATTTCAAATTCATCACAACTTGCCAAAATCACGTTTGTGCATGAAGACCAAGAGGTAGTCGTGGCTAGTGGGGCAAACCTGCGCCAAAAGGCTTTGGAGAGCAACGTGGATCTTTACACGTTCAAGGGAAAGCTGACCAACTGTGGCGGAATTGGCCAATGTGCCACTTGCTTGGTCAATATTACGTCCGGAATGGAAAATCTTTCGGAGCGCACTGATTTTGAGCAGCGTCGCTTAAAGCGCAAGCCCGACACCTACCGTCTCGCCTGTCAGACTCTGGTGTACGGTCCGGTTTCTGTCCAAACCAAGCCCACCAAGCGCAAGGGATAATCCTTCAGGGCAAACCCTGATCAGCCGGATTAAGAAACTGTTGCAATGTGGCGCCAGATAACCTATCCAGGGTGAGTTCGGGTGGTATTCTGGTTTAGTTAGATGGGGTTTGGGTTTATTCCCTTGCCCCCCATCTGCATCTTGATTTCCCTGCACACACCGTTGAAATAAAAAGTTGAACGTATGGAAGTTAATAAGTTAGGACTCATTGCCACCGCCCTCTTTGTTTTGGTGCCCACGGTTTTCTTAATCATTCTTTACGTCCAGTCAGAAAGCCGCAAGAGTGCTGAATAGAAAACTCTTTGCGCTTAGAAGAATCTGTGCGTGATGGGCGGCCAGGTTCAGGATTTTTGGGGCTAGCAGGTCCTGGGAACAGTTTTGTGGGCCAAGGTTTTCTTCGTGGATATCGCTGCGTGTTTTTTTTAAGATGCGCAGCCTTTTTAACGGAAACGCCTAAGAAAATAGACGTGACCTAGGTCACGTCTAGCCATACACCGATGCAGGAGGTTTCAATCGCAAGAAGAACAGGTGCATCGCCTGTCTTCAATAGATCTATCGCTTGTCTTCTCAGTTTTTATGCAGTGAACGCCAAGAAAAATCCGTTTGAAATTATCCCGGTGACCTCAAAAGTCGACCAGCAAAGGTTTTTAGAGGTGCCCCACATTGTTTACAAGGACGATCGCAACTGGGTGGCGCCGCTGCGGTCCTCGGTGGCTAGTCACTTTAAGCCAGATAATCCTTTTCTGAGCTACGGAAAACTCCAGCAGTTTGTGGCCCTGCGCGATCGCCAGCCCGTTGGGAGAATTGTGGCTGCCATTAATGATCGCCTGATAGAGCGAGAAGGCGAACGCATTGGGCTGTTTGGCTTTTTTGAGTGCATTGACGATAGCGAGATTGCCCAAGCACTTCTGGGATCAGCCGAAGCGTGGTTAAAAGCGCAGCACATTGTCAAGGTGCGAGGCCCCATTGATCTATCCACCCACAACAACTGTCTATTTCTGGCCGAGGGGTTTGACAGTCCCCCCTTGGTGATGATGCCCTACAATCCACCCTATTATTTACGCTTCATGGAGGAGGGGGAATGGCATCAGGCCAAGGATGCGTTCGCCTACGATCTTCCTCTAAACCAGCCTCTGCCGGAGAGTTACGAAAGAGCCTACCGGGTAGCCTGCAAAAGTGGCGTTACCTTTCGATCAATCCACACCCAAGGCCAGGAATTCCAGGCGGATTGTCGAGGGCTTTACGATTTATTCACGCGGGCTTTCGCCAATAACTGGAGTTCAACCCCCCGAACCGAAGCAGAATTTCTGGAGGAGGCAAAGGCGCTGCAAAGCTTAGTCGATCCAGCAATTTTCCCCATTGCAGAATACGAAGGGGAGATGGTCGGTTTTTTTATGGCGCTGCCGGACTACAATGTTGCTCTCAAGCCCGTCAATGGGCGGCTAAATTGGCTGGGGGTGCTCAAATTCCTCTGGTACCGTCGCCAGATCCACGCGGCGCGCGTAATTGCCGTTTGCGCCCTGCCCACTATGCAACGCAAGATGGTTGCCCCTGCGCTGATCTACCTGGGGCATCGCAATGGTACGCATCAGGGTCGAACCTATGAGCGAGCCGAACTGTCCTGGGTCTACGAGGACAATCTGCCTTCGCGCAAAATCATAGAAGCCACTGGAGCCACCATTCATAAAACCTATCGAATCTACGAAAAAGGACTTGCCCCATGAAAGCGCTTGTGACCGGCGCCAACGGATTTACGGGATCTCATTTGGTCCGTCGGCTGCGCGCGCGCGGCGACGCGGTGGTGGCCTACGTCCGTCCTACGAGCAATCTCTCTCGATTGGAGGGCTGCGATCTCGATCTGGCCTACGGTCAGATCACGGACCAATCCAGTCTCCTCCAGGCGATGGAGGGTGTGGATCAGGTGTTTCACATTGCCGCTTACGTGGAGTTGGGATTGGTGAATGCCCAGCAGATGGATCGGGTGAACGTGGCGGGCACCCAGGCCGTATTGGCAGCAGCTCAAGCCAGTGGGGTGAAGCGTATGCTGCATTGCAGCACCATTGGCATCTACGGTGATACCCAGGGACGGACGGTGGATGAAACCTTTGTGCGCCAGCAGCAGGACTTTTCATCGGCCTACGATCGCACCAAGTATCTGGCCCAGCAAGCTGTGGATCAAGCTGCTCAATCCGGGTTTCATGTGGTGAGCGTCATGCCCTCCGGAATTTTTGGCCTCGGCGATCCCCACTTTGGCCCGGTGGTGCAACAGTTTCTTAAGGGCGGACTGAAGGTGTGGGCGGCCGGCGATCGCGTCACCGGAATTGTGCATGTGGAAGATTTAGTGACGGGAATGCTCCTGGCCATCGACCAGGGGAAAGTCGGCGATCACTTTATTCTTTCGGCGGGCGAACTCACCACCCGCGAAATGTTTACCCTCTTTAGTCAAGAGACGGGGATTTCAGTTCCCAGGGAAGTTCCCGCCCCCCTGGTACGGCTGGCAGGGTCCATCCTAGATCCCATTGGTCGCTGGCTCAACTGGCAGCCTCCCCTGAGCCGGGAGCGAGTCCATTATCTCTATGACCGCTGTGTCCGGGTCAATGCCTCCAAAGCTCGTACCCATCTGGGCTGGAAGCCCCGGAGCGTGGAGGCTACACTGCGCGAGTTGGTTCAAGCCGCCTAGGGGCTCCCCGGAGAGCCGCATTGCGATCGCGCTGTTGAGGCTTCGGTCAGATTAGATGGGCAAGGCCATAGTTTTGCAACTCTGCTCAAGAACCGCTTTTCCACCATCATGATCAGGATGTAACACAAGCCCAGGAGTTTATGCTAACGGTTGCGCAGGCGTTTGATCGCGTTATTCGGGAGGTTCACCCCCTCCGCGATCAGGAACAGGTTTCTATTCCAGCAGCTCTGGGACGCATTCTTGCCTCGGCAGTGCGCGGCAGTGCGGATGTACCAGCCTGGGATAACTCGGCGATGGATGGCTATGCCATCGCCGCAGCAGATTTACACGGTGAGTCCGATACCACACCACAACTGCTGCAAGTGGTGATGGAAATCCCGGCCGGGGTGGCGCCCGATCGGTCCCTTGCCTCGGGGCAAGCCGCCCGCATTTTTACCGGAGCCATGCTCCCCCAAGGGGCAGATACCATCGTCATGCAGGAGGATACCCAGCGAACAGGAAATCAGGTCCAGATTCTACGGCGGCCTCAGCCGGGAGCCTTTGTGCGACGCCGGGGCAGCTACTACCAGGCCGGATCTCCCCTCTTGGAAGCGGGAATTAAGCTGGGACCGGCGGATCTGGCTGTGTTGGCCACCGTGCAGTGCTGTGACGTTCCGGTCCTGCGTCAGCCCAGGGTGGCGCTGGTCTCCACGGGGAATGAGCTGGTGGCCCCGGAACAACCCCTGCAACCGGGACAAATCGTCGATTCAAATCGCTATATTCTATCGGCTCTGGTGCAAGAATCAGGGGCCATCGCCCAACATTTCCAAACGGTGGGCGATCAGCTGTCTGAGGTGACTGAAACTATTGCCGAGGCCCTTGCTGCGGCTGACATAGTCATTTCCACTGGCGGGGTGTCGGTGGGGGACTACGACTATGTGGACCAGGCGTTGCAACGGTTAGGTGGAAAGCTGCATTTTCAGTCCGTGGCGATGAAGCCCGGCAAGCCTCTCACCTTTGCCACCTTTGAATTTGACCAGGCCCAGCGGCCAGTGCTGTTTTTTGGCTTGCCGGGCAATCCAGTCTCTGCTCCAGTAGGCTTTTGGCGCTTCGTGCAACCTGCTCTGCGCAAATGTGCAGGACTCAAGCAGGGAGTGGGACCCGACTTTGTCCAAGCGATCGCCCTGGAGTCCTTGGCCTCGGGAGGGGGACGGGAAACCTACGTTTGGGGGCATCTGGACTGGGACCGAGGCCACTATCAGTTCCGACCCGCGCCAGGGCATCAGATCTCAGGCAATTTGATCAATCTCGCTCAAACCAATGCCCTGGGGGTTTTAAGTTGCGATCGCCCCCAGATTCGGGCGGGAGAATCAATGACCGTGATGCGAATTTGATTGCAAAAGGGACCCGTTTCTGTGTTAAGGTGGAAACCTTAACGGGGCGTAGCGCAGCTTGGTAGCGCACCACTTTGGGGTAGTGGGGGTCGTGGGTTCAAATCCCGCCGCTCCGATTCGCTGGAAAATACCTTATCAATAGGGGCTGATAAGGCTTGTTTGGCTGTTCTGTAGCCCAAGTTTTAGCCCAAGATGAAAATTCATATTGAAACAACCGGGGAAATGCTGAGACTCCGGTGGTATTTCAAGCTCAAGGAAGGTGAGATAAGCCAGCGATCGCTGGAAAGGATCGGAATGACCACTTGTGCATCCTCTACCCCTGCTGGGATGCATAGGATAGGGCAGCGACTTTTCTGCACCACCAAGGGGCGATCGCTTGCTTGTCCAGGGCTGAGCGATCGCCCTTTTTAATGAGCCTATTTTGCCCTGAAAGCACGTCTAGAGGGGTTCGCCAAGACGGAAAAAAGATGCGTTAGCAACCTGGTTGAGATTTTGATCGAGAGGGCTTGTGAGGAGTTTGAATCCCGCCAAGGGAATAAGGGGAAATCATAACCACAGCATCACCCGATCGCCTAGACCGCATCGAAGTCGCTGGTTGAGCGAAATTCAGAAGCGATCGCCAAGCTAGAGCAATCGGTGGAAAGGTTAGAGCGCTCATCAGAAAAATGGGATGAGCAGTTCAATCGGCTCACCTTCACCGTCCTGACCATCGCTATGGGTTTGATTGTTTGCGCAACGGTGGCCGTTATCGTGCCCCAGGCTCTCTCTCTACCGCCCAATCTGAAGAACGAAACTACGTCGTTTCAGCCATCGGTTACCACCGTTTTTACCACCACCCCTAACCGACCATGCTCAAAGGCCTTACTGTATCTGTGATTCAGCCCATCGCTATTCCACTTTGGGATTGAAATTGCCGTTTGGGCGCTGGGCACCTGTCCCCCAAAGGGGATCGATGCCCCCGGCAGCGATGTAGATCTCCCCCTGTTCTTTAGCAAGGGGGAATTTTGCTCTGGCCGCTATCTCTACGCCGATGGGGACGGGATCCTCCTATGCGATCGCCTCCTCCCGGCGGTGCAGTTTTAGTCCTTGTCTAATACTTGCGCTCTTGAGGCTCAAACATCGTCAGGGTCACGGGCATATAGTGCAGGTGAATGACCTCAGGGGAATAGTAGGCCAGAGTATGCTTGAGAAAAGTCTCATCCTCTCGCCGCTGAAAATCCTCCCGAGAATGGGCACCGCGACTTTCTCGCCGCTGGAGCGCCCCAGTCATAATCACTTCTCCCACCACCATCAGGCTTTGCAGCTCTAGCGCCTCAATCAGCTCAGTGTTCCACAGCTTGCCGGAATCATCCAGACGAACTTGGACATATTGCTGCTTCAACGCTTGTAATTGCTGTAATCCTTCCGAAATAGTCTCATCCGTCCGAAAAACGCCGCAGTGATTGGCCATACAGTCCTGAACCCTCTGTCGCAGTTGATCAATGCGAAGCTCCCCGGACTGATCGAGAAGCTGCTGCAGCCGATCCTGAGCCTCTTGGAGATAGCGCGACTCATCCAGGTCCGGCCAATCTTGGTCTTGTACATAGTGGGCAATTGTGGCCCCAGTGCGACGACCATAGACCACGCATTCCAACAGCGAGTTACTGCCCAGGCGATTGGCCCCATGCACCGAGACGCAGGCACATTCTCCCGCCGCAAAGAAATTGTCCACCAAGCCCTCGGCGCTGCTGCGCACTTGGCCCGCAATATTCACAGGGATCCCTCCCATGGAATAGTGAACCGTAGGGCGCACAGGAATCGGCTCATGCACCGCATCCACCCCCGCCAGCCGATGGGCCTCTTCCCAGCAAAAGGGCACTCGGCTCATGATTTTTTCACGCCCCATATGACGCAGGTCTAGATGGACAAACGGTCCTCCAGCACTCCCATCCAGATGGATGCCTCGCCCGGCCCGGAGCTCGCGGGTAATGGCACGAGAGGTGATGTCACGGGGCGCAAGCTCCATTTGCTTGGGGGCATAGGTGGCCATGAAGCGATCGCCCTCGCTATTAATCAGGTAGGCACCTTCTCCCCGCACCGCCTCGGAAATCAGCACTCCCGCCGGATAGAGTCCCGTGGGGTGAAACTGCACGAACTCCATATCCTCAAGGGGCACCCCGGCCATTGCCGCCATCGAGAGTCCATCCCCGGTGGAGGCAAAGTCATTGGAGGTGGTATTAAACACCCGCCCATAGCCGCCAGTGGCAAACATCACCGCCCTGGCGCGCAGAACCTGTAGCGCCCCGTCCAGGAGGTGGTACAGGACAATCCCTTTGGCGCGGTTGTCCTCTAGAATCAACCGCAGCACGTACCACTCGTCGTAAATGGTGACCCCCTGGCGCAGGATGTTGTTGTACAGCTCGTGTAAGATGGCGTGCCCGGTTTTATCGGCGGCATAGCAGGTGCGCCTGTGACTGTGACCGCCAAAGGCGCGCTGGGCAATTCGGCCATCCTCTAGCCGCGAAAACAACACCCCCAAATGCTCCAGGTCAATCACGACCTCAGGCGCCTCTCGGGCTAAAATCTCCACCGCATCTTGATCAGCCAGATAGTCTGAGCCTTTTACCGTATCAAAGGCGTGGGCTTCCCAACTATCCAGGTCATCCACATTTTTCAGCGTGGCGGCAATTCCCCCCTGGGCCGCCACGGAATGGGAGCGAATCGGATGGGTCTTAGCCACCATTGCTAGATCCAGATGGGGCGCAATTCGGCTCATTTCCAGGGCAGCCCGACATCCGGCCAATCCTCCGCCCACAATCACAACGTCATGCTCTAACATGGCTGAGTTCGCTCTCTCCTCAATCCTTCTTGATTTTGCCAAACCAGCTTGATTTTGCTACGCTATCCCCAACTTTTCTAAAACGGGACGGGTCGAGACGACGTGGCGCTCTAGTCCCAGCTTAGTCGGCTCAATCCCAAGGGCTAAGCCAACCAGCTGCGGTAGGTGCAGCACCGGCAGCCCCAAGGATTGCCCAACCACCTTTTCCACCTCCGGCTGGCGCGAGTCCAGGTTGAGGTGACACAGCGGACAGGGCGTCACCAGACAGTCAGCCCCCGCAGCGATCGCCACTTGAATGCGCCCCCCCGCCATCTGAAAGGACTGCTGGGTGGCATAGCTAGAGAGGGGCCACCCGCAGCATTGGGTGCGGCCTTGATAGTAGACAGGCATCGCCCCCAGGGCCTCAAATAGATTCTCCATGGAAGTGGGGTAATGGGGGTCATCAAAGGGAAGGGTTTTCTGGGCACGCAGCAGATAGCAGCCGTAGAAGGCCGCGCAGTTCAGGCCCACCAGGCGTTGGCGAACCCGTCGGGTCAGCGCTTCCAGGCCATAGTCGCCAACCAAGGCCCAAAGCAGGTGCTTGACTTCACTCGTGCCTTGGTAGGGAGCACAGCGCTGCTGTTGAAGAAGCTGATTCACCTGGGCAAGATAGTCTGGATCATGGGTCTGGGCCTCCTTGAGGCGTTCATCCACATGACCTATCACCCCCTGGCAGGTGCTGCAATGGGTCAGCAGGGGGAGATTGAGCTGCTCCGCCAGGGCAATGTTGCGGGCGTTGACCGTATCCTCCAAGAGCTGGGACTCTTCTTTAAAGGTTCCAGACCCACAGCAGGCAGCCTGCTTGAGTTCCACAAGCTCAATTCCTAAGGCCTGGGTCATCTCATGGGTGGATTGATACAGTTCGCGGCAGGCACCCTGGGCAACACAACCTGGATAGTAGGCATATTTAAGGGACGTGGCCATGGATCAAAACGCGGTAGGTCAGGGGGGGTGGAAATGAAACGGTAGATCCTTAGAGGCTCTCCACGGCCCATTTCACCATCTTGTGTCTCCATTGTATAAACCGCAACGACCGCGCAGGGGAATCAGATCTTAGATCTTTTGGAAGCTTTGTGAGCTAAGGCAGGATGAAGTCGATTAATCATGAACTTAAAACAACTTTATTTTAGAAATATTAACTTTCGCCGCCAAATTTCCCCCTTAGGGGTAGATCAGACGCTAGATCACTGCCAGGCAAAGCGCAGGCATGGGCTCGTTCACAGCCTCGCCGCGAATCAGTAAGATAAAAGAGGTTAGGCATCAGTCCTGGAAATTTCATTGCGCTTTGAGGCTCTCTGGTGCGGCCAAACCCGAGATTGACCTAGCTGTTCTCTAATGCCCCTGGGCTAAACCCAAACCATGCAAGTTTTGTTTAAGGTCCTTCGCCAGCAGATCCAAGCTGCCCCCACAGTTCAGAGCTATACCTTAGATCACGTCCAGCCGGGGGATACCATTCTCACCTGCCTCAATCGCATTAAATGGGAGCAAGATGGCACCCTTGCGTTTCGAAAAAATTGCCGCAACGTGATTTGCGGGAGTTGCGGGATGCGCATCAACGGTCGCTCGGCGCTGGCTTGCAAAGAAACTATCCGTCAAGAGCTTGAGCGGCAACCCCAATCCACAGACATTCCGGAACTGGTCATTGCCCCCATGGGCAATATGCCCGTGATTAAGGATCTGGTTGTAGACATGCAGCGCTTCTGGGATAACCTGGAGGCTGTGGATCCCTACGTGAGTACCGAGGCCAGATCGATTCCCGAACGCGAGTTTTTACAATCCCCCCAGGAACGGGCCCAGCTTGATCAAACCGGCAACTGCATTTTGTGCGGGGCCTGCTATTCCGAATGCAACGCTCGGGAAGTGAATCCTGATTTTGTTGGCCCCCATGCCCTTGCCAAAGCCCAGCGAATGGTGGCCGATTCTCGCGATCGCGCCACGGAGGCACGCCTGGAACAATACGGCCAGGGCACCCAGGGCGTCTGGGGCTGCACCCGCTGCTATATGTGTAATTCAGTCTGTCCGCTCCAGGTAGCGCCCCTAGATCAAATTGGCCATCTTAAGCAACGAATTTTGCCGCGCAAGCAAGCCGCCGACAGCCGATCCATCCGTCATCGCAAAGTGATGGTGGATCTGGTGAAGCAGGGAGGCTGGATTGATGAGCGCAAATTTGGCCTGATGGTGGTGGGCAACTACTTCCGCGATGTCCGCGGTTTACTAAGTCTGGTCCCCTTGGGACTGCGCATGGTGGCTAGCCGCAAGTTTCCCCTCTCCTTTGAAGCCTCAGCCGGAGTCGAGGAAGTGCGATCGCTCATTGAAGCGGTCCAGCAGCAGGAGGCCCAAGCCGCGGTTCCTGAGCCGTGGATCTCTTGATCCATCTAGCCAGGTCGCCTGATTTTTCAAGGCTCTAAAACATCCTCCCTCAATCCCGCGAGGACCAAAACTATCTTTTCATAAAGATTTTCCAGGACATTGGCAGTGTATGGGTTAAGCTGCGACTACTGCATTTGGGTGATCTCAAGTTTTGCCCTAGTTTTAGCGGGGAGGTTCCTGTGCCATCGCTTGTTCGCACCTTGACCGGAGGCAGCCTGCTCACCCTCTTAACGGTGCTGATCTCACCGGTGCAAGCTGCGGAAACTGTGCGCCTATCCTACCGAGGGTACGCCCTATCCATTGACGTGGCTGAGCTATCTCGACTCATTGAGGCGGGCGAATTAAATCGCCCCTTCCAGGAGATTTTGGGTCCAACGTTTCAGATGCCGCCCCTGGTTCCCCAACTCCTCACCGAAGCGATCGCAATTCCCGATTCCACCCTCCAATACCTGGAGGGAAGCACCGAATCTTTCTTTCTGGAAAAGATCAACGGCGTCATTGATTCGCAGGGTCAGAAAACTCGTCCCAACTTTACCGCCTTGAGAACCTCTATTGATCGATCCCTAGCCGATGATGGCAAAATATCTCTCTTAGAGTTTCTCCGTCACTATCCGAACCCCACTGTGGACTTAGATCTGACTCAGATGGAGGCTTCCATTCAAAAGGTCAAACGCTTCATGGACGAGATGGGACCAATGCTGAGCTTTGCCCAGGGATTTTTGCAAAATAAGCTGTGCGATTGTCCGGCAGCCGCGATTCCCCCTGCCGGATCAAAGCCCCCCCTCATTCCCCTGGCCGCGGACCCGAATCTCCCTACCCTGGCCGAGAAAGACTGTGAGCCAGATGAGCCAGGCTCCTTGCCCTGATGCGACTCTTTCTGGGAGATAGGGTTTTAGATACCCCCATCCCTACTTTGTTCTGTCTGTCTCGTCTTTGCCCTTTAAATCACCATGACGCTTGTCTCTCAGTCCCTTTTACCTTCCCGACGACTCCTGCTAACCCTGAGTCTGCTGGGCACACTCTTGGGGGGGGCGGGGATCAGTCCAAGGGCGATGGCCGCGGAAAAGATCGTGTTTACCTACGGGCTCTTTGGTCAGTCCATTACCCTGGCAGAGTTAAATCGCTTTGCCCAAACCGGCGTTGCTTCTCCAAAACTTCAGTTCTTCATCCAGGCCGCCAATCAAGATCCCCAGACGGTGCGCCGCACCCTCAATCATCCAATCCCCCTGGACAGCAAGCTCATGGATCGCATTTTGAACTTTCTGCCGGCGGAATATGCCCTATACGAAGTCGGTCAAATTTTACACACGCCCGCTCGGGAAGCTAACTTGCAGGCGCTTCGGTCGACCATTGTGCTCTCCACTAGCGACGATGGTCAGGTGTCTGCGCTGGAATTTATTGAAAAATACCCCACCCGAGAGCTGTTCATTGACGGGCAGAAGCTACAAAAAACTGCAAAGCAAGTGTCTCGCCTGGTTTCAGGAAGCCGCCAAACCCTGGCAGGCCCCCTGGGGCTGATTAAAAGCTTGCTGTGCAACTGTCAACAACCGGAAACCGAACAGCCCTAATGTCCACCGCGATCGCCTCGGGCAGAATAGCTGAGGGTTAAGGGCAACTACTCCTGCACCTGCTCCGCCCTCTATGATGAACAGGCCTTAGTATTCCCGGTCCTGGTTCAGCCTCCGTGTCTAAATTTCGTCTTCCGCTTTCCCCCCTCACTATTGTGGTGGTTGCCTTAGCCATCGAAGTCATGGGGGGAGGCCTGCTCTTTCCGGTGCTGCCCTTTCTGGTGGCTCAGTTTAAAAGCGATGCTCTCACCATTGGAGCCCTGGCGGCTAGCTTTTCCACAGCCCAGTTTCTGGCAGCCCCCATTTTAGGGTCCCTATCCGATCGTGTGGGTCGGCGGCCTGTGCTGATTGTTTGCACCTTCGGCACGGCCCTCGCCTTTTTCCTGCTGGGGATCGCCCAAAGCCTCTGGCTAATGTTTGTCGCTCAGATTGTCAATGGCATTACCGGCGGTCTGGTGAGCACAGCCCAGGCTTACATTGCCGATGTTTCTGAGTCTCCCCAGGAGCGCACCCAAAATTTTGGCTTGATTGGAGCAGCCTTTGGCATTGGCTTTATCCTCGGCCCCCTACTAGGCGGGGCACTGGCAGGCATTAGCCTCAAGCTGCCGGTTTTCCTAGCAGGAGCCGTGGCCTTGCTCAATTCTATATTTGCCTATCGCTTTCTTCCGGAATCGATCCAGAACCCGCGCCGCAGTCCACTCACGCGCCAGGACTTTAATCCCCTGGGTCAGCTTTGGGATCTCCTGAGACGCCCCCAGCTGCGGAATCTACTGGTGGGCTACTTCCTGTTTTTTCTGGCCTTTTCAGGATTTACCAATATTTTTGTGGTTTGGGTCCGCGATCGCTTTGCCTGGGGCCCCATTCAATCCGGCGGCGTCCTGTTTTGGGTTGGGGTCATCTCCAGCCTGGTGCAGGGGGGATTGATTCGCAAGCTACTGCCCCGCTTTGGAGAATTTCGCCTGACGCTGGCAGGGTTTTCGGCAGCGGTTCTAGCTTACGGCATCCTGACGCAAATTCCCGCAGGCTACTATCTCTACGGCACCCAAACTCTTTTTGCCCTGGGCATTGGCGTGGCCTCCCCCTCCATTCGCGGAATTATTTCAACCAGCGTCTCGGATGCAGAACAGGGAAAAGTCAGCGGGGGGTCTCTCTCCTTGGCCAGCCTGACCCAGATTCTGGGTCCCCTCATTGCAGGCTGGAGCTACGACCATTGGCATCCCAATGCCCCACTCTACCTTGGCGGGGTGTTGGCCCTGCTGGCCCTGGGGGCGATCGCCACCTCGCCAACCGCAGGAAACCGACCGGCTTAGAAGACGCTCCCCGGTGAATCAAGGCGTGCCGGGTGTCTTGTCAAGAAAAGCAGGAGTCGTGGATCTATCGTGGATCTATCATAGATAGGGGCTAGCGCCTCACTGACGATTTCGTAAAGGATCCTTTCCTTGTCCCTGCCCTCCTCCCTGGAAGCATTCCAGGTTCATCAAACCCTAGTGTTGAACATCACGGGGCTAAACGCCCACGGCGATGGCATTGGCCATTTGGACGAGGCCCATCCCACCGTGTTTGTCCCCAATACGGTCCCCGGCGATCGCGTCTGTGCCCGAGTGACCAATATTAAACGCACCTATGCCTACGCCCAACTGATGCAGGTGCTGACCCCCTCTCCCCATCGGGTGCGCCCCGCCTGCATCGTCGCCGACAAATGTGGGGGCTGTCAGTGGCAGGCAGTGGACTACGCAGCGCAGTTGACCCAAAAGAAAGACCAAGTTTTGCAAGCCCTGCGCCGCATTGGAAAATTTGCCGATCCCCAGGTGCTGGACGTCATGGCGGCCCCGGATCCCCTGGGATATCGCAACAAAGCCACCTATCCTCTGGCCTGGAGCCCGGATCGCGATCGGGTGAAGGCCGGCTATTACCAACGGGGTACGCACAAGCTAATCAACTTAAATCAATGTCCCATCCAGGATGGGCAGTTCAATCCTCTGCTGGCCCAACTTAAACAGGACATCCACCGCCGAGGCTGGAGCATTTACGAAGAAACCACCCACCAGGGAAGTTTACGTCACCTAAGCCTGCGCCTTGGTCGGCGCACCGGGGAGATGCTGATCACCTTGGTATCCTGCGATCGCCATCTGCCGCAGATCCAGGAGCAGGCCCAGGAATGGCTGGAGCGCTATCCTGCGGTGGTGGGCATCAATCTCAATTTAAACCGCGATCGCACCAACCGCATCTTTGGCCCCAGGACCGAAACGGTGGCAGGACGCCCCTACCTCCGAGAAATTTTTGCCGGACTGGAGTTTCAAATTCAGGCCGATACCTTCTTTCAGATCTATACCGAACAGGCCGAAGCGTTGGTGAACCGGATGTTCGAGGCGCTGCAGCTCACGGGATCGGAAACCGTGATTGACGCCTACTGCGGCATCGGCACCTTGACCTTGCCCCTTGCCCAGCGGGTCAAGGCGGTCCAGGGCATTGAGGTGCATCCCGAATCCATTCGTCAAGCCCAGGAGAATGCCCAACGCAATCACCTGGGAAATGTCCAGTTTTTAGAAGGGAAGGTGGACCACCGCTTAGCCGAGATCTCCCAACCGCCCGATCTGCTTCTTTTAGATCCCCCCCGAAAGGGATGCGAGGGAGCCGTCATTGACCAAATCCAGCGCTTGCAGCCCAGGACAATCCTCTACCTCAGCTGCAACCCTGCCACCTTAGCCCGCGATCTACAATTGCTGTGTCAAAGCGGACCCTATGAACTGAAATGGGTGCTGCCCGTAGACTTCTTTCCCCAAACAGCTCATATTGAGGCCCTGGCCTATCTATCCCTGGAGACAAAACATGAATTGATTGCTTGAATATTCCGGACGAAATGAGTAAGCTAGGGCAATTGATCACCTCGGTTGATTTGGGTCCTCATGCTTAATCCCTTACAGGCTAAGCATTTGCGGCCACTGAAGTTCCGGTTCACCCTCGGTTCCTCACGCTACTGTCGGGCCAACAGTAACCAAAGCTGGATAAACAATCCTGCTCAGTTGACGGCCCACCCATAGGAGCAAGCTATCAGCCACGCAGATTTAAGGCCTGGGCTGGGCAAACTCTTTGTAGAATCACCGGGATTAAAGTGAAGGTTTTTCCATGACACATCCTGCCCTATACGCAGAGCAAATTGCTGCACAGCAGCTGTCAAATTCGGAACTCATTAAGCTTCACCAGGGAGAGATTTTAGTGAACACCCGCAGCCACACGGTCTGCGGTGGGGCTCTCGACTCCAGAATGTACCTGCCCCTCACGCGATGCCAGGTGTGGGACCAGGTCACCAACTATCCCCGCTGGTCAACCTATTTTCCAGATATTACCCAAAGTCGCGTGATTGAGGAAAATGCCCACGCGCCTCATCTCGGACATCGCATTTATCAGGCCGCAGAAAAATCATTTTTATTTATTACGGCACAGGTTAATGTCTACCTGCGCGTGTTCGAGCTAGAGCAGCGCCACATTCGATTCCAATTTGAACGAGGAAGTTTTTTAGACTTCACGGCTGACCTGACCTTGAGCGATCTCAATGGGGGCACCCTATTGCACTATTCGGTCTCGGCAACACCGCTGGTGCCCGTTCCTAGCTTTTTCGTAGAACAGGCCATGAAGCTGGATTTACCGAACAACCTGCGGTCAATGCGCCAAAAGCTCTGCCGTTAAACTTCTTTACACCGAAAAATACCGATTGAGGCCGTGTAGCCATGCAGATAGGTCGACCCTCCAATGGGGCCGATTTCGCCATGGCAGAAGAAGCCCGTAATGGGAATCTGCGGAATATATTGGCAAATGGTTTGAATATCATGATTGGGTGTTCCGTAGAACCCTGCGCCCCGCCCCAAACAGTTAAACACCACCGCCCCCTGGGGCGCATTGTCAGCCCCTGCAATTCGCGACTGATAGCGCATAACCAGGGTTTCGATATCCTCGGCGGACGCCCTGGCATCACGCAGATGAAATTGAATACGCTGGCCTGCCCGGATTCGATCTCCAATGGCGATGGCGCCCACCTTCGGGTCCACACCGATAAGGTCTCGAATCAGGTAGTCTCCTGGCTCCAGATTTTCCTTAAATTCATTGCTGGCGATGCCCACCGAGAGGGCCTGTTGCGCCAGGGCTCGGTCAGTCTCCTCCAGATCCTCCAGCAAGTCCTCCAGCGCCTCTAGGGGCGTTAAAATCTCAGCACCGGCCTCCAGGGCAGCCCCCAGGGAACGCCCCAGCAGTTCTACCTGGAGAGCAATGTGGCGCTCTGCCTCGGTCACGCGAAAGGGAGGACCAATGGGTCGACAGCCTTGGGCCACAATGGTGTCAAGCACAATGTTCCCGCTTAGGGCCACCCCAATGGTGCCTTCGTGGAGAAGACAATCCTCCAGGAACAGGCCACTGCCCCCAAAGAGTGAGCTTCCAGAGGTCAATCCCCCAATTTTTTCGGCATTGGGATAGGCAAAATCCATGCCCTGAAGCAGCTCTCGAACCTTAGCCGTTGAGGCATCCGCCAACAGCATAAAGGCTGGGTCATCCTGGGGGTCAATGCCCAACAGGTCAACCCAATCCTGGGGGGGACTATCGGAATCGGGAAGGTGACGCCCCTCAATGTGAAAGGTTTGGATTCGGACCTCGGGCAGATGGGCCAGAGTGAGGGCGATCGCTGGCTTTGCCTCGATTTCCGCCGGGGTCTGTCCCAGGGGCTGGCCAATAATGCCATTGCCACCGCAGCCAATCAGGTGCTTCACCGCCAGCTTTTCTTGCAGCAGCGGCAGCACCCGCGTAAACTCGCTGGTGTAGGCCGTGGAAATGAAGAGTATGGCTAGATCCGGGGGAGCTGGAAGGGCGGCCGTCGTCTGCGCAATCACCTCATCAAGCGCAGCTTCCAATGAGGGCAGCGTTGACAGTGCGTTTGTCCACTTCATCCAGTTGGCAATCCTTATAACGCAATCAACAATCCAGAAGAATTCAGAATGTAAGCATCCTACAGCGTAACTGGAAAGTTACGCGAACTGGCCTCGACTTAAACTAAACTGGACAATCTGGAGGATCAGCCCTTTGAAAACATAGCTGAACCTTAACGGTTCGCATTAGAGTAGACATATACCGTTACGTTTTTTAACATGACCCATGGCGCTGGATAACCTCCGCAACCTTTATCAACAGGTCATCCTGGAACATTATAAAAAGCCTCGACATCGAGGACGAACCGAGCCGGTCCACCGAGCCCATCGGGGCCACAATCCCTCCTGCGGGGACACCATTGAGCTAACGGTGCAGCTCAATGACGAGCAAACGGCCATTGAAGACGTGAAGTTTGAAGGGGAGGGCTGTGCCATCGCCATGTCCTCGGCGGACTTGATGGCGGATGCCATGCGCGGCAAAAGCATTGAGGACGCCCTAGCCATGGTGCAGCGGTTTCAGTCCATGATGAAGGGAGAGGCAGAGTTTCCCCGAGAGTTACGCAAGCTGAATGTCATGCAAGGGGTAGCGCAGTTTCCGGTGCGCATTAAATGCGCCACCCTCACCTGGCATACGCTTCGAGCTGCACTTGAGCATGGAACTGCCCCCTTAGGTGAAGAGTATGTCAGTAACGAGGAGGAGGATTAATGCTGTCCCAGGAAAGTTTTGCTCTGTATGCCCAGTGGAGTCTGATTGCCACGGTGGGATTCGCCCTGCTGGCCCTGGTGGCGTTTCGCCTCGGATGGGGCTTCCGGTTCCGTCTGGTGGGCGTGACCGGGTTTATGGGGGTGTTAACCTTTGGCCTGTTTGCCCTCAGTCTAACGCCCCTGACGCGCGTGTCGATTCCTGGGGCGGCGCGCTACACCCTGGTTTATGACACCGGTGCCCAGCAAACTGTGATTGCCGTGGCCCCGGAGATCACCCCGGAGGAGCTGACGGCAACCCTGGAGCAGGCAGCCTCTGATTTGTTTTCCTCCGGACGGCTAGGGCGCAACGGAAACCAGCTCTTAATCCGGGCACGCACCCTGATTCATCCCGAAGCGGGTCTGTCAGAGCCCGTATTTCTGGGGCAGGCGACCCGATCCCTGACCGATCGATCCGATCCCCAGATGCGTATCCAGGTCTTTCCCGAGGCCTTTGATCGTCTACCCAAAGCCTAGACCATCGGCACCCCAGAACAACGCGCTACACTGTAGTTCAGCAGCTAACGCTTAGCCCTTATTCTTGCCACTAGCTTTCTTGCCATTGTTGAATGTCCAATCCAATCCATCCTGCGCCTCCCCCACTCGGACGCTACAATGCCATTGCTCCGGCCCAGGTTCTACGCGGTAGCGGTCTGATCGCCGAAGTCGGACCGCTTCTGACCCGATTCGGCCATCGGCCCCTTGTGATAGGCGGCGATCAAAGCCTGGCCTTGCTGCGAGAGCCGATCACCTCTATCTTTGCCGCCCAGGATCTGAGCGGCCACTTTATCTCCTACGGAACAGACTGTAGCGAACCGCAGCTTCAACGGATGCGTCAGGCTGTGCAGGCACAATCTGCCGATGTTGTCCTTGGCGTTGGCGGCGGCAAAGCCTTGGACGCCGCCAAGCTGGTGGCCTATCAATGTCAGTGTCCCATCGTCACCATTCCCACCTCGGCAGCCACCTGCGCCGCCTGGACCGCCCTGTCGAATGTCTACACCGATGCCGGCGCCTTTCAGTATGATGTTCCTCTACCCACAGCCCCCAATTTACTGATCCTAGATTACGATCTAATTCGTTCAGCCCCTAAGCGGACCCTGATTGCCGGGATTGGCGACGCCCTGGCGAAGTGGTACGAAGCCTCCGTGAGCAGCGGCAGGTCCCAGGAAACCTTAATTATTGGCGCAGTTCAGCAGGCGCGAGTATTGCGTGATATTCTGCTGCAGCGATCGCTGAAAGCCCTCGCCGAACCCGGCGGTGAAGACTGGCAGCAGGTGGTGGATGCCACGGTTTTGATGGCGGGCGTGATCGGGGGCCTGGGCGGGGCGCAATGCCGCACCGTCGCGGCCCATGCGGTTCACAATGGGTTAACCCACCTGAACCCCACCCGCCAAAGTTTACATGGCGAAAAGGTGGCCTACGGAATCCTCGTGCAGCTTCGCCTGGAGGAACAGGTGCAGGGAAGCCAGCTGGCGGCCACGGCTCGCCACCAGCTTTTGCAGTTCTATGGCGCCATCGGTCTCCCCACAACACTCAAGGATTTGGGCATGCAGGATATTTCCCTGGCGGAGCTAGAAGCCGCCGCAAAGGTGGCCTGCGCCCCCAATTCAGATTTACATCATTTACCTTTTTCGGTAACCCCAGATCAGCTCATGGCCGCCATGGTCTCCACCGCTCTCCGGCCCCCCTTGGCAAAAGTGAACCCAGAGGTGGAAAATTGCCTCAGTGTTGATCATCCGTCACACCCATCTGAGGGGCATTGAGAAAGCTGCATGAGTCTAAACTGGATTAAGCCGGCCGATCGGCTAAGTTCTCTTCCGCCTTACGTTTTTGCCCGCCTGGATGAATTGAAAGCAAAGGCTCGTGAGCAAGGAATTGATTTAATTGATCTGGGCATGGGTAATCCCGATGGCTCCCCGCCTCAGCCCATCATTGATGCTGCGGTCACGGCGCTCCAGGACTCCAGCCTACACGGCTATCCCCCCTTTGAAGGGAAAACCAGCTTTCGCCATGCCATTACCGACTGGTACCAGCGGCGCTATGGCGTCAATCTCGACCCGGACGGTGAAGCGCTGCCCCTACTCGGATCAAAGGAGGGCCTCACCCATCTCGCCCTGGCCTACGTGAATCCAGGCGATACGGTTTTGGTCCCCAATCCCTCCTACCCCCCCCACTTTCGGGGGCCGGCGATCGCTGGGGCAGAAATTTACCCCCTGATGCTCACCCCTGAGAACCACTGGCTCTTTGATGTGAATGCCATTCCCGATGCAGTGGCCAGGCGCGCCAAAATTCTCTACTTTAACTATCCCTCTAACCCCACCACGGCCGTGGCCCCACGAGGGTTCTATGAAGAGGTGGTGGCCTTTGCCAAACACTACGAAATTTTGCTGGTGCACGATCTGTGCTACGCGGAACTCGCCTTTGATGGATACCAACCCGTGAGTTTACTGGAAATTCCGGGGGCCCAGGAGATTGGCGTCGAATTTCACACCATGTCAAAAACCTACAACATGGCGGGCTGGCGCGTCGGATTTGTGGTGGGCAATCGCCATATTATTCAAGGGCTGCGCACCTTAAAAACCAATTTAGACTATGGCCTTTTTTCGGTACTGCAAAAGGCAGCAGAGACGGCCCTCAATCTTCCCGACAGCTACCTGCAGGTGGTTCAAGATCGCTACCGAACCCGGCGGGATTTTTTAATTGCGGGGCTGGGGGATCTGGGGTGGAGCATTCCCAAAACCAAGGCCACCATGTACCTGTGGGTTCCCTGTCCTCCGAACATGGGATCCACCGATTTTGCCCTGCATTTACTCCAGACCACTGGCATTGTGGTCACCCCTGGCAACGCCTTTGGAACTGGGGGAGAAGGCTTCATGCGCATTAGCTTAATTGCAGAGTGCGATCGCCTGGCTGAGGCCTTAGACCGGATGAAACAAGCCAATATTCGGTTTCAAAGCAGTCCTTCGGTTCTCTCCCCCTCAGGCAGCTAGGACATGAGGGTATCACGCACCATTTGCCTGGGGTTCTTCACGGTGATTACCATCGGGGCCGTGCTCCTGATGCTGCCCCTTTCCACCGCATCGGGGACCTGGAACGATCCCATCACCGCCATCTTTACCGCCACCTCGGCCGTATGTGTCACCGGGCATATTGTGGTAGACACCGCCACGTATTTTTCGACCTTTGGCCAGCTGATTATTTTGCTGCTGATTCAAATTGGCGGCCTGGGCTACATGGTGGCGACCACTCTGCTGCTGATCCTGCTGGGGCGGCGGCAGCTCGGACTGCGCGATCGCTTGGCCATTCAACAAGCCATGGATCGGCCAAAGCTCCAGGGCACCGTCCCGCTCCTGCGCTCCATCATTGCCACGATTCTCATCTTTGAGATGACCGGCATGTTTTTTTTAATGACCGTCTTTATTCCTGAGATGGGGTTCTACCCTGGGCTTTGGTTTTCCATTTTCCATAGCATTAGCGCCTGGAACAATGCAGGCTTTAGTCTGTTCTCGGATAGTTTAGTCGGGTTTCAGTCCTCTGTGCGGGTCAATCTGGTCATTTCCCTGCTCGTCATTCTCGGCGGGATTGGGTATGAAACCATCTTTGAGGTCATGCAGTGGATTCAGCATCAGTTTAAGAAAAACGCGCCGCCCATGAGCTTTTCTCTGAACTTTCGAGTAGCCACCAGCACCACTGTTTTTCTCCTGCTGATCGGAACCGTCGCCTTTTTATTCACCGAGCGCAATAATCCCAACACCCTGGCCGGCAGTAGTTTTGACACCAAGCTGTTAATGGCCTGGTTTCAATCTATGACGGCTCGCACCGCTGGCTTTAACTCCATTGATGTGGGCCAAATGACGACCGCGGGCTTATTCTTCACCATTTTCCTGATGTTTATTGGGGGCAGCCCCGGGGGAACCGCGGGTGGGATTAAAACCACGACGCTGCGAGTGATTAGCAGCTGCACCCAAACCATTCTGCAAGGGAAGGAAGAGGTGGTGCTGTACGAGCGAAAGGTGCCCACCTCCATGATTCTCAAGGCGCTGGGAGTGGTCTTTGGATCCCTGACCACGGTCATTATTGCCACCATGCTCATTGCCCTGACCGATCCCAAGGTGAACTTTATTAATGTTCTCTTTGAGGTGGTCTCGGCGTTTGCGACCGTTGGTCTGTCCACCGGGATTACAGCCAGCCTATCGGGGCTGGGCAAGCTGGTGTTGGTGGTGACAATGTACATGGGCCGGGTGGGGATTTTACTGCTCATGTCGGCGCTAATTGGGGAGAGCCGCGCCAGTCTGGTGCATTATCCGGAGGAATCGCTGCTGGTGGGATAGGGGTGTCGCTTGTCGATATTTTTTTTAGTAGATATTTTTTTAGTAGATATTTTTAAAATCTCGCCAAGATGGGGATCATTCAATCTGTAGGAAGGGGATCGTGAACTTTTCCACCTTAAGTCTTCTGAAAAACCTCCGCAAAACCGATCGCCAGTTTGCGGTGATTGGGTTGGGCCGGTTTGGGCGGGCAGTTTGTTCCACCCTGCACCATCTGGGCTACGAGGTTCTGGGCACTGACATTGACGAAAAGCGGGTGGCCGATGCTCTCAACTGCCAGATTGCTGCCCACGCAATTCAGCTCGATTCCACCGAGCCCAGCGCCTTAGCAGAGGCCGGGATTTTTGAGTTTGACACCGCCATTGTGGCCATTGGCAACTATCTACAAGAGAGCATTATTACCACCTTAAATCTTAAGGAGGCTGGTGTTCCCCACGTGATCTCCAAGGCCTCCACCGAAATCCACGGCAAACTCCTGCATCGGGTGGGGGCCGATCAGGTGGTCTTTCCTGAGAACGAGGCCGGCTGCGCCCTGGCGCGATCGCTCACCAAGCCTTCCATCCTCGATCGCTTTGATATTGACCCAGAGCACAGCATTGTGGAACTGGTGGTGCCAGAGGAATTTCACAATCAAACCCTGGCGCAGCTGGATCTGCGCAATCAGTATGGCCTGAATGTGCTCGCCATTGGGGAAGAAAATAAACTCGAAATCAACCCCAGCTTTGATACACGCCTATGGAAGGGCGCGGTGATGGTGGTGATTGGGGACAACAAGGACATTGACCGACTGCCAATTTAATCCTCCCTGACGCTCTGGCAAAATAGAGAAATCCCCCACCGAGGGGCGCTGTTTTCTGAGCCAGTTGCAATCATGGGATATTTTTGGTTTAAAGCCTTTCATATTATTGGCGTGGTGGTTTGGTTTGCCGGACTGTTTTATTTGGTGCGCCTGTTTATCTATCACGTGGAGGCGAAGGACGAGCCGGATCCGGCCCCCGCAATTTTAAAAAAGCAGTACGAGCTGATGGAAAAGCGACTGCTGAACATCATCACCACCCCAGGCATGATCGTCACGGTGGTGTGCGCCATCGGTCTGCTGGTCACCCAGCCGGAATGGATCCACCAGGGATGGCTACATGCCAAGCTGGCCCTGGTGGGTGCCCTGATTGGCTACCATTTCTACTGCATCCGCCTAATGAAGCAACTCCACACGGACACCTGCCAATGGTCTGGGCAGCAGCTGCGCGCCCTCAACGAGGCTCCCACATTGCTGCTGGTGGCAATTGTGCTGCTAGCGGTTTTTAAGAACAATTTGCCCACGGACCTGACCGTGTGGCTGATTTTTGGGCTGGTGATCTTCATGGCCGCTACCATTCAGCTCTACGCCAAGAAGCGACGACGCGATCGCGAAAAGCTGTCCCTGGAGGCCAACGCCGAGTCCTAGTCCTGGCCCTGCCAATCCTGAGATCCCATGTTTATGGCCACCAGGCGACGGCTGGCCCTCTGGTACACAGCCGTTACCGCTATTCTGCTGCTGCTGTTTGCCAGCGGATTTTATCTCTACGTCCGCAGCACCTTAATTGAGCGCGTGGACGATACCCTGCACCATGTGGTGGAGGTGGTGGAGCGATCGCTGGTGATTGAACCCAAAGCGGTCCTGAACCAGGCCCTCTCCTATGAGGTCAATCTAGAGGCCAGTTTCCGCCAGGATTCCCAGGCCGTCGAGGATGACCGCATTGAGCTGGAGTGGTTTGATGCCCAGCGCCATTTACGCTGGTCCACCCTCTCCGAATCACTGAATTTGCCGGTGCACCTCACACACCACCCTGAAACCATCGCGATTACCCCTGAGGTTCTCTGGAGACAGCTCACGGAGGAAATCAGAGTGGATGGCAACCTGGTGGGCTATTTGCGGGTCAGTCATCCCTGGTTCGAAGTCACCAAGCCCACCCGTCAACTGGTGCTGGAACTGAGCCTGGGCACCAGCACCCTGGTGGTGCTGGTGGCTGCCATTGGCTGGTTCCTCTCCCGCCTGGCCATTGAGCCCATCCGTGAATCCTACGAATCCCTGAAGCAATTTACCGCCGATGCCTCCCATGAGCTGCGCAACCCCATTGCCCTGATTCAAACCAACGTCCAGGCAGCCCTGAGCGACCCGGAGATGACGCCCCAGGATCAGCGCCAGCAGCTTGAAACCGTGGAGCGGGTCACCCAGCGTTTAGGGCGACTGGTGGATGATCTGCTGTTTTTAGCGCGTCAGGACAGCGGCATGATACAGTCGCAATTCCAGGATTGTCCCCTGGATGCGCTGCTGATGGAGGTGCTGGAAGAACAAAGGGCCATCGCCCAAGCCCACTCTGTCCAGATCCAGCTGCAGCTGGGCGACGACCGAGACCCCAAGGGACCAGGCACAGATCCCTTTACCCTCCAGGGAGATTACGATCAGATCAGCCGCCTCTTTACCAACTTAGTCAGCAACGCTATCCAGTACAGTCCTCCCAATGGCACCGTGACCCTCAAGCTGACGCGAAAAATCTCCCAGGGCCAAGCGACCCTCAAGGTCACGGTGCAAGATCAAGGACAGGGAATTCCCCCGGAGGCAATCCCACGCCTGTTTGATCGATTTTACCGCGTGGATTCTGCACGCTCTCGTCCCGCCAGTGCCGGGGTACAGTCCGGAAAATCACCCAAGGGAGGAACTGGGTTGGGCCTGGCCATTGCCCAGGCGATCGCCCAGGCGCACCAGGGCAGCATCAGGGTGATTAGTACGCCTGGCACCGGTACCAAGTTCACCGTCTTGCTGCCCATCGGAACTAGCAAAGGACGCAAGCCCTCCGCCTAAGACCTCCTCCGAACCCGTACCCGGATCAATTCGTCAAACCTTTGCTGACTAGTCGTCAAACCTTTACTGACTAGGCAACCGAAAATGTCGCATTAAAATGGGGCTGGGGATAACCTTTACCCCGCTTTTCTCGAAGATAGAGGGAGTCAAGACTTCTGCCCAGCGCGAACTCTACTCCAACCTGTCCCCTAGCTTATCAACAGCCGGATTCGAGCACCTGTGACCTAACTTTTTCCTGGAATGAGTGAACCCGCTAAAGGTTCACCCATTCAGACGTCGGTCATTCATTTACAGTTCAAGGAGGACTACCATGAAACGTTCATTTGCGATCGCAACCCTCTGCATCGCCGGATTGGTCTCGGCTGTGCCCGCCACGGCCCAGGTCAATCCTGCCATTCCATCCGCAACCCAGTCCGAAGACAACCTGTATTTTCTCTCCCGTGCTAAAAACCTGGCCCGCCAGGCTGCGATTAACGCCAATGGGGGTCTTAATGCCTATCGACCGGAGCTATCCATGTATGGCCCGGCCGTGGAATCGCCCTACGAGCGCAACGACGATGGATCCATCACGTTTAACTTTTTAGGCGGCAGCCCCGGATCGACCCAGTTCGAGACTGAAACAACGGTACGGGTCAGTCCCGACTCCAGCGTGAGCGTAGTTTACAACGGTCCCGCTCGCGGCGGGGTCGGCGGAGGCAGTCTGGAGCGTGACCCCAATGAATCGATCCTATCGATTCTCAGCGAGCGGAGCTTTCTCACCCGCGCCCAAAATTTAGCGCGCCAGGCTGGCATTCGAGAGAATGGAGGGCTATCAGTCTATCGCCCTGAATCCACCATGTTTGGCCCCACGGACGAAGCACCCGTGCAAACAAACCCCGATGGCAGCGCCACATTTACCTTCAAAGGCGGTCCCCCCCTCGCCTCAGCCCCCACCGTCGAAACCCAGGTCACCGTCACCCGCCAAGGTCAAATCCTGGTGGATTACAATGGTGTCCCCAGATAGGGCGGCAGCGATCCACCTCTAGCAGCAATCCACCTCTAGTGGCCCTCGTCCTCGGGGGCGCTGGAGATCTCAGGCCTCTCGCCTGGGTGAATCAGCTAGCGAAATTCACCGTTGCGAGAGTGGCAATTGATACTATGATAAATAGGACAATTAAACACTCCGTGCGGATGTGGCGGAATTGGTAGACGCGCTAGATTTAGGTTCTAGTACCGTAAGGTGTGAAGGTTCAAGTCCTTTCATCCGCATATCTCAAAATCCAGCCCTCGTTGAGCGCTGGATTTTGTTTCTCAGGGCTGTTGTGCAGTTGAGTTAGGAGAGAGACGTGACCGCCAAGTTTGATTACGATTTAGTCATTATTGGAGCTGGTGTGGGTGGCCACGGAGCCGCGCTCCATGCCGTCGACTGTGGCTTAAAAACTGCCATTATTGAAACCGCAGAGATGGGTGGAACCTGCGTCAATCGTGGCTGCATCCCCTCTAAAGCTCTCTTGGCAGCCTCAGGACGCGTCCGCGATCTGCGCAATACTCATCATCTTCAGGCCATGGGTATCCAACTGCAACAGGTCTCCTTTGACCGTGGCGCCATCGCCAACCATGCGAAGGACCTGGTGAGCAAGATTCAAGGGGACCTAACCAACAGCTTACGGCGCCTTAACGTCGATATTATTCGGGGTTGGGGAAAGGTGGCCGGGCTCCAGAGGGTGGAGGTCATTGGCCCAGAGGGAGAACAGACCCTAAGGGCAAAAGATATCATCATTGCCAGCGGTTCAGTGCCCTGGGTTCCATCGGGCATTGAGGTGGATGGGAAAACTGTGTTTACCAGCGACGAAGCTATTCGCCTGGACTGGTTGCCGCAATGGATCGCGATCATCGGCAGCGGCTATATTGGCCTGGAGTTTGCCGATGTCTATACGGCCCTAGGTAGTGAAGTCACGATGATTGAGGCCCTAGATCGCCTCATGCCGACCTTTGATCCAGATATTGCCAAAATTGCCCAGCGAGTGCTGATTGATCCTCGGGACATTGAAACCAAGGTGGGTAAGCTAGCGATGAAAGTCACCCCCGGATCGCCGGTGGTGATCGAGCTGGCCGATGCCCAAACCCAGAAGATTGAGGAAATCCTGGAGGTGGACGCCTGCTTAGTGGCCACAGGCCGCATTCCCGCCACCAAAAATCTTGGCCTAGAGACAGTAGGGGTTGAAACCGACCGCCGCGGCTTTATTCCCGTAGATGACTACCTGGCAGTTACCCACAAGGGAGAACCCATCCCCCATCTCTGGGCTATTGGCGATGCCACCGGCAAAATGATGCTTGCCCACGCCGCCTCAGCCCAGGGTATCGCGGTGGTGGAAACCCTGTGCGATCGCCCCCGCCAGGTGAACTATCACAGCATTCCCGCCGCTGCCTTTACGCACCCAGAGGTGAGCTTTGTGGGGCTGACAGAATCCCAGGCTCAAGATCTCGGTAAGGCGGAGGGCTTTAAGGTCAAGTCGGTGCGCACTTACTTTAAGGGCAATTCTAAGGCGCTGGCGGAGGGCGAAACGGACGGGATTGCCAAGGTAATTTTTCGCGAAGACACCGGCGGGGTGTTAGGGGTGCATATTATCGGCATCCACGCCGCAGATCTCATCCACGAGGCCTCCAACGCCATGGCAAAGGGAGCAACGGTCCATGATCTTGCCTTCCTGGTCCATGCCCATCCAACGGTGTCAGAGGTCCTGGATGAAGCCTACAAGCGGGCGGCCACCGCCTTAAAGGTCTAGCCTCCGCACCAGCAAGGATCGATAATACGCAATGGCGTCAAAGAAAGCGGCTGGAGTCTTGGAAATCCAGCCGCTTTCTTTGAGCAAAATTTAGGATTAAACTGCCATAGACCCACACAGCATCAATTCCTGCTTACTCAATACTATTGAGCTCAATCTCCTGAGCCAGCGCCACCTCTTGCGCATGAATGAGCAAATCACTGTCCTCTTCATCATCTAAATCGTCGCGGAGGGTGCGACGGAGAATTTCGGCCGCAAGTTCACTTTGTTCAGGCGCTGGCAGTGTATCAAAGGTATTGAGTAGATTAAGGGCGATCGTATTCATGAGTGATTCTCCCGATAGTGAGGATAAGCCTATGACTAGTATTTCGCCCTTTCCCAGGAGAGATGTCACTTCGCAACAAAATGCGACAATATTTGCAGCAGCGGACAAAGCCCTAGTGCCTTGGTGACTCCCCATGGATCACCGGAGGGAGATCCTGGAGGAATGGGATCAATAAACCCACTAGAATTAAGGAAGCGTCTTTAGTCTTGACCAGAGAATATCCGAACCCAAAAACCTCCGGACCAGAAGACCTCCGGAGAGAAAGGATCTTGGTCTCCCAGGGGGGGTAAACATTCAGCTTAGAGATAATCCACTGCGCAAGCATCCTTCACCCATGGCGATTTCTTACCTGACTGCGCTCTTTGAACTCCTTCGTAAGCGGAGCTTAACGGGCTTCATCGTAGCCTTGCCTGTCCTGGCCATTTTTCTGGGGCTCGCCGCCCTCAGCCCCACCTACTATCGCGCTCAGGGCAAGCTCCGGATCTTGAGTGAACAGGAGCAGTGGGGCGGCGATCGCGCGGAGGCAATGCAGGAGCTTGTGCCAGCGCTCAACTGGGAGGCAGAGATGGATCTACTGCGATCAGACGCCGTGCTGAGCCAGGTTCAGCAACGCCTGCGGCAATCGGGTCAATCCCTTCCTGAACACCAGCAAGAGCGCCTCAAACAGTCCTTGAGGCTGGATCTCAACAAAGCAGCCCGCACCATTGAAGTGGCCTATTGGGGAACTCGCCCCAGCGCCACCAAGACCTTTGTCAATGTGTGGATGACCACCTACCTGGCTGAAACAGGAAAGCGGCACCAAAATCGGCTGCGCCAGGCCCAACAATCCCTGTTGCCCCGTTTAAACCAGAGTCAGATCGCCCTGAAAGCCGCCGAGCAAGAGCTGGCCGAGTTTCAACGCCAAAATCCCCTGAATGCTCATCCTAGGGGATTTGCCTCCACAACAGTGGCCTTAAACGCAATCCAGCAAGATCTCGCCGCTGTGGAAACTCAGATCCAGGGGCTGGAGAATCAGCAAAATCAGCTTCGCCGGCAGTTAGGGCTGGCGCCTGCAGCGGCGGAAACCCTGGCCCAGGTGAGTCAATCCCAGGAATTCCGGCGCCTGCTAGAACAGATGCAGCGTCAGTCCCAGCAGCTAACGGAAGATCTCAAAAATTACACGGAGGCCCACCCGGCAGTGATGACGCGGCAGCGCGACCTGGAAGATTTGCAGCGCCAAATCACAGCCGAGGTGCAGCGCGTTACTGGCGACCCGAAGGTACAACTCCCGCTGGAAACGGAACTCAAGCAAAGCTTAACGGCATCCTTTCTGGATCTAGAATCCCAACGGTTAGCGGCTCTGGCCCAGCGAGATAACTTAGTAGAGTCCCTGGCCACAGCGCAACAAAGGGCCGTGGCCTTGCCCGCCCTAGAGCAGCGCTATCAGCAGCTAAACCAACGGCTGCAGCAAATGCGATCGGAACAGGATCTACTCAAACAGCGCCAGAAAGGTCTGGCCCTCGCCCTCGGGAGCAATCAGTCCCAGGGTGAAATCGTAGACTCCGCAAGGCTCTCTCCCGAAAAGACTGCACCGTTTCGGCTGCCGCTGCTGGTGGCGGGCGGAGCAGCCGCAGCGGCCCTGGGGCTCATTGCCATGTGGATTGCCCACCTGCGCGATCGCTCCCTGGAAACGGTGGATGCCACCGAACGTCACTTAAATCTCAAGGTGCTGGGAAACATTCCTGACGTGGCCGCTTCCCAGCGCGACCTGCTTTACGATGGAGACCTGCAGCAGTCTGTGCCCACGGTTTTCACCCTGGATCAGCCGGGTTCGTCAGCCGCAGAGGCCTTTCGGCTTCTCTATCTAAATTTAAAAGTTCTGCCCCACTTTTCCCAGGTAAAGTCCATCGGGGTCACCAGTTCAGTCCCCAGCGAAGGTAAATCCACCGTGGCGGCCAATCTAGCCGCGGTCATGGCTCAGGCAGGAAAAAGCGTACTGCTGGTCGATACCAACTTTCAGCGCCCCTCCCAATCGCTGATCTGGAACCTGTCGAGCGAAGTGGGTCTCAGCCATTTGCTCATGTCTCAAGTCTCATTTTTGCTGGCGGTGCAGCCCATTAGCCCCAATCTGGATATTTTAATGTCTGGGTCGCTTCAGCCGATGACGGGCAATCCGCTGGAATCTAAGCAGATGGAGCTGTTACTGGCCGATTGGGTGAGTCGGTATGACACGGTGGTCCTGGATTTACCCGCCGTCAATTTGTCTGCCGACGCCGCCATTGTCAGTCAGATCCTTGACGGGGTGCTACTGGTCACCCGACTGGGCACGCTAGACGAGTTAAACGCCACCAAAGCCGTCCAGGTTTTAAACCATTCCCAGGCCAATCTGTTGGGAATGGTGATTAATGGAGTCCGGGATCCCCAGCGGGTTCTCATTCCAGCAGATCTCGAACTGGATGAAGCCCAGGAGTCGGAGTTTGATCTGGCCACCCTGATGGAGGAATCTGCTCCCACCCTCTCCCTGCCTCCGCTCTCAGATAAGCTCGATCTGGCCCTAGCAAGCACAGCCATGGCATCCAAACCCCTGGCGGAGCTGGAGGCGCACCTGGAGTCGCTACAACGACAGTGGGCCACCTCCAAACGGCTCATTGAGAGTAAGGAGGAAGAACTCATCCATTTATGCCATGCCAAGCGAGATCTAGAACTACAGCTTTCCCAGATCAGCAGCTCGTCCAAATCCCCGACCCAACGGGCAGAGGCCATCGCCCGGCTGCAGGTGCAAATTGGCCAATCTGAGGAACGCAAGCAGTTTCTCTTGGAAAATTTGGCCACCCTTAAAAACCAGCTCAAGCGCGATCAGGATCTGTTCTATACTCATTTGCAAATTTTGCAGCAGCGCCATAGTCAGCTGGTGTCCTAGGGTTGCTGGACTCAAAGAGAGAGGCTCCCTCCGACGCGGCTATGGATCATCAGCCCAAAGCCGACGCCGCTCGCGAACCTGGAGACGCTGGTGGGCATCGTGAACCAGGTCGGCAATGGCCAGATCGTAGGGACAGCGAGGCAGACAATCGCCACAATGGGTACAGTGAATTGCTTTGCGTCCAGGGAACCAATGTCCCGCATGTTCAAACATGCCATAGCGATATTGGGCATAGGACTGCATCTCGTAAGCCAGGCTCAGATTCCGTAGTCGCAGGACTTCGGGAATCTGAATCTCCTCTGGACAGGGCAAGCAGCCATAGCATTGCTGACAGCGATCGCCGCCCAGCACAGCATCCGCTGCCTGATCCAGGGCCAACAGGCAATGGCGCTCTACCGAGGTCAACGGTCCGCAATCATCCGCCACAGAAAGGGGCCAATCGAGCTCCTGGGGCGTGGCTGGCCCTACGCTTAAGGTTGAAACAGCAGCCTGGCTCAGCAAAAAACGAGAATTGAGCCTCAGGGGTTCGATGGGATGGCACAGCTGCTTGAGCCGATCCGAAGGCTGATAGAGCCGTCCGCCTTTATCGGCTGGAGAAATGATAAACACTCCTAAATCCTGCTGCTGAGCCGCCAGCAGAGCCGGAAGATTGCGCTGAAAAAAAAGATTGTAATGCAGGCAAACAAACTCAAACTGCTGACTCGCCATACAGCTCAGAATCAGATCCAGAGGAGCGTGGGTGGAAAACCCCACGTGCTGCACTTTGCCCTCGGTCACGGCCTGGCGCACCGCGGCCATACAGCCGTGCGGATCCAGAATCCAGGCCAGGTGCTGGGGGGTATTGATCCCGTGGAGGGCCAAGCCCTGAACACAGGATCGCCCAAGGCGCCGGAGGGAGGTATCAATGGCCGCGGCCATGGCATCGGCGCTGGGCTGGGGCGTAATTTTGGTGGTGATGAAAAGCTGAGAGAGGTCCCGCTCACGACTCAAGGCCGCCAGGGCCTGTCCAAGATACCCTTCGCTAGCACCGTAGCCCTGGGCCGTTTCAATATGGTTAATGCCAAGATCCAGGGCATGGGAGAGGGTTTGCTCCAGATTGGCCCCAGAGGAAAGGCAGCGCATGGTGCCCAGCGAAAAAACAGAAATTTGAAAGTCAGTACGCCCGAACCGTCGGTATTGCATGGGGGATTAGGAGAGCCAGGAATACAGTACGGGCCAGGAAAGGAGCCGCTACCCTTTGGTGGCCTCACTATCATCAAGTTGGGTTTTAAAGTCTCCAGGCCGAATCTGATCGATAAAGCGCTTGAATTCTTCCCGTTCTGCTTCATCCGCCTCCTGATCCACCGGGATCGAGGCATCAGCCACCACCTCTTCCATCACCCAGATGGGCGCATCTAAACGCAGCGCCAGGGCAATGGCATCGCTAGGGCGGGCATCAATATATTTGATGGTTTCCCCCTGCTTCAGGGAGATGGTAGCAAAAAAAGTGCTGTCTTCCAGGGCATTAATAACCACGCGATCAAACTCAATTTCCCACTCCTGGAGCATGGCACAGAGCAGGTCGTGGGTCATGGGGCGCGGCGGCTTTTGATCTTCAAGGGCGCTCAGGATAGCCTTGGCCTCGTTTTGGCCAATCCAAATCGGCAGGGCGCGGCGCTCGGTCGCATCCTTGAGGAGTACAATCGGGATTCGGGATGAAGCGTCAAGGGCAATGCCTGCCACATTCATTTCAATCATCAGCCTCGGCCTCTGGAAATGCAAAAAGACTTGTCCTTCCTACCCTTTTGCCCTAGGCAACTCAAGGGAAGCCTGGGGAATGTATGCAGCTGCCGTCGCCCATGATGAGGATGGTCAAGCCATGACGGGGTTCAGGAAGGTTCGCTGGGTGAAACGACTGAGATAATGGGTTTCACATTAGGGTCTATCCCAATCCTAGTCACTCCAGGAGTGCTTTGACAATGCAGTTTCTACGGAGATTTGATTACAAGTGTTTACAGGATTGATTCAGGGCCAGGGTCAACTCCGGTCCTGGGGAACCCATCAGGTTCTGGTTCAAACCACCGCCCCCGCAGTCTTAGCGGGACTGACCCTGGGCGATAGCGTTGCCGTGGATGGGGTTTGCTTAACGGTTGAAACCCTGGTGTCTGAGGGCTTCGTGGTGACCACTTCCCCGGAAACCCTAGATCGATCCACCCTGGCTCAGTCCCTGGATACCCCCTGGCAAGTTAACCTGGAACCGGCCTTGAGGGTGGGCGATCGCCTCGGGGGCCATTTTGTCACAGGACATGTGGACGGGATGGGCAAAATTTTGGACATTCAAACCCTAGATAATTCCTGGATTGTGGCGGTCCAGTCACCGCCAAACCTGGCCAAGCTGATAGTGTCTAAGGGGAGCATTGCCCTCAACGGCATTAGCCTCACGGTGGCCGACTGCGATCGGCGCGGAGATCGATTCACGGTGGCGGTGATTCCCCACAGTTTTGCCCTGACCAATCTTCAGGCACTCGCGCCAGGGATCTGGGTGAATCTAGAAACCGATGTGCTGGGTAAATATGTGGAAAAACTGATCCAGGGGCCATCGCCCTCTGATGCAGCCTCTTCTCCCATCAATACCGCCTTTTTACTGGATCACGGCTATCTTCGCTAACCCAGATCCTCCCACCGACCCGCTCCATGCCCATGCTCTCGCCTTCCCCGCGCCACCAACAAATTTATGACCTTGTGCAGCAAATTCCCTGGGGCCAAGTCGCCACCTACGGACAAGTTGCCGATCTCATCGGCTGGCCAGGACGGGCCAGACAGGTAGGCTACGCGCTGTTTCGCATTGCCCCTGATTCCCCAATTCCCTGGCATCGGGTTGTGAATGCCCGCGGCGAGATTTCCTGCGCCCCTTCGCGCCAGGGCAGCGATGATCTGCAGCGGATCCGGCTGGAGGCGGAGGACATTGTTTTCAATGCCCAAGGTCGCCTTGACCTGCAGCGCTATGGCTGGCATGGACCGGACCAAGCCAGTCCCTTGAGTTCACCTGGAATCTGTTGACGTTGGCCTGACCCAGGTAGAATAGGGTCAGCCTTGGGATGTCCCCATCCTTTCCGGTCAGGCTTTCCGGTCAGTCCTTCCCACTGTAGTCCTTCACTGTAAATAATTAGAATGCTCAATCCCCTTGCGCTGATGGTTTTAGATACGGTTAAGTTCTCCAGCACCACCATTGTTGGGGCGGTTCTTTTTTTGGGGCTGGCGGGAGCCTATTTGCTCTTCGTGCCGCTGCTGACCTACCTCTACCTTAAACAGCGCTGGTACGTGGCTAGTTCCTTCGAGCGCGGATTTATGTACTTCCTGGTATTTTTCTTTTTTCCAGGGCTGTTGTTGCTCAGTCCCTTTCTCAACTTTCGTCCCCAGGCGCGGGGGATTGAGTAGGCAGTACCATGCGTCGAATTGACATTGTGCTGCTTGGGCTGGGCATTTTCCTGGGAGGCGGTCTCATCTTTCTAGGGTTGCGCCTGGCAGGCTTAAGCGATCTGGATGCGGGACGCTGGAGTCAACTGATTTTTGTCCTGGGGCTGTTGGGCTGGGTGAGTACCTACCTGATTCGGGTCAACGGGAAAAAGATGACCTATCACCAGCAGCTCCAAGACTACGAAGATGCGGTGTTAGAGAAACGACTCGCAGAACTCACACCGGAGGAACTCGAAGCACTGCAGGCGGAGGATCAATCAACGGCCTCCCCCGCCACTCCCGCCGCACCCTCCTCCGATCCGTCCCCTTAAGCTTTGCCCCTGGAGGCATTAGAGATCTAAGCCCATGACTTCTGTGACCGACTGCTTTGCCCACCTGCGCGATCGCGGCGAATGTGCGCTAATTCCCTTCATTACGGCGGGCGATCCCAGCCTAGAAATAACGGAAAAAGCACTAAAACTTCTGGACGAAAGTGGCGCGAATTTAATTGAGCTGGGGGTGCCCTACTCCGATCCCCTGGCAGATGGCCCGGTGATTCAGGCGGCGGCCACACGCGCCCTGCAGCGGGGCACCCATTTAGACCAGGTGCTGGCCATGGTTCAGCGCCTCAGCCCCCAACTGCAAGCACCGATCATTTTATTCACCTACTACAACCCCATCTATAAACGCGGATTGACGCCCTTTTTTCAGGCCATTGCCCAGGCAGGAGTGAAGGGTTTGGTGGTGCCGGACTTGCCCTTGGAAGAGGCACAGCCGCTTCTGGAAACCGCTGCCGCCCACGGCATTGAGGTGACTCTGCTGGTGGCGCCCACCAGTTCCCCGGAGCGGATTAAGAGGATTGCCGCCCAATCCCAGGGCTTTATTTACCTGGTGAGTACCACCGGCGTCACCGGGGTGCGATCGCAGCTAGAAGCGCGGGTGCAAGATTTACTCCATGGGCTGCGGGAAGTCACCGATAAGCCCATTGGGGTTGGATTTGGCATCTCCCAGCCCGAACATGCCCAGCAGGTGCGCCAGTGGGGGGCCGATGCGGCCATCGTGGGCAGCGCCTTTGTTAAACGTCTAGCCCACAGCGACCCAAACCAGGGACTGGCCGAGGTTCAGGCATTCTGCCAATCCCTCAAGCGATCGCTCCAGCAGGAATAGCGCCCCGGCTGGCCCCTAGCAATGGCCCCTGGCGCTGGCCTCTACAGGGCCTCCTTAGGCCAGGCAAAGGCCTGGGTAATCCCCTGCCCCGTGGTCCCCTTTACCCAAGGCGAGGTGGGGTCGGTTTTTCCCGAAGGTTTCACCCGATCGGGGTCCAGCACCGCCCACTGATTCGCCTCGCTGGTTACCACCAGATACTGGTTTTGCTCAGGAATGGTTAAGGCCACGATTTCATCGCCCCTTTGCCGCTGGATGAACTGGGTGCCCAGGTCGCCGGGATGGCCCTGGCGCAGAATATTCAGGGGGAAGCGCTTCACGTACCCCTTGCGAGAGACCAGCAGCACCGTCTGATCCGGTTGGACTGGTGCGATGCCGACAATATTTTCCTTTTTCAACAGTCGCAGGGCTTTATTGCCCTGAGCGGTACGACCGAGAACCGGCACCTCTTCCTGGGGGAATCGCAGCACCCGCGCGGTGGAGGTGGCAATGACCAGATCGCTGGGGGCATCCATCTGGATCACCCAACCTAGGGCATCTTCCGGCTGCAGCTTGATACAGGTCAGTCCGCGATTGGTCATGTCGCTAAACTCCGAGGCCGGGAGAGCCTTAATCTTGCCGCGCCGGGTGAGAAAAATATACTCTGACTCATCCTGAAGGTCAGACTGGAGAAAGTAGGTGCAAATTTGCTCACTCTGCACAGAATCCGGCAGAGCCGTAATCAGGGGCGCCCCGCGATCGCGCCCCGTGCTGCGGGGTAAGTCCTGCACCGTCCGATTAAAGGCTTTGCCGTTACTGGTAAAGACCAACAGCTGATCCTCCGGCTCAGCCAATTGCTCAAAGAGGACCAGATCGCGCTGGTTATCTGTCAGCTTCAGGGTGGGCGTTAGGGAAGCTTTTCGCCGGGATCGGCTGTTCGCGGCCAGGGTCCGCACGTAGCCCTTTTGCGTAATTTGCACCGTCATCGGCTCAGATTGGCCCCCTTCAACCGGGATCACCGGCTGAGCCGATTCACCCTGGATTTTGGTGCGCCGAGGGTTCCCAAAACGCTTCTTGAGATCGCGCAGATCCTTTTTCAGCTGCTTGAGGAAGGTGGGGCGATCCTGGATTAGGGTGTCGAGCTGTTCAATTTCCGCTCGGAGGGTGGCAAACTCCTGCTGGAGATTTTGCCGCTCTAGCCCGGTGAGCCGTCGCATGGGCATTGACAGAATGGCCTCGGCCTGGCGATCGCTCAAATCCAGATCGTGCTGCAGGGTTTCCTTAGCAGTACCGCCATCGGGCGCATGACGGAGAATATCAATGAGCTGATCGAGATCGTCTAGGGCAATGAGTAAGCCTTCCACCACGTGGGCACGTGCCTGCGCCTGCGCCAGCTGATGGCGATATTCGCGCTGCAGGGTGGCCTCGCGAAACTGTAGAAACTCCTCTAGCACCCGCTTCAGGGGCAGTTGCAGTGGCTGTCCCTCCACAAGCGCTAGCATGATCACCCCAAAGTTAGACTGGAGCGGGGTTTGACGAAACAGCTGATCGAGAATCACCTCGGGCTGCGCATCCCGCCGCAGCTCAATCACAATGCGCATGCCATCGCGATCGCTCTCATCGCGCAGGTCGGAAATCCCCTCAATCTTGCCTTGATTGATCAAGGCAGCAATTTTTTCCAGGAGCGAAGCTTTGTTCACCTGAAACGGCAGCTCCGTCACCACAATGGCAGTGCGTCGATGACGCCCCTTCCCCGGCTGAACCTCCTCAATTTCCGTCACTGCCCGCAGGGGAATACTGCCCCGTCCAGTCAAGTAGGCCTCTTCAATTCCCTTCGTCCCCAGGATTTCTCCACCGGTGGGAAAATCGGGACCGGGAATATGATTCATCAGGTCCAGTTCGGAAAGGGTGGGGCGATCAATCAGGGCAATCAGCGCATCGACCACCTCTCCCAGGTTGTGGGGGGGAATATTGGTGGCCATGCCCACCGCAATGCCGGAGCAGCCATTGAGCAAAAGCGTGGGTAGCTCCGCAGGCAGCACTGCCGGTTCTTGCTGAGAGTTATCGAAATTTTCGGTAAATTCCACCGTCGCTTCCCCAATGCTCCTCAGTAGCACGGCATTGGCCAGGGGAGAGAGGCGAGTTTCGGTGTAGCGCATGGCCGCCGGGGGGTCGTCATCCACCGAGCCAAAATTACCGTGGCCATCCAGGAGGGGATAGCGACTGGAAAACTCCTGCACCATGCGCACGAGGGCATCGTAAACGGCTTGATCGCCATGGGGATGGTATTTACCCAGCACATCCCCCACCACCCTGGCGCATTTGCGAAAGGGGCGATCGGGGGTCAGGCCCAGCTCGTGCATGGCATACAAAATCCGCCGATGCACAGGCTTTAGGCCATCACGCACATCGGGCAGGGCACGCCCCACAATCACGCTCATGGCATATTCCAGGTAGGATTGCTCCATTTCGGTATGCAATGCAGTTGGAATGACGTTCCCTGCCGAGAGAAGGTTAAGTTGTTTGGCCATGAGGAGTTTGCAAATGCAGCAGCAATGAAAAACAGGAGAGGTCTATATTTCTTCACTAGGGGGTAGGATTCCCTCCATGGTGAAGGGAATCCCCACCGGGAAAAGAAAGAGCGCCCCAGAATCCCGTCCTTGATTTGTGAAAAATTTCCGCAAGACCGTCCAGGACCGCCCAAGGCAGTGAAATTTTTACAAAAGTAAACGTCGCATTCCGCATTCCGAAAGGCCTCCCACTGTGGAGGCAACTTCGGCTGATTAAATCCTGCGCCCATGCTTGACGTAAGGGGGTGATTCTCAAGCCTCACAATAGATGCACCATAAAGGAAGCGGTTCCTTTTATCAACCAGGCAGACCCGTGGATCCACCAGACAGACCGCCACCGGCTTCTCAATTAAAAATCTAAATCAGCCTTGAATCGTTTTGCATCCGTCAGGGCGATACCATGAAAAGATGCTTGCTTTGTCGTACATCTGTTGATTTGCTTATGAATCCCGCCGGTGGTCCCCAACAAGGGAGTGAGAAGAGCCTGGAAGCCATGCGTAAGTTTGCCGAAACCTATGCGAAGCGGACGGGAACCTATTTTTGCCAGGATCTTGGCACCACAGCTGTGGTCATCGAAGGACTGGCCAAACACAAAGACGATCTCGGGTCTCCCCTATGTCCCTGTCGCTATTACGAAGACAAGGAGGCTGAGGTGGCATCCGCCTATTGGAACTGTCCCTGCGTCCCCATGCGAGAGCGCAAAGAATGTCACTGTATGCTGTTTTTGACCCCAGACAATCCCTTTGCCGGCGACCAGCAGGAAATTACGGTGGAGGAAATTCGCCAGGAAACAAACCGATATTAACCCAGCCCAGAGCACCAGAAAGGACTAGGGTTGACCAAGGGCCATGGATCTAGCCGAACATCCTGGGTTTCAGCAGGGGCTTCGGGAGTTTAGGGCGGGGGAGTTTTATCCCTGTCACGATAGCCTGGAAGCGGTTTGGATGACCGCCGCCGAACCTGACAAAACCTTTATTCAGGGCATCCTACAGATTGCGGTGGCCTGCTATCACCTGGGCAATGGGAATCGCCAGGGGACGTTGATTTTACTGGGTGAAGGCCTGAAGCGACTCCGGGATTATCAGCCGGACTATGCACAGATTGACGTGACGGCACTGGTGCGATCGAGCGCAGTCCTGTTGGGTCAAATCCAGCAACTGTCGGATGGAGATCTCCCCCAGGTGTGTGACTGGGTCAGGGGAGACCATCGGCATTGGCCTCTGGTGATTGCCCCCTCAGGTGCCCCCCCGGCGCCCATTTTGCTGAACTTGCCGGTTTTGAATGGGCTTTAGGGTACCTTAGAGGGCGGATAAAACCTGGCACTGGCGCTTTACACTAAAAAATTAGGCTTTAGACAAGCAAGCTGATGTTGTCGTTAGATGGGAAGTTTTAATGCCCTTTGAACTGTTGCGATCGCTGGTGTGGATGGACTATCGCCTCGCGGTGGTTTTTACGGTGCTTTGCCCCCTGGGGCTGCTGATTTGGGCGTTTGTCAAAAATGCCCAGGCCATTTCAACGCTGCTGATTATCTATTGGCGCGTGGCCAGCCTGCTGCTGATTACGGTCTACCTGCTGATGACGGGCAATGCGGTGGGGCTCATCACCGGGCTGATGGCGCTCCTCTTGATTCCGCTCACCCTGTGGTTCTGGGCGGATCTCAATGAGGAAATCGAGGACCAGCGCGGCTGGCTGAAGCTGATCTTTGCGGCCTGGCGCTGGGCCACAACGCTTTACTGCATCGGAGCGATCCTGGGTCAGATCTCGACCCTGAGCTGCGTTTTTTCGGCAGTGGCACGGGCGAGCGATCGCTGTCAGCTGTGGTTTCAACCGGCCATCGGGTTTGGCAGCATCTTTCACAGTGATTTAGGCAGCACAACCGTGTCCAACCGCTTAGAGTTTGTCGCCTTCATCGGATTGGTGTTCTACGGGCTGTACTTCCTCAACTTTTTAACCCTAAGATTATCGAAGAAGGGACGATCGGCCACGGGGTTTTAGCTCTCTAACGGTGTCCCTGCATCCAGGCCTTGAAGACTCCCCATCCATGACACAGTCCCCCGGCGATCGCCTTGAGCAATATACCCTGGCCCACCCCGATGAGGTGTTTTTAGTGCAGGCGGAGGTGGCGGGCGAACCCGATGAGGTGATCATTTTTCGAGGATTTTCCAGCTCCCTCATGCAGCCCACCGCTTACGATTTAGAAGTGCCGGTGCTGCCCCAAGGCGCCAAGATTCAGCGCGTCGATCACCTCCGAGGTCCCTACGATCCCAGAAATCCCCAGCCCATTCAGGAAAATCTTTCCTGGCCCCAAACCCATGCGTTTCTTATTTCCCAAGGATTCTAGCCGACGCTTCCGGGTGCTGGCGGGGATTGGGGCGGCTCTGGTGGGGCTGCTCGGGGCCGTTGCGGCGGGAGAGGTGGCGGTAGAAGCGGCGGACCTGGAAACCGTGAAGCGTCGGGGCTATTTCATTGTGGGGGTGAAGGAGAATCTCCCCCTGCTGGGGCTGCGGCAACCGGATGGCTCACTGCAGGGCTTTGAGATTGACCTGGCCCAGGCCTTATCCCAGCATATTTTAGACAGCGCCACCCCGCCGCAATGGGTGCCGCTGCTCAATCAAGATCGTCTGGCCAAGGTGATGTCAGGGGAGGTGGACCTGGCGATCGCCAATTTGACGCCCACGGACGCCCGACGCCGGGTAGTTGAGTTCAGCTTACCCTACCTATCTTCCCGCACCGGGTTTATCACCACTGTGCCTGCGCCCCTCCGCTTCGCGGATCTGGCCCGGCTGCGCCTGGGGCTGTTGCAGGGATCTGTGGCCATTGGGCGGGTGCGGGCCGCTTTTCCCCAGGCCACCCTGGTGGGCCTTGACACCTATGAGCAAGCGCAGCAAGGGCTAGAGCAGGGCACCGTTGAGGTCTTCGCCGGCGATGAGCTGATGCTACGCGGGTGGTTGGCCCCCACCCAAGCGCCAAGGGCATCCCTGACATCGGGCCGGTTGCTGCCCGTGGGACTGGGGTACGATGCGCGGGCCATTGCCCTACCGAAGGGGCTACAGTATGAAACCCTGCGGCAGGCGGTGAATCAGGGGCTGCGATCGCTAGAGCATGAGGGACGATTGCAACAAATGCGTAAAGAATGGCAGCTTCCACCGCTTGCCGCAGCAAGCCTTGATAGGCTAGAGGAGGATTAACGTCCTGGATAACTTGGCCGTCAGCTTATTTGTTGGATTATGGATCAGCCACTGATTTCTCTTTATCTGCTTATCCTGCTGGTACTACTAGGGGTCACCGCCTGGTTTGTCCTCCGGCAGATTCTCAAGACCCGACGGGTTGAGAATAGCCTGTCTCGGCTCCAGAACAAATTAAGCGAAATCCAGGGAACCACCCAGGAATATTTCGAGGTGGGCAGCATTTTGCTCACGAAAAAGCTCTACTCCCAGGCCGTCAAGCAGTTTCAACTGGCGCTCAAGGCGGCGGAAAAGGAGCAAGAGGAAAATACTGCCCCAATTTACAATGCTCTGGGCTATGCCTACTTTGCCCAAGCCCAGTACGACCTGGCGATTCGGCAATATAAGGAAGCGGTGAAGCAAAACCCGGATTACGTCACGGCCTACAACAACATGGGCCATGCCTACGAAAAAAAGAATCTCACGCAGCAAGCCCTGGAAGCCTACGAAACGGCCCTGAGTCGAGATGCCAAGAATGCCACGGCCAAAAAGCGATCGGAGTCTTTGCGCAAGCGCTTGGTGGTGACTTAGACCCATGCCCAGTTCTCTCATGTACGATGACGAAGAGATGTTCGTCGTCCTGGAAACCAATCAGCCGGAGGTTTTTCTCTCGGCGGACGAGCTGCGCCAGAAGTTAACCCAGATCCTGGCCTCCCGGCAGGAGGATTTGCCCAGGGATTTGCAGGCTATTCCCGCGATCGCGGAACAGGTGACCCACCTACTGGAAACCTCCTGCGAGCTGGACATTGGTCCCGATGGATATCTGCAGTGGTACGTGGTGCGAACGGATAAATGATGCGGATCAGAAATCTATCACCTCAGATCTATCAATCATCCGTCCCCTGAATCTGGGACCAACTCCGGGGAAGTAGAGGAGGCCAACAGCTGACGCAGTTCCAGGGCCGGGGCATAGTCTTTCTGATAGGACAGCGCCAGATCGACGTACCGTTGGGCTTCAGCGTGCTGGCCTAGCCGGTGGTAGCTCCAGGCCAGCGCACAGGCTGGAAAAACCTGCATAAAGTCGACCGGGCAGGGATCTTCTTGATAAAACTCGCCGGACTTTCCAAATTCCAGACAGGCTTCAAAATAGCTCTTTGCCGCGAGGGGAAATCCCAGCTGCATCATCAACTCTCCGGCCAGGTAATTAAGGGGAGGAAAGGTGGGAAACCATTCAAGTCCGCGCATACACAGAAGCCGAGCGCTTTCTAAATCTTCTTGCTCAAGGGCTTGAGAACCCAGGGCGTCTAGGATTGTAGGAATCCAAAACAGGCTTTGGGGAGGATGGCCCTCTAATAAGTTGGGGGTCAGGCGATCCAGAATTTCTTGATAACAGTCTTGGGCCTTGGAATGCTGACCTACTTTGATATATTTACGGGCTAGGCAGTCTAAGCGCCAGAGATCGATGCTGCCTTCATGACGCATTTGCTCCAGGATGGGGATATCGCGGGTGCGGTTTTTTAATCGAATATTCTCATCGCTATTTCCATGGTGCTTGATATAGGCTCCTTGTAGCTGACGCTGAAGGGGCTGAATCGCATCGGGAAAGCAAAGCTGCTCATGGTAGCGCCCCTGAAACTGCATCCCCGGAATGTTACGAAATAGGCGCAGGTGATGGCCACCCACAATTTCAGCGGCCTCAAACAGGTCGTGGCGAATCACTGCAAATTGGTTCATGGGGGATACGAGTTGCTGACGCCAGTTTGGATCTTGAACGACCCACTCTTCGTCTGCGTCTAACATCAAAATCCAATCGCTGTTGACCAGAGAAAGGGAATAGTTGCGTGCCGCTGCAAAGTCATTACACCACTCGAAATGTCCGACCGTAGCACCGTAACTTTTAGCTATTGCAAGGGTTTCATCCTCAGAGCCGGTATCCACCACCACCAGGCGATCGACGTGATCTTGGACGCTCTCTAAACAGCGCCGCAGATTCTGGGCTTCATTTTTAACGATGCAGCAAAGGGCCAGGGAGGGTGGATTGCAGGTTAGCAATGGAGGCATTTTTATCTGGAAAAATAAAATATATCTGCTTGTATGCTTATAGTGAGCGATTCTAGCGGCTCACTCTACAGATGCCACTGTTTTGTGGCTAATGGCGACCCAAATCGTCCAATCAAAATGTCGTGTATTCGCTGTGATTTGGGCAGATTAGGTGTATACACTGAACTTTGAAATCGGTGTTATCGAACAGAAAACTAGTGGGTAAAGTATTTCTGGGAGCGGAAGGAACACACTTCACCCACACCACTCAACATAAAAAGAGCGAACAAACATGAAAACTGAATTTACCGCGAAGTATCTCCAGCACCTGAACAAAAAGAACAAAGACGGTGGTTTTACTCTAATTGAATTGCTCGTTGTGATCATCATTGTGGGCGTACTGGCTGCAATCGCCCTGCCTAGCTTTTTGAACCAGATTGGTAAGGCTCGCGGTTCTGAGGCAAAATCTTCTCTGGGAACCATGAATCGCTCCCAGCAAGCCTACCGTCTAGAAAATAGCGCCTTTGCCAGCGCCTCTTCCCTTTTAGATGCCAAAATTACTTCTAAATTCTACTCCTATTCTGTTGCAAGCTCTGGGCCAAACTTTGCAGTTCATGATACTGCTCCCCAGCAAACTGACTTGAAAGATTACGCTTCAGCAGTTCTGCAAGGCACTAATGATTCGTTTACGCAAGTCATTTGTGAAAGTGGAGATGTTGCCGGTGCAGCTGCGAATAACACCGCTACAGCATCTAACGCAGCCGCATGCACAGCTGGCAAGGAAATTGACTAGTCCATAGACGTTGCTTGCTTAAATAATCTGTCTTAGAGGGTATTTGAAACTTACATTCATTATACTGTCCCCCTAAATCCCCAATTCCAAGGGACTTCAAAACTCAGTTTCCTAAGGGGCAGGCAGGGGGGCAGCATAGAGTCTGGAGACACCTTTCAAACACCCTCTATTTCAACGTTTATACGTCACTAGCTTAGCTTTAAGCATGAGAGGACAAATCCCTTCCTCTCATGCCTATATCAATATTCCACCGGACTAAAAGAAATCAAGCCTCGCTTTTTTGTTTCTACTGCAAAGATATAGCTCTTAAAGTAAGGAAGCTTAGTTTTTTATAACTGCTAAACTGACTGATGTTTTAGAATTCGTCGAAAATTGGTGCTTTTAATTTTCCCAAATCACCATACACATGTCCAAATTCAAAATTGATTTTCTGGTTATTCAACCAAAAATCGCCAACACAAGTCCTATTTAATTTTTAGGAAATCCTGTTCTTAAGAGCTTAACAGAACAGATTTTAAAGAACGCAATGCCTACAGACTACAATCGGGACAATCGCAGGGTAATCGCATCTTAACAAATTTGACAAATTCAAAAAGGCGTGAACCAAATAGGGAGAAACACTTTTAGACATTCTATATACTTTGCCCCAAGAGCAATCTTTACAATAGCGATGCCTTAGGTTGAGGATTTTGATTCTTGACCGTGACCTCAAAGCTTTACCCAATAGGCACTTTAGTTTGTCAATGATACAGATCACAAAATTAGATGCGATTACCCTGGGGACAATCGTACTATTAAAGGTTATTTTTATACTCAGAGATCAATCTGGTCTTTGTTTTTATCAACACTCCGGACATTTTTGAAAACAGGACCTGAAACCCTTGATTTTACGTTGGAGCTAAAACGCTGAAACCCTTATTCTGCCGTTCAAAGCTTAAAAGTGTCCGGACTATTGTTTATAAAGAACACATTTTTTGCATAGAAATTGTGGAGATTCAGAAACTCGACAGTCGTCTTAGAACTTTCACACATAGTGGGGAAGCAGTATTCAAACAAGAGAGTAGGACTTTGCAGTGCGGTCTTTCTACTGGGCATCAGCAAAGTGCATTTACGCTCATTGAATTAATATTTGCAATAGTTATACTTGGTCTACTATCTGCTATTGCTTTGCCTAGCTATCTGAATCAAGCTGCGAAGGCGAAAGGATCAGAGGCGAAAAGCACAATTGGGAGCATTAATCGAATCCAACAAGCCTATAGATACGAAAATAAGCAATTCTCTTCGAGTTTAAATAGCTTGGGCAGCTATGGGTTGAGAGTATATCCAAAGAACTTTTCATACACACTTTCAGGTCTTGCAAATTCTGCCACAGTTAATGCCGACCCTATACAAACAGATCTAAAAGTTTACTCTGGAGGAGTAGTTTTAGGTCTGAATGATCAATATTTAAATGGTATTTGTGAAAGTATAAAATTTGAGGGAAGCCCTACTGAAAATGCCGCTCAAATCAGTTTAATTGGTGGATCCTCTCCCTCTGTATCCTGCACAGATGGTAAACTGGTTGAATAGATAAATCTTGCTACACTAGCAAAAATTCATCAACTGGCTTCGAAGAATTATGAAGTGGCACTCGAACGTTTATGATCTCCTGTCTCAGAAAAAGTATTCTTCACTAGTTGAATTTTATGAAAAATTAGTTGGAGATAAATCAGCAGATATAGAAACTTATATTCACCTGAGCTTATCTTATCTTCTCAACAATCAAGAAGAAGATGCTCAGGCAATTTGGCTATATATTCTCTCAGAGACTGATCATGCTGACATAGAATATTTTGTAAATAATTTGGCAGCCATTTTTGATGAAGAAGCCAAAAGGCTAACAGAGAGTCATGAGTACACTCATGCATGGGTAATCAGGCAATATATTCGTGAGCACAAGCCTAATTTTCTGAGCAATCTTATCGAACTTATATCGTTATCAATTAAAATCGAATGCTTCTCCTTAGATTATTTAGAAGAATGGTGCATAACTGAGCTTATTGAAAATCATCCTGAAATAAATTCAATTGAGCTGAGATTAGTCGACATTCTTCTAGAATTGTGGTCTTTCCCCGATCCAAAGATCATTCATTTCTCGAGGATTTGCTTTTCTAAACTTAGCAGTTTAGACACAGTTCTTCCGAAGCTTATCAGTAAAATTGTTTACATTGGAGAAGAACAGGAAAATCCTACATTTGCTGCAGACTTATCCGAAGAACTGATAACAGTCTTCCCTGAAGACATCAATGTACTGAAGGCGGTTAGCCGATTTAGCCATAACTCGAGAAGATATAAGCGATCTGTCGAAGTCTCAAAAAAACTATATAGTAAAAGTTCAACACTCTCTTTGCAGTTCATTAGTAACTACCAAATCTTAAAATCTCTTGCATATTCTGGCTCATGGCTAGAGATTCTTCCCATCGCTCAGCTTCACAAGGAGTTAATGCTTAAAATCTTTAACAACGTAAGTAGCGAAGAGGATTGGGAGCTTAAACATTTATTAATTGCAGCAGGTGCTTTTTTATCATATTTACAAGATGATCTCGAAGAAAATCGGAGTTTTCACAATAAGATAGGTAATTTATTCCAAAAGAATCTCCGACCGTTAGCACTGAAAAAATCAGGTTTTAACTATTCTTCGCGAAAAAAGATCAAAATTGGGTATATTGCCCATACACTAAGACGACACTCGGTTGGTTGGCTCAGTCGGTGGTTATTTGAGCATCATGACAGAGAAAAATTTGACATTTCAATTTATTTTATTAATGAGAGTCTTGAGGATGACTTTTATGCGAATTTCTTTAAATCAAAAGCTGATTCCACTTACAGTTGTGGATTAGAAGCTCGAGAAATTGCCCAGAGGATTCAAGACGATAAAATTGATATTTTAGTCGATCTTGATAGCGTCAGCTTAAATATTACCTATGAAGTCATGGCTCTTAAGCCTGCCCCAATTCAAATTACTTGGCTTGGATGGGATGCACCAGGTTTATCTACGATTGACTATTTTATAGCAGACCCATATGTTTTATCTGATTCTGCTCAGAAATATTATGTAGAGAAGATATGGCGTCTTCCACATTCTTACGTTGCAGTGGATGGTTTTGAAGTGGGAATTCCCACTTTACGTAGAAGCGATCTAAACATTGATATAGACTCAGTTGTTTATCTAAGTTCGCAGGCAGGAGCAAAGCGACACCCTGAAACTGCATCTTTACAGATGAAAATAATAAAGCAGGTTCCTAACAGTATTTTTCTCATAAAAACAGTTGGCGATTCCGAAACCATAAAGGATTTCTTCATCCATATCGCTCAGCAAGAAGGTATAAACCCTAATCGGTTAAGATTTTTTCCCTGGGATCCAGATGAATATACCCATCGAGCCAATTTGTTGATTGCAGACGTGGTGCTGGACACTTATCCCTACAATGGAGCAACAACGACCTTAGAAACCCTATGGATGGGTAACCGTCCCAGGGTCGAACGAAAAAATGAGCGTTTTAGGGTCGCCAGTCGATTAAGATACAGAGCATGAGTTCT
>NZ_JTHE03000118.1 GCF_000817775.3 Lyngbya confervoides BDU141951
CGTGAAGGCGGCTTCCAATTCGGGAACCGAAGCATCTCGCTTGGCAATTGGCTCCGGGGGAATAAAGGGAGGAAGGGTAACCCCTTCGCCGATCTCCGGCTGATCAATGGGTTGACTCACCCGAATTTCTTCCTCAACCCGCTGTTGCTCGCCAATGCGCTGGTTAACGCCGGTCAGAGGATTATTGGGGGGGGGGGAAGGGGGATTGGTGGGGGGATTGATAACCTGATCGGGGATGCCTGAACCGAAGAGGGTTTCCGTGATGTAGGTGTCGGATTCTCCCGGATTCAGTTGGAAGAGGTTACGAAAAGCCAGGGTGATATCATATCCGTTTCCAGCATCGACAAACTGATCGCCATCCGCACTGTCACCCGTAATCATGTCATCTAGATCATTTCCAGCAATAATTCGACTCCTGAGCCCTGAGAAGGCATCCACCTCAAACCGATTGCCCAACAGGGAATTGCCGCCAACACCTGTGATTCCGACAAAGGTGGTGGCGGTACTAGACAGACCCGCTTGATCGGTTTCAAACAGAATTTCTCGATTGCCGCTGAAGAGTCGGCCTCCCCCATCTTGAATGCTGCCATCAAACTGCAGGTCTCCATCGAAATAGCGAATTAGCTCAAAGGTCACGGGAGAGGCGTTGGTGTTGGTAATATTAAATGCCTGGGTCAGGATACTGCCAGACCGGGTGCCGCGGGTTAAGTTGTCGGCTACCCGCTGATTCAGGGCAAAGGTCAGCCCGTTTACCGTAAATTGGCTCCTTGCGGCAGTATCTGTTGAACTGGAGAACTGCGCTCCAGTCAGGTTTCCCTGCCCACCGAGATTAAAGGCTGTTAAAAACCTGCGGCCATTTTGATCATTGATTAAAATGGCAATCCCCGATTCAAAGGTCGTCCCCGCCGTTGTTACATTGCCAACGGGATCGTAAAAAGCATTCTCCGTAACGCTTGAACCGAACGCACCAAAGGCATCAACCGTAACTCTTACGCCCCCATCGCCATCCGCTGTAAACAAAATCCGGGTCTGGGGCGGGAGAGCATTCGTCAAAAAGAAGGTATCCGTGCTGGTGAGACCGTTACTTGAGGCTGTCACGGCATAACTTCCCCCAAATTCATTGGCGATCGCGGTTACACTGGCTTCCCCGTTGCTATTGGTGATTACTGTTCCATTGGAGCTAAAGTTTGCACTCGCGCCTGATGCGCTGGTTGCGGCAGTAAAGCTCACGGTCGCATTCGGCACATCATTGCCGAACTCATCCAGCACTTGAACGGTGATCGGCTGACTAAACTCCGTATTGGTGGGGGTGGTCTGGCCACTTCCGCCCACAATGTTAATTTGACTGGGGCTTCCCGGCAGATTGGTTAGATTGAAGTTGGCCGTGCTCGTCAGCCCAGCAGCGCTCGCAACCACACCGTAGGCTCCGGCTGTCGTATTGGCAGCGATGGGGAACTGAGCTTGTCCCGCAGCGTTCAGGGTAATATTCACCGGACCCATCAATTGGAGTCCCGCTCCCGTTAGGGGGGGAGTAAAGGTTATGGTTCCGCCTTGCACAGGCTCACCAAACTCATTTTGAACGGTAACCGACAAGAGGGTCGGAAACTGAGTATTCACCGTCGTTTGCTGATTGCTTCCGGTAAAGGTCAGGCTAAATCCCCGCGACTCAAAGGCCCCGATATCAGCCGCCGCGCCCTGAGGCCGAGCAATGCCTCGTTGATCGGTAGAAGAACCTGTATTGGATGCCCCATCGAGGGCAGGACTATTCGGCAGTAAGGCATGGGTCTGGGTACTGCTGCCATTGAAGGCAAGGGGCGCAAGATTTTGCTCTATGGGGGTTTCTAGAACCTTAAAACTATCCGGGAAGCCGCCGCGATCGCCATTTTGCCCCACCAGATTAAATCCATCCGAGGTAAGGGTGCCGATGAGACTCTCTTCCTCGGCTAGGGTAGGACCGTATTCTGGATGGGTTGGGGCGTGATTGCCCCCGATGAAACTACTGTTAAGTTCAACGGAGCCGCTGTTATAGATGCCGCCGCCTTCGTTGCCAGCCTCATTATCGGAAAAGGTCGCGTGGGTAATCACGGCGTTGGCTTCAGCGGCATTAAACAAGCCACCGCCTAGATCCCTGGCCGTGTTGCCAGAGAGGGTGACATTTTGGAGGGTGAGATCCCCATTGCTGTAAATTCCGCCCGCCAGATCGGCCGTATTGCCAGTGATTTCGCTATTGGTGATCACGGCAGTGGGCCGATTGCTCGTACTGAAACTATCAATGCCGCCGCCGAATGTACCGCCTTCGTTATTAATGATGCGGGTCTGGTCTACTACCAGATCTCGGCGGTTATAAATGCCCCCGCCAAAGCCCGCCTGGTTATCGCTGACGGTGGTATTGACTAAGGTTGTGGTGCCACTGTTAAATAATCCGCCTCCTTCGCCCACGTCACTGGTTTGGTTGCCAGTCAGGGTCGAGTTCATGAGGGTGAGGGTAGCCCTGTCTCCCACCTGAATGCCAGCTCCCGCCTCTGCGAATCCATCGGTCACGGTGAGTCCGTCCAGGGTCACAATCCCCTGGGTAATGCTGAGGACGCGGGAGGCATTCCCGCCGCTAATGGCGAGTAAATTTGCTCCGGGACCGGCAAGGGCGATCGCGGTGCCAGGGTTGTTGAACAAGAGTTCTCCCTGGGTGAGCGAGAGGGTTTGGAGTGTACTAAAGACTCCCCTATCAAAGCGAATCGTGTTGGGAGCAGGCGTCGCCAGATTAGTGGGGTGATGATTGGTACTAAAATTGGCAAAATCAACCGCCGATCGCAGGGTTCCAATGTCTGGACTATCCTGAGTTTGATTAACAACATAGGAAGAGGTTGCTTCTACCGCGCCGATATCAACAATGGTTCCTCCATTGAGACCATTGCGCTGGGCGCCCCGCTGATCTCGCGTGAGGGGATTGCCCTGGGCATCCACTGCTAACGCATTACTCCCGGCATCAATGGCCGGACTTCCGGCAACGAGCTGATGGGTCAGGGTGGGACCGCCATTGTTTCTCAGGACTGGATCAAGGACGCTGTTCGTTGTGGAAGAGAGGATAAGATCCGTTGCGATCGTAGGGAAGCCGCCTGCATTGCCATTTTGACCCACCAGATTGAAACCTTTCGAAACCGATGGAACCGGAAGTCCACTTGGGCGATCAAGACGAAACTCAGGATTCCCATTTATTGCAGTATTCCCTGAAATAATTGAATTTTGTATCGATAAAACCGTCTCGTCGTCAAAAATTTCCGCAGATATTCCACCCCCCTGGTCTCCTGACTGATTGTTGGTAATGGTCGAATGAACGATGGTTACTACTCCGCTATTTAGGCCAACGCCTCCTCCCGACTCTTCTTCAGAAACGTTTTCACTGAGGGTTGAATTCACTACAGCCACAACACTGTCTTCGTCTTCAATAAGAAGACCTCCCACCTGTCTAGCTCTATTTCCGGCGATTGTTGAGCCATTGATGATGAGGGTTCCGCCCTCGTGGAGGTTGATCCCCCCTCCCTCGCTATCTGCTTCGTTATCGCGAATGCTGGAGTGGTTTATTGTGGAGAGTCCAGCGTTGATATCCAGGCCGCCGCCATCGTCGCCAGATATATTTTCATTGATCTCTGAATAGTCAATCGTGAGGCTGGCTCCTTCAACATAAATTCCTCCGCCATCGCTCTGTGCCAGATTGTTAGAAACTGAGCTTTGAGATATTTGGACTGTGGTGCCGATTCCACTCGCAATACCACCTCCATCTCCACCGTAACCATAGTCAAAGCCTTCATAGCCAGTACCGACCACAATTGAAGCCGTATTTCCGGTCACTTGACTCTCAATCAGATTCAGCTCTCCCGAAAAGTCCGGTGTGCCTAGACTGGGATCAAGGTCTAACTCTGTACTATTGACAATACCGCCGCCAACATTGGCTTGATTATTCTCAATTTTGCTGTTGGTAACGGTCAGCGTTCCCACATTGCCAATTCCGCCGCCAAAGGCAACAGGTTCATCGCCTGGCAGAACCGCCTCATCCTCTGCCCCATTATCTGCGATCACGCTATCGCTAATCGTAGCCGTTCCAAAATTTCCAATCCCACCCCCTGCATATTCAGCCCGATTATTGCTGATGGTGCTTTGGGTTACCGCCAAAGTAGCATCCAGGCTGTTGAGCACCCCCCCCCCAACGCCCCCCGTCACCGTGCTTTCCTCTGGGTCTACTTCAAAGGCCGTATTCCCGGTCACGACACTATCAACAAGCTGGAGGTTACCACCATTAAAAATTCCGCCCCCAATGCTAGCGCTGCTATTCTCAACTCTGAGGTTGGTCGCTGTAACAGTTGCCCCCGGATCAATGCTGATGCCCCCGCCGGTGCCTAATTCGCCGGCCACCGATCCCCGAGTGACCTGTAAATTGCGAATTCCAACGGTGCCGGACTCCACCTGAATCCCACGCTGCTCGGATCCCCCGTCAATAATAGTGTCCGTGGCGCTCTGGCCCTGAAGGGTTAAATTTTGATTGATCGTGACCACAGACTCTCCCAGCCCATTGCCGGTGAAGGTGCCCGCGCTTAGGTTCACCGTTCCCCCAGGCGCCGCAATATCCACCCCCGTTTGGGCCGTTCCTGGCCCGGCCACATTGACATTGACCTGAGTGGCCTCCCCCGTCAAGGTCTGAGCCGTGCCCAGCGTAATCGGGGCATTGAGATCCACCACAAGCTGACGGTCTGCATTTTGATCCTTGAAGTTAAGCCTGTTGCTGTTTAGCTGCCCGCTGGTATCAATGGGCGCCCGCACCTCGATCCGTTCCGTGGCCTCAAGGTCCACATTTCCCATTTCCAGCGCCGTGGCCACCACCGTATTAGCCACAAAGTGATCGCCCGTGGCCGGCCCTGGCAAGGTTCCCCCCGTGCTGGTGGCATCAATCACCAGGCGTTCCGGGTCTAAGCGCCAGGTTCCGGGCTGTCCTCCCGCCGATCCCACGTCAATCCGGGCCGTTTTACCCACTCCCAGTCCGAACTGGGCTGAGGTTTCAATGTGACCGCCGTCGATCCCTCTGGCCTGCAGCGCACCATCAATTTGAGCCGTGTCCGAAGCCACCACCCCAATCTGTCCGCCCCGCGAACCGCCATTGGCCGACAGCACCGCTGACTCGCTCACCCAAATCCTGGCCCCCGTAACGTCAATCTGACCGCCCTCAGCGCCGTGGAGACCGGAGGCATCCAGGCTTCCTTGCAGGGCCACCTGACCGCCATCGCCGCCTGACAACACAATCTGACCCTGGCGATGCTGGAGCGATCGCGCCTGCACCACGCCCTCCAGATTAATCACCTGCTGGAACAGATCCGAGGCCGTGGCTGTACTGAGGGCCACCACGCCCCCCTCGGCAGAAAGGGTTCCTGCTTGATTGATCCCCTGGGAAATGGGCTGCCCATCGGCTCCAATAATGCGATCGCCCAGGCTGGGGTCCACGGTCACCGAGAGCAAGCCATCCCCATAAAAATCCAGCGTCGCAGCGGTTCCTGCCCCCAGGGCCACCTGACCAAGCCGGGCCGTAATCACGCCCTGGTTCACCACCCCCGGAGCCACCAGTGCCGCAAAGCCACCCTCTCGCACCGTGATGGATCCGTAGTTCTCCACGGTCCGCAGGGGCAGACCGGGCCGCTGCTGCAGCCGATAGTGTCCCGCAAAAAAATCTGGGTCCTGGAGATCCAGGGTGGTGGCTAAAATACCGCTCACGTCTACCTGCGCCGTGGGGGTAAACACAATCCCGTTAGGATTAATCAGCAATACCTGCCCCACCGCCTGAAGCTGCCCAGCAATCTGACTGGAAAAACGACCCGTTACCCGGTTCAAGGTGGCCGATTGAAACGAAGGCTGCTGGAAATACACTTGCTCTGCCACCCCAATATCGAAGCGATCCCAATGGATCACCGCCTGGGGTGAGGTTTGCAGAATCTCTAGCTGCCCAGGCTGATCCAGGCGAATTTGGGCTTCTCCAGACTGGACCTGGCCCCCCTGGGGTAGCCCCCAGACTCCTTGCGAGGTTCCGATCACGCCAAGGCTGGTTAAACAAAGCCCGCCGATCTGGCATAGGGGACTGACCGAGGAGAAAGAAAGATGAGACATGGGATTCAGGGGCGCTAGGGGAACAAAAACAAAAGCCCTTAAAGAGAACTTAAGGACTGCAAAGCTAGAAAATACCTGTCAAGCTAAAGAACAGACGCGGATCGTCATTTGTAGGCTGGTCCGTGCGATCGAGGGGAAAGGCTACTTCCACCGTCAGGTTCAGCTCATTGCCGAAAAAATGCCGCACCCCTAACCCGGCGGAGGTGAGGCTATCGGAGGAATTTTCCGTTGCCAGGCGAAAGTTGCGAAAAATTTGACCGTGATCTGCAAACAAATAGGGGGTTGTGCTTTGCACTCGGCCAAATCCCTGGTACTGCAGTGGGCGCTGGAGTTCTGCACGCAATCCATAGCCGTAATCGCCGAGCAGTTCACTGGGATCAAATCCACTGCCAAAGGGCGCCCCCCCCAGGCCAAACTGCTCCCGCACTAGGAGCGCATCGCCGGTAATCTGCGCCCTGGCCTGAAGCAGACCGTAGAACTGAGCAGGGAGTTGCTGAAGCCGCTCCAGGTTCACATTGGCCTTGGTGAAAACGGCGCTACCCTGGGCTCGCGAGAGCGGATCCATTGCGTTTCCCGGCGTGGTGCCCGCAATGCCCTGGGACAGTTCGGCTCCCCCCGCCCAACGGCCAGAAGCATCCAGGCGATCAAACTCAACCCCTGCGCGCAGCACCGCCAGCCGATCCTGGTTCAGAACCGTGGGCTGAGCCAGCAGATCGCTAATGTTGCGGGTGCCGGCATAGTCAAAGCCACCCTGAACCGCGACATTAAACGTCCTTGACCGGATCACCGGATAGGACAGACCTGTTTCCAGGGCAAAGGTCCGCCCATTAATATCGAACCGCTCTAGGACGCCACCGGGGTTTACCTCCGTGTAGGAACCGCCAAACTCAAGTTGCAGTCCCTCGGTGCCCACCGGAACCGTCACGTCCAAGCTGCCTAAGGCCAGCTCCAGGGGATCGGCTGGGGTGATCACCCCCCGTAAGGTGATTCGCTCACCCTGCCCCAGCAGAGAATTTAAATGGGTGCCCACCTGAAGCCGCAGAGGGCCAACCTCATCCGACCCGCGATTGGTCAGCTCTCCAAAGGGGTCAAAGGAGTCGTACAGGACTCGGGCCAGCAAGATGGCGGTTCCCAACTGCTCGCCGCGCTTGAGGATTGATTTAATCTCCACGCCCGCCAAATCATTAGCCAGCAGCAGTGTCCGCTCCATTTTGTTGACATTAAGCGGACGCAGGGAGGTGATTTTGTGGCCAAACTGATTGAGGCGATCGCGCAGGTGTTTTGGAGCCTCCTCAAACTCCACGGAGGCCACATAGCCTTCAACCACTTGCAGGGTGACCTCGCCATCGCGAATGGTCTGCTCCGGCACAATCGCCAGGGACAGCAGATAGCCGTCCTGCTGATACCGCTCCGTAATCGCCTGGGCAATGGCGTAAAGATCACGCAGGGAAACGGGCTGGTTGAGGCGATCGCGGTAGAAGGGCGCTAGATCCTCGGGGCGGTAGACCGTAACGCCTTCAATCTTGACCGCCTTGAGTTCAAAGGTCTCATCCTCACTGCCCGGCGGCGGCGTCACCGGAGCATCGGGATCGGGGATTTGAATGTCCGCAGGCGGCGGGGGGACCGAGGGCGGCGGGATTTGTTCCTCAATGCGTCCTGGGTCATCTTGATTTAAATTGACCTGGGCCAAGATCGGGGATCCCCTAGAAATCCCGAAGACACTGGCTCCCAGTCCCACGGTCAACATCAACAGGGAGGATCGGGAGCGGAGACTGCCAGCTCGTCGCCCCCACCCGAGCGAACACCACCTGAATTGCTTCACACCACTAGACCCACGCTTATATTTATGGTTAGTGGTTATTTAATCAAGAGAGAGGAGCCTTAGGAAATACACTGCAATAATGCTTAAGGATTGTGCCCCAGGGAAGGAGACCCCAGCAGGGGTTCAGTCTGGGTTAGGCTAGATCAACTAAATTAGCCTGGACTGGCCTGAATTAGCCTAGATTAATCCAGGTTCAGCCTCTCTACCTTAATGTCACCGGCCGCGCCACGCGGTAGTTCGGAAAAATCTGACTTAGGGCATTGTCCCCCAGCTGAAAGTGCGCCCCGAGAAGCGGAGCCAGCACATCCCGAAAGTCCGTCGTCACTGGGAGATCTCGTCCTTGATACAAATCTTCAGCCGCCAGCCCCCGCCAGTCACCATACACTTTACCCCCCTTAATGCCTCCTCCCATAACCATCATTAGATTTCCGTGTCCATGGTCAGTGCCCCCGTTGCCATTTTCACTCACCGTGCGTCCAAACTCGGACATGACCACCACCACGGTCTCGTTAAAGGTGGACCCCAGCGATCGCGCCATCTGGGCCATGCCGTTGCCTAGGGGCTTGAGGCGTCGCGCGAACTGCCCCCCATGATTGCCCTGGTTCACATGGGTATCCCACCCCCCTAAGGACAGCACCAGCAGCTGGGTTTGGGTTGGCCCCGTCAGCAGCTTCACCAGATTGGCCGTATTGGTTGCCAGATAGTCGGGCACTGGTGCTCCCCGCGAGGCCTCCATCATTTCCTGATTTAGTCCCTGCTGCAGCAACTCCCGCGATCGCCGTCCCTCTTGATAAACGCGCCCTAGCAAGCTATTCCCCTGATACATCTGATCAAAAACGGCCTGAATCGGCTCACGATCAATGGCCATTTGGGGAAGCCCAGTTTTTCCCGCCCTCACATTGGAGGTGGGAGCCGGTCCAGCAAGAATACGCGGGGTGGTTTCCCCCAAATTGACCGCCTGGGTGGAAGCCCCCCGCGGCAGCTGGGCCAGCAGCCGGTTCATCCAGCCCGTATTGGTGGATTTAAATCCTGGAGTTCCGGATTCCAGATAATCCTGGGCATCAAAGTGGGAGCGGGTTCCATCCGGCGACCCGCTGGCATGAATCAAAGCTAGCTGGCGCGCGTCCCACAGCGGCTTGAGGGCTGCCAATGCCGGATGCAGTCCAAACTGACCATCAAGGTTCACCAGTCCGTTGGGCTGGCCGGGTTCTGGAATGGCAATGGAGGGCCGAGCCTCGTAATATTCCCGCTCTCGATAGGGCACCACCGCATTCAGGCCATCCATGGCCCCGCGCAGCAGAATCACCACCATTTTCTGATTCCCGCTGGCGGCTCGGGTAAAGGGTTGATCGAAGGCCATTGCTGCTAACCCCGAAGCTGCAAATAGCCCTGAATATTTTAGAAACTGGCGGCGCTGTAGGGCTTTTAAGGAAGAAGGAGGCACAGTCATGCTTTACATTACCTGGATTTACGATTATTTATTTCCGATCAAACCGTTGCTCATCAGCCCCCAACGCTAGCGCATCATCATTTCTGGACTGCCCAGAATCGCCGCTGCTCTCAGGGAGGCGGGACTCGATTGCAGCACCGTTCGGGTTCTGGCGGAGAGCATTTGACCCACCACCTGCTCAAGTTGAGCCGTGCGGCTGGAACCGCCCCCTTCCGGACCGCTGCGGGCCAAGCTATTGGCCAAGCTCAAGCGACGCATCATGGCTTCGGGGCTGAGCCAGGCCGCTTGCGTATTTTTGTAGCCGTCGGGCGTTTCGCAGCCGTAGAGGGGCATCCCCAGCTGCCGCATCATGCCGGCCATCTGCAGACTGTTTACCTGGCGATCGCCCAGGGCTCGTGCCGCCGACAGGATATATTCATAGGGCGTTTTAAACTTCTGCCCCTGGTAGCGAGCATCCCAAAACTCTGCGCTGGCAAACAGCTGAGTCAGCACCGCTTTGATATTTCCCTGGCTGGATTGAAACACCTGAGCCAGATTATTGACCAGGGAGGCAGGGGGATCGTCCGCGACGAAATACTGGGCAAGCTTATAGCTCAGGTGGCGTGCCGTCGCCGGATGATTCGCCAGTAGGTCGAGAACCTGTTCCCCTTCCGCCAGCCCCGACCCGCGAATAGTTTGGCCTAGCACGGTTTTTGAGCCGGAATCATGGACCCTTTCATCAAACAAAAAATCAGGATATTGGGGTAAGGTTTGACCCACCCTCGCCTGTCGCTGAGGATTCATATCCACATAGCGCCAGCCGGTAAAGACGCGAGCCACTTCCATCACATCCTTCTGGCTGTAGCCGCCATCGACGCCTAAGGTATGCAGCTCAAGCAGTTCACGGGCGTAGTTTTCATTCAGGGCCGCAGCTTTACTGCGCCAGTTATCCAGGTAGTAAAGCATGGCAGGATGGTGGGCCGTCGCTCCGAGCATCTGGCGAAAGGACCCTAGGGCATAGGGACGCAGGGCAGATTCTTCGTAAATGCCCACCCACATGCGGGAAAAGTTTTTTCGGCTGCTGACATTAAAGTGATTAAACCAAAAGTGGACCATCACCTCCTCAAGCTGGCGCGGGCTGTTAATGGCCCGCAAAATTCTAGCTTCGATGGCCTCGTTCAAGGGGCGCATCACCTGGGCTTCAATGGCCCGCTGCTGGGCTGGAGTTTCCATGGCCCGATTTTGCAGCACCTGCTTGACCTTTGCTTGACGCTGGGCCTTGCGATCCTCTGAGGTTTGGGCCTGCTGACGCGGCTGAGCCGACAGGCGGGCAAGCCGCACCTGACGGGGGTGCGCCGTTTGGTAAATCTGGTAAGCACTCTGACGCAGAGTGGAAAACTGCTGCAGCTTCTGATCAAGCCAGGGGGGATTGCGCAGGGATTGGGGATTGAGCTGCTGCTGAATATAGCGATCAAGGCCCATAGACTCAAGGCGCTGTAAATCCCAGGGAGAGGGACCCAACCCCA
>NZ_JTHE03000120.1 GCF_000817775.3 Lyngbya confervoides BDU141951
TCCCGCCAAAGCTCGGTGCGGGTCAGTCTCCTCACTCGCGAAACTTGGAATTTTTTACCGTGGGCGGTGACGGGATTATTCGGCTTTGGGATGATACCGGTGAGATTTTAAACCAGTGGCGGGGCAGTCAAACCTCCATTTACAGCGTGGGGGTGAGTGCCTCTGGCCAGACCCTGTTCACACTGGGCGAGGATACGGATATTCGACTGTGGGATGCTTCGGGGCAACCGCTGGCTAGCTTGAAGGGGCATGAGGGGTTTGTGAGCAGCGCGGCCTTTAGCACCGATGGTCAGACGTTGCTCAGCACGGGCAATGATGGCACGATTCGGCTCTGGGAAATTGAAAAGGGACGCCGCTGGAGTGGACAACACGAACGGATTTGGACCCTGGACTGGAGCGCTAACGGTATGACCATGGCCACCGGCGGCAAGGATGGAAAGATTCGCCTTTGGCAACCCAATGGCACCCTTTTGCAAACCTTTCAGGCCCATCCCAAGGGAGTCAATATGGTTAAGATTCATCCCCAGGGCGAGATGATTGGCAGCGTGGGTGAGGATAACCAGGTCAATCTCTGGTCTATGGATGGGACATTGCTCCATCAGTTGACTCTGAAAACCCAGCGCGTTTATTCCCTGGATTTTTACCCGAAGCAGAACTGGGTGGCGATCGCGGCTGATGATGGCATTCTCAGACTTTGGAACTACCGAACCAATCAGGTGCAGAGTTTCAAGGTCAGTAACCAGCCCCTGTGGAGTGTGCACTTTAGCCCGGAAGGAAAGCGCATGATTACGGCGGGGCGGGACGGATCGGTGCATTTATTGACCACCCAAGGCCAGCAACTGGTCGAGTTTGAGACTCAGCAGGGATGGGTGACCAGCGCCAAGTTTACCGCTGATGGTCGGCAGATTGTAACCACGGGCAAGGATGGCACCATCCGGCTTTGGAAGCCCACAGGAATCCTGGAGCAAAGTTTTCGATCCCACGCCAGTAGTATTTTAAATTTAGTGCTCAGCCAGGACGGGGAAAAAATTGCCGCGGCGGGTCAGGACGGGTCAATTCGGGTTTGGACCCTATCGGGGCAAAAGCTGGCCGAGCAAAAGGAGCACCTGGGGGCCGTCTATAGTCTGGCCTTTTCGCCTGACAGCAATACCTTAATGAGTGTGGGGCAAGATGACCAGGTGCGTCAGTGGGAGGTGGGAAATTTAGATCGCCTGATTACCCGTGGCTGTGCTTGGCTTCAGGACTATTTACAACTGCATTCCACCCACCAGGAGGTATGTCAGCCCTAAGTCCACCGGAGACTCAGGGGGCAATGCTTCTGGAGACAAGGGTGGGGGGAGCAAGGTGGGCTTCGTCGGGGATAGATGACGTCCGGAGGGTTTTCTTGGTAGGTTGAACAGCAGGTCTTGGACAGAACTCTCATGGAAATAGGCCAACGTGCGATCGCGCGGTTGTGCAGACCCATTCCTCCACTGCTCGTGTTGGTGGCTTGCAGTGGGTTTGTGGGCACGGGGGGGGTTCCGTCTGCAGCCAGGGCCGTTCCCGATCCTGCACAGGAGGCTGCGGATCCGAGCGATCGCCTCAGGGATCTAGAGGATTGGGTGGGGGATTGGCAATGTCAGGTTGAAAGGGCCGATGGATCGTCGTACTCTTTCCATCTGTCGCCTGGCTGGGAAGCGCAGGCGGATTCAGCTGATTCCCAGAGGGTCTGGCAAGGAACGGTGGTGAATCTGGCTCAGAAAAGCCAAGCTAAGCATCAAATTCTCATGACCCATCCCCGTGCGGATCGCTTTACGGCCATGGAGTCAGCCTGGTATCCAGCGCCAGATCGCTGGATCGTGCTGTCCACCCAGCGCGGCCAAGGCTTGAGGCCTGGGTCGTCGCTTTCCCGGCCTGGAGGTTGACGATGGTGCGTGCTGCCGCTGCGGCCCTTGAGTTCCAGCAGGTCACCTTGCAGACCCGGCCCCCAACAGGGACCCCTGCTGGAGGATCGGCGCGGGTAAAGAACCTGTCGTTTCAGGTCCGGACGGGGGAGGTGTTGGCCTTGCTCGGCCGCAGCGGATCGGGCAAAACCACAACGCTGAAGCTGATGAATGGATTGCTCTTACCCACCCAGGGCCAGGTATGGGTCCAGGGACAGACCACCCAGGACTGGGATTTAATTGCCCTGCGGCGGCGCATGGGCTACGTCATTCAAGAGATCGGTTTGTTGCCCCACCTGACGGTGGCACAAAATGTAGGCCTGGTGCCTTCCCTCTTAGGGTGGACAGCAGGGAAGATTCAGCACCGCGCCTATGATCTTCTGGCCCAGGTGGGGTTACCGCCTGAAGAGTTTGCCCAGCGCTATCCAGTTCAGCTGTCGGGGGGCCAACGGCAGCGGGTAGGGGTGGCCAGGGCCTTGGCAGCCAACCCCGATATTTTGCTCCTGGATGAGCCGTTTGCGGCCCTCGATCCGGTGACTCGCTTTGAGGTGCAGACGCTGTTTTTAGATCTTCAGCGATCGCTCCAAAAAACGGTGGTTCTGATTACCCACGATATCCAAGAGGCCCTGCGTCTGGGCGATCGCATTGGCTTGATGCAGCAGGGGACGCTGGTGTCCCTCACCTCGGCCCAGGCGTTTATGCAGCTAGACCATCCAGAGGCCCAATGTTTTCAACGAACCGTTATGGAGGGATCGGTTCATGGTTGAAGCGTGGCAGCGCCTGGGGCCGGAAATCCTGCAGCATAGTCTGGAGCACCTGGGCTTGGTGCTGGCGTCCATGGGAATGGCGATCGCCTTGGGGGTGCCGTTGGGGATTGTTCTCACCCGTCAAGAGGGCTGGCGCAGATGGGTGCTAGGAGTGGCGAATGTGGTGCAAACCATCCCGAGCTTGGCCCTATTTGGGTTTTTGATTCCCCTGCCGCTGATTGGGGGCATTGGCCCCAGAACGGCAATCGTGGCGTTGATTTTATATGCGCTGCTGCCCATTATCCGCAATACCTACGTGGGCATTCTGGAGGTCGATCCCGCGGTTCGGGAGGCGGCCCGAGGGATGGGCATGACAGACTGGCAGCTTTTAACTCAGGTGGATTTACCCCTGGCGCTTGCTTCCATTTTAAATGGAATTCGGGTAGCCGCCGTGATTGGGGTTGGGGTGGCCACCATTGCTGCAGCGGTGGGGGCGGGGGGATTGGGAACCTTTATTTTTCGGGGCGTGGCGGTGGTCGATCATCAGCTATTGTTGGCAGGGGCCGTCCCTGCGGCATTCATTGCCTTGATGCTTGATATGGTGTTGGGATGGGTGGAGCGATGGCTGAAGCAAGGACAGGCATGATCAAGCAATTGTTGGGACTGGGATTGGCGATCGCCCTGGGGGGCTGTCAGGGACAGAACCCCTCCACCATTGTGATTGGCTCAAAGAACTTTACGGAGCAGTTGATTTTAGCGGAGTTGATTGCGCAGCAGATTGAGGCCAAGACTGACCTCACCGTTGTGCGCAAGTTAAATTTAGGCGGTACCTTTGTCTGTCACGAGGGCATTAAGTCAGGCGAGTTAGATTTGTATCCTGAATATACCGGCACTGCCTACAGCGCCATTTTGAAACTGCCGCCTTTATCCAATGCCCAAGCGGTATTCGCCCAGGTTCAGTCGGAATATGCGCAGCAGTTTAATCTGAGCTGGAGTCAACCCCTAGGGTTTAACAACACCTTTGCGATGGTGGTGCGCGGTGAGGATGCTCGCCAGAACAACCTCACGACCCTGAGCGATCTGGCGAAAGTCGCCCCCCAATGGCGCGCTGGATTTGGCTATGAGTTTCTAGAGCGGCAAGATGGGTTTCCGGGGCTGGCAAAAACCTACAATCTCCAGTTTGCCCAACCGCCAAGGACCATGGATTTAGGGCTGATCTACCGCGCTCTATCGGAGAAGCAGGTGGATGTGGTGGCGGGCAATTCCACCGATGGGGTGCTCTCGCGGCTGGATTTTGTGATTTTAGAAGATGATCGCCAGTATTTTCCGCCCTACCAGGCGGCGGTTGTGATGCGCAACGAGACGCTACAGCGACATCCCGAATTAAAGGACGCGATCGCGACGCTGGCGGGCCAGATTTCAGAGACCGAAATGCAGCAGATGAATGATCAAGTAGACAGTCAGGGAGAGGATGTGAAGGCGGTGGTTCGGAGTTTTTTGGAGAACCAGCAGTTGGAGTAAACGCGACTAAAGCGACGCCATGGGCCATGGACTCCCCGTGGTTGGCTGCGTCTCACAACTTGGCTGCGTCTCACAACGGAGTTTGAGGGTTTGGGCTGAGGTGACCACGGTGAAATCGGGGAGAATTTGGGAGGCCGCTAATCTGAGCAAAACTCATCGTCCAGAAGTGGGTCCACCGTATCAACCCACGCTTCAGGAAAGGCGCAGAGCGATCGCCCGGTCTCATCGGCAGCTATGGCCCACACTTTTTGGGAGCAGCTTGGTAGCAGCCATCAGGATTTGCCATCAGGTCGTTCCTGAGACTCAGGCTGCTCTCTGGCAGATCCTGGATTGCGCTTCTTGCTTCGCGAATTGATCTGGCCCAGCGATTATTTTCCTAGGGATTTAATGAATCCTGGATAGGCGCTGCGTTTAGGCAGATATTGCCCCTTGAGCAGAGTTTTGCCTGCAGCTTGCTTCTGAGTCTAGACACTCAATTGCGGACAGGGCGGATTCTGGTGTTGGGTGGAGGCATTGCGATCGCGCTTCGAGCTGTGCGTGAAACGATGCTTGGTAATCTTCACTCGTCTTGCGCCTATTCTGGGCAAGAGTTAACCAATCACCAAAACTAGCTTTGATGGGGACGTTTATATCCGGGAAAATTTACGATTCTGGCGGAACAGCAAGGCATGTAATTTTTCTTTTGAGAAAATAAAGTAACCCGAGAGAATTGCGGAAGGAGGCTTACAGGATCAGAATACGTAAAGAGCTGCGACGTTCCATTTCAGGCAATAGCGATCCTCACCCCATCCAGTCACGTGTACCATATAAGGTTGATATAACACCCGATTAAGGGGTGTTATATTTAAAAAGTATGTATAATGCCCCTCAGTTGGGGCGTTATACGTAGCTTTGACGCATAATATGCCGATCAAGGGTGTTATGCGTCATGATGATGTATAAATAATAGTTATGCCGCTCAAGGTATCGGTGGAGGCAGTGGTTTGGAAGTTACTTGTGAGGTAAGAACAAAACCACCTACCAAGATCCCGGACATCTGGTAGGCCGTCTCAATCAGTTTTTGATTTGAATTAAACTGTTTCTGCTAGTTGGTTGTTCAGGGATTCACGATCAAACTGGTAATTTTGGAACAGGTCACTCAGAACAGTTTTATCTGTTTCAGATAGCCGAACTAAACCCCACAAGAGATGTTCAGTCCCAATCGACTTCTTACCTTGGAGTCGAACGATTTGCAAAGCAAGCTCTAGAACGAACTTGCCTTGTGGACTGAATTCTAGATTTTCGAGGGATTCAAAAGAATGTTCGTTAGTTTCAATGTCTGGCGTTACACCGTTGGCTTGAAGTAAACGAGCCGAGGTTGTGGTTGGATCAGCCAACAAGCCAGCCAGCAGATGCTTTGGTTCAACTTGGGATTTCTGTAATCGTGCTGCCTCATTTCGAGCGAAATTGATTGCATTAATTGCTTTCTCATTGAACCGCTCGAACCCAAACTCGAAGCCAAAGAAATTTTTGACTCTCTCAACTAATGTCTGCATAGAGTTCTTAGCCTCATAAACGAAAACGTCTTCGATTGCGACGTTAAACAGGTTGGCAAGTTTGAAAGCCATGTCCAAGCTGGGGTCAAACTTACCAGATTCAAACCCATTAACCGCCTGACGACTCACTCCTAATTCTCTGGCAAGGTCAGACTGTGACCATTGATGCAGTTGTCGAAGTTCTTTCAATCGGTTTTTCATGGATTTGCCTGCTTTTTGTCAAGTAGCACTTTACATCAGGGCAAAGCGGAGTGTCAAGTACAGCTTGACAAAGATGTCTGTGGTATCGTTTGGAGTAGCTGAAACTCTCACCCCAAGCGCGGCATAACAACCCTGCTGGAGCGGACTGACAGGAGATCTGGGTTGTGTTGCGAAGGTTACTTGCAGCCGCTCAGCAGGAACGTTAGCTGGCTCCGAATCCAGTCCTTACACTCGTCTTTCAAGGTTATTTGTCAAACCGAAATCGCCCAGAAAATGGTCTGTTGAGGCAGTGGTTAGAGTTTTGTTTGTAGTTCCGAAAGCACCCAAAAGGTGGATGGTGAGGGCAGTCGCGAGGGGTGATCAATACAGTGTTTAGATAGTTATGCGATCTCTGACTTGTGCCGTCAGCAATTTACGAACTATCGCACTCTCAGGATGAAAAAATGAGGTTGCGATTAGTATATAGGTTGTTCGTGATTTAATTTCTTAAGAGACAGTAATCGAGGAACTATAGATGTCAACCGAACTGACACAAGAAGAAAACCTTTTATTCCAAAGTTATTACACGTTTTCCCTGCTCACTGAACTCCACAACAATAACCTGCTTGAGTCCGAATACTATGATGGTATGGTCTTCGGAGTACCTCAAATTAAGGACGATTTGCGATCAATCGGCATTGATAATCAGGGATGCGTTTTGATAGCATTGTATGTAATGCTGGTAATTCCGAAGGAAATCGTACAGCAGAAATATTCATCAGAATACGACAGTATTAGTCAATTTCTGCGGACGCACACGCAGAATACCTCGACAACCTATAGCTCAGACAAAACCATCGTTAACTTTCTAAGGCATATCCGAAATGCAGTAGCGCACGCTCGTGTCGAGTTTCGCCCGAATGACGTTGTAATATTTTCTGATGCAAATAACAAAAATGAATCGTTCTCAACTGAGTTGCCTTTAAGATACCTTGGTGAGTTTGTAAATCAACTTCAAAAGGTTCATATCGCCTACAGTCAGGATTGGCACCAACAAGGTAGTTAGTTAACCTATATTTCATTTGCCACAGCCCGAAGCTTGCAAGCGTTAGTTTGCTCCGCATAAATTTCCTGCACTACCCTTCAGAGTGATCAGTAAGTCCGAAAACGTCCAGTAGATTTTGGGAAAGATATAGTTGAGAAGTTATCGGTGTATGCCCCAGCTAACACGTCAGTGCAGCGGATTGACGGGCGATTGTTGCTGAGTTCAAGGTTATTTGCAACCGCTGACTTTTGCCGTTAGCTGGAGGAAACAACAGAATGACTACAACCATTACGCAAGAAGATAATTTGATTCTTCAGAGCTACTACATTGTTCTGCTATTAAAAGAGTTAGGTGAAGTAAAATTCGAAGATTCTAGTATATTTAGTAGCTTGAATCTTCCACCCGAGACAAAGAAATCTCTAGAGGATATCAAGATACAGAACCAGGGAAGTGCGATTATGGCTCTTTACGCTATGTTGGTAGTGCCCAGGGAGAAATTGCACAAGAATTTGAAAATGAATATCAAAAAATTAATGATTTTTTAAGATGTGAAGTAACACTGCATAAGACCACATATAAAAACGAATATGCAGAAGACCTAACTTCTATTGACTTTATAAAGCACGTACGTAACTCAGTAGCCCACGCGAAAGTATCTTTTGAACCGAGTGTTTCTGTAACATTCAAAGATCAGAGGGTGACGAAGAAAAAGGGCGGCGAAGAAAACGTTGAAGAAATATCCTTTAGCTTACCGCTAGTCAAGTTTGGGGATTTTTTCAATTCATTGCAAAGTGTGCATTTAAAATATATACAAAAACATACTAATCCACAGTTTGCTAGCCAATGATGCCAATCAGGACGTACAGAGAGGTTCTATTCTGGTATCCAGGTGTGCTCATTCTTGCAGCCCTGGTATAACTAAGGTATAACCAAAGGATAGAACTTTAAGCCAATGTCGCTATGAAAACTGCAATTTCACTTCCAGATGCAGTCTTTGAACAGGCAGAAACGCTTGCTCAGCAGTTAGGGCTGTCACGCAGTGAGCTTTACACGAAAGCGCTACAGGCTTACCTGAAAAGGTACAACCGTGAGCAAATCTTGCTCAAATTGAACCAAGTTTACGCTACAGAGTCCTCTGAACTTGATCCAGTGATGGCAAAAATTCAGTTTATGTCTTTGCCCCACGAGGATTGGTAATGTATCGGGGAGAAATTTGGTGGGCGAACCTACCCGATCCAGTAGGCTCAGAACCTGGGTATCGTCGTCCCGTCTTGGTGATTCAAGATGATACTTTTACCCAGAGCCAGATTAGCACTGTTATCGTCGTTATTATCACTTCAAATATTCGGTTAGCGGAAGCACCAGGTAATGTACTATTACTGCTTGGGGTATCGGGTTTGTCGAGAGATCCCGTTGTAAATGTCTCTCAAATTTTCACGATTGATAAAACCTTTTTGACTGAGCGTATTGGTTCGATACCAGACTCCTTACAGGAGGAGATAGATGAGGGTTTACGAACAGTTTTGTATCTCTAGCAAAGCCAGCTAATCGGGATAGGGAGAATCCTCACGAATCCCCCCTCCCACACCACCCATCATGCAGGTCCGCAATGGGCGGTTCTCAATCTACCTGCTAGATAATTTGACTGACTTCTTTTCATAGCCTTGGGCTGGGTGCATCCCACTTATGCAGCAGTAGAAATACTCAGGCATGATGAGCGATTGAGGTAGGCACAACGGAGCCGCAACATTTTAGGCACATTCTCCGGTCGCCATCGAGCCCCAGATATTTTCAGTCGGGCACTCACCTGCTTGATCTTCGATTCCACCGCGCCAGACCCAATCGGAATGCCCATCCTCTGGTAGTGCCGATAATCAGGGAGGCGATGACGATGTTTTCGTAGATACTGTTGGAACCTTTTCGCCTGTAGCCGATTGAGACCCTCAAAGGCCGCAATGGCTGCCTCAACCCAGCCATGCCAGAGTAGCGATTCCACTGTTTCCAAACGCTTGAGACTGCCACCCACCTTGTAGAGGTTTTCTTTGAGGTGATACCAATCCAAAACCTGTCGGCATATGGGTACTCCTTGGGTGAGTTGCTCCATCACATTCCAAACCCCATCATGTCCATCTCCAAGACAGGTTATCAACCTGGCACGAGGTTGCTGTGCGTACCACGATTGCAGCCCGGCCGGGTCTTGGAAAAATCCCTCACTCACACTGCCGTGCAAGCGAATCAGCTTATCATCTCGCCATTGACTGCCCTGCTCGGTGCGCAGGCACACCTTGCCCCCATCCACGCTCATCGCTTCGCTGGGATGCTCAGCCAAACTGGCCGGTTGCTCTATACGAGAAACCATCCGGTGCAGACTGCTGTGGCTAATCTTGATGCCCATTATCGCCTCAAGGTCTTCTGAAGCTTGCTCGTAGGAGGTCTTGGCACACATTCTTAAACAACACTTTTCTAGGGCAGGAGAAATGGGGCTTTTGGAATCCACGCCTAACTCTCGTCCCCGGTGGTGTGGCAATCCCACTGGGCCAACCAGGGTTCGTATGACTCTCAATCGACCCTGGGAGGTTGGCTGTGAGTCTGAGAAAAAAAACTTCGGCAAGGGTGGGGGCAACCGTTTGGAGCAGTTGGTCTCGCAACTCTACCTCAATGCTCTCGAAATCCTGAAGCTTATTGGTTTCGGTATTGCGTTTCAGAATATGGGCGGCTTGCCTGAGATGGTCATCAAGTGCAGCTTGGTCCTCAGGAGACAGTGGCTTCATAATGAAAAGAGTCTGGTTACGACGCTTCTATTCTCTCACCCTCCTCAATCCGTATTGATACCTGTCGCTATGTGGAATGCACCCAAATTCTTTGTCCTCCTGTTGGAATTCCCATTGAAGTATTGCGTCGGCTCTATGAAGTTGTAAAAGAACGCCACAATAAAGCGTAAATGAAAGGAAATAACACATGCAAATCACGATCGACCTACCACCAGATCTCGAACAAGACTTAATCCGTCAAGCAGAGCAATCTAATGTCCCAGTGCAAACCTTGATTTTGCAAGCCTTGCGCCAGATAATTCAACCGCTATCCGTTTCCGCTTCTCAGTGGTCTGAAACTATCTTGTCCTACGAGGGAGCTCCTGACTTCCCGGCATTTGAGTCCTACCGAGACGAACTCCTTCCACCCCGTGAACCGGAGCTATTTTGATACGTTATCTCCTCGATACCTGCGTCATCAGCGACTTCATCAAAGGTGAAACTGGAACTACAGCCAGACTCAAACAAACCCCACCTGCTGATACTGCTATCTCAACAATTACAGTCATGGAACTCCGTTACGGTTTGGCGCTGAATCCGCAACGTGCTCAAAAGGTTGAACCTGCAATTACCAGTATTCTATCTTCTGTAACCATTCTGTCATTGTAACCGTCCCAGGGTCGAACGAAAAAATGAGCGTTTTAGGGTCGCCAGTCGATTAAGATACAGAGCATGAGTTCTT
>NZ_JTHE03000121.1 GCF_000817775.3 Lyngbya confervoides BDU141951
GTTGCGGCACTGGGAGAACGTCATCCCGCTGTTCGATTATCCGATGGAGATCCGCAAGGTCATTTACACTACTAATGCGATTGAATCGCTGAATCGGTCCTTGCGCAAGGTGATCAAGACGAAAGCCGTCTTTCCAGATGAAGAGTCAGTATTCAAGCTGATGTACTTGGCGATGAACAACATTTCTAAACGCTGGAGCCGACCGATCAAGGATTGGCGATCCGCCTTGTCTCATTTTGCTATTCTGTTTCCAGAACGCTTTTCAATCTGACGAAAGAACCTTTACACAAAATTCAGAACACTCTCAGGCTTTTTGAGTTCACCTATACCAGTCTTATCCATTCAAGAGTTGTTGCAGCAAGTCTGACAAACTCCGTCGAACCAGCCGTGAAATGCGCTGACGCAACCTGTTATTCCACCGCTCAATAGGACTGGTTAAACCCGAATCTCCATCCACGGCAAAATGCTGCCCCTGGATGATGAACCGCACTGAACAGGGCGGGCATTGTACAATGCAACTCTTTACCCTCCATCTTCCATGCAGTCACAAGAACTCTCCTCTGCCCCCCCGAAGGCTGATCAATCCAGCCTGGTTGCCATCGCGACCCTCTGCGTTGCCCTACTAGCCGTCTCCTTTGCCCCTATTTTCATCCGCCTGAGTGAAACAGAGCTGGGGGCAAATGCAACGGTTTTAAATCGGCTGCTGGTGTTTCTGTTTGTCTTTGGCCTGGGGCGGCTGGCGTGGCAGCGACTAACCCCTGCGGCCCCAATGGAGGAGGCTCCGTCAGCGCCACCCTTGCAGCAGTGGTTGCTGTTGGGCAGCGTCGGGATTATTTCAATCATCTCCCTGGTTCTGTGGGCCATCTCTCTGCAATACACCACCGTGGCCAAATGCATGTTGCTCAATAACCTGACGCCAATTTTTACCAGTTTGGGCAGCTGGATCCTGTTTGGAAAACGGTTTGATCGCCGATTTTTAATTGGAATGGCGATCGCGCTTTCGGGGGCTATTGCCCTGGGATTTGAAGATTTATCCAAGGCCGAGGGGCTGTTGATTGGTGACCTTCTTGCCCTACTGTCAGCCGTGTTTCTGGGCACTTACTTTCTGGTGGTAGAGCAACTGCGCAGTTCTTTCTCGGCAACCACCATTTTGCTTTGGCGCTGTGCGATTGGCAGTCTGGGATTAATTCCTGTGGTTTTAGTGCGTGAGCCGCAGATGTTTCCCCGCAGCAGCGTCGCTATTTTTGCTGTGCTGGGGTTAGGCATTATCAGCGAAGGGTTTGGGCAGCGCCTGTTGGCAGATTGCATGGATCGGCTTTCTTCAAGTTTTGTGGCCTTATTTTTACTGCTTGAGCCGATCGTGAGCGCGATTTTGGCCTGGCTAATCTTCATCGAGAAGTTAAGTGCCGTCACTTGGGCCGGATTTGCCGTCGTGCTAACGGGAATTTACCTAGCTCAGACCAGTGATGCCGCAATGCATGAAGAATCCTAAAAAAATGATTAAAGGGGCATGACATGCCCCTTTTAGACAAATGGTTCCACGGATTAAAGCTTTGTTCTAAAACTGAGTTGTTAGGGGTGCAACACTAGGATGTACGACCCATTATGGGTTTTTCGTTAATATCCTTAGCCTCAAGCTCAAGATCTTTTATGAGGTGGGGGGGGATCCCAGAGGGGGGATCTTGGGCTTCCACTGCGGACAGTTCATTGCGATATTCAAGCTGCTGAAGGTCCCGCTGCTGCTGCGCCTGGTCAACCGTTTGGTTCTCAATTCGTAGACGCGTACAGGGAATCGTATCGGATAAGATAGCGCTGGCCATCATGCCCGTATGGATCTCCAGTTTGGCTTCCAGGGGAGCCTCGAAAATGAGACGCTGTCCTGGAAACACGACTCGTTCAAAATACCAGTTGGAAATATTCGTAATCCGAGCAATCTGAATGGAGCTTGTGGCATTGATATAGCTAAGGACGGCAAAACCGCGTTCACCGTCCGGTAAAGCATCTAAGGATTGAAACATGATTATTAAGAAAAAACTTTTTTCGAGTGATCCGTCGTATGTTTCTTAAGATAGCAGTTGCTTTCCAAGCGGATTGTCGCAAACAATACGAACCTTGACAGATTGCTGATCATTCTCTTAAACGCCTTGGGCTAAAAACTCGATCTCCAGGTTGGATGATAAGGCTGTGGATTCAGACATTATGCTGGGGCGGATGCCCAGAAAGGGCTGAAATCAAGGCCCAGCCAGTCAATCTGGGGCGATCGCCCCAGATTAGGGCTCTGAGGAGACCGCCCCTCCCTCCGCCTTCAGGAGCCCAATTCCCCCTTGGCGCAGCTGATTTTTTGGATTAGAGGCCAGCCCGTTGCGAGGATGAGGTGGCAATGACCGGAGACCACCTCCGGCCTTGAGCAAGTCTATCGCGGCCCTAGATGTGGTTCAAACCTTCACGATTGATGTTTGGCGGAAAACGGCGAAAATGTTTACAGCGAAGAATGAGAACCCTGGCGATTGTTTTAGTCGCTTGCTGGTTGACCCTGTCCCTATGGCAAGCTCCCAGGGTGCGCCAGCAGAGCGATGGGCAAAGCGAACTTCGTGGCATTTGGCTGACGAACTATGGCGCCCTGCTGACCTATTACACGACGCAGCTAGACGAAACAGTCGCAACCCTAGCCAAACACCATTTAAATACCCTCTATCCCGCGGTCTGGAACCGGGGGAAGGCGCTGCATAGAAGTCGAGTGCTTCAGCATGCCCAGCAAAGAGAGGCCAAGTTTCCTGTCCCCTGGGGAAGCCCGCCGGATCCTCTGGCAGGACTGGTGCATCAAGCCCATCGTCAGCACCTACGCATTATTCCCTGGTTTGAGTATGGCCTTTGGGTTCCCACCAGCTCTGCGATCGCCCAGGCCCATCCCGATTGGTTGACCACCACGCAAACCGGACGTCAGACACTTGATTCCCCCCCCAGCCCTACTGGGTTGCCGCCCTGGTTACGCGCTATGCAACAGGAATGGACAGGCAGTAACCAGGCCTGGCTCAATCCCTGCCACCCAGGGGTGCAGCAGTTTTTAATTGATTTAGTGACGGAAGTGGTTCAAAACTACGAAGTTGACGGAATTCAGCTAGACGATCACTTTGGGCTCCCCCATGAATTTGGCTACGACCCGCTTACCCAAAAGCAATATCGTCAGGAACACCAGGGGCTCCCCCCTCCCCATGACCCCCAAGATCCAGCCTGGGTTGCATGGCGCGCTGAAAAGATCACGCAGCTCATGGTCAAGCTGGTAGAGGCCGTGCGCCAGATCAACCCGCAGGCGGTCATTTCCCTCTCACCCCATCCACCACAGTTTGCCTATCAGCGCTATCTTCAAGCCTGGCCGCACTGGATAGAATTGGGGCTAATCGACGAAGTGGTGGTGCAACTGTACCGTCCCACCCTGTCCAGCCTCAGGGCAGAACTGTCAGATCCGACCCTTTTATCCCTTGCATCTCGGATTCCCCTGAGCGTCGGTCTCTATACCGGTCCAATTCAAAGTCCCAAATCCATCGATCAGATTCAACAAGAGGTTGATCAGGTACGCACAGCAGGCTACCGGGGCGTCGCTTTCTTTTGCTGGGAAACCACGCTCTGGATCTTTAAAGCGAGCTCTGCTACCCGTGTCCAGCAAACCTTTGAACAACTTTTTGCCTCCCCTCACCCCCCGTCTAAATCGACCCTTTCCTAACCCGTGAGGGCACCTAATCCGTAAGAACACCTAATCCGTAAGAACACCTAACCCGTGAGGGCACCTAATCCGTGAGGGCACCTAATCCGTGAGGGCACCTAGGGGAATGAGGTTGCAGTCTAGAATTTTGCCCAGCAGCGGCTCACCGAGCTTGGTAATGACAATGGCGCGTAGTTTTGGATTGGCCTTAACATCGTTGAGAACCTGACTCTCGATGGAGTCCGTATCGCGGTTTGGATTTGCGGAATCAGCTTGGGCGTTATCCAAAAGCGTATTAAAGTCGGCACAGGAGGAAGAGTTGAGTTTTGTTGCTAGCTGGTCACTGAGCTGATTGACCAAGTCAGTGGCCACCTCTTCTGGAAGGGCCGGTTCCTGTGCCAGAAGCATGGAGGTGGGCGAGGCGAGAGTCCGGGGGGTGTCGATCTGCTCCTCCCCGGCTACGGCGGTGCTACTCAGTCCACCCAGAGACAGCCCTAAAGCGGTGATCACAACCCAGAAAGATCGCGGGTTAGCTAAAGATAGAATCGGGCGCATGGTTCATCTCTCCTTGTTCAGAATGATGCTTGGGGATGATTCCGCACACCCACAACGGCCCTGCAAAAACGGCTCTGTGAGCATGGGAGGATTCTCCACATCCTTTTATCATTCTACCGATCCTGTCCTTGATACCAATGGGATAAAGTCACTTGATAGATTTGCTGCCAGGAAAGTTGTTGCTCCTGGGCAATTCGTAAACAATCTTCATATTCAGGCTGTATATTACAGACGCGGCCATGCAGATAGGCCACCTTCACGGCCACGGTTCCGTAAGGCGTTTCGGTGGACTGCATCTCCCGCTTGAGAATGCGGCGGCTCTGATGCGATCGCCGGATACCTAAGGTGGTGGTTTCTGCAAACAAAATGGTTTCGCAAGCCTCTACCTGACTGGGCAGGCACAGGACTGAAATGAGCAGTCCGGGACGCTGCTTTTTCATTCCCACCGCCTGGGTCCACACGTCCAAGGCCCCCAAGGCAAGCAGACGATCGAACACCAGCCCCATGCCCTGGGGGTTGAGGTCATCGACTTGGGTTTCCAGCACAATGACCTCCTCGAGGGCATCCACATCGTCTGCTGGGCTTTCCCCAAGCCAGAGCCGGAGAGCGTTAGGGCAAGGTAAATGGCGTTGACCTGCTCCCAGGCCAATCTCTTGGATCTGCATAGCTGGGGGCGGTCCGAAGGTCTGGGCAAGGGTAACAGCGATCGCGGCCCCTGTGGGCGTCACCAGTTCCCCCTCGATCCCGCTGTGGTAGATCGGCACCGATCGCTGTGCCCAGAGTTCTAGAACGGCGGGCACGGGCACGGGCAGCGTTCCGTGGGCAGCCCGAACGGTGCCTCCGCCCGTGGGCAAGGCCGAGCAGTAAATCTGATCCACCTTCAGCCAATGTAGGCCCAGGCAGGTGCCCACGACGTCAATCATCGCATCCACCGCCCCCACTTCATGGAAATGAACAGCCTCGGGGGGCACCCCATGCACCGATCCCTCTGCGATCGCTAAATTTTGAAAAACCTTTAGACTCCAGGTAGTGACCTGCGGCGGTAGCTGGGCCGACGTCAGGATCTGTTGAATCTCTCCGAGATGTCGATGGGGGTGAGGGCCGCTGGTTTTCACCTGTACCTGGGTTGCCTGCTGTCCCCCACGCTGTACGCGCTTGACGGTTAGTTGATACTCTGAAGAAAGGGAAAGTTGAGCTAACTGAGCCTGGAGGAAGTCCACAGGCACTCCCACGTCAACAAGCGCTCCTAGACACATATCTCCTGCGATTCCCGTTGGGCAATCAAAGTAAACAAGCTTGGGCATGGGGGTCACGGAGACTTTTTATCGTTCACCTTATGATGGCAGATTTTAATGGCGCGTCTTTTCACCTTGCATCCAGAGAATCCCCAGCAGCGCACCGTGGATCAAATCTGTCAAGATTTGGCAGCAGGGGCAGTGATGCTTTACCCCACCGATACCGTCTACGCTATTGGCTGCGATCTCAACTCTAAGTCTGCGATTCAGCGGGTGCGGCAGCTTAAACAGCTCTCCAACGATAAGCCTGTCACCTTCCTATGCTCCTCGCTCTCGAATATTTCCCAATATGCCTATGTCAAGGATCCGGCCTACCGGCTCATGCGGCGGCTCATTCCGGGTCCCTATACCTTTATTTTGCCCGCAACTAAGCTGGTTCCTAAGATTATTCTGAATCCTAAGCGGAAAACAACGGGGATTCGCGTCCCGGATCATGTTCTCTGTCAGTCCTTACTGACCACCCTGGACCATCCCATCGTCTCAACCTCGGCACGGCTTCCAGAGGGCATGCATCACTCCTTTAGCGCCACCCGCAGTCCGGACAATACCGTGGAGCTGTTTGATGCCTTTGACCCCCTGGTCGATATCCTGGTCGATATTGACCAGGAACCCACGGACGCCCCCTCCACAATGGTTGATTTGTGCGGAGATAACCCGATTCTGCTTAGAAAAGGGTTAGGCTGGGAAAAAATAGAGGGACTTGGGATCTCAGAGTAAGAAACTTGAGAGTAAAAAACTTGATGGAGTTCGATCATCCCCAACCCCTCACTTGGTATCCCGCTTGCTGACTGCTTCCTCAACAGTGCCCCTGCGCCCCTATCGATATTCATTTCCCAATGGCCTTGTTTTACTGGTCACCCCCAACCCCGCGGTGGATGTCGTGGCGGCTCGGTTTCTGATGGACGCGGGAATTCGTCGGGAAGACGTCAACGGATGGGGACTCTCTCACCTCGTTGCTAGCGTGATCACCAAAGGCAGCGCTGCTTACTCCTCGGTGGACGTTGCCCAAATTGTGGAGTCCATGGGGGCAAGCCTCGGCACGGACACCGCCCCCGACTACGCGGTGCTGAGCCTGAAGGCCGTCTCTGAGGATTTCGAACCCCTGCTGGCTTTGGCCGCGGAGGTGATGCGATCGCCCACATTTCCAGCCCAGGAACTGGAAATAGAGCGTCAAATTACCCTGCAAGCGATTGCCGCCCGTCAGGAGCAGCCCCTTGCCCTGGCCTTGCGTCCGCTGCAGGAGGCGATCTATGGAACACATCCCTATGCCCAAAGCAGCTATGGCACCTTAGAAACGGTACAAAACTTACAGGTTGACGATTTAAGGTCGTTTCATCAACGGTATTTTCGCCCAGACAAGACCGTGGTGAGTGTGGCTGGTAATATTGACCCTGAACAGGCCTTCCGTTGGGTGGAACGCTACTGGGGAGACTGGCCCCCCCCTCAGCGGGCTGTTCCCGATCCCCCGGTGCCGCTGCCTGCAGCGAGACAAGCACCTGTGGAGATTCTCACCCCCCAACCCACGCAGCAGTCCATCATTGCCTTTGGGTATTTGGGGGTGTCAGTTCACCATCCCGACTACTGGGGATTAAAGCTGCTGCTGACCCATCTGTGCAACGGCCTGTCAAGTCGGCTGTTTCTGGAGCTACGCGAAAGGCAAGGGCTGGCCTACGAGGTTTCTGGGTTTTTCCCAACGCGCCAGGATCCAGCCTCCTGGGTAATTTATTTGGGCACCCGGCCAAGTCAAACTCAAGTGGCTTACGAACAGCTGCGACAAGAGATCACTCAGCTTGTCCAAAACGACCTTTCGAGGGAAGACCTGACGATGGCCCAGCAAAAGCTCATAGGGCAATACACCCTCAACAAACAAACCAATGCCCAACTGGCCCAGCTGTTTGGCTGGTACGAACACCTAGGCTTGGGAGAGGAGTACGATGGAGCCTATGCCAGCTGCATCCAGGCGGTGGATCTGGCGACGATCCAGCGCATTGCCGCCACCTACCTGACAATTCCCGTCTGTTCCATTGTGGGGCCTGAGGCCATTCTGGATAAATTGCAGACCCCCTAAGGGGATTCACCAGCCGAATATGAATCCACAGGCTCGGCATCAATTCGCTCCACATAGTCACCCTGAAGAAGATAGGCTCCCTTTTTAAATCGAATGCTCCATTCGTTGCCAGGCTGTCGTCCCAAAATGACTCCTTCCTCTCCGAGGCTCAAGACCGTCGGTGGGCGCAGCATGGGCATCGGCTCTGCGGTTTTAACGTAAGCGGGCAGCGCGATCAACCGCACGCGATCGCCCGTGGTCAGTTCGTCAGCCATGGAACACCCTAGTCTGGAGCGCGTTGAAAAATCAATCTTTATTTTAAGGCAATTTGCAGGCAGTCCTGCCCCTACGGTGGCTGAGGCCTTGGAGAAATCGGTTGCAGCCGCTCCAGCGGATCGAGTGAATCGAGGCAGAAAACTTGTCTTCCGGTCGCGCTGTTTCGCAAGATAGACACTGTCGCCTGTGCTATTGCCCATGAGCATCTCGCTATCTGTTCTTGGCCAGCGGATTCGTTATTTCCTACAACCCAAGCGGGTTGCTATCCTTGAGGCCTGTCTGATTGGGCTAATTTCTGGATTGGCCGCTGTCATTTTGCAGCAGGGGATTGGCCAACTCGGCAGCTGGCGTATTTATTTAGCGACGGTTGGGCCACCCTACCTAGTCCTGCCCCTGTTTGGGTTACTGGGCGGACTGATTGCAGGGGCAATCGTAGAATATCTTGCGCCCACAGCGAACGGCAGCGGGGTTCCGCAGGTGAAGATTGCCCTGGCTCAGTTACCAATGCCCTTGAATTTACGGGTTGCCCTTGTCAAGCTGCTGGTGACCACCCTAACCCTGGGGTCTGGCTTTATGCTGGGGCGTCAGGGACCCACGGTGCAAATTGGGGCCTCTCTCGCGGCTCAGCTGAGCTACTGGTTGCCCACGGTGCCGGATCATCGCCGTCAAATGATTGCGGCGGGCGCGGGGGCAGGACTGGCGGCGGGCTTTAATGCCCCCCTCGCTGGGGTGTTATTCGTGGTGGAAGGGCTGCTCCAGGATCTATCCGGGTTAACCTTGGGAACGGCAATTATTGCCTCCTTTATTGGGGCAGTGGTGGCCCGGGTAATGGGAGGGCAGGGCTTTACCGTCGGGTTATCCGAGGTGAACACGGGCTTTTCCATTCCCGAAATTCCCTTCTATATTTTATTGGGCGGGGTCGCTGGAGTTTTGGGGGGGCTGTTTAACCAGGGCATGGTGAAGGGGCTGCAACTGTCCCATCAGGGTCTAAAGCTACGGCTGATGTGGCGCATTGCCCTAGCGGGATTAATCTGTGGCATTGTGGTGAGCTGGATGCCAGAGATCTTTCGAAATAATGCCGGATTGCGCAATGTGATCAACTATGGCAATGACCTCGGCTGGCGGTTTGTGGTGGTTGCCTTTGGAGTGCAGTTCCTGCTGAGCATTGTCTCCTACAGTGCTGAGACCCCCGGCGGCATCTTTGCGCCTAGTTTGGTTTTGGGGGCGGCGGTTGGCCATTTAGTGGGTCTGGTGCAGGCACAGTTGCTCGGAACGGGGGCGGTGGTGTCCTACAGTCTCGTGGGGATGGGCGCTTTTTTTGGGGCCGTGAGCCGCGTTCCCATGACTGGAATTGTGATCATTTTTGAGATGACCACAGACTTCAATCTGGTTTTGCCCTTGATGATTAGCGCGGTTGTCGCCTACCTAGTGGCAGAGCGCGTCCAGCCAGGATCCATCTATGATCACCTCTTGACCTCCCAGCGCGATCGCCCGGCGCCCCTGCCCACAGAAAATCTGTTAGATCGCCTGGCAGCTGCGGATATTATGCAGCGCCGGGTGGAAACCTTGCCCAAGGACTTATCCCTCAAAGAAGTACGAGAAGCCTTTGCCCGATCCCACCATCGCGGCTTTCCCGTGATGCACCGGGACCGGCTGGTGGGCATTGTCACCCTTTCCGATCTGACCCCGATTCCCCGCGATCGCTTTGATGAGTCCGATCGGCTTCAGAGCATTATGACTCCGGCCCCAATCACGGTGGCAACTCGCGCCAAGCTTTCTGAAGTGCTGTATCTGCTCGACCACTACAGCCTGAGCCGTCTGCCCGTGGTGGAGGGACGGAAATTAGTGGGTATCATTACGCGGGCCGATATTATTCGGGTGGAATCTAACCATTTAAGCGGCCAAACCTATCGCTTAGAGGCTATTGCCGAACCCTCCTACGTGGTCTACCAAACGCGATCGCCAGCGGTGGGCCAGGGTCGAATTCTCCTGCCGCTCTCCAACCCCAAAACGGCTGATTTTCTGATTCAGTTAGCCATTACCCTGGCCCGCGATCGAAACTATGAGCTCGAATGCTTACAGGTCATTGTGGTGAGTGGGGAGACTCCCCTAACAGAAGCGGCCGTTGATGTTCGTGCGGCCAAACGATTGCTAGAGCGTTCCGTCCGGCGAGCGGAGCAGGCCGGTGTCCCGGTTCATACCCAAATCAAGGTGGCCCGCGAGGTCGCTCAAGCCATTCTAGAAACGGAAAAAGAGCGGCTTATCGATCTGATTTTGATGGGATGGGAGCGACGGCCCGCTCCCCAGGAACGCATTTTTGGCAATGTTGTGGATACCATCATTCGTCAAGCCTCCGGCCAGGTTTTACTGGTGTGTAACTCCCATCGGCCGGACCTTTCCCGCATCCATCACTGGCTGGTTCCCATTGCCGGTGGCCCCAATGGCAAGCTTGCCCTCAAACTGATGCCCAGTCTTTGTCGAATTGATTCTAGTCCCGTTGTGGATCTATGTCAGGTCGTTGCCAGGTCCAGCTCGCCCGTGATTGAGCTATCGGATATGGCGCTGCAGACCGAGGCGCAGGCACTCCAGATGCAGGTGCAGGGGCAGGTTCGATCCCGATCGCTGTGCGCTACGAATGTGGCCGATGCCATCCTGGAACTGGCCCGTCAGGAAAAGGTAGACGTGATTATTCTCGGGGCAACTCGCGAACATCTACTCCAGCAGGTCTTTAAGGGCAATATTCCCGAACGTATTGCCCGCGAAAGTCCCAGTATTGTCATTGTGGTCCGTAGTCCTAATTAGGGGCTGGGCAGGGTTATCGCCCCGCAGAGGCGATCGTGACGGAATCGGGCAAGACGGATGAACCGGGGGTTCGGTATGATGGAGCCGACCCCACGCCACTCGATGGACCCTGCTGATGGCTCAAGTGACTCAAAAATCGCGGTCGAGACTCATTTGGCTGGTGCTGATGCTGGTGAGTTGTTTGTGGGGACTGGGGTTAAGCGCCGTGGCAAGCTGGGCACAGTCCGCCCCGAATCTCGTCCCCTCTGCGATCCCTCAGGAAAATCTGATGGATCGGCTCACCCCGGTGCTTGAGATGGGACAATCTCGCTACTTGGCACGCTGTGGGACATGCCATCTTGCCGTCCCCCCGGCGGTCTTGCCCAGCCAAACCTGGGATCATTTAATTTCGGATTCAGCTCACTACGGCGCCACACTTCCGCCCATTTTTGAGCCGGATTTGTCGCAAATAAGACGCTATCTGATCTTTTCTTCCCGGCCACTCAATCCGGATGAGCCGACGCCGTATCGACTGCGTCAATCGCGCTATTTTAAAGTGCTCCATCCCCAGGTTGAGTTTGCCGCCCCCACAACATTGACCAGCTGCATAGGGTGCCATCCCCAGGCCAACAGGTTTAACTTTCGCCAGAGTATGGAACCACAGAGTCTCGACATACAGAATATTGAACCGCCCCTATCGAGGACCGCGCCAGCGATCGAGGGGCACGCAGTCTAACTCAAACTGGTCGAGGGCACGGGCCACCACAAAGTCCACTAAATCTTCAATGCTTTGGGGATTGTGATACCAAGCCGGAATGGCTGGCACAATTCGAGCACCTGCTTCTGCTAGGGCAGTGAGGTTGCGCAGGTGAATCAAGCTAAAGGGAGTCTCTCGAGGCACCACAACGAGCTTGCGGCCCTCCTTGAGCTGCACATCAGCAGCCCGTTCGAGCAGTCCCCCACTAAGACCCTGGGCAAGTTTGGCGACGGTGCTCATACTACAGGGAATCACGAGCATTCCTAAGGTGCGATAGGACCCGCTGGCAATGCTGGCTCCCACATCACTGGCGGCATGGCAGGTGAGCTGGCCGGTGTCTACCCCAGCTTGCGATCGCCAAAAATCCACTTGTTTTTCCGGATCGGGCGGCATCTTAATCCCCTGCTCCGCTTGCCAAACCTGATAGGAAGCCTTAGACGCAACGAGTTCCACCCTATGGTCAGCAGCCAACAGATATTTCAAGGTTCGCACCGCGTAAATTAAACCCGAGGCACCCGAGACCCCAATCACAATCGGTTTCAACTTAACAGAGGCCTCACATGATTGCTTTATTATTCATCATAAAAAGGGCTCTCTAAGAAAATCAAGGCAGGCTCGTCCTTCCAGAGCTGCGGAGTCTTGTTGGAGCGTTTGTTCTTCCAGGCGATAGCGGGAATGCTATGCACTAGACGAGACAGCAGGTATGTTTAAATATCTGTTTCCTAGACTCTTCCTATCTTTTGCTGCCGCGATCTTGCTGCCATGTTTCTAGTCATACTGCCCTGCTTAGGCTTCTTGGCTTGGATGATCCTAATCTTCAGCCTTTCCACCCCTCTAGGCGGCTGGTCCCATTCGCAATCTCTGATCGAAACGCTGCTCCGGGCTCAGTTTCAATTTCTCAGCCTGGATCAATTGCATCACATCAACCTCTGGGTCCGCAAAGGAGCACATTTTAGTGAATATGCAATGCTTACGGGCTTGGGCTATTGGATGGGGCGGGTCAGTTTCAAGCTGCCCTGGAGACGCGCCTTGATCATGGCCCTCGCCGGATCGATTCTCTACGCCATCTCCGATGAATTTCATCAGTCCTTTGTGCCCGGACGGACCGCCCAGGGGCTAGACGTTTTGATTGATAGTTTTGGAGCATCCACGGTGGTCCTCCTCCTCTACACCTGGGCACGAAAGCCTGAGGGATCGTCCCCCGATGCGGCGTCTGCCTCTTAGGATTCCTGATCACGCCTGCCGATAAAATTTCGTTGGAGTCGATTTCAAGCATGACGGTGACAGAATTTTTACATGCGGCCCTGCCCGTTCAAGACCTGGGGCGATCGCGTCAGTTTTACGAGGGAATTCTGGGGCTTTGCCCTAGCGATCGCCCCCTTTCCTTTCCGGGGCTCTGGTACAGCCTGGGTAAACAGCAGCTTCATCTGATTGAGTCCAGTCTTGCACCAGCCGATGCCCTAAATACGGAACGCTGGGGTCGGAACCGTCACCTAGCGTTTGCCGTGACCGACCTGGGCACCTGCCAACGGCAGTTGGAACTAGCCGGATATCCAGTGCAGCCTAGCGCCTCTGGACGACCTGCCCTATTTACCCAAGACCCCGATGGCCACATCATTGAGTTGAGTCAGCGAGATGCTGATGACGGCTAGTCCGGTGCGATTCTCCGCAAAACTCAAGGGCTGCGGCTCTTGCGTCCTGCGTCCTCCCTTCTCAATTTTCTCTATTCGCTGGATAAAAGCTGTGAGTGTTACCCAAAAAATTCTGACCAGCCTACTGCTGTTTATTCCCGTCTCCCTTGGATCTGCTTTATATCACCTCGATCCTCTGGTCATTTTCCTCACCTCTGCCCTGGCCATTGTGCCCCTAGCAGCCTGGATGGGAACAGCCACGGAGGAGATTGCTGTGGTGGTTGGCCCCTCCCTGGGCGGCTTACTCAACGCCACCTTCGGCAATGCCACGGAACTGATTATTGCGCTAGTGGCCCTGAACGCTGGACTCATTGAGGTGGTTAAGGCCAGCATTACAGGATCCATTATTAGCAATCTTCTTCTGGTCATGGGGCTGGCCATGCTCCTGGGGGGCGTCCGCTTCAAAGAGCAATCCTTTCAGCCGTTGATTGCCCGCGTCAATGCTTCCTCCATGAACCTGGCTGTGGTGGCAATTCTGCTACCCACGGCCATTCACTACACCTCAGTGGGCATTCCCGAACTCTCGATTCGAAATCTTTCCATGGCAGTGGCGGTGGTCTTGATGTTGGTATATGCCCTGACGCTTTTGTTTTCTATGAAGACCCATCGTTACCTGTACGATGCCGGTCTAGCCGACCACGCAACTCCAGAGGGTGAAACCTCCCCTGCCCCAACCAACCCAAAACCGCACCAGCCAAGCTTGAAGCGCTGGACCGTGGTGTTGCTCTTGGCGACGCTGGCCGTTGCTGTGGAATCGGAGCTTCTGGTGCAAAGTTTAGAATCTGCCACAGAGCAGCTCCACCTGACTCCCCTCTTCACCGGGGTGATCCTTCTCCCCATTATTGGCAACGCCGCCGAACATGTCACCGCGGTTACGGTGGCCATGAAAAATAAAATGGATCTTTCCCTGTCGGTGGCGGTGGGGTCTAGCTTGCAAATTGCGCTGTTTGTTGCGCCCCTCTTGGTGATTGCCGGTGGATTAATGGGCCAACCGATGGATCTCGACTTTAATCCCTTTGAGCTGGTAGCAGTGGTGGTGGCAGTGTTTCTTGCCAACTCCATCAGCTCTGACGGTCTTTCCAACTGGCTGGAAGGCACCCTGCTGCTGGCCACCTACCTGGTGTTGGGGTTTGCCTTTTACTTCCACCCGGCCTAGGAGCAAGGTAGGGCACCCAGGGCAATCATCCTTAGGAAGAATTCCTAGGCGATCTTCTGTGGGTGCCCTAGCTGGGGATTTTCTTTCCCTGGAAGGCTTACAGTGCTCCCAGGTAGGAAAAATCAAGCTTACTAAAATGGGTCGTAAAGGCTAAGTTGACTTTTTCTAGGCAGCGCACCAGCCAGCCCACGGCGGCCTGCTTATAGTTTTCATAGTGATTAAACAGCACTGAAATGCGTCGCTCCAGGGATGTACGGACGGATTTTTCTAGAAGCACTAACTTAAGCAGCAGCCCCACCGTTTGGGTACTGCCCAGATTAGAAATGAGATCCATAAAGATAGCGTGCTGAGGCGATCGCCGGCTTTCAATCACCAAGAAATTCAACAGCTGGGTAAAGGTGCGATTCATCAAAATATTGGTCATGGGTTGCCTGTCCTGCTCGGGCGAAATCGTGGCAAGGGTTTGTTGCAGCTGTTTACCAAATCGGCAGTGCACATATTGCGGGTCGAGATCCGCCAGCAAATATTGATAAATATCCTGCTTGAAGTCTGCGAAAGCGGTTTGCGGTTGAACCGTGCGAATAAAGCGTTGAGCACGATGACGATAGCTGCTGCTTCGACCGTTCACAGGTCCGACAAAATGTTTCAGGGTCTGCTGGAGATCCCGGTGGCTTAAAAGCGTTGGGTTTTCTACCTTTCCAGGCATGGGTAAGGGCGCCACCCCGCCCCGGTTTACGGTGGACAGGGCCATGTAGCGAGACAGGTTTTGTTCGAACTCTTTTTGCTTTTCCACCTGAGCAACACGAATGATGCGTTGCTGCTCAGGATCATCTTGTTGACTCAGCAGACAATGGGAATAGAGGTAGGGATAGCGGTGAATTAAGGTGACCAGGGGGGCTTGGTCCGAGGTGCGCCCTGGTCCCCGCACAAACTCGCCAATGCGATTGAGCTGCTGAAAATAGTCGCTCTCTGCAAATTGATAAACCAGCAAACGCAGACGATTGCCGGCATGGCCGCCTCGGCTGGCACGACTGGGGGTTTGGACCTGTTTGATCAGCTCCAGTAGATGAGACACCGCCTGCTTATCCGCCGCCGCCAGTTGCCAGCGATTGACAAGGATATGGCAACAGCGATTAAAAAAGGGCAGCAGCATGCGCGTATTGCTGTGCTGACGCAAGAGCTGTTCAAGGGCCTGACGAATCTTGGGGTCTGGATACTGTTGCCCCAGGATAAAAAGACGATGAAAGCGCTGGAGTACCTGTTCCGGCGATTCAGCTTTGACACAGGCCAGCAGATGGCTATAAATCACCTGTTCACAGCTTTCCAAACCCAAAGATTGGCTCATATCTGAAGCAACGATGAAATTCATTTTGGTTACAGCTCCTGCTGGATTCCCCTCATTCAAGCTGAATTTCGTCAGCTTCATGCCAAGATGCAGGCTAAAGGTGGACCTTTACAGAACGCATCGAGGTCATGAAGCATCGAGTTGAAAAGCCTAGGTTTCCTTTGCAATGTCTCACGCTTCAGTCAGGGGCGCGGCGCACCATTGACGGGTGAAGATGAGCAAGATGGTCAAAGGAGGCCATCCCTCAAAATGCTCAAGGGATAGGCAAAACCTTTGGTGCGATCGCACCTTCATTAAGTCTTCCTAAGCTAATATTTTCCCCCATCCTCTGAGTGTGATCCGCGTCACGGCCGAGGTGATCATATCCGCTGCAATCCGGCGGTAGCAATAGAGTCTACTCGCGTGGCTGGGGCTGAAGCGGGTGGGGATCTGCTCCCTGAACGGGTCTCCTAGGGAGAAAAACCGGAAGCGACGAGATCCAGATTTTGACGCACCGCCTCCGCTGATTTTTGCAGCGCCGCTTGCTCAGTCTCGGTGAGCTGCAGCTCCAAGATTTGTGCGACACCGTCGCGTTTGAGACAAGCCGGCACTCCCAGAAAGATGTCCGCAAGACCGTATTCGCCATCTAGGTATACCGCTGCGGGCACGATGCGCGCTTGATTAAATAAGATGGATTCCACCATCAAGCAGGCAGAGGAAGCCGGAGCAAAATAGGCGCTCCCAGCCTTCATCAAGCTCACAATTTCTGCGCCCCCATTTTTCGTCCGTTCCACCAGGCGATCAATGGTCTCGGCGCTCAATAACTCAGTAATTGGAATGCCATTGACCGTAGAGTAGCGAGGCAAGGGCACCATTAGATCCCCATGGCCGCCCAGAACCGTGGCCGTCACATCCTTAATAGAAACTCGCAACTCCAGGGCAATGAAGGTCTGGAAGCGTGATGCGTCCAGAACCCCTGCCATCCCCATCACGCGTCGAGGAGCCAGCCCGCTGACTTTCCAGGCCAGGTAGGTCATCACATCCAGGGGATTGGTCACCACCAGGACAATGGCATCTGGTGACCGAGCAATCGCCTGCTGGGTCACTTCCATGACAATCTGGGCATTCACCTTCAGCAGGTCTTCTCGACTCATGCCGGGTTTACGCGCCAGGCCTGCAGTGACCACAATGATGTCAGAATCCTGGGTCAGATCGTAATTATCGGTACCCGCAATCGTGCGATCGTGGCGTTCGACTCCCCGAGCTTCCATTAAATCCAGGGCTAGTCCCTGGGGACGCCCAGGATCAATATCGAGCAGTATGACATCGGCAATGTCCTTCTCCACTAAGCGCTGCCCCAAGGTGCTGCCCACATTCCCTGCGCCAATAATCGTGACTTTAGAAGCAGGAGCGGGATGGCAATATTGGACATTCATGGCGCTAGAGAGGGCTAGTGAGGAAAGGGCAAAGGCGGGCCATCTAAAATTGAGTTGAGATCCATCAAGGCTAGACGGCCTCTAGCTGATCAACGGGCAGCCAGACGTTGGGGGTGGGGACTTTAAATTTAACCTGGGCATAGTCACCGCGAATTTCCACCACCTCTCCGGTTCCCTCAAAGACGTAAGGCGGTAGACGGCGATCGCTGGCCAACGCTTCCACGCTGTTGGCAAATTTCTCTTCAATCAGGCGAACGGAGTTTCCTTTTTTAATAGCCATAGTCAAGCAGCAGGGAATGCAAGGATGACTTTATTGTAGGCCATTATTAAGCTGAATCCCGCTGTTTCCTAATGGCCAGCGCTATCGGCCAATCCCGAGCTGCCCAGCCAAACTCGGGGTTAAGGGAATCAGGACCGAGACCGTCAGAAACAGTGCCAGCAATCCCAGGGCGGCACGGGTGTCGTCCACCTCCAGGAGATCATTTTGAGTGGGCCGCTCTAGTTCCCGCTGCAGGAACAAAATGATAATTGCCCAGTAAAGCGCCAGGGGGTTCACCAGGGCCGCGAGAGCCAGAAAAATCAACGTAAACAAGGTGGTGCGTCCTGCAACCCGACGGCCATAAATGGCTTGGATCACCCGTCCGCCATCCAGCTGACCAGCCGGCATGAGGTTAATCGCATTAATGACCAGCCCCAGCCAGCCCACAACAAACAACGGATGAACCGCGACTAAGTCAGCTTGAATTCCGTTGCCTAAGATGACCCGAGCGAGCGAGCCCACCAAGATTGATCCCTGAAACAGAGGGGTAGGGAATGACAGCAGCACGCTGCCTTCGGGAATGGCAGGATTGGGGCTCGACAAAAATAGTCCCAGAATGACCAACAGCAGCGAAACCAGGCCTGACATAGCCGGTCCCGCAAAGGCAACGTCAAACAGCACTGGACGATTAGGGATCAGCGACTCAAATCGATTCAGCGCCCCAAAGGAGCCAATTTGGAGGGTGGGAAAAAAGAACGGAAGGCTAAATCTCACACCATGCCGACGAGCGAGGACCTGATGCCCTATCTCATGAATTAAGAGTAGCCCCACTAGCCCCAGGCCAATGGGCAACGCTTCCTTGATCCGCTCTGGACTAGAGAACAGGTCAAACCCCAACAGAAAGGCGGCAGAAGCCAGGCAGGATACGGTGGTGGCGATCGCTAAAAGGAGCGCAAATCCCTGTTGAAACAGCGACATTGGCTTTGGATCGTTGCGACTGGGGAGCACAATGACCACGGGACGATCCTCTTGGTCTGTCACCAGAAACAGACGATAGCGATCGCCGAGGGCCTCCTCTAGCGCCTCGTTGAGACGGGCGTAGGTGGTCTCCACTTCACCCCGTAGATTCCCCTTGAAGATCACGCCATCCTGGTAGGGGATAGTTTCCGTGGCGAAAAAAGAATCAATCCCAAAAATCCCCTTCATGCGCTGCAGATCTTCATTGGGGACCGGAATGAACGGTTGGGCGGAGTCTGCGCTCTCAGGGGGCTGGTCCTGGGGCGCAGATTCTGAGTTCAACGCTGAGGCGGTTTGGGGCGTTCCAGGGGCGGCAGACAGGGACGGTTTCCCCCCAGACGATCCCGAAGATTGTCGATCGATCAAACCCTCTTGGGTTGCGATCGCCCTCAGCCAGCGACCGAGGGCGATGTAAATCCCAATTGAAATCACGATCAGGGCCAGAATAACGGCCCAGTTCGGAGACAGGCCAATTCCAATTAGGATAAAAAGAATTAACCAGGGGCTCATCAAGACCACAGATTGCAGCCAAGCCACCAATCCTAGCTTGCCCATGGGCCGGGCCCGATAAAACCCCCAACCCAGGGTAGCAATGGCAAGGAGACAGAGGATAAACGTCATCATGGAGGGTGTCCGGCTGCGGGTGAACGGGGCTGGTGCGAAGGAAGGAAGGTTGCACCAGAGATTAGCCACTAGCCTATCGAATTCCCGGATCCTTGTCTTGTCCTTCCTCGAATTAATTTTGCCGCGACTATGGACATTTATCCGGGCCTCCCCTATGATTGTAGATCGCTGCCAAAAAGGATACTGATTCAACCTTGATTCAAGTCCTGGCAACCGTTGGATCGCTGTTCCGAAGCTTTAGAGCAGACTTCAATCCAGCAAGCAATGTTATGACCTCGTGCCTCACATCGCTGTGAAGCGCTGCGCTGCATGAACCAACGCTATGTTGGTGGTTTGAGCCTGTCCTAGCAAGGCCTTTCAAAACATCACCCCTTTGTTGTTCTGGAAGTTTCTTGTGTAGCAGGTAGGTTCAATATCCTGGCGCCATGGCTTTGCGAATCCCTGTGTTTTGTGTTGAGAGGGAGACCCTTTACCGTGTCAGTTGGCATACTTGGAACCAAGTTGGGGATGACCCAAATCTTCGACGACGAAGGTCGATCGATTCCCGTAACTGTTGTACAGGCTGGACCCTGTCCAGTGACTCAGATTAAGTCTGCACAGACGGACGGCTACAGTGCCATTCAAATTGCCTACGGCGATGTTGCAGAGAAGGCCCTGACCCGACCAGAGCTGGGGCATCTGCGGAAAACAGAAACCGGGGCAAAGCGTCATCTACGCGAATATCGCGTGTCCGATGCCGGCGAGTTTGAACTGGGTCAGGAAATTAAGGTGGATCGTTTCGATGCCGGTCAACTGGTGGATGTAACAGGGACCAGCATTGGGCGTGGATTTGCTGGCTACCAGAAGCGCCATGGATTCCGCCGGGGTCCGATGTCTCACGGTTCCAAAAACCATCGCCTGCCAGGTTCGACAGGAGCTGGCACAACCCCAGGTCGAATTTATCCTGGGAAGCGAATGGCAGGTCAGTACGGAAACAGCAAGGTGACGATTCGCAAGCTCACGGTGGTTTCCGTTGATGCAGATCGCAATCTACTGCTGATCAAAGGGGCGGTTCCGGGGAAAGCAGGGGCGCTCCTCAACATTTGCCCCGCCACCATCGTGGGCAAGTCTTAAGCGATTTAAGTGGATTGATCTGTTGGAGTTAAAGCATCATGGTTAGTTGTACAGTCCGGGACTGGCAAGGAAAAGAAGCTGGTCAAGCGGAGTTTGAGGTAAAAGTGGCGTCGGAGGAGACGGCAGCGGGGCTGGTGCATCGAGCCCTGACTCGGCAAATGGCCAATCAGCGCCAGGGAACCGCCTCCAGTAAGACTCGATCCGAAGTGCGCGGCGGCGGGCGCAAGCCTTGGCGTCAAAAGGGCACCGGACGGGCTAGGGCCGGGTCCATTCGTTCTCCCCTCTGGCGTGGCGGCGGCGTTATTTTCGGACCGAAACCCCGCGATTACTCTGTGCAAATGAATCGCAAGGAGCGGCGGCTGGCCTTGACCACGGCCCTGAGCAGCCGGGCAGAGAGTTTGATTGTGGTGGAAGACTTCAGCGCTCAGCTTTCTCGGCCTAAGACGAAGGAAATTATTGCAGCGTTGGGGCGCTGGGGCGTTGCGCCTGAGGCTAAAACCCTACTCATTGTGTCCGAGAAACATGAAACCCTCTACCTGTCGGTTCGCAATATTGAAAACGTCAAGCTGCTCTTGGCTGATCAGTTAAATATCTATGATTTGCTAGCGGCGGATTCTATTGTGGTAACCCAATCTGCGATCGCAAAAATTCAGGAGGTCTACGGTGGCTAGAATCAACCCCACATCCCTAGCCGATTTAATTCGGCGCCCCATCGTGACTGAAAAAGCCACGATGCTTCTGGAAAATAACCAATATACCTTCGAAGTCAATTCCAAGGCCACCAAACCACAAATCAAAGCCGCCATCGAAGAGCTGTTTGGTGTCAAGGTGACCGGAATTAGTACCCAAAACCCACCTCGAAAAAAGCGCCGATTTGGCCGCTTCATGGGAAATCGCTCTCTCTACAAGCGAGCTGTCGTCACCCTGGCCGAAGGGGATCTGATTAATCTTTTTCCGGAAGTCTAGACCCACTGGGTTTCCCTCTGAATTTTTCCATTGCAAGTTGTCCTGAGTAAATCATTATGGGTATTCGATACTATCGACCCTACACACCGGGGTCTCGCCAGAAGACCACCTCTGACTTTGCCGAAGTGACGGTGGATCGGCCAGAAAAAAGTCTGGTTAAGGGTCGTCACCGCCACAAAGGTCGCAACAATCGGGGCGTCATCACCAGCCGTCGTCGCGGGGGCGGCCACAAGCGTCGCTACCGCATCGTTGATTTCTATCGCAGCAAGCTCAACGTACCGGGCAAGGTCGCCACGGTTGAGTACGATCCCAACCGCAACGCTCGCATCGCGCTGATTCACTATCTAGATGGAGAGAAGCGCTACATTCTGCATCCCCGAAACCTGGAAATTGGGGCCACTATTCAGGCGGGTCCTGAGTCTCCCATTGAAATTGGCAATGCACTTCCCCTAGCCAACATTCCTCTGGGTACAGAGGTACACAACGTTGAGCTGGTTGCCGGTCGCGGGGGTCAGATTGTCCGGGCAGCTGGCGCGTTGGCTCAGGTGGTTGCCAAGGAAGGAGATCTGGTCACGCTCAAACTGCCCTCCGGTGAGATGCGAATGTTCCGTAAAGAGTGCTACGCCACCATTGGTCAGGTGGGCAACGTGGAGGCAAGCAACCTGTCCGTGGGCAAGGCCGGACGTAATCGCTGGAAAGGTCGTCGTCCTAAGGTTCGAGGCTCGGTGATGAACCCGGTGGATCACCCCCACGGTGGGGGGGAAGGCCGAGCTCCCATTGGTCGCAGCGGACCTGTGACGCCTTGGGGTAAGCCAGCCCTCGGATACAAGACTCGGAAGAAGAAGAAGCAAAGTAATGCGTTGATTGTGCGCCGCCGCCGTCGGTCCTCCAAGCGGGGCCGCGGAGGTCGAGATAGCTAGTCTGTTCCCACTGCAAACCTATCGTTGTCTGGATATCACCCAAAATTATGGCTCGCTCTCTAAAAAAAGGTCCTTTTGTTGCGGATCACCTCATGAGTAAGATTGAGGCCCTGAATACCAAGGGGGAAAAGCAGGTAATTAAAACTTGGTCACGAGCGTCGACCATTTTGCCCCAGATGATTGGCCACACCATTGCTGTTCATAACGGGCGGCAGCACGTTCCGGTCTACATTACAGAGCAGATGGTGGGGCATAAGCTGGGAGAGTTTGCGCCCACGCGAACTTTCCGCACCCATGTCAAAGGTGACAAGAAAGCCCGCATGTAGTGAGTGGTTCGCGCCCTAGACTGGGCATCTCTCAAGTCCAATCTCCCTCGTGAGTGAATCTTAAGTAAGGTAATGAACAGTCAGTTAAAAGCAATTACAGGGGCCTATGCCACTGCGCGGTATGTACGCATGTCTCCGCGCAAGGTCCGTCGAGTTCTTGACCAAATCCGAGGTCGGAGCTACCGCGAGGCCCTCATTATTCTTGAATTTATGCCCTATCGAGCCTGCGAACCCGTTCTCAAGCTCTTGCGGTCTGCCGCCGCTAACGCCGAGCACAATGACGGGTTTGAGCGTGCCTCCTTGATCATTAAGGAAGCCTATGCCGACCAGGGACCCTCCCTCAAGCGGTATCGTCCAAGGGCACAGGGTCGAGCCTATCAGATTCACAAGCCAACTTGCCACATCACGATTGCCGTGAGTCCGGTGAATGCGGAATAGTGGCTTGATGTAAACCATTTCGATTGCTGTTTTTAACTGCTTTTCAGTAAAAGGATTCATTGTCGTGGGACAAAAGATTCATCCAACCGGATTTCGTCTGGGTATTACCCAGCCTCATCGCTCTTGCTGGTTTGCTGACTTTGATCGGTATCCCGAACTGCTGCAAGAGGATCAGAAAATCCGCAACTATGTGTATAAAAACTTAAATAATGCTGGGATTGCGGGCGTCCGGATTGAGCGGAAGGCGGATCAGGTTGATTTAGAAGTGCGCACCGCTCGTCCAGGCGTTGTTGTGGGTCGTGGCGGTAGCGGTATTGATGCCCTGCGTCAGGGGCTTCAGAAGGAGATTGGCAGCGATCGCCCCATCCGAATCAACGTAGTGGAAGTGGCGCGTGTGGATGCAGAGGCCAGCCTAATTGCGGACTATATCGTTCAGCAACTCGAGCGTCGAGTTTCCTTCCGCCGCGTCGTGCGGCAAGCCATCCAACGAGCTCAGCGCGCCGGGGTTGAAGGAATTAAAATCCAGGTGGCCGGCCGTCTGAACGGGGCTGAAATTGCCCGTACAGAATGGACCCGAGAAGGGCGCGTTCCTCTCCATACCCTGCGGGCGGATATCGACTATTCCTATAAAACCGCTAGCACCATCTATGGAATTTTAGGCATCAAGGTTTGGGTATTCAAAGGTGAAGTGTTGCCCGGTGCCGATCTTCAACAACCTCCCCGAGAGGCGCCAAGTCGCCGTCGTCAGCAGCGTCGCCGCCAGCAGTTTGAAGATCGATCCGAGTCCAAAGAGTCCTAAATCTATTGTGATTCCTTGTTTGTGAGAGTTCTCAACCCTGTTAGTTTATTGATTCGCTACGAGCGTCCATCATGTTAAGTCCAAGAAGAACAAAATTCCGAAAACAGCAGCGGGGGCGAATGCGGGGAAAAGCCACCCGCGGCAACACGATTAGCTTTGGTGATTTTGGCCTGCAAGCCCTTGAGCCCTCCTGGATTACCTCGCGCCAGATTGAAGCCGGACGGCGGGCCATGACTCGCTACATTCGTCGCGGCGGAAAAATCTGGATTCGGATTTTTCCAGATAAACCAGTCACCATGCGACCTGCGGAAACTCGCATGGGATCAGGTAAAGGAGCCCCGGAATATTGGGTTGCGGTGGTGAAGCCGGGTCGGGTTATGTATGAGATTGCTGGGGTTCCCGAAGCCACTGCCCGAGAAGCGATGCGTCTGGCATCATTCAAAATGCCGATTAAAACCAAGTTCATCATTGCTGACAAACAGGAGGACTCCTAGATGGCACTGTCCAAAATGTCTGATCTGCGAGAGCTCTCCACAGAAGAGATTGAAACCGAGATTCAGCAGCTCAAGCGCGAGCTATTCGATCTGCGATTTCAACAGGCCACCCGCCAAACTGTTAATCCTCACGAGTTCAAGCACCGGCGACATAAAATTGCCCAGCTCATGACGCTCCAGCATGAGCGTTCAAGGCAAAGCTAGTTAAAAATATCCCCATGAGAGAGCATTCGTAGGAGAACTATTCCCTAATGGCAGTTAAAGAGCGAGTTGGCACTGTTGTCAGCGATAAAATGGATAAAACGGTGGTGGTTGCGGTGGAAAACCGTGCACCTCACCCCAAATACGGCAAAATCGTTGTCAAAACCCGTCGATTTAAAGCCCACGACCCGGAAAACACTTGTCACACAGGCGATCGCGTTCGCATTCGCGAGACCCGACCTCTTAGCCGCACCAAGCGCTGGGAAGTTGCCGACATTCTGTCCAAGGCGAATCAAGCATAGGAGTGGCGCCACATGATTCAACAGGAAAGTTACCTCACCGTTGCCGACAACAGCGGTGCGAAGAAGTTACTCTGCATTCGCGTCATTGGCGGTGGTAATCGAACCTACGGCGGCGTGGGAGACATTGTGATTGCAACGGTTAAGGATGCTATTCCCAATATGCCCGTTAAAAAGTCCGATGTCGTTCGCGCAGTCATTGTGCGCACGAAAAAAGCCATTCGTCGTGAAAGTGGCATGACCATCTCCTTTGACGACAATGCAGCCGTGCTCATTAATGCCGATGGCAATCCCCGCGGTACCCGCGTATTTGGTCCTGTGGCCCGTGAGCTACGCGACCGGAATTTCACCAAGATTGTGTCCTTGGCTCCGGAGGTTCTCTAGACAATGGTTAAGCGTCAGCAGACAAAACAAGTGCGGCATCGCATGCACGTTAAAAAGGGAGATACCGTTCAGGTGATCTCAGGCAAGGATAAGGCAAAGGTCGGTCAGATTCTTCAGGTTTTTCCCAAGAACAGCACCGTCATTGTAGAGGGCGTCAATCAAAAGACTAAGCACCTCAAGCCTCAGAAAGAAGGTGAATCTGGACAAATCACAGTGCGTGAGTACCCAATTCACTCGTCAAATGTGATGCTCTATTCCACCAAGGAAAACGTAGCCAGCCGCATTTGCTACACCTTTGATGAGTCCGGACGCAAGGTTCGTAAGCTCAAGAAAACAGGTGAAATCATTGACTAATATCTTCATCGGTTCTCTGACCCAGACCAGAGAACATCAAAAGGAGTAAGCCCACTATGTCTGTCAGACTCAAACAATTTTACTTTGATACAGCGGTTCCTAAGTTACAGGAACAGTTTAAGTATCAAAACATTCACCAGGTTCCCAAGGTTCTCAAGGTCACCATTAACCGGGGATTAGGAGAAGCAGCCTCCAATGCTAAGGCCTTGGAAGCGTCTCTCAGCGAGATTGCCCTGATCTCCGGCCAACGCCCGGTGGTCACCCGCGCCAAAAAGGCGATCGCTGGCTTTAAAATCCGCCAGGGTATGCCCATTGGGGTCATGGTCACCCTGCGACAGGACCGGATGTATTCCTTCCTCGATAAGCTAATCAACCTGACCTTGCCCCGTATTCGTGATTTCCGGGGCGTCAGTCCGAAGAGCTTTGATGGTCGGGGCAATTACACCTTAGGACTGCGTGAGCAGCTCATCTTTCCAGAGGTGGAGTACGACAGTATTGACCAAATTCGTGGCATGGACGTATCCATCACCACATCTGCCAACACAGATGAAGAAGGCAGAGCCTTATTAAAAGTATTGGGAATGCCCTTTCGGGAGAATTAGTTTATCTGAGGGGCGGTTCATAAGGAGTAACTATGGCGGTTAACGACACGATTGGAGATATGCTGACACGAATTCGCAATGCGAATATGATGCGGCATCAAACAGTAGAGGTTTCTTCTACCAAGATGACGCGCAGCATTGCGCTCGTTCTGAAGGAAGAAGGCTTTATTGCTAACTTTGAAGAAGCTGGAGAGGGCATTAAGCGAAAGCTAGTGCTGACCCTGAAATATCGCGGAAAAAATCGCCAGCCCATCATCAATACCCTAAAGCGAGTCAGCCGACCAGGACTACGGGTCTACGCCAATCGACGCGAACTGCCCAGGGTACTCGGGGGTATTGGAATTGCCATTATTTCCACATCCAGTGGCATCATGACGGACCGCGAAGCCCGTCGCACGGGTGTGGGTGGTGAAGTGCTGTGCTACGTCTGGTAGGTCTAGTAGAAGGCTTTGGAGGTTGCCTCCAGCCATAATGTCGGTTTGTTCTGGAGTAAATTCATGTCTCGTATCGGTAAACGCCCGATTCCTATTCCCGATAAGGTCACAGTTTCCATTCATGGATCAACGGTTACCGTTAAAGGGCCAAAGGGAGAGCTGTCTCGGACCCTCACGCCTCAAGTGTCCGTGGAGCAGGAAAGTGATCAGCTAGTGGTCAACCGGGTGAACGAATCCAGGGTTGCCCGCCAGCAGCATGGCCTATCACGAACCTTAGTTGCCAACATGGTCGAAGGCGTATCCCAAGGTTTTGAAAAACGTCTTGAAATCCAAGGGGTGGGATACCGTGCCGCCGTTCAAGGGAAAAATTTGACCTTAAACGTCGGGTACAGCAACCCCGTGGTGATTGAGCCGCCCACTGGAATTCAAGTGGCCGTTGAAAATAATACCAATGTCATTGTCAGCGGCATCGACAAGGAAATTGTAGGCAATATTGCCGCAAAGATTCGTGCAGTGCGACCGCCTGAACCCTATAAGGGAAAGGGGATTCGCTACGCTGGTGAATTTGTCCGACGTAAAGTGGGTAAGGCAGGTAAGAAATAATGAAAGCGTCACGTAAAACCTTGACAAATCGGCGGCACCGTCGAATTCGTCAAAAAATCCATGGAACTGCTGATCGGCCGAGACTGTGTGTGTTTCGATCGAACCAGCATATCTACGCTCAGGTGATTGATGACGACAAGCAGCATACCCTTGCTGCCGCATCCACCCTCGATTCTGATCTCAAGCAAGAGATGGCGGGCGGGAATACCTGTGAAGCATCGGCTTGGGTAGGGAAGCGAGTCGCCCAGCGAGCAACTCAGCAAGGAATTCAGCAGGTGGTTTTTGATCGCGGCGGCAACTTGTACCATGGCCGTGTCAAGGCGCTTGCAGATGCCGCAAGGGAAGCTGGCTTAGAGTTTTAACCCCCTAGAATGCCGGGTTCCTGGGCCTGTGCTCACTCCATCAGCATATAAATTTAGGTAATCAGCGATATGGCAAATCGTCGTAAAAGTAACCGTAGTCGGGAAAAAGATACGAATTGGCAGGAACGAGTCGTTCAGATTCGCCGCGTTTCCAAGGTGGTTAAGGGAGGTAAAAAGCTTAGCTTCCGGGCCATCGTCGTAGTGGGGAACGAACGTGGCCAAGTGGGTGTGGGCGTGGGCAAAGCCAGTGACGTCATCGGAGCCGTTCGCAAGGGGGTGGCAGATGGGAAGAAGCAGCTGGTGGATGTTCCCTTGACAAAGGCAAATTCCATTCCCCATCCCTCCACAGGATTTGGGGGGGCCGCCAAGGTGATGCTGCGTCCGGCTGCGCCCGGTACAGGCGTCATTGCGGGGGGCGCTGTGCGCACGGTTTTAGAACTGGCGGGCGTCCGCAATGCCTTAGCCAAACAGCTCGGGTCCGACAATCCCTTGAATAACGCAAGGGCTGCCATCGATGCCCTTGACTCCCTGCGCACCTTTGCCGAGGTTGCAGAGGAGCGTGGGATTGCGATTGAAAAACTATACGGTTAGAGGTTGACAAGGTGAGATTAGAAGACGCAATTCCCCAAAAAGGATCTAAGCATCGCCGCCGTCGCGTGGGTCGAGGCATTGCCGCGGGCCAAGGGGCCAGTTGTGGGTTTGGGATGAGAGGCCAAAAGTCTCGATCGGGGCGCCCTACCCGTCCTGGCTTCGAGGGGGGGCAAAATCCTCTCTACCGTCGGTTGCCTAAACTGAAGCATTTTCCCCTGGTCAATCCTAAAGCGTTTACAGTGGTAAATGTAGAAAAGCTGAACAGTTTGCCTAAAAATACAGAGGTTACGCTGGACTCCTTAATGGAGGCCGGAATTGTCACCGCCAATGATGGTCCGCTCAAAATTTTGGGTAATGGTGAATTAACAGTAGCCCTGACCGTTAAGGCGGCTGCAGCCTCGAAGTCTGCGATCGCCAAGATCGAAGCAGCGGGTGGCAGTTTTGAAGTGCTTTAGGGTTTGCGCTCTAGGGTTTCAACCTGTCTCCCGCGTCATCATTTCACGTTGAGTAGGGCTTGAACACGATGGTTGTAAGTCGAGGAAAAGCGCCGAGCGCGCAGGAAACATTTGCGCAAATGGCGCAAGCGGCAGGATTGCGAGGCCGAATTTTTATCACCATTGGCCTTTTAATCCTGGTGCGGTTCGGCATCTATCTACCTGTACCTGGGATTAATCGGGAAGCGTTCGCCACGGTTATTGCAGATAACCAGGTCTTTGGTTTTCTTGACTTCCTGTCTGGGCGTGGCTTTTCAGCCCTTGGCATCTTTGCCCTGGGAATTTTGCCCTTTATCAACGCCTCAATTATTATGCAGCTGCTAACGGCGGCGTTGCCCTCCCTAGAGCGGCTGCAGAAAGATGAAGGAGAGGCCGGACGACGCAAAATTGCCCAAATCACCCGCTATGTTGCCTTAGGCTGGGCTATTCTCCAAAGTACAGGCTTTGCTCTATTTGTGAATTCGGCACCGGGTGTGGCTGATAACCCCGGCCCATTTTTTATCGTGCAGATGGTGGTAGCCCTAACTGCGGGCGCCATGTTTGTCACGTGGGTTGGGGAAATCATTACGGAACGGGGCGTTGGAAATGGGGCATCCCTGCTGATTTTTCTGGGGATTGTTTCAGTTTTACCGCGTTCCATCACTCAAACCATTGATTTTGCCCAGGGCGGTGGGAGTATTGGCAGCGTGATCATCCTCCTGGCCGTTTTCCTGGTGATGATTGTGGGCATTGTGTTTGTGCAAGAGGGCACCCGGCGCATTCCCATTGTCTATGCCAAGCGTCAGGTGGGCAGACGCATGTATCGGGAGCAAACGAGTTATCTGCCGCTGCGTCTCAATCAGGGCGGTGTGATGCCCATTATCTTTGCCTCCTCCGTGCTGATCTTGCCCTTGACCATTGGCGCAAACTTTCAAAATCCCACGGTTCAAAGGATTACCAACTACCTGTCTCCCAATGGGCCAACACCCTGGGTATATGCAGCTTTTTATCTATCGATGATTGTCTTCTTCAGCTATTTCTATGCGTCCTTAATCATCAATCCGGTGGATCTATCGCAAAACCTGAAGAAAATGGGCGCCAGTATTCCTGGAATCCGTCCGGGGAAAGCCACCTCTCAGTATATTGAGCGGGTTCTGAATCGACTGACGCTGCTGGGAGCGGTTTTTCTAGGGGCTGTGGCTATTGTTCCCACGGTCGTAGAGAATGCCACGCGAGTCACCACTTTTCAAGGCTTAGGAGCGACTTCGTTACTCATTTTGGTGGGGGTGGCCATTGATACGGCCAAGCAGATTCAAACCTATGTGATTTCGCAGCGCTACGAAGGCATGGTCAAACAGGACTGAAGATTGATCGGGAGAGTCATCACCAGGAGAAGGAGGACGGCATGGCGCGTCTAATTTTATTTGGGCCCCCAGGGGCAGGCAAAGGAACGCAGGCGACCTCCTTGTCGCAATTGCTGGCAATTCCCCATATTTCCACAGGCGATATTTTTCGGGCCGCCATTGCCAACCAATCTCCCCTTGGAATTCAGGCTCAATCCTATATGGATCGAGGAGAACTGGTACCCGATGAAGTGGTCATCGGCATGATCCGAGAGCGTCTGGCTGAGCCTGATACCCAGGCAGGATGGTTGCTTGATGGATTTCCCCGCACCCTTGCCCAGGCCGACGCCCTGGATCGACTGTTGGCGGAGTTGAACCAAGGGTTTGACTCTGTGGTGAGCCTAATCGTTCCAGAAGATGCCTTGGTGACTCGCATGTTAGGCCGGGGCCGCAAGGACGACACCGAAGAGGTAATTCGGCGTCGCCTGCAGGTGTACCAAGAGCAAACAGCCCCCCTCATCGACTATTACGCTAAGCGCCGCTGCCTTAGGGAAGTGGATGGCCTAGGGGAGGTCAGTGCCGTAACGGACCGAATTGTTGCTCAAAGTCTACAACCACAAGTAAAGGAGACCTAACGATTGGCTAAGGAAGATGCAATTGAGATGGAAGGGACAGTCACTGAATCCCTCCCCAACGCGATGTTTCGAGTAGATCTAGACAATGGTTTCAATGTGTTAGCCCACATTTCCGGGAAGATTCGCCGAAACTACATCAAAATTCTGCCCGGCGATCGCGTCAAAGTGGAACTCACTCCCTACGACCTGACGAAGGGTAGAATCACCTACCGTCTCAGAAAGAAATGATGCGAAGTCGTCATTTGTGATACAATCTTACATTTGGAGTCTTAAGTAATAAAAATGAAGGTTCGTTCTTCAGTTCGCAGAATGTGTGACAAGTGTCGCGTCATTCGCCGTCGTGGGCGAGTGATGGTCATCTGTTCGAATCCCAAGCATAAGCAACGGCAGGGATAGAAACGAGCAAAGTTTTAGTGGCGATACATTCAGGAAAAGGGAGATAAGGTTGTGGCGCGCATTGCCGGGGTTGATTTACCTCGTGACAAACGAGTAGAAATCGCATTGACATACATCTATGGAATTGGTTTGAGCCGTTCCCAGGAAATTTTAGAAAAAGCCGGCGTTAATGCCGATATTCGAGTTAAGGATCTGTCCGATTCTGATGTGGCGTCCCTGCGGACTGCGGTAGACACCTATCAAGTTGAGGGAGACCTGCGTCGCTGGGAAGCGATGAACATCAAGCGGTTGATGGATATTGGTTGTTACCGAGGACGACGTCATCGTCTTGGTTTGCCCGTGCGCGGTCAGCGAACCCGTACCAACTCTCGGACGCGCCGCAGCGGAAAGCGCACCGTCGCTGGCAAGAAGAAGCCACCGAAGAAGTAGGCCTTTCCCTTCTCGTTCATCACAGTCGATTTATTTGATATTCAGGTATGGCTCAACAATCATCGAAACGGTCTAGCGGTCGTAAGCAAAAGCGGAATGTGCCCAGCGGCGTAGCCCACATTCAGTCGACCTTCAACAACACCATCGTGACGATTTCCGACACTAAGGGAGAAGTCATTTCTTGGGCTTCTGCTGGCTCTAGTGGCTTTAAGGGCGCAAAAAAAGGAACGCCCTTTGCGGCACAAACAGCGTCTGAAAGTGCTGCGCGTCGCGCCATTGACCAAGGCATGCGTCAAATTGAGGTGATGGTCAGTGGTCCGGGAGCGGGACGGGAGACCGCGATTCGAGCACTTCAGGGAGCTGGCTTAGAAATCACCTTGATTCGCGACGTGACCCCGATTCCTCACAATGGGTGCCGTCCACCCAAGCGCCGACGTGTTTAGGACAACATCATCTTAGGACAACATCATCTTCAGAAATTGGCGAGGACATGCTCGTTTGTATTTCTGGTGATGTTTAAGGTCACCACGTAATAGAGGCTATCGACTAGGGAGGACTGTAGTGGGGCAATTTCAGGTTGAATGTGTTGAGTCCGTTGTTGACAGTGATTTCAGTCAGTACGGAAAGTTTATTTTTGAGCCGTTAGACCGAGGCCAGGGCATTACCGTTGGCAATGCTTTGCGGCGTGTGCTGCTGGCGAATCTTAAGGGTGCGGCGATTACATCGGTGCGAATTGCCGGGGTGACCCACGAGTTTGCCACCATTCCGGGGGTTCGTGAAGATGTGCTGGACATTTTGCTGAACCTCAAGCAGCTGGTCCTTCGCAGTCACAGTCCGGAGCCTCAAATTGGTCGCTTGATCATGCGCGGACCCGCAACGGTCAAGTCCGGGAACTTCGAGCTTCCCCCTGATATTGAGGTCATTAACCCTGAACAGTACGTTGCCACGCTCTCCGATGAGGCGACCCTGGAGATGGAAATCAAAATTGAACAGGGAAGAGGGTATCAGCCCGTAGAGAAGAATCGAGATGAGTCATCGGCGCTTGATTTCATGCAAGTGGATGCCGTTTACATGCCGGTCAAGAAGGTCAACTACGCCGTTGAAGATACGCGGGTTGGCGGCAACCTTGAAAAGGATAAGCTGACTCTAGACGTTTGGACCGATGGTAGCTTAACGCCGCAGGAAGCCCTGGGACAGGCCGCAACAATTTTGGTAGACCTGTTTAATCCCTTGAAAGATGTCACCTTTACCCCGGTCGAGGATCAAGAACTTGAGGAGGAGGATGAGAGCAATCAAATCCCCATTGAGGGTCTGAATCTATCGGTCCGGGCCTACAACTGCCTGAAGCGGGCTCAAATTAACAGCGTTGCTGACCTGTTGGAATATACCCAGGAAGATTTGCTCGAAATTAAAAACTTTGGTGCAAAGTCTGCTGAAGAGGTGATTCAGGCACTCAAGGATAACTTGGGAATTACCATGCCCACCGAGAAGTCTAAGAAGGCGTAGCGCCCTCTGACTTGCGTTGATATCCATTTGTTGAGTTTGTTACTTTGAGAGAAAAACCATGCGTCATCGTTGCCGTGTCCCCCAATTAGGAAAGCCTGCTGACCAGCGCAAGGCCCTTCTGCGATCGCTGACCACTGAACTGATCCGTCACGGTCGGGTGACAACGACCAAGGCTAGGGCTAAGGCGGTTCGCTCTGAAGTCGAGCACATGATTACCCTGGCCAAGGACGGGTCCTTAGCGGCCCGTCGCCGGGCTCTGGGCTATATGTATGATAAACAGCTGGTCCATGCCCTGTTTGCCCAGGCTCAGGATCGCTATGGCGATCGCCAGGGGGGCTATACTCGCATTATCCGTACGATCCGGCGGCGCGGGGATAATTCAGAAATGGCCATTATCGAGCTGGCCTAGATTTTACTGAGCCGTAGGTGTGATGTCCGCTGTTTCCTCCAATCTCTCAACAAGAGTTGCCCTCGTGATTCAATACGTGGGCACTCATTTTCATGGCTGGCAGCGGCAGCCCCAACAGCGGACAGTGCAGGAATCCCTCGAAAATGCGATTTTAGCAGTGGTGGATCATCCGGTGACCGTCTGTGGGGCGGGGCGAACCGATGCGGGCGTTCACGCTGCAGCCCAGGTGGCTCACTTTGATACGACAGCTCCCATTCCGGCCAGTCGCTGGGCCAGTGTCCTCAATGCCCGGCTTCCCGATGATATCTTGGTGCGCGGTTCAGCCCAGGTATCCCAAAGCTGGAATGCTCAGTATTCGGCCAGTTGGCGGCGCTACCGCTACACCCTTTACACCGATGCCCGGCCCAATTTGTTTCTACGTCCCTTTGTGTGGCATTACTACTATGAGCCTTTAGATATTGCCCAGATGCAAGCCGCCCTGAATCCCTTATTGGGGCGCCATCATTTGTCGGCGTTTCATCGGGCTGGTTCTCAGCGTCGCCATTCCTGGGTGGAGGTGCAGGAGGTGTTCTGCGATCGCCTTCGTTTGGGGTCCTCTCACATCTCTGAATCTTTGATTCAGGTGGAGGTACAAGCTAAGGGATTTTTGTACGGCATGATGCGGCTGCTGATGGGGCTCTTGGTTCAAGTGGGCCGAGGCTTGCTTTCACCCGATGGGTTTACTGAGCTTTGGAAAAACGAGCGGCGTGATCAAGTGAAGTATTCCGCCCCTGCAAAGGGGCTGTGCCTGCTGCGGGTGGGCTATGCAGATTTCCCGTTCAAGCCAGAGGTCTGGTTTGACACCTTTCCGAGGCTGGTGCTTACCCCACCGCCCTCCGACTTGACCCAGGTTAGTCCCATGGCGTCGCCATCCTGACCTATTCTCCTTTGCCTTCTTTATTCCTCTTGATGTGAAACACCATGGAAAAGACCTATCTTCCTCAGAAAGACTCCCTCGAGCAAAAGTGGTACGTGATTGATGCCCAGAACCAGAGATTGGGACGCCTAGCCACCCAAATCGCCATGATTTTACGTGGCAAAAATAAGCCCACCTACACCCCATTTATGGATACTGGTGACTTTGTCATCGTCGTTAATGCCGATAAAGTGGAAGTGACCGGGCGCAAGCGGGAACAAAAGCTATATCGTCGTCACTCTGGCCGTCCGGGTGGGATGAAGGTGGAAACCTTTAGTCAGCTCCAAGCTCGAATTCCGGAGCGGATTGTTGAGACGGCTGTGAAGGGAATGCTTCCGAAAAATGCCCTCGGGCGTCAGCTGTTTACAAAGCTTAAGGTTTACGCCGGGCCAGATCATCCCCATCAAGCTCAGAAACCTGAAGTCCTTACCGTTAACACTATTGCTGGAGAGAAAGCCTAATGCAAGCCACTGATTCCAATCGAGTGAATTACTTTGGTACCGGACGCCGGAAGTCATCGGTTGTCCGAGTGCGATTAGTACCCGGATCAGGACAGATGACCGTCAACGGACAGCCTGGAGAGGAATACCTGCAGTTTAATCCAGCATACTTGGCGATCGCTAAAGCACCTCTGGAGTCCTTGGGGTTAGAGAACGAGTATGACATTATTGCCAACGCACGAGGGGGCGGCTTGACTGGTCAAGCCGATTCGATTCGCCTCGGCGTGGCTAGGGCGCTGTGTCAGCTCGATCCAGAAAACCGCAAGCCCCTTAAGCTAGAGGGTTATCTAACCCGAGACCCTCGCTCTAAAGAGCGCAAGAAGTACGGCCTCAAGAAGGCACGAAAAGCGCCACAATATTCAAAGCGCTAACGCTCTATTTCTGTCCACAATTTTCTATTTTGTAGCCATGGCGAAGTCTGATATTCATCCCGAGTGGTATCCAGAAGCAAAGGTTTATTGCGACGGGGAGGTAGTTATGACCGTTGGGTCCACAAAACCCGAACTTCACGTTGATATTTGGTCTGGGAACCATCCCTTTTACACCGGTACCCAAAAGATTATTGATACCGAAGGTCGAGTTGAGCGCTTCCTGCGCAAGTATGGTATGTCTGCGGAGAGCAAGTAAGTAGCTTCTGCTAGCGCTTCGGGGCGTGCCCATGCCGCGATTTCTTCACCTAGCGGATGTGCATCTTGGGTTTGATAAGTACGGGACGGTCCAAAGGACCCGAGACTTTTATGAAGCCTTCAATGATGCGTTGACTCAGTATGCCGTTCATCCAGCGGTCGACTTTGTGCTGATATCTGGCGATCTGTTTGAGTACCGCCAGGTTTTGCCGTCGGTGCTCAATCAAGCTAAGTTGTGCCTGGGTCGCCTTTCGGAAGCTGGCATTCCTGTCTTTGCCATTGAGGGAAATCACGACTATCGTCCCTACGGAACTCGCACAAGCTGGCTCAGGTATCTGGCCGATTGGGACTATCTCATCCTGCTGGAACCTGACGAAGAGGGAAGACTAGTTCCCTGGTCCGCTGAGACCAAGTCAGGCGGATACTTTGACCTGGACTGCGGGGTCCGGGTGATTGGGTCCCAGTGGTATGGTGCAGCAGCGCCCCTCGCTATCCAAACGTTGGCTCAGCAGATTGATCGTCTACCGCCTGGACCGGAGCATACGGTGATGATGTTTCATCATGGCTTAGAGGGGTACGTGTCACGCTACGCAGGCGCGCTCCGCTATCAGGATTTTTTGCCGCTGCGAGAGGCCGGAATCGACTATTTAGCCTTGGGGCATATCCATCGAGCCTACAGTGTTGAAGATTGGATTTATAATCCTGGGTCCATTGAGGCCAACAGTATTATTGAAAATCAAGAACAAAATCCGCGTGGCGTCTATTGGGTTGAGATCGATCGGAGCGGGGTCACGGCTCAACTCAAGCGGACCTATCGGCAACGACCGATTTATCGATTGAGCTACAGGCTCACGGCCCAGCAAACGCGGACAGAATTTGTCAATGCGGTGAATGCCTTGGTGCAAACTCACGCTGAGCAAGGTAGGACCCAGTCGGCAATTGTAGAGCTAAAAATTACCGGCAATGCCGGATTTGACCGTTTCGAGATTAACCTACGCGAGTGGCAGGGGCAATTACAGCAGTGCACTCAAGCCTTGATTTTTCTGCTCAAGTATGAGGTTACTGCGGTTGAATATGAAACCTACATTGATCAAGCCGATCATTTACCCCCGCGCCTAGAGATTGAGCGGACGATTTTCCAAGATTTTGTGGCGGCCCATGCCCAGTATCGGGATCAAGCTGAGTTTTTCTCCCAGGGACTCATTGATCTAAAGCATCAAATTTTATCCCAAGCTCCGGATGCTGATCTCTATCAGTTCGTAGAAACCCTTCTTCAACCTCAGTCTCCTTCATCTCAAGAAGCCCCCTCGTTAATTTCCCCACCAGAGCCGAGTTCCTAGAGGGTTAGGGCTAAATCCAGGATACGATGCGCCAGGGACAGCTTGCTTTGGGTTGGTATAACCACTGGAGGAAGCTGAGGGGTCATCCAAACGGCGCGATTGCGATCGCTTCCGAATCCTGCCTCTGGCTGATCGATCGGATTGGCCACAATCGCGTCTAAACCCTTTTGCACCAGCTTTTTCGCCGCTGGTGCCACCATATCCCCAGTTTGCGCCGCAAAGCCGATCAGCTTTTGATGGGGCTTTTTTTGCGCAGACAACATCTGTAGGAGATCCGGCACAGCTTCCAGCTCCAGGCGATCGGCGATCGCCACCTTAGGCAGCTTGGTGGGATGGTAGGTTGCAGGCTTAAAATCCGCAACAGCAGCTGCCATCAACAGCCAGTCTGCTTGGGGAAAAAGGCGTTGCAAAGCCTGCTGCATTTCAGCAGCGCTGGTAATGGTGGTCCCTTGAATTGACAATCCAATCGGCACCTCAACCCTAGGGCCGACAACCAACTGGACCGTTGCACCTCGATGCGCTGCAGCCAAGGCAAGGGAGAGGCCCATTTTGCCCGTTGAGGGGTTGCCAATGAAGCGCACCGGGTCTAGATATTCCCGTGTGCCTCCGGCGGTCACCAGAATATGTTTCCCGCTCAAGTCTCGCTTTCCCCCCGAATAGCCTAGGGACTCTAAATAGGCAAAAAGCTGTTGGGGATCCACCATCTTACCGGGTCCGACAGCGTCACAAGCGAGCACGCCAAAGTCTGGACCAATAGAATGGAACCGAGGTTGTTCCAGGAGGCGTCGAAAGTTCTCCTGCACCACAGGCTGCTGCCACATGGTTGTATTCATCGCCGGTGCCAATAACACAGGGGCACTAGAGGCTAAAACCGTGTTGCCCATCAAGCTAGTCGCAAATCCGTGACTGAGTTCTGCCAGGGTGTTTGCTGTGAGTGGCGCAATTAACAAGGTTGTGGCCCACTCTCCCAACTCGATATGGAGCGGTCGCGCCTGCGAAGGGGACCACAAGTCAGCTTCCAGATAAACAGGAGATCGACAAAGAGTAGACAGGGTCAGCGGCGTGACAAACTTAGCCCCTTGGGGGGACAAGATAGCTCGCACCGCCTCCCCAGTCTTCGCCAGAGCTGAAATCAGGGAGCAAACCTTATAGGCGGCAATACCGCCGCCAATTCCAATTAAAACGTTGTTCAACAGAGTGCGAATCCCAACGAAGGTGTTTAGAAGATCGCTCTAAACCTTTAACATGCCTAGGACTCGTCAAAGGCCTCTAGATCTAGCAGGTAAACATAGGGATCGACGAGTTCTGGCCGTTGAAACGCTAGGGCACGGAGCAAATGCCAATCCTCTAGCGCTGCAAAGGGCGTCTCATAGTCATCGTTTTCAAGTCGTTGAGCGAGGCGATTTACCTCTTCTTCCGTGAAACGTTCAAAGTTCACTGCTTCGGGGTTACCCATAACGCACCGCTCCTCTCCAGGCTGGCTGCTTTAAACCTGGGTCCACTGCAGTCGTTCACTGTACGTCCACAAGGCAAGCCCAGATCCTGAGATCAGTCTAACCTAAATTCTTCCACCCCAAGCTCACTGCCTAGGACGCCCGGTCTGAACGATTTTCTGAACGATTAAACAAGGTATCTAGGTAGACCCGGGCGGCCCGGCGATCGCTTCCGTTGTTTTGCATCAGAAACAGCGAGAGCGCCGCGACGAACACCCGATCCTGATCCCAGTCAGGATGGTCGACTAGGTAACTCTTCAGCGTTTCATGAAGCTCCTCTGGAATTTCGGCAACAATGCTGACGGCAGAGTTCATGAGCATTCGTAAACGACCCTAATGTATGGTTGGACACCCCGAACAGTTAGCACCCTTTCAGCCACCAACTTTGCTCGGGTCGCCCCATTGTCGGGGATCGATGGGGAGGGTTGTCAATGCTCTACGCCGGTAAAAAACCGGCAAAATTTCACTCCTGTCCAACGGAGTTTCAAGCAATTTCTCGAATTTTTGTGATGAAAATTAATATTAAGGCCAGATGCGGGCCTCTTGGCCTCGTAATCCCCAGGAATCAAGCGAGCCCCCACTTCACCGTAAAAGGCTGTGGAAAACGGCCGCCAAACTGTGGAAAACTTCCCCTGCCCTGTGGAAAACCTGTGGAAAACCTGTGGAAAACGGGGGCGAATCCGGCACCGCCTGACTGACTGATAAAAATATTTTATGGATTGAACCAGACCCCAAATTTTCTGCAGGGGACTTTGAATCGAACCTTGGAGAAGGCCCCTCGCTAAAGCCTTCCACTAGAGAATCCCCTTCGGATGAGAGTCCTTCACGCTTGTAAATTAAGTTTTATGAGATTTCGAGGGGCTGAGGAAGGGGGTTTGCTAGGCTCAAATTACCTTGATTTTTGCTGCTCCAGACGTTGCTATTCCGATGATTTGGCATCTGTGGGCGTAGCGAGTTGGCATTGAGGGTTGAATCAAAAGAGATAAAACAGAAGATATGATGTCCCATCCCATTTATCAGTATTTAAATCGCTGGTGCCAAGACCATGGATGGACCGACTTGTTTGTAGAGCGCTATCAGTTTTGGGCCTTCCCCCCTGGGAGTGTCATGCCGCTTCCGCTCCCAGCCCAGGCTATTGAATCTTTTTACCTGCAGCAGCGCTTGAGCGGCAAGCGTCAGATCTGCCTGGGGCTGGCGCTGGTGGCCACTGCCTTGGCCGGGGTTCTCACGACGCTTTCCCATTCGCCAATGCCCCTAATTGCCGCCTTTGCATGCGCTGCAATCGCGGTGGGTCTGTTAGACGATGCCTAGCAGTCAGGCCCCGCTCACCGGGTGAGCGGGAGGATCGTACGTCTGGCAGAGGACAACTCAGGCAAAACTCGCAAGGCAAAACTCACAGAGCAAAAAAAAGCCCCCTGCACAGGGGACTCCCAAGGAAGTTAATGGCCTTTCATAGTAACGAATCTTGGCAACAGTCTTGGCAACAGAGCATCTCATGAGAGGGATTGGATAGGCCCTTAATAGGCGTCCTGTAACTCATAAAAGTCTGGGCTGATGTAGTCCTTCCGCAGGGGCCAGCCCACCCAATCCTCCGGCATCAAGATACGAGTTAAGTTAGGGTGTCCTTCATAGACGATTCCATACATGTCATAAGTCTCTCGCTCCTGCCAATCAGCCGTCTTCCAGATCCAGTAGGCGGACGGCATGCGCGGATCTTCGCGGGGTAAAAATACCTTAAGACGCACTTCCTCGGGCTGCTGAGTACCCTCCGCAACTTTAATAAGGTGATAAACACTGACCAGATCTTGTCCTGGACCTTGATCGTATCCGGCTTGGCACTGCAAGTAGTTAAACCCCTGACGGTAGATCGCCTGAGCCACGCTTATAAAATGCGCTCTTTCCACGCGAATTTGCTCGACTCCGAGGTGATCCACTGCCTCTGAGGTATGTACCAAACCCTCCTGCGATAAAATTTGGCTCACCGGACCTGCAGTAACAAGGGCATTTTCCTCAGACTCCGCCGATCCGGATTGGGGCTGAGATGATGGTGACTCACTCATGATTTCTCTCTAGTAGACAGCTAGGACCACTCCAGTGCGCCTTTACGCCAGGCATACACCAACCCCACAATCAGGATGGCGATAAAAATTAAGGCCTCGATGAAGGCAAGAACCCCCAATTTATGGAATGCAACTGCCCAGGGATAAAGGAACACTGTCTCAACGTCAAAAATGACGAAGACCAAAGCAAACATATAATAGCGAATATTGAACTGGATCCATGCCCCCCCCACTGGTTCCATGCCAGACTCGTAGGTGGTGAGTCGTTCTGGTCCTCTTGTGCTGGGGCGAAGCAGCTTAGATGCGCTCAAGGCTAGGCCAGGAACGAGGGCACAGACCATTAAAAAGCCCAAGAGATATTCGTAACCGCTGAGAACAAACACGTTTTCTTTTGCCTAATTTTGAAACATCGCGGACATCTACTTTTCAGCCTTAAAGAGGGCTTCCCACGCATCCAACCCAGCCAGACAAGCCTCAGGGGGGCTAGAGCAATTCAGGAGTTAACTTCCAGGCTTGTGAGCTTGTAGTTGACCGGTGCAAGTCCGGGACCCCACTTCTATTCCCCCACTATACCGAAGCGCCAGATTAATCATCTGGAGCGACCTTAAGAAGTAAGTATCCCAACCCGAGGCCAACCATGACCAACGCCGGAATAATAATTGCCGTGGTAATAATTTCACTGCCCATTGTTTAGAAACCTGCCTTTAAGCCCAGTTTAAAAAATAATTGATCCTCCTAACTTGATTACTGGTTCTTGGGGCGCTCTGTCAAGCAGAATCAAACGGTTTGAGCGCTCAATGGCCCCGAGGTCTTGCCGGAGATGCTGAAGGCCGAGATCCGAGTGTCAACTCTCCATCGAGATGGTGTGGGACTATGTCATAATAGTTTACAAAGTTTTAAACTTACGGTAGCAATCGTCATGTCAGCCGAAGTTGATGTTTCCTCTCCCCTCGATCGATACGAATGTCGTGTTTGTGGTTACCAGTACGAACCCACAAAGGGGGACAATCGCAGTCAAATCCCTGGAGGGACAGCCTTTAAAGACTTACCGGAAGATTGGCTGTGCCCCGTGTGTGGGGCTGCGCCTTCAAAGTTTAAAAATGTAGGGCCAGCAGGTAAGCCCTCGGGATTTGAAGAAAATTTGCGCTATGGCATTGGCGTAAATACCTTGACGCCGGGCCAGAAGAACATTTTGATATTCAGTGTCCTTGGGGCTTTGGTTCTTCTATTGCTGAGTTTTTATGGGTTTAGCTAAGTTTTATGATCAGCTCCTTTCAAAAGTTTGTCCGCTTTGCCTTAGTCACCCTCGCGGTTCTTGCTTTTTGTACTGCATGCTCCGCTCTGCCCTCCCTTGAGTCGAGCCCCTGGGTGCCGGTGGCATTAGAAACGGACGCCACAATTCAGGACCTTAGTTTTATTGACCACAACCACGGCTGGTTGGTGGGCAACCATTCCACCCTGATGGAAACTCAGGACGGAGGACAAACATGGTCCTTGAGAACCCTGGAGACCGATGGACCGGAGTATCGATTCAACGCCATTAGTTTTTCTGGTAATGAAGGTTGGGCTGTTGGGGAGCCCTCCATACTGCTCCATACGGAGGACGGAGGTCAGAACTGGAATCGGATTTCTCTGAGTTCTAGATTGCCGGGGAACCCAGTCAAAGTGGTTGCAGTCGGTCCGCAGTCCGCGGAAATGGTGACTGATGTGGGGGCTATTTACAGCACTCAAGATGCTGGACAGAACTGGACTGCATTGGTGAAGGAAGCCTTTGGAGTAACACGCAACGTCAATCGCTCGGTCGACGGTCAATACGTTGCCGTCTCATCGAGGGGAAGCTTTTACTCGATTTGGCGCCCTGGTCAGGACTCCTGGGAGCCTCACAACCGCAATAGTTCAAAGCGCGTCCAGAACATGGGTTTCGCCCCCGATGGCAAGATGTGGATGCTCAACCGAGGTGGACTGATTCAGTTTTTAGACAATTCCACCAGTGATGACTGGAGTAATCCTGAAAATCCAGCCCCGGCCAGCGGGATTGGTCTGTTGGATATTGGATATCGTACCCCGAACGAGCTTTGGGTCAGCGGCGGATCAGGGCGCCTGCTCTGTAGCAAGGATGGAGGGGAAAGCTGGAGCGTAGATCCGTCTGTGGAGAACGTTCCCTCGAATCTCTATCGGGTTCTATTCTTTGATCAAGATTTGGGGTTTATCACCGGTCAGGATGGTACCTTGCTGCGATATGTTGAACAAGCCTAGAAGCGCTGGTCAGCTTGTGCAGAGATCCCCTGGTTTCGTATGATGAGGAAAAGCGCCTCGTTTAAGAATTGCGTCTAGAGCATCCATTTGACTCTATATTTAATTTAACTGTGTTGATTAGGAGGGCATAACATTGGCAGGTTCTACCGGCGAACGTCCATTTTCAGACATTATTACAAGCGTCAGATACTGGGTGATCCACAGCATCACTATCCCCGCACTATTTATTGCAGGGTGGTTATTCGTAAGTACAGGTCTTGCCTACGATGCCTTTGGGACACCTCGACCTGATGAGTACTTTAGTCAAGCTCAGCAGTCTGCTCCCATTGTGTCGGACCGATATGAAGGAACTGAGCAAATCACCGATTTTGTAAAAGGACTTCAGTAACAACCATGACAAGTACCCCGAATCAACCGATTTCCTACCCGATTTTCACGGTTCGCTGGCTGGCGGTTCACACGTTAGCCGTTCCCTCTGTGTTTTTCCTAGGGGCCATTACTGCGATGCAGTTTATTCATCGGTAGGAGCGTTTTGATGGAACCAAATCCGAATAAGCAGCCAGTCGAATTAAATCGCACGTCCCTCTATTTGGGACTGCTACTCGTGTTCGTGTTGGCGCTACTATTTTCTAGCTATTTCTTCAACTAATTGAACTTCAACTCATTGAATCAGGAGGATAAGTCTGTGTCTGAAGGAGGAAAAATCCCCCTCTGGTTGGTGGCAACCGTTGCAGGGACCGGAATTCTGGTGGTCCTCGGCGTATTTTTCTATGGATCCTATGCAGGGATCGGAGCGGGAATCTAAGCTGCTTTAAAGCTGGACAACCAATTAAACCGGAGGAAGCCCAATTTAAATCGAGCTTCCTCCGGTTTTTAATCTTTTGACACTCAACCCATGGAATTTAACAGGAACGGTCACAAATTTTTCTGGCCATCGACCTGGCGGTTGAGGGTTTATTACAATTGTTAATGAAGGGACGAATCGTTTCCAAACCCATATCTGAAAGCCCACCATGACTCAACCTACAGGACCAATTAAGAATCGAAATGCAATTATCTTTGGATTTTCTCCTCAGGCCGAAATTTGGAATGGTCGGTTTGCCATGATTGGTTTTATTGGTATTCTGCTGGTGGAGTTCTTTGCGCATCAAGGAATTCTGCATTTTTGGGGAATTCTGTAGGCTTTAAGGGGCACCACGCCTCTTTCAGGAGGATGAAGTCTTAGTTTTCTTGATTTTGGACCCTCAGTTCAAGGCTGTGGGGTGTAGATCCATTGACTCATTTGACATGCTGCCTATTGATCATCGTGACTGTGGCTCTTTAAATGCAGATTTGCTGAAGCTACAGCGTGAAGCCTGTCGCTATCCCGCCGGGCATGTGCAGCGTCAGCTACGGCTCACTCGGATTATTCGTCAAGTCACCGCGTCAGGTCGCCTGTGGCATGAGTCCTCCCCCTACTATGAAGATGCGTTGCAGCTAACCTGGCTATACTTTTGCCAGAATATCTGTGAGGCGGGAAGTGGCGCAGCCTATGATGCGACTCGCGGTTCAATTTTGACTTGGCTGAATCGATATCTAAAGTGGCGGCTACGGGATTTGGCCGCGGCACATCATGATCAGCTCAAGCAAGTCGATCTCTCTCAGATTCATGAACCTGTAGGTCTTGAAGTCCCGCCGATTCTGGAAGAGGTGCGATCCTGGGCCGAGAGCGATCCTGAACTAGTCCAGATTTACATTCAAGACCGACCCGATCTCAATTGTCGGCGGCTCATCTTAGAGCGTCTGCCTCCGGAGCAAAGTTGGAAACAGCTCTCGGCCCAGTTCAATATCTCAATTTCAACCTTAAGCAGTTTTTATCAGCGCCAATGTTTACCCCGCTTGCATAAGTTTGGGCAATTTCAAGGATATCTATAATAGAAGTCCATTCAAAACTTGCAATGATGTCCTCCCTGAGTTCTAGAAGCCTGTCACTCCCCATCACCCTGGCTGACAGAGCCTTTGCAGCGCGGCTGGCGTCCGATCAAACCCTGCCTGAGTTGGTCCGGCGAGTCAATGATAATGCACTATCAGTGGCTGCGGTGGCTGGTTTTTTACGGCTCATGGCGATTGAGTCTACGTCTGCCAATACCGATCTTCTCAATCCGGTGGTGCAGCTGTGCGCTGATGTAGCGGACCTGCAGGTGGTGGGACTGGGGCGTTTAGAATGTCGGGTGGTTTTGCCAGGGGCCAATCTCAGCTCTATTCCGCCAGAGGTTTGGGGCGATCGCATTGGATATGTCTTTGTGGAAATCAATCCGGCACGGTCCCAAGCTTTGATTCACGGATTTTTGAGATCTGTGAATCAAGAAACGGTCGATTTGTCTACACTTCAGCCCGTGGAAGCCCTTCTGGAATGTCTGAGCGAATTAAAGGCGCAGCGGCTGGAGTTCGTCTCTACCTCGCCGCCTGTATCCCCGCCCCGGTGTTGTCTCCAGGACTGGCTCAGGGGAATAGTGAGCCATGAATGGCAAGCGGTGGATGCCTTGATCGCGTCCACGGTTTTTACCTGGAATCTCGGGTTTCGCGGCGATCAAAATACAGCATTTGCCCCAAAACCCCGATCACTGGCTCAAGGTGCGCAAGAGAACGCTTCCCCATCGGTCAGTGGGCCGAGAGAAGGGGTGATTCGACGGGCAAAGCTGTTGGAGTGGATAAACCCCACCCATGAGGAGGATTTAGCGCTGATCCCCTCCCTCGTTTTGGTGGTGGAGGTTACTCCTGAGGCGGAGCGAGGAGCGCAAATTTGTTTACAACTGCATCCGCAAAACTCCCCCGCTTGCCTGATGCCCAATGTAAAATTTGCCGTCCTGGATGGAGCGGGGGCTGGGTTTATGCAGGCAACGTCTCGTCAGGAGGACAACTATTTGCAGCTTCAGTTTCGTGGACAACCTGGGGAGAGATTCACCGTGCAAGTGACCGTTAACGAATTTGTGAGTCGCGATTTTTTTCAGGTTTGAGCAGAATCGGCCCTCCAACTTTGCTCTGATCAAATCCATATTCTGCAGCGCAAGCCTCTCTTGACCCAGACGTAACATTCTCGCCCAGATCTCTGGGGGACCCTAGGCGCAACATCGATGGTGGTCACACAGGCAATTCTTCAATTCTCGGATGGAAACTATTCGCAAGGATTTACCGCTTCCTTGACCTGGACAGATCTGTCCCAGGGACAAACCGGCTCTAGCCAGGGGAGGTTGCCGCCCAACGAAGCGCTTGAGCAGATATACCAATCTTGGCAATTGAGCTATCGATGCTGGGGGGGATCTCATCGTCTAGAACCCCTAGAGGGAGAGCCCACTAATATTTCCCATCGCGAGAACTGTCAGCGTGACTCTCAGGCCTTGCAGGAGGCGTTTAATCAGTGGTTGAGGGCTGAGGCGTTTCGACCCATTCGTGAGATGTTGCTGCGCTTTCTCAATCCCCAGGACGGGGGGCGAATCTTAGTGCAGTCATCCAGCGTGGACCTACAGCGTCTTCCCTGGCAGAATTGGGAAATTCTGGCAAATTTTCCGCACCTGACCCTGGTGATGGTGCCAGGACGCTACGAGTCTTTGCCGTTGCACCGAACCCAGGCCCCCCAGGCGCAGGTTCGTATTCTGGCGGTGTTGAGTCCGGATGCCCACATGGATCTGCAGGGAGACCTTGCTGCTTTGAAGGATCTCCCCAGGGCTGATCTGCACCTCATTCAAGCGCCAACCCAGCAGCTGTTGACCGATTCACTCTGGGCTCAACCTTGGGATATTTTCTTTTTTGCTGGGCATAGCCGGGGCCAGGCGTCCCAGGGCGAAGTGGTCCTTGCAGCCCAACGCTGGACTCCGATTGGACTGATGCGCTACGCCCTCCAGAGATCGGCCCGTCAGGGATTACGGCTGGCGATTTTTAACTCCTGCGATGGGCTGGCCATTGCTCAAGAGTTTGTGCAGCATAAAATCCCCTTCATTATCACCATGCGCGAAGCGGTTCCTGACCCTGTGGCCCAGTCTTTTCTGCGCTATTTCCTGTTGGCCTACGCCACTGGAGAGGCGCTGGAGGTCGCCTTTGAGCAGGCTCGTCAGCGCCTGGAGGCACTAGAGGCAGATTATCCCTGTGCCACCTGGTTACCAGTCCTCATGTGTAATCCCAGCTGCCCGGCCCCGACTTGGCCGCTGCCGCCTTCCCCTGAGGATTCAATTGGTCTGCAGGACTCGCCGCAGCCCTCGAGGGACGCCGCGCAGGAGGCGATCGCCTCTGGGAGTGTGCTGCCGAAGCGGGGGCAGGGGCTATGGACAGTACTCGTTGTGGGACTGATGATATTAGCAATCCGTACCCTGGGAAGTTTACAAAGCTTAGAGCTATGGACCCTGGACCAGCTGATGCGTCGAAGGCTTCCCGAGACGGGTGATCCGCGCCTGGTGATTGTTGAGGTGGATGAGGCGGCGGTACAGCAGGCTCGCGCCGAGCAAGGATCCATCACGGAGACAGACCTCCTGCAGCTCGTTCAGACCCTGCATCGTTACCAACCGCGAGTCGTGGGGCTGGATATTTATCGAGATAATCCCCTGCAAAGCCCAGAACTCACCCAGTTCTTTGCTGACCACACTGAATTTATCGGCGTTTGTAAAAGCCCGGATCCACAGGTGGATGTATTTGGGGTTGCCCCGCCGCAAGGATTTCCCCACCATCGCATCGGTTTTAGCGATTTTCTGGAAGATGAGGATGGGGTTGTGCGTCGGCAGCTGTTGTTTATGACACCCGAATTGAGCCAAATCTGTGCCACTCCTTGGGCACTCTCATCCCAGGTCGTCTTGCACTACCTCCTGAAGATGGGTATTCAACCACGCTTCTCCCCGAGGGACAGGACAGGGCGCTTCATGCTGGGAGGCAGAAGCTTTACCCCGCTTCGATCCCATAGCGGAGGCTATCAGGGCATTGATGCCCGAGGACACCAAATTTTACTCAGTTACCGTGCGCTGGACGACCTCAAAGCTATTGCCCCCCGAGTCACCCTGAAGCAGGTGATTGCAGAGCAAATTCCGCCGCAGCTGTTCCGCGACCGCCTGGTTCTGGTGGGGGTAACAGCCCAAACCAGCAGCGATTTTTGGGAAACGCCCTACGGCGCACCTGAACATCACAGGATCCCTGGCGTGTTTGTGCAAGCGCACATGGCAAGCCAGCTGCTCAGCGCGACTCTGGACGATCGCCCGCTGCTAAGACCACTCCCCCTCTGGTTAGATGGCCTCTGGATTTTAGGGTGGGGCAGCCTAACCCTATGGAGACCCAGGCGGCCTATTCCTGCCGGTATGGGGATTGGCATCATCCTGGGGGGGCTGATCCTCATCAGCTATGGCAGCTTGTTGGGCGGGCTTTGGGTTCCTTTGGCACCCGCAGCGATCGCAGTGCTGACCGTTGCTACCGTCAGCAGGTTGGGATTTTCTCTGGGGCCCAGCGGTCGTCGGGGGAGCTGATTGCCCCCAGGCCAGGCAGAGTTTACATAACTTTATAAAAACAGCTGAACTTTTCCGTATCGACGCCCAGGGCAGATCCGCCGATGCTGAAGTTGGTCTGCGGGCTTGAGCCTTGGGTCTCGGGTTGGACCTGTAGTTTCCGCGATGCTACCAATGTTGAAACAGCTTTGGATACATACAGCTTGGATCAGCCTGGCATGGGTAGGCATGCTGTCCCTTTGGCCCTCAGCTTCGGAGCAATGGGCGCTAGAGTCCTCGCGGTCCCCCTTCGCGATCCCTGGGAGATTACGGAAAGCGGATGACCTGTTCCGTCCCACGACCCCCGGGAGTTCGGCTTCGAACCGGAGCCATTGGCTCTCCCCATCAACGACTCTGTCGAGTTCGATGATTCCTGACCGCGGACGACCCACTGGCCGGTTACGGGGCGGCAGCAGTCGCTAGAGAACTCGCAAAACGCTATCGATACAGTTGACCGCAGCCAGGCGATCAATCTGGTCCAGGGCTTGACGGAACTGGCCTTCCTGGACATGGTGCGTCACCACGACAATTTCTGCTCGGTCTTGCTGGGTATCGGTTTGCACAATAGATTCCAGGCTGACGTGGTGCTCTCCAAACGCCGTGCCAATGCTGCCAATTACCCCAGGATGATCATGGGTGATTAGACGTGTAAAAAAGCGGGTTTTAATGCCGGCAATGGGGGCAATCTCCGAATAGTGCTTGTGGGAGCAGGCGAGCAGTGGATGCATGTAGCCCTGGGTGTCTGCATCAGGATGGGCATGGATCAGCGCTGCAACGTTAATGACATCAGCCACCACCGCGCTGGCTGTGGGGCCAGCCCCGGCCCCTGGGCCGAAAAACATGACCTGTCCAAGGGGGTCAGCTTCAATCAAAATGGCATTGAACACGTCATTGACACTGGCCAGGGGATGTTCCTTGGGGACCAAGGTGGGATGCACGCGAACATCTAACATTTGGGGATCCTCCATGGGGGAAACCCCGCCGGCGGAGGGATCTACGGTTGCCTTGGCGATCGCCAACAGCTTAATGACGAATCCCAGCTTATCGGCATAGGTAATATCCGCGGCAGTGATGTGGCGGATACCTTCCCGATGCACCTGATCGAGCTTAATGCGTCCGCCGAAGGCCAGAGAGGCTAAAATCGCAATCTTATCGCCCGCGTCCAGGCCATCGATATCTGCGGTGGGGTCTGCTTCGGCATAGCCCAGCCTTTGCGCCTCTGCCAGGATTGCATTGAAATCTCCTCCAGATTCTTGCATCTGGGTCAAGATGTAGTTGGTGGTTCCGTTTAAGATTCCGGTCACGGAACGAATTTGATTACCACCAAGGGACTGTTTCATCGGTTGAATAACAGGAATGCCCCCAGCAACCGCTGCCTCCAACATGACGTAAACCCCTGCATCGTTGGCCGCGGTAAAAATTTCATCCCCGTAGCGGGCAATGACGGCTTTATTCGCGGTCACCACATGTTTGCCATGTTCAATAGCTTTGAGAATGAGCGATCGCGCTGGTTCAAGGCCGCCAATGACCTCCACCACAATGTCGATCTCAGGGTGGGTGACAATCGCTGCCAAGTCGGTGGTCAGCAGCCCTGAGTCCAGGGCCACCGATCGGGGCTTCTCGAGGGAGCGCACGCCCACGGCAGCAAGCTCTAGCCTTTGCAAGATCGGATGACGACCTTGAGGGGTCTGGAGAATCTGTACAATTCCAGTTCCCACTGTCCCTAATCCCAGCAGTCCAACTTTGAAACCCACGGCGAAGTGCCCCAATCGATCTAAATAAACATGAACTAAACGGTATCAATGCAGCGGGAACTCGTGATGGTCTACCCTTGATGGTTGACCGGACCCCGCGCATTCACCACCCTCATTGTGACATTCTCAATCGCAATCTTGAGGGAAACCTGGAGAAGAAATTCTAGAGGGTCGGGGACAGGGAGCAGGGGCAGGGAGCAGGGGTTTTGAGCGGGCGGATTCTCAAAGTCGTCCTGAAAGTTGGTTAAAATAAGCTCCGGTCTCAGGCACGGTGCAACGGCTCACACAAATTCTTATGGACTTCATTCAGGCTTCTCGAGGAACCCGCGATATCTTACCGGATGAAACTCTTTATTGGCAGCACGTGGAGGCAGTAGCCCGTCAAATTTTGCAGCGTGCGGCCTACCGGGAAATTCGCACCCCCATATTTGAGCAAACGGGCCTGTTCGAGCGCGGCATTGGGGAAGCCACCGACATTGTCGGCAAGGAAATGTACACCTTCGACGATCGCGGACATCGCTCAATTACGCTCCGGCCAGAGGGGACTGCGGGAGCCGTACGGTCCTTAATCGAGAACAAACTCTATGCCCAAGGAGGGGTGCAGCGCCTTTGGTACACCGGACCCATGTTTCGGTACGAACGACCCGGGGCCGGACGCCAGCGCCAATTTCACCAGATTGGCGTGGAGCTATTCGGGAGCCGTAATCCACGTGCCGATGCAGAGGTCATCGCCCTGGCTGCGGATTTATTACAGACCCTAGCCCTGGAAGACTGGGTACTGGCCATTAATTCTCTGGGGTCCTTTGAAGACCGCCAGGACTATCGTAGTGCCCTGGTTCGTTATCTGGAGCCGTACAAAGACGATTTAGACCCCGATTCCCAACAGCGGCTGTATCGTAACCCACTGCGCATCCTCGATAGCAAAGACCCCAACACGCAGGCCATCGCTCAGGATGCGCCTAAGCTCCAAGCCTTTTTAAGTTCAGAGTCGCGGGAGTATTTTGAGCAAGTGTTACATCTGCTGGAGGCTTTGCAAATTCCCTATCAGTTAGATCACTGCCTGGTACGAGGGCTGGATTACTATACCCACACGGCCTTTGAGTTCAAACTCGTAGAACTGGGAACGCAAGGGACTCTCTGTGGAGGAGGGCGATACGATCGCCTCGTTGCGGAATTGGGGGGGCCTGAGGTGCCAGCGGTGGGGTGGGCCATTGGCCTTGAGCGGTTAATTAGCCTATTGCAGGGGCGTCTTGATCTAGACCCGGTCAGCCCCGATGTTTACCTGGTGGCACGGGGACAGGTCGCCGAAGAGCAGTCACTGACCCTTGCCAGGGCGCTGCAGCAGCGCCATTTTGCCGTTGAGCTGGATTTGAGCGGCAGCGCATTTGCCAAACAGCTGAAGCGCGCAGATCGCAGTGGTGCTCCCCTGTGCTTAGTGGTGGGTGAAGCGGAGGCGGAAGCTCAGCAAGTGCAGCTGAAATGGCTGGCTTCTGGTGATCAGCAGATGCGATCGCAGGCTGAACTGATGGAGCAAGCGAACATCCTCCGTGAAAAAATTAATTTAGCGAAATCTCCAAAAAGGCTATAAAGTACATCCAGTTATTGGGCCGGCTCAGACAATGATTGGGTTTATAGTCTGCCCCCTGTGTGAGGTAACAGCATGATGGACAATTGGCAATTTTTTCTTCAGAAAGAGGGAGACTACGCCTGGCTACCTTTAGAAACGCCGCAAGTGGAAATTCTAGAAGGTCGCTACCAATTGATTGCCCATACCCAAGCCGTGGGGAGATCAGTCCGAATTCAGTCTCGTTACTGCTATGAAGCCGGTGACTTTCCCCAGGAAGATCTTCAAGAAACTGTTCGCGCTGTAGAGGTTTCGGGGCAAGTTGAGGTGTTACCGCTGCTCTATTTAGGAACCGGAGACTGGTTCATCACCTGTGATTTTATAGATGCCCCAGAGGGTGTATCGGAGGGTGTATCGGCAAATGCAAGGGACCGTGCTGAGACCCGTCATCATTGTCTTGAAATTCAGGTGCTGCCCCAGGAGTTTGAGGCGTTTGCGCAATGGGACCTCACGTTTCCTCCGTCCCCAGAGGAGGTCGACCCAGGGGATTCCATTCAGCTCGATCAGGCCAGAGAACCCCAGATCTCAACCTTAGAGGGTCTTCTTGACCCATCGCTAAGAGACTGGAGCGCGCAGGTAGCAGCACCGCTGGACTCTTCTTCTACTCCCCTCCCCTCAGAACCTCAGAGCAATCTGGATTCACATTCTACGCCGGTGCTGCCTGAGGTGACTCCGTTGACGCTGCCTGTGTTGCCTAAAACGAACCCCCAAGTTTATTTCCGAACAGTGGAGGCCCGGCAGATGCCCCAATGGGTTTGCGACCAGATGCCAAGGAAAAATCATCCGGGGCAGTCTCCCCAACTGCCCACTTTTGCGACGGGACGATCGGCGATCGCCTTGAGAGATCTCGATAGAGTGCGAACTTTAAACCGCATGAAGGTTCTGGCCACCGTAGTGAGTCAGCAGCCTCCCGCCTTAGAAATTTCTCCCGAAACGCTATCGGCGCGCTTGCACTCTACCCTGCATCGCCTTGCCGATTCCTGTGCGGTATCCTGAGGTGGAGTCGCGGTCGACCCCCACCTTTCCCCCAACGCAGCGGTGCCTCCGTGCGCGATCCCCAGGGAATCAACGTCACCCGACTAGACATTGAGCAAGCAATGTGTGCCTCAAGCCCATGGAGAAATCACAGTTGTCTCGGCATTTACTCCTCCAGCCAGCCAGTTGGTTGGTCTTGTGTGGGCTGGTGAGCTGCCGTTCTCTCCAGCAAGAGTCTGTGACTCCAGCTCCCTCCATCAATCCTTCCCCTGTCCTTCGGCCTAGCCCCGTGCCTGCCGCCGGGGCTCAGTCCGTTTCCTTCACGGTGGAGGTGGATAGTCCCGCAGATTTAGCCGTAAAACCAGGGGATTTTGTGAAAAAAGGGCAGCTGATTGCCCATCGGGAGGCAACACGTCTGGCTCTAGCGCAGCAGCAGAAAGCGATTCAAGCCCGCCTCGCCTCCCTGAGCAGCGACGTAGAACACATCAATCCCCAACTTGAAGAACGCTCTCTTGTTCAGGCCCAAGAGCAGCGGGCGGTAGCGCAAACAGCCCTGGAGCAATACCGCCGCGATTCACCCTGGACTGACTATGCCAGGGATACCCTACCCTTAGCGCAGGAGGAAGCAGAGCAGGCACAGCTAGAGCAAAACCTGCGCGATGCCCAGACCCGGGTAGAGGTTGCCCAGCGTCAGCTCCAGGCAACCCAGCTCAAAATCCAGGATTATCGTCAGCGTCAGGCACAGCTTCGCACCCAACTTCAGCAGCAAATGTCCCAGGTGCAGTCTAGGCTCAGAGCGCTGAGTTCAACCCCAGCCCCGACCACTGGCGTGATCACTGCTATCCAGCCGTCTCCCGGCCAGCAGAGCCCGATGCAGGTTCAAATTACGATGAGGCCAGCAGCAACAGCGCCTCAAAATCCTCCATCTCAAGATCCACCGCAACTGCCCCCAACCAATCCATCTCCTTCAACGTCGGGACAAGGGTTAACCTTTCCGGTGCTGCCGGGAGAGGGCTAGCGTTAACCGCTATACTGGGAAACCAATAGGGTCTATGACACATTTAAGATGGCAGAAATTCAATTTATCCGTGGTCAAGCTGAGGAAGTGATTCCAGACGTGAGGGTCACCCGCTCGAAGGGAGGCAAGAGTGGCCGGGCGATTTTCTACTTTGATAATCCTCAAGTTTTGCAGGAAAACAGCTTTGAAATTTTAGGGATGTTTTTGGTTGACGAAGAGGGCGAGCTGATGACCACAGATGTGAATGCAAAGTTCATCAATGGTCAACCCACAGCTATTGAAGTCTCCTACGTCATGAAAACTGCCGAAGAGTGGGATCGCTTTATTCGATTCATGGATCGCTATGCAGAGTCCCATGGGCTTGGGTTAGACCGGGCGCAGTCGTGACCGCCGAGTTTGCCTTGACTTCAGGCAACTGGACGATGTGCGGCTGAGTTTTTGACACTAACGGTTTGAAGAGATGACTGCGACACCTTCTGCTAACGTATCCGGGCGTCGCCAGGCCAATGATTGGCAACTCTTTAAGAGTATTCTTCCCTACGCCTCTCCCTACCGAAATCCGGTCGGTCTGGCGGCGCTTCTGCTCATTCCCTTAGCGCTAGCGGGTGCGCTTCAACCCCTGCTGGTCGGCCAGGCGATTTCCCTGCTCAGGGGCGAGGATTCAGCCTATGATTTTTTGAAGGCGATCCCCTTGGGGACGGGGCTGAATGTCCTCAGCGGCCTTTTGCTGGTTACAGTGGTAACTCGCTTTAGTTTACAAGCGGTTCAGGGATTTTGGGTGCAAAAGGTTGGGCAGCAAATTACCGCGGATATTCGGCGAGATTTATTTGCCCATGTGCTGTCGCTCTCGGTTCGATTTTTTGACCGGACCCCGGTGGGCAAGCTCATCACGCGCTTAACCAGTGACGTTGAGGCCTTGGGAAATGTCTTTGCCACGGGAGCAGTTGGAATTATCAGCGATATTTTTTCAATTCTCGTTATCGTGGTCACCATGTTCCTGACCCAGTGGCAGTTGGCTTTGGTGCTGGTGCTGCTGCTGATTCCCATTGCGGCGTTGATCCTCTATTTTCAGTATGAATATCGCCGGGCCAACTACAGGGCCCGGGAAGAACTGGCCGAACTCAATGCCACGCTTCAGGAAAATATGATGGGCATTAGCGTGGTGCAAATGTTTCGCCGCGAGCGCTTTAACAGTGAACTGTTCCGCCAAAGCAACCTCAACTATGTCCACGAAGTTGACCGTACCATTTTCTTTGATTCGGCGGTATCTGCAACCCTAGAGTGGGTTGCCTTTGCAGCCATCGCTGGCATTCTGTGGTTCGGAGGGAAAGGCCTGCTCAATGAAACGCTGACTCTGGGAACGCTCTCCACCTTCATTTTGTTTGCGCAACGACTCTTTAATCCTCTGCAGCAGCTGGCTGAAAAATTCACCTCGATTCAAGCCGGTCTGACGGCTATCGAGCGGATTTACGATTTGCTAAGCGAACCGGTAGAAATTCGAGATGCCCCAGAAACGCAAACCCTGAGCACTGATGAAGCGGATCACCTCGGTGAGATTCAATTCCAAAACGTCTGGTTTGCCTACAAGGATGATGACTATGTGCTGAGGGATCTCTCGTTTACCCTGCGGCCTGGGGAGAAGGTGGCGATTGTGGGGCCGACCGGTGCTGGAAAAAGCTCGATTATTCGTCTTTTATGCCGTCTATATGAACCGTCTCAAGGTCGAATTATCGTGGATGGCGTGGATGTGCGAAACCTCTCTCAATCTGAGCTGCGTCGTCATGTAGGGGTTATCTTGCAAAATGGATTTCTGTTTGCGGGCGATGTTAAAAGCAACATTGCGCTGGGAGAGTCCTATTGTCTCTCGCAAATCCAGGAGGCGGCAGAGCGGGTAAACGTGGATGGATTTATTCGCGAACTGCCGGAAGGGTACGATACGCAGCTGCGACAGCGAGGAACCAATCTGTCGGCAGGGCAGAAGCAGCTTCTGGCCTTTGCCCGAGCCTCGATCCGAAATCCTAACATTTTGGTACTGGATGAGGCTACGGCCAATTTAGATGTGGGAACCGAGGTGGTGATCCAAGACGCCTTAGAAAAGCTTTTGGCGCAGCGAACGGCTATTATCATTGCCCATCGCCTCTCCACGATTCGGAATGTGGACCGTATTTTAGTCCTCAAGCAAGGGGAATTGGTGGAGCAGGGAACCCATCGGCAGCTGTTGCAGCAAGAGGGCGTCTATGCGAGCCTCTATCGTCTCCAAACGCTGGGGGTTGCGGGTTAGGACGGAGAGGGAGGCGAGTCCGATGGAAATGGGTTTTGGGGAAAACCGCTGGACGATAAATTAATCCAAAGCTGCGGCGATCGCAGACAGGCCATGAGTCTGGTCAGGATCGGAGGAGAAGCCGAGGTGACCAAGGTGGAGGGAAATACATGGGTGCCCCAAGCGGGGTGGCACAGAAGCTTGCACTCCCCTTGGGCCTGGACGGGAAAGTGCAGCAGCTGTTGGGCTAGGGCCACATCATCCAGGAGTTGGAGGCCCGCCGGCGATCGCACTGGGGTGCCAAATTTGGGGTCAAAATAGTCTACCCAGTAGCCCAGACCCTCCAGGGCCGTGGACCATTGTTCTGCCTGCGTCAGAAAATTTTGACGCAGGATTGCTTTGTGCTGCTCTGTGTTCGCTGTGCGATCGCACAGCGAAACGGGACTGTATTGCAAATATAAAGCCAAGGCCTGTACCGGAACGGACCAGCTTGGCAGAATTTGCCGCCAATGCTGTTGCAGAAAGGCCGTCGGAGAATGAATGGAAATTTGCGGCAGAAATGGAGCCAATTCATCGCAATTTTGGGTGCTCCTCTACGATGCCCTGAGGCTTCCGTTCCTGCAACCTCAGCGAGCTTGAGATTCCTGGATACCTTTTCTGGGCACCCATCCAGGTTGCTGAGGTTGCACTTCATTGCAATGGGGGCTAAGAACTCGGGCTATTGCTAGAGGACTCCAGCCGCACACAATCTAGCATTCTCAGAGTGGCCGCCGCAGCGTAGTTGCGAAGTCCAGGCTGATTAGGGGCAAAGGCCTGTCCAGACTCGTTTAGGGGCGAGGCAACACCGCAAAAGCCAGACATTTGGGTGATCAAATCCCTTGCCCAGTGCCCGCTCGTGTCAACAAAATTTATCGGAGTGACGCTCTGGACCAGTTCTGGATCCTGTCCCTGCAGCGTTAGGGCATATTCCGAGGCGCGACGGAGAATGGCCATGAGCTCAGCGCGAGTCACCGCTTGGGTGGGGCGAAAGTTCCCGTCTTCGTATCCACTGACAATGTTGTTCTCCTTGGCGTAGGCAATTTTTGCCGCACTCCAGCGAGAACTGTCCACGTCGGGGTAAGGACCGCGTTGGACCTGACTCGGAATGTTGAGCCTGGTATCCGGCAGGGTCTTGATCGCTTCCAAAATCATGGATACAATCTGCTCCCGTGTTAGCGCGGTTCTAGGGCGAAAAGTATTGTCCTCAAAGCCTTTGATAAACTGGAGTTCCACGGCTTTGCGAATTTCTTCTAGATAGAGATCGCCTGCCACATCTTGGAACGGGAGATCCCCAATCACCGTAACGGGTGGAGTTTCACCCACTTGATCAAGCGAATCAGCCACTAGATAAACATGACCGAGAACCTTGTCTTCATAGGTGCGCTTTGCAAAGCGCCAGCCCGAATTTAGGACAATCTTGGCAAAACCTGTGGTGCTGCCGTTCGCGCTCCCAATTTCAATCTCTGGGGTCGTGGTATTATCAGGGGCGCCCACCAGAACCAGGTTACCATCCCGATCACGAATTCGCAGACGATACCGTAACCCCAAATCCTGTTCACCAACGCGGATAGAATAACCGTTGGCGTCGACGCTGCGACCACAGATCCCGGCGAAATTAAAGGTGCTCAGCAGGGGATCAATCATCACTGGATTGCTGCCGCTTTCTTCCCAGCAGGGGCGTTCATCGGACTGCTGCTCAATAATTAACAGCTGGTGCTTGTCTCCACTCCCGATGGGTGCTGCGACTGCTACAAACTTACTCTGGTCAACTTCACTGGATCCAAAGGTTGCAGCGTGACTTGCCTGAAACGGCAGGAACACTTGAAGGCTTGAAAGAGCTGCGATCGCAGAATATACGAGGGGACGCACAATTTGTTTTTTCATATGCAATGGTTGAATCATTTCACAACATGAGGCAAAGACTGAGGACCTGGAGCAACAGGCCCCTCATCACTGAATGCCATAGACCCCGCGGTCAATCCCTAGAGCCTCAAAATCCGCTGATTTTGTCCCCCAGCTCCAGCACATTAACCGTCTGCTGCCCCTAAAGCAACAGACCTCGACCCGATAAAAATGACCTAGGCTGACCTGAGATTTGTGGTGGATGGAGTACCGATCCGTCCACGCTTAGGGTCCAAGGACGCATAGAGCGCTCTCTAGAGTTCCCTGAAAGTGGAAATTCCGCTCATCGTTTCAGAATGTATCTCAGCAGTGAACAGCACTTGCACAGGCCCGTTACTAGCGGTTGAGGGCAATCTATCGTGAACGGCGCCTTAGGAAAGCAGTCTTTCAAAAACCTTTACGATCTTGGGGCAAATCTGCTACTTTATTCTCCAGAAAAAAATAATAATCTCTAACATCAGCGTTGCCAGCCAAAAACTCTGCGTCTATTTCTCTCTAGAAGTAATTTTCAGAGGGAAGGGGCTCTTGATGGGCAAGAAATTTTGGTAAGCTGAGGAGCAACTTTCGTCGCGCCAAAATACAGGTTATTTTTTCACGGTTCTGCATCCAAACCATCGGTTGGGAGATTGAGTTAAGGATTGTTAGAGTCCTTAGGGCGATCAAAGGGCGATCCACCCTTGAAGGGTCCAATGTCAAGGAGTAGGCGTCAAGAAGCAGAGCTGGGTTCTAGAAATGAGTCAAAAACGTGCGGGGTGCGGCGATTGAGAGGGAAAGTTTACGCCCACTTTTACGGATAAATTATTAGAAATGACGGAAGATTCTGTATTTCAGCCCCCCGAAGATTCTGACATTCGTCAAACTCAAGCCCAACAGGCCTTAGAGCGCGAAGCCCAGCTGTCGTTGACCGGATGGCAGCAAGAAGTCAGCCGAGGCCTTGAATATGGCTTGGAGGCGGCTGAGAGCATTCGCGATCGCACCATTCCCACCTTCTCGCGGGGGGAACTCCCACACTTTGCGGGCATCAATACCTTTCTCAAAGCGCCCTACCTAGAAGATGTCCGCCGGGTCGGCGACTACGATATCGCGGTGGTGGGCGTTCCCCATGATTCGGGAACAACCTACCGTCCGGGCACCCGATTTGGTCCCCAAGGAATCCGGCGAATTTCCGCCCTGTATACCCCCTACAACTTTGAAACGGGCATTGATCTGCGCGAGCAAATTACCCTGTGCGATGTGGGAGATATTTTCACAATTCCTGCAAACAACGAAAAATCCTTTGACCAAATTTCCAAGGGCATTGCCCATATCTTCAGCTCAGGGGCCTTTCCGATTATTTTGGGAGGCGATCACTCCATTGGATTTCCGACCGTTCGGGGGGTTTGTCGCCATCTAGGGGATAAAAAAGTCGGAATTATCCACTTTGATCGCCATGTGGATACCCAGGAAACCGATCTCGATGAGCGCATGCATACCTGCCCTTGGTTCCATGCCACCCATATGAAAAATGCGCCGGCCCAAAATCTGGTGCAGTTGGGAATTGGCGGTTGGCAGGTGCCTCGCCAGGGGGTCAAGGTTTGCCGGGAACGGGCCACCAACATTCTCACGGTTACCGACATCACGGAAATGGGCCTGGATGCGGCGGTGGATTACGCCCTAGAGCGCGCCCTAGATGGTACAGACTGCGTCTACGTCAGCTTTGATATTGACTGTATTGATGCTGGATTTGTCCCAGGCACCGGCTGGCCAGAACCGGGTGGACTGTTGCCCCGCGAGGCGCTGTACTTGCTCAACAAAATCATTCGCAATGCACCGGTGTGCGGGTTGGAAGTGGTGGAGGTGTCTCCTCCCTACGACATTAGCGATATGACCGCCCTAATGGCTACCCGCGTAATTTGTGATGCCATGGCCAGCTTAGTGCTTTCTGGACAGCTTCCCCGCACCCAAAGGCCAGGCTATCTCCATGCAGAGGCAAATCTTGAGGTTGGAGCGGACTGGGAGTAGGTCATGCATGAAACCGATATGACCCAAGCCTTAATTTTGACGGTGAAGGATTGGTGGGACAGCCAACCTGAGCGCCCTCGGATTTCTAAGGTGCATCTGGTGGTCGGGCAGTTCACCTGTGTGGAACCCGCTAGCCTGCAGTTTGCATTTCAGGCCCAAACCCGTAAGACGTTTTTAGACGGAGCGCAGCTCGTGATTCGAGAGACGCCCCTGATCGCCCATTGTCATCACTGTCAGCAGGACTACCACCCAGTGATGGGATTGCAATATGCCTGTCCCCAATGTGCGGCGCCCATGGAGGAAATTCGCTCAGGGCGGGAGTTGAAAGTTGATCGCATTGAATACGCTAACCAGGAGAGCCATGCACCAAACTGCTGATGCGGCGATCGGCATGAACCTGCTGCACGCCAACCAGGAAGGGGCCAGCCATAATCAAGCCCACTTTGATGCCTGGGGCGTGACCTGCTTCAACGTGATGAGCAGTCCAGGCGCCGGCAAAACCGTCTTGCTGGAGAAGACTCTAGCTCAACTGAGGTCTGAAATTGCGATCGCCGTGATTGAAGGAGATATGACCACAGAGCTGGATGCCGATCGGCTGCGCCAGTACGATGTGCCGGTCATTGCCATCAATACCGGACGCGCCTGCCATTTAGATGCCCGCATGGTAGCCGGAGGAATCCACCGCCTCGCGACGGACTACGACCCCACGCAATTTGACCTGGTCCTGGTTGAAAACGTTGGCAATCTGGTTTGTCCGGCAGAATTTGAGGTGGGAGAACATGCAAAGGTTGCGCTGCTAAGCGTGACTGAAGGGGAAGACAAACCGCTGAAGTACCCGGTCATGTTTCAAGAAGCCGACTGTCTCTTGATTACCAAGACCGACTTGGTGCCCTACCTAGAGATTGATGTACATCGCATCATCTCCCATGTTCGCCAGTTGAACCCGAGCGCAGCCATTATTCCTGTATCAGCGCGCACAGGAGAGGGGTTAGAGACTTGGTTCAATTGGGTTAAAGCATCTCTACGGGGTAGGGCTTAAGGCCCCTGTGGCTTGGATCGGGCTGGCGGACTTCCCCTTGGGGGCTGATTGTGATTGGAGAGTGACATGAAACGGCGACGGTTTTTTTCATTGGCCGCAAGTATTTTCTTAACAGTGGTTTTAGTTGCAAGCTGTTCCCAGGCACCGAATGCCCCGGAATCTGATCTGGGGCCTGCAATTAAAATTGGCTACAGCAACTGGGCGGGCTGGTGGCCCTGGGCGGTGGCCGAAGAAGAAAAACTGTTTGAGAAAAATGGAGTCAACGTTGAGTTAAAGTGGTTCGACGGTTATGTAGAGTCAATGGAAGCCTTTGCCACCGGTCAGCTTGACGGCAATTCCCAGACCCTCAACGATACGGTGTCCTTCGCCGCTGGCGCACCCAACGGCGAAGTCGTGGTGCTGGTCAACGATAACTCCGAGGGCAATGACAAGATTATTGTCTCCCAGGACATTCAAACCATTCAAGATCTCAAAGGGAAAAAGGTTGCCGTTGAGGAAGGGGTTGTGGATGACTTTTTGCTGAGTTTGGCCCTTGAGCAAGCGGGGATGAAGCGGTCAGATGTGGAAATTGTTCCGTTAGAAACGGGAAAGGCCGCGGCTGCCTTTGCGGCTGGACAAGTGGATGCCACAGGCGTATTTCCTCCCTTTTGGCTGACGGCCTTAGAGCGGGAAGGGAGCAAAGAACTGGTCAGCTCTAAGGAATTTCCAGGCGCCATTCCAGATTTGCTCGTGGTTAGCCAAACCTTGATTGACCAGCAGCCAGAGAAGGTGCAAGCGCTGGTGAATACCTGGTACGACACCTTAGAATTTATTGAGCAAAATCCTGAGAAATCGGATGAAATTATGGCCAAGCGTGCGGGAGTGAGCACGGAAGACTTTCAGAAATTTAAGGACGGTACGCGCATTTTTACCATTGAAGAGAACCTAGAGGCCTTTTCCCCCGGCGACAACATGAAGCATATGCCCTTTGCCGCCAGGAAAATGGCTGACTTTATGGTCAGCGTTGGCTTGATGAAGCAAGAAGATATTCCAGATTTTGAAAAGCTCTTTGACGATCGCTTTGTGAAAGCTTACGCTGCTGAAAATGCGTCTGCGTCTTAGATGAATGACGATGAACAACATGGGGGCACGGGGTATTTTCTCTTCCAAGGAAAGCTTCTGCCCACTGCGTTATTGGCTGCCTATCCTATTTTGAGCTTGGCTATATGACTCCGATAATTTCCTCTCCAACGGTACCGGCTTCTCCGCGAGGCATGAAGCGCAATGGCCTGGCACCCACTGTATTCTGGCGAATGACGGAGGATATCCCGCGATCGCTGCAGGGGCTACTGGTGGTTCTATCGGTGGCGGTTCCCCTGGCTCTTTGGTGGGGGTTGGCCGCAACGGGGTGGATCCACCCGAAATTTTTGCCTTCTCCCATTGACGTGGCTCAGGCTCTAACTTCACTCTTCGCCGAAGGGGTACTCTGGACCGATGCCTGGGCCAGTATTTACCGCGTGAGTCTGGGATTCCTCTTGGCGGCGGTGATCTCGGTACCCTTGGGAATCATGATGGGCACCTTTTCCAGTGTGCGCGCCTTGAGCGAACCGATTATCGGGATTGTACGCTATATGCCCGCGCCGGCTTTTATCCCCCTGCTGATTATTTACCTGGGACTGGATGAAGCCCCTAAAATTGCGCTGATTTTCATCGGGACAGTCTTTTTCAACGTTTTGATGATTATGGATGCGGTGAAGTTTGTGCCGAAGGAGCTTCTGGAGACGGGCTTTACGCTAGGAGGAAGCCGTCGGCAGGTTTTGATGCAGGTGATTACCCCCTACGTGGTGCCCAATATTTTAGACGCCTTTCGAGTGAATATGGCGGCCTCTTGGAACCTAGTGGTGGTGGCGGAATTAGTGGCCGCTAATGAGGGACTGGGCAAGCGCATTGAGCTGGCCCAGCGCTTTTTTCGGACGGATGAGATTTTTGCCTGTCTCATCGTCCTGGGGTTGATTGGATTTGCCATTGATTTAGGCTTCCGGGTTCTGCTACGGACGACCTGTCGCTGGGCGGTTGAATAGATGAAATCCGTCATCATGGAGGGACCCTTGATATGCACTTAGAGGTCAATCAAGTTAGCAAGGAATTTGTCACGTCCCGAGGTCCTCTGCTCGCGCTTCAGGATATTTCGCTCCATGTGGAAACTGGGGAATTTGTCTGTGTGGTGGGATCCTCTGGATCTGGAAAATCCACGCTCCTGCGTTTAGTAGCAGGTTTAGATTTACCCACGATGGGAGAGATTGTGGTGGACGGTGCCCAGGTCATTGGACCGGGACGCGATCGCGGCATGGTGTTTCAAAAATACACCCTCTATCCCTGGATGAGTGTGGCGGATAATGTGGGCTTTGGCCTGAAGCTGCAGGGCGTTCCAGCGGCTGAACGCAGAAAGCAGGTGCAATATTTCCTCAACGTGGTGGGCCTGACCCGCTTTGCTAAGGCCTATCCCCGCGAATTATCGGGGGGGATGCAGCAGCGGGTCGCGATCGCCCGCGCCCTGGCAAATCAGCCTAAAATCTTGCTGATGGATGAGCCCTTTGGTGCTCTTGATGTGCAAACCAAAGAAAATATGCAGACCTTTTTGCTAAAGCTTTGGGAAGAAACTCAAACCACGATTTTAATGATCACCCACGATGTTGAAGAGGCCATCTTTTTAGCCCAGCGAATCTACGTGCTCAGCGCTCATCCCGGCACCATTGTGGAAGAGATTGAAATTTCCCTCCCGGCAGGAGTGGCAGAGGATCTCCATGCCGTCAAGCACGACCCGCAATTTTTGCAGTATCGCCAAAAAATCACCCAGGACCTACGACAATAGAAACGAGTCGGGAGGAGAAAAGCACGACACCGCTAGGGAGTCGTGCCTTCCGGGGAGGGCGATGGAGATACAGGGGGAGTTGGAACCGCGGGAGTTGGGACCGCGGGAGAACCTTCGCCTTGACTCGGTTGAGGTTGATACTCCCACTCGTTGAGGGGACGATTTACGGCGGTGGCAATGGACTGGGGAACAATAACCACCGACAATGGATCGGGCCAAGGGGTGGCTGGATCTACCAAAGCATAGAGATGGGTGCGATCGAAGGTCTCCTTGCCCAGGACGAGGCGATGGACGCGGCTATCTTTTAATTGCACCCTCAAGCTTGGACTTTGATCGCTCAAACCAAACTCCTGCTGTTGAGCAACCGGGACCTCCAGCCGCCGCTCCACCTGGCCGCTGGCTAACTGATCGAGGAGAAACGCGATCGCGGCCTCGTCAGCCGTCATCGGCTTGGGCTGCGTCATTTTCCAGGTATTGGGAAAGTCCTGTGCCGTTTGTTCAAACTGGAGCGTTTTGCCCTCAGCATTGATGAGGGCAATGGATTGAACATCAGCTTCTTGAAAGGTAAACAGTTCGGCGCTAGTGTCCGGCTGCTCTGTTTTTGAATCCACAGCGCTGCGCCGCATTTCCCAAAATACAGATCCCCCTGCAGCCAAGAGGGCCAAAAGCACAAGGACAAGGGTGCTGGTTTTTAGCTTCATGCAGTTTCCTAGCGACGTTTCCACCAAATAATGCTAGCGGCAACAAAGGCCGATAGAGGCAGCAGGGCGATTGAAACCAGGGCTAACATCCGAAAACGCAGGGCCGGAAGTTGCAGCCGCCGCTCGATTTTTTCCTTGGGCCGAATCGACAGGCTTAAGCTGTTGTCCCCCAACCAGGATAGGGAATTAATCAAGACATCTCCGTTAATGCCCTGATTAAAGGGACCAGAGGTGGCAAAGTCAGAATCTCCAATCACCACAAGACGGGTGTTTGGAACCGAAGCAGCGCTGTCCTCCCTGTCCTGATTTTGCGGCTGGGATGCAGAGGGAGAAGACTGGGAGCTTTGCTCCAGCGCAACGCCCACGGCTAGCGGGCCTTGCTTATCGCGCTGAGGATCAAATTCTAGGGCTTCGTTGTCTGGATCGGCTTCAGCCCAACTCCGCTCTTGGGTGATCAGCAGCTCGGTGACCTGGCGATTCTTTGGGCTGCCGGTGAGGGTAATAGCCTGGGCCAGAGGAAAGAAGGATATCCCCTGGGCAAAGTCTTGGGTAATCGGATGCGTGCCATACTGCACCACAATCGGAACCGCCGGGCCTAACCCTAACAGTTGTCCGGACCCAGATGCATCCACAATAATCCGATTGTCGAGGCTCAGGTTCCACTCCTGCAGGAGATTTTCCAGACCCGTTTTAATTTCTGGATCTAAGAGGGCCAGCAGTCGCCCCCCTTGGGCAAGATAGTCTTTAAGCAGTGCCACCTCAGGATCTAAAAACGGGCGTTTTGGACCGGCGATAATGATTACATCAGCATCGTCGGGAATAGATCCACGTTGCCCTAAATTGAGGGGACTGACCGTAAAATCTCGTTTATTGAGAGCATCCAGAGCACTTTGGAGATTGACCTGTCCTCCAGCTGGCGGAAGCTCTCCATGGCCCTCGGTGAGGTAGGCATTAATCTTTAAATTGCTGACCAAGGAGGCTAGGGCTGGGGTCAGGTCAGCTTCGGAAAAGGGGCTGGAAATAGTTTTTGTGCGATCGCCCTGTTCCAGCACCACCTGATTACTGGCCGTAATTTGATACTTTTGCGCCAGCCCAGGCTGGGTTTGGGGATCAACGAATTCAAACTCAAAGCGAGCGGGATTCAGCTGCTTAAACCGCTCTAATAGGGTTTGTTCGTCCACCGGTGGGGGTTGCATGAAACTCCACACCTTGACCGGTTCAGAGAGCTGCTGCAGCACCTCCTTGGTTTGGGGGGCCAGGGTAAAGCGTTGATTTTCTGTTAAATCTAGCTGTCCGCTGTAGCGGACCGCCATCAGGTTCATAACCGACAGAATCGTGATGACCGCTAAGGTGGCCAGTAGGGCATTACTGGTGGTTTGGGTGGATCGGCGTCGCCACCAGCTCAAACGGCTCTGTCCAGGCGGCCCGAAACGCCATCGCAGAATTAATCCAAGGGCAATAAATAGCAAGCCTGTGATCAGCAGGCCCATGGAGAGGTTTCCCCAAACCTCGGTGATGACTCGGGCACAAAGGGCGGCGATCGCTAAAACAAGCCCAACCCAGATCAAGAGCCAAAAGACCCTTTGTGCATTCCGCACGCTCAAGATTCCCCGGTTTCTCATATCCCTCCCTGTTAGATTCTGCATGAAAGCCTCGTAACGGCGTCCCATGTTCCGTGCAACTTAACCTGCATCCAATTCATGGACACTATTTCATGGACACTGTTTCATGGACACGATGCCCATCGCGGCCTATTGCTGAAAGCGGAATAGATCCACGGACTGGGCCGTGAGAAAAATCCCAAGAAGGATATAGCTTAAAAACAGCGCTATACTGCCCCCGGACAATATGCCTTGGGTCAGGGTGGTGAAGTGCTTCAGCAAGGAAAGATGGGTCAGCATTTCTCCGAGTACCCCTGGAATGTTTGTGGCAAATGAATCAATCAGAAAAAGGAGCAATACCAGAGCATAGGTTATCACCGCCGCGACGATGGCATTATCCGTCAGAGAAGAAATAAACAGACCCAGCGCGAGGATCGCAGCGGCCATCAGCACCAGCCCCAGATGCCCCAACCAAAACACGCCAAAGGACATGGCTGGATCTGAGGCACTGAGGGCTACCAGCTCCAGTCCCATAATGGGCAGCAACAGCGCGATGAATAGGCTAAGCACGGCCCCGAGCTTTCCCACCGCAACCGACCAGTTGGTAATGGGAGAGGTGGCCAGGAGTTCCAAGGTGCCGCGTTTGCGCTCCTCAGTGTAAAGATTCATGGTAAGGAGGGGCAAAATTCCCAGGACAATGGAAGCGGTTGTCGAGAAGAAATATTGCAAAATCCAGTTGGGGGCATCAATGCTCTCGTTTGCGGCACTCAACTGCCGCTGAATCTCAATGTTGGCAACCTGTTCACTCACTCGCAAGATAATTGTCACGAGCAAAGACCCCAGCAGGAACCAAAACACACCTGCAATGATGTAGGCCAGAGGAGACTTAAAATAGCTGCTGAGTTCGCGTCGGTAGATCGCCAGGATATTGGCAACAATAATCTTCATAATTCAGAGGTCTCGCTCAATGGGGACGGGGACGGGGCATTGGCGATCGGTGCAGTGGGGAGTGCAGTTTCCGCAGGTGAATCGCTGCCCATTCCTTCATTCATGGTGAGTTTAAGAAACACCTCCTCTAGGCTGGCCTGCATACGTCTGAGTTCAAACAGGTCGAGATTGGCTGCAAGCAATAGGGAGGCCATTTTGGGTGCCGGATCTTGATCAGGAAGGGCGGTGACTTTAAACCTGATGTGATGTGCTGGAAACAGAGGGGCCTCTAATCGTTCCACCTGTTGTAATTCTGGAATCTGATCCAGTACTGCCTGAGCGATGTCCGGATCACCTTTTAGTTCTAACTCATACTCCAGATTTTTAGAGAGCTGGGTGACGAGCTGATGGGGAGATCCGATATCCGCAACGCGGCCGCGATGAATAATGGCAATTCGATCGCAGGTCATACGCACCTCGGGCAAAATGTGGCTGGAGAGAATAATGGTGCGATCGCCTGCCAGGGACTTGATGAGTTTTCGCACCTCGATAATTTGCCTGGGATCCAGGCCGACAGTGGGCTCGTCTAAAATAATAGCCGCGGGTTCATGGACAATAGCCTGAGCAATCCCAACTCGTTGACGATAGCCCTTGGAGAGTTTGCGGATAATCGTTCGTCGTTGTTCCGCTAGGCCACACTGAGACAGTGCAGCATCCACGCAGCGGCGGCGATCGCCAGGCGCCACCCCCTTAATCCTCGCCACAAAGTTCAAGTAGTCCACAACTTCCATATCCAGATAGAGAGGCGGATTTTCCGGAAGATAGCCAATGCAGCGACGAACGGCCATGGGATTTTCGTGAACTTCCTGACCTGAGACCTTGGCCGTCCCCGCACTGGCAGGAAGGTAACCCGCCAAAATCCGCATTGTGGTTGTTTTCCCAGCCCCGTTTGGCCCTAAAAGACCTAGGATCTCCCCCTGGTTAACGGTGAAGGAAACATCCTCAATGGCTGTGGTTGAGCCATACACCTTGCTCAAATGCTCAACTTCAATCATTTGCTTCTATGCGAGACCCACATGGTACCTGACCTATTTTGCCTCTTGTCGGTGCCCTTGGCATTCTAATTTATTCTTAGAGTGGGTTTGGCTCTGGGCCTTGAGGCAGGAGGAAGGGCGTAGGAGCAAGACTTAATACCGTTTATGGTGCTTTTTCCCATGGAGATTCACGTTGACACCCGCATTCCGTTTCCCCTCGATTTGGTGTATGCAACCTACCGCGATCGCCTTCCTGAAACAGTGTCTTACCTACCCAATGTTCGTGCTTTACAGCTTCTGGAACGTCGCTGTGAACCCGACCACATTTTTTGCCATTACGAATGGGAAGGCGGGGGTGAAATTCCAGCCATGATTCGCAGCTTTATCAGCGTAGATCTGCTGAAATGGAGCGAACAAAACGACTGGAATAATGTGCTGCACCAGGTGCGCTGGCGCATTGCTCCCCATCTATTTGCAGAGGCGATTGATTGTGCTGGAAAAAATCGCTTTATCGCAGAAGGCGATGGTACCCGGGTCGAAACCCGCGGTCACCTCCGGATTAATCCCGCCCAACTCTCTAATGTTCCCACCATGATGCGTGGAATCGTGGCCAACGCAGCAGAGAAGATTTTAGGGGAAGCGATCGCGCCAAATCTCGAAAAAATGGGCGATGCCATCGTTTTCCTGCTCCAAGAGGGGAAGACAACGGATATTCCCCAGACCCTTCCCCGTCTTTAAGATTTGGGCCGTTAGCTTTGGGGATGGCGCAGTTTCCCAGCGCGAAACCCCTTAAGATTTCAGAATTTTGAATGAGGAAATAAATTCCTTTGCAGCATCGGAAAAGGCCTCCTTATCTTCCCCCACAATCAGCACTTCAAACAGGCGATCGCCCCGGAGACAAAAAACCCCTTCCATACGAGCATCTTTGCCCTGAAGCTGACCTGCTGTGTCAAACCTCCGACAAGGAACCCCATCGACCGTCGTTTCTTGCTGATTAATGGGGCTCCCACTGAAGTTTTGCTGGGCAGCGCCCTCAATTGAACTTTTTAGGATCTCCTGGACATCAATGGCGTTGGAATTAATCAGTCCCTCAGGATAGTCTACAAAACCCGTGAAATAAGCCGTATCTCGCTGATCCACACTGGCAATCTGCAAAGGAACCGATCCCCCCGTGGGCAACGGAATCGGGCGACTTTCTTCCTTAGGGGTTCCCGGCATCGCAATGGAAAAGCTTCCAGCCTGGGAGGTGTAGGTTTTCCAGCCCCGGGGGAGCTGGCTACTCTCCGTTCCCGGGACACCGCTCTGATTGCCTGAACCTTCGGGTTCGCTCTCAGGAGCAACACTGTTGCAGGCGGGGAGGGTCAGAAGGCTGACTAGTCCCAACAGGACCAGGGATGGAGTGAATGTTTTTGTCATGCGCAATAGGATTAATGCGGGATTATATGGTTTGTCTTCAAAACGATTTCCGCCAACTGACCTAAAACAGAAAGGAGGTTCACTGATGTAGTGAACCTCCTTTCGAGAACTAGGTTAACAAGTTAACAGCTAATTTCAGGGTTAGAACGAGAAGGTTGCTCGGAGCGCACCCTGAATCACTGTACTGTCAACACCTGGACCCAGCAATGCTGAGGTGTCAATGTTATACGGATTCAAGATGACCATCACCGAAGGCGTGAGGGAGATATTGTCGTTGATCGGAATTCGGTAGAACCCTTCAAAGTTCCACTGAGATTCGTAGGGGAGGAAGTTGGCAACGCCAGTGAATACCTGAGGCTGACCCGCCGCAACGGCTAACAAGGACCCAGGAACAATCAGATCGTTGACACCAACCCCTGCCATCCAGGTCAGAATATTGTTATCAGCAATACCCGCCGGCAGCAGGTCGACCTTGCCTAGCTCATCAAAGGGATCTGCAGTGGCAAGGTTTGCCACATCCCGTTTGGGATCGATAGAGTAACCAAATCGACCGAATACACCAAATTTACCTAGCGTCAACTCTGCATTCGCACCGACAACGTTGGAGTGAACGTTATAGGTACTGGCACGAGTATATTGGGCACGAATTGCGAAGCTGTTTTGATCGCTGGAACCAAAGGTATCAGCATACTCAAGTTCAGCAGTGGCTTGATTGGCATCTCCAATAAAACCACCCTTACAACTTGCACCACCAAAGGCAAAGTTAAAGTTGTTGTCGCAGTTCCCCGCTACTGCATTCGTAGGATTGGCTGCCACATAGGTCGCCCGTAAGGAGAACGGTCCGCCATTAGGATTCCAATCAAAGGCCGCACCGGCACCTCCCGGAAAATCAACTGCGTTCTGAATGATGAGCGGGTTGTTGATAAAGAAGCCAGAGCCAAAATCCTGAGCGGAGTTGTTGGCGTAGCTGTTAAAGTCAACAAAATCACTCGGAAATAGACGAGAACCAAAGGTTAGGGTTAAATCGTCGTTAAATGGCTTGAAGCTATAGGCTAAACGGCGCAGAACAACCGTGTTGGGGACACCAGAATAATCCAAGGCGCCCAGGTCAGCTAACCCAGTCGGAGCATCGCCTTGTCCAAGAAGCAAAGGAAAAGTACTGGAATTACTAAACCCTAAACCTTCAGTTAAGTAATCTCGTCCGTTACTCCCTACTTCCAGTTGGGTCTGCAAAAGATCGCTACCGCTGAAACTGGTGTTAAAGCTTAGGCGAACTCGAGAAAGAACACTGGGACGCGCCTCAGCTGGGAAGGGAAAAACAGCGCCGAGAGCACCGGGAACTGCATTCGGGTCAAAGTTTGCAAGAGCACCCGCACCAGGGGCCGGATTTATCCCGTTCAAAACGCCCAGGATATTTCGGGCATCTTGTCCTTCCTTGGTATTGTTAGCAGGGTTCAATAGTGCAGCAGCTGCCGCAGGAGTAATGCCTAGAATCTGGGCTACACCCGCTGCATTGTTGGGGGGAATTCTCCCTGTAATTTCACCGTTGGCCAAATTGCCATCCGACAATTGGGCAGCCCGCTGCCGAATGAGAACAGAACCAGGGCTGTTAACATCTCGGAAGTCGAGATCACTATCTAAAAAATCACCATACTGTCCAGCGATAACCGCTTCGCCTTGGAGTTTGGTGGTAGTTGAAAACTGCTGGGCTTCCAGAGTCGCAGTTCGTGCTTCCAATCCATCGACCCGACCCCGCAGGGTTGCTAGTTCCGCTGCAAACTCTTCCTGCAGGGCGCGCAGAGCTTCCAGATCTTCCTTGGTCGCAAACTGATCGCTAATATTGTCTAAACAAGCGTTGACCAGCGCGGCCATTTCATAACGAGTGGCGGCGCGGTTCCCACGGAAGGTGCCATCGGGATAACCGGCGACGCAACCATAACGCTCTACCAGAGACTGAACCGCTTGAAAGGCCCAATCTGTTGGCTGCACATCGGAAAGCTGAGAAACAGAGGTAACCTGCCCGAGGGATTCATCCTGGGCATTACTCATTAATTCGTTTACGGAAGTCACTTGCTCTGCCGAAGCAGGGGATAGCGTCGACGCCAAGCCCAGCAAGCTCAAACTTCCTGCTAATAGGAAAGTCTTTTTCATTTTTTTACTCCTCACTCACATTCAGTAGCTGATGACTGAAACTAAAATTAAGTAACCGACTGAACTCGAGAGGTTCAAGGGCATCCACTTAATCTAGGAACAACATAAATTATCTCAATCGTAGAAAATTACGCCTGGATAATCTGATTCCTAACTTTGTAGAATACTGCATTTTTCTAAGCCTGACAATCGGCTGTGGCAGTTTACGAAATGCCCCACAACTGGGTCTATTTGCCTTGGATCAGCTCAACCTTGTACCCGTCTGGATCTTCGACGAAGGCAATTACGGTGCTGCCATGCTTCATGGGACCGGGTTCGCGAGTCACTTTGCCCCCTCGCGCTTGGATGTCCTGGCAAGTTTTGTAAATATCGTCTACCCCCAGGGCAATGTGGCCGTAGGCATTGCCGAGGTCGTATTCGCTCACACCCCAGTTATAGGTCAGCTCAATTACCGTGTGGTGGGACTCTTCCCCATAGCCTACGAAGGCAAGGGTGAATTCCCCGCCCGGATAATCCTTGCGGCGCAGCAGCTTCATGCCCAGAACATCGCAGTAAAAAGCGAGGGAGCGCTCTAGATCTCCGACTCGTAGCATGGTATGCAGAATTCTCATGGGGTTTCTAGGAACATTGTGTCAGGTCAGTTCCATTGTGTCCCAATCCCCCCTAGGATAGGGGTTGGCTCTAACAGATCTTTCCTGGCTAAGCGAGAATCTTGCGATCCTGAGTTCTGTCTGACGGTCAAATCCGAGATTCCGCTGACTCAACACACTGCTCATTTCTTTTTCTACTCTTTAACTGCCGTTATTGGAACAATCAAGCTATGCAGGAAACCGCGATCGCTGCAATTGACGCTCGTGAAATTTTAGATTCTCGGGGACGCCCCACCGTTGAGGCTGAGGTCATTTTAGACTGTGGTGCAGTGGGCCTTGCCCAAGTCCCGAGCGGAGCCTCTACCGGCAGCTTTGAGGCTCATGAGCTGCGGGATGATGAGGCGGGTCGATATGGTGGCAAGGGAGTTCTCCAAGCTGTCGATCACGTGCGGAAAGAGATTCAGGCAGAGCTGGTGGGGATTGATGCCCTGGACCAGGCTGAGGTGGATCAAGCCATGATTGAGCTTGACGGAACGGACAATAAGTCCAAACTCGGAGCAAACGCTATTTTGGCGGTCTCCTTAGCCAATGCCAAGGCAGCGGCTGAAGCCGTCGGGCTACCGCTGTATCGGTATTTAGGGGGACCCCTGGCTAATTTGTTGCCGGTGCCGCTGATGAACGTCATCAACGGGGGCGCCCATGCCGACAACAACGTGGATATTCAAGAGTTCATGATTGTGCCCCACGGAGCAGCCTCTTTCCGCGAGGCCCTGCGCTGGGGAGCGGAGGTTTTTGCGGCCCTAGCTAGCGTGTTGAAGGCGGAGGGGCTCCTGACGGGGGTGGGGGACGAAGGCGGGTTTGCGCCTAATTTGAAATCCAATCAAGCGGCCCTTGATCTCCTGATTGCGGCCATTGAAAAGGCTGGCTATCAGCCTGGGGATCAGGTGTCGTTGGCTCTGGATGTGGCAGCTTCGGAGTTTTACCAGGCAGGGCAATATACCTACGATGGGCAAGCCCACAGTCCGGAGGAATTAATTGCCTATCTTGAGTCCTTGGTGGGAGACTATCCCATTGTTTCCATTGAAGATCCTCTCCATGAGGAGGATTGGTCGGCCTGGAAGCAGATGACGGCGCAGCTGGGCGATCGCGTGCAGCTGGTGGGCGATGATTTATTTGTCACCAATCCGGTTCGCCTTCATAAGGGAATTGCGGAGCGAGCAGGAAACTCGATTTTAATTAAGCTCAATCAAATTGGATCTCTAACCGAAACCCTGCAAACCATAGATTTAGGAATGCGGAATCAGTTTAGCGCCATTATCAGCCACCGGTCTGGAGAAACAGAGGATACCACCATCGCCGACCTAGCGGTGGCCACCCGATCTGGGCAGATCAAAACAGGGTCGCTGTGTCGCAGTGAACGCGTTGCGAAATATAACCAGCTTTTGCGAATTGAGGATGAGCTGGGAACCGCGGCCATTTATGCGGGGGCGGCTGGCCTAGGGCCAAGGATTCGATAGCGAGCTTTTTGTTTCAATGGGACTTCAACCCGTTCTGACGGACTATCCCTGGGATCAGTCCTTTTCAGAAATTATTGATGTGCGATCGCCCTCAGAGTTTGCTGAGGATCACATTCCTGAAGCCCTGAATTTACCTGTGCTCAATGACCACCAGCGGGCGGAGGTGGGCAAGGTATACAAGCAGATTTCCCCCTTTGCAGCTCGTAAGCTCGGCGCGGCTCTGGTGTCTCAAAATATTGCGGTTCATCTTCAGCAGCATTTTGGCACCAAGCCAAAGACCTATCGGCCCTTGATCTATTGCTGGCGAGGCGGGCAGCGATCGCAGAGTCTGGCGCTGGTCCTCACCCAGGTGGGTTGGCGCACAGCACTGCTGCGGGGCGGCTATAAATCCTACCGACATTTTGTGCGGGAAAGTTTGAATCAATTGCCCGATCAGTTTAGCTTCAACGTACTTTGGGGACTGACAGGAACGGCAAAAACTGGGATTTTGCAGCGAATGCAGCAAAAGGGATCCGCGGTCTTGGATCTGGAGCATTTGGCCTGTCATCGGGGATCGCTGCTGGGCAGCCTGGACGAGATGCCCCAGCCCAGTCAAAAAGGCTTTGAATCCAGGTTGGTGGAGGTCTTGAGATCGTTTCCGGCAGGCCAGACCCTGTGGATAGAAGCGGAAAGCAGCAAAATTGGTCAGGTGTTTATACCGGGTCCCCTCTGGAAACGGCTTAAACACAGCCCTTGCGTGGCAGTCGATGCGCCAATACAGGGTCGGGTTGCCTATCTTTGCGAGAACTACCCCCGTTTCGCCCAGGATTTAGCGGGCCTACGGCCCAAACTACAGCAATTGAAGGCCCGCTATGGCAAGATTCAGATTGAGCGGTGGAATCAGCTCATTGCTGCGCAAAAGGTTCCAGAAATTGTGCAGTCCTTGCTCGAGGTTCACTACGATCCGGCCTACCGGCGGTCCATGGGTCAGCAGTACCTCGATCCGATCTTGACCTTGGTTTTGCCAGACCTCAAGGCGAAAACCCTAGAGCAAACGGCACAGACACTAATCTCGCTAGATCTGAGGTCCACCGCCCAGGGCTCTAGGGTAACGTTATAGGCTCTGCAATGCGTCTATTCCCCAGGAGGCCGCGCTGTTCTTCCAGCAGGTTGATCCCCTCGGCGGGGCCAGCAGCCCCATCATCTCCAACGCGTTTCCACAGCGCCAGACCGCCGCCTTTCCCCCGCGCCGCCATACCGCGATCGCCAACCCAGAAATAGGTAAAAAAGGCCTGATCCTTGAGTTTCTTCGACCAGAACTCTCGCTCTGCGGCTTCTCCGCCGCGAATTGACCGGGAAAAGATCAATTTCTCCCCCAAGCCGCAGGACAACCGGGTGAAGTCAAAGGCCATCCGATTTTGTGGAGCCAGATATTGCCAAGGTCCGGTGAGCTTAAGTTGCAATGCTCTCCAGCGCACCGAGTTTTCAATTTCCCCGCGCAAATCGGGCAGAGGATCGGATTGACGATAGGTTAACTGCAGGGTGATCCAGTGGGGAATCTTCCGTCCCTGCACCTTGACCCGACGATGGGCCGGACCTTGCCGACCTACCAGCAAAAGCTGCCAGGTCCCGAGAATCACCTCAGCCGGAATTGGGGATCGATCCCGGCGCTGTTTTTTTTCCAGCTGAACCAGCGCCTGCACCACCTCCTGGGGAGAGTGACCCTGGGCAGAGTCCAGATAGGCAATCACTGTGTCTTGGGGATCTAACAACATCCGTCCTCCTTGGGGAGCCATTGTTTTGCAGCCCCGCCTTGGGTCGCAAAACAATGGATATATGACGGGACCGACGCCCTACTTATTGGGTTGAGGCGTCATGCGCAGGTAGGGCTTAATTTCAGTGACGCCTTTTGGAAATTTTTGGCGGGCTTCCTCGGTGGGAATGGTCGGCGCAACGACCACATCTTCTCCCTCCTGCCAGTTGACGGGGGTTGCAACCTGATAATGATCGGTGAGCTGGAGCGAATCGATAACCCGCAGAATTTCAGAAAAATTGCGTCCTGTACTGGGGGGATAGGTAATGACAGTTCTGAGCTTCCGCTCAGCATCAATGATAAAGACCGATCGCACCGTCACCTTCGGATTGGCGTTGGGATGGATCATGTCGTAGAGATCGGAGACCTTTTTGTCCGCATCGGCCAAAATTGGATAGTTAACGCTGGTGTTTTGGGTTTCGTTGATATCCCCAATCCAGCCGTTGTGGGAATCCACATCGTCAACGCTGAGCGCAATAACCTTGACGTTGCGCTTCTCAAACTCTGGCTTTAGGCGCGAGACTTCGCCGAGTTCTGTGGTACAAACCGGCGTGTAGTCGGCAGGATGGGAAAAAAGAACGACCCAACTCTCTCCGGCCCATTCGTAAAAATCAATGGGACCTGCGGTGGAATCCTGAGTAAAGTTGGGAACTGTATCCCCCAATCTCAAAGTCATACCTGTACTCCTAATGTGTGGGTTGTATTGTGTGTCGCCCCAAAAAATGGCAGCGCATCGCCAGGTTCGATCATGGCATAAAACCCGGTTCTCCGGTGGGAATTAAGATCTTTGTTAACGTTGGGTTACAGTCTGCTCTGCCTCGGGAAACAGCAGACGGGTCAGCGCCTGACCCGCAGTGTTTAAATCATCATTGAGAATGATGTGGTCAAACTCAGAGGCAGCGGCAATCTCAGTTTCGGCTCGCTTGAGGCGACGGGCGATCGCTTGGGGATCATCTTGTCCCCGATTGCGAATTCGCGCCTCCAGTTCAGCGATAGAAGGCGGCGCAATGAAGATTTGCTGGGCCTGCGGTGCGGTCCGACGCACCTGGCGAGCGCCTTCGAGTTCAATTTCTAAGATGACGGTCTTGCCTTGCTGAACTTGATCGAGAACAGGGTCTTTGGGGGTGCCGTAATAATGCCCGGCAAATTCTGCCCATTCCAAAAAGTCGCCCTGGGCAACCTTTTGCTGGAACTGGCCAGGCGTTAAAAAATAATAATGCTGTCCCTCAATTTCGTTGGGTCTTGGGGATCGCGTGGTGGCTGAAATCGAAAAATACAGTTCGGGGTGGGCCTGGAAAATCGCCTTGAGCAAAGTGCCCTTGCCGACACCGCTAGGGCCTGTGATCACAAAGATTCGGCCCGAAGGCTGGGTAAGCACGTGCTGTTACCGACGAAAACATTGAACAACAATATTGAAAACAATATAGGGAAACATATCACCCGATGCGATGTCATGGACTGCTGCGGGAACCATCCATCTTTGAACTGACAGCCCATGACAAAAATAGACGGTTGATTGATCCGTGATTTAACCCGGTGATTTGACCTCAGGACGAGTTCTCTCCCAAATGAAAGAGCCATCGCATCGTCCTGTCGGTCTTAGAACACTAAGGACTGATGAGGGTTAGTCCACATTATCCTTACTAACCACAAAACGGTTTGCGACTGTCTCGGGCTGGATCGCGGAAAGGACCACATGCCCGGAATCTGTAATGATAACAGCGCGCGTGCGACGACCGTAGGTGGCATCCACCAGTTGTCCTCGTTCTCGAGCCTCCGTGATGATCCGTTTGATGGGAGCAGATTCTGGGCTGACAATTGAGATGACTCGATTGCCAGAGACAATATTCCCAAAACCAATGTTGATGAGTTGAATATCCATAGATGCGCCTTGAAAAAAATACAATGGAAAACGAGCCTGAATTCGTGTTTAAGCGAAATTTTTAGCCGTATTTCCCAGTTATCCTCCTGCATAGACACCTAAATACCTGATTCGGCTTCGAAAAGCATCGCGGTAAAATGCGAGGGCTTAGCGAAGCTGCCTCGAGTGATGAGGCAATGAAAAAGTAAGATGCCATATTCCCATGTTATCGGTTGAAATCCTACATTATCAACTCTTCTCGATTTTTTTTAGGAACTTGAATTGTGCAAGGAGTTGATTACACCACTTTAGTGGCATCTTGCCATGAATTAAGCCAGCGGTGGATCCCGTCACGGGTCGAGCAATTTTATCAGCGCGATCGCTACACCCTATGCATGGCAATCCGTACAGCCCACAAGCGCGGCTGGATGGAGATCAGCTGGCACCCTCAAGCAGCTCGGATCGCCCTGGGATCGCCTCCACCGAAGCATCCAGACACCTTTACCTTTAGTGATCAGCTACGGCATCAGATCAACGGTCTGGCGCTTGTGGATCTGACCTTCAAGCGTCCTTGGGAGCGTGTGGTGGAGTTGAAATTTGCCCAACGGCCCCAGGATCCGATTCAGGGGAGTTTGATGGTTGAGGTGATGAACAAGTACAGTAACGTGGTGCTTTTGAATGCTGACCAGGTGATTGTGGCCGCGGCCCATCAGGTAAGCGCCCAGCAGTCGCGCCAACGCCCAGTGCAGACGGGGCAGCCCTATGAGATGCCCCCGCGTCAGTTTGCTGCTCAGCCCAATGTAAATGAGTCCTACGATCATTGGCGATCGCAAGTTCAGCTGATCCCCCAGCCGTTGATCCGGGCGCTCATACAAACCTATCAGGGCGTCGGTTCACGCTTGGCAAATCGTCTGATCCGTGCTGCGGGACTGCAGGGGACGCAATCGGTGGATCAGCTGGCACCTCAAGACTGGCAACGGTTGTTTGATCAATGGCAGCACTGGCTTCGCTGCCTAGCCCAGGCCTCCTTTACCCCCGCCCTCTGTGCTGACGGCTATACGGTTCTGGGACTGGAGGCAGATCAGCCAATGCCGAGTGTATCCGAGATGTTGCAGCAGTACTATGGCGAGGCTTTGGCGGTTCAGGCCTTTGAGCGCCTTCGCCATCAGCTCGTGCAGGCAGTTGGGGTGCGGTTAAAAAAGCTCGGCCAAAAGGCGGACCAGTTTCAGCGCCAGCTCATGGCGGAGGCCGAAGCGGATCAGATCAGGGACCAGGCGGATCTGCTGATGGCCTATCTGCATCGCTGGCAACCGGGAATGGCTACGATTGTGCTCCAGGATTTTGTTACCGGAAAAGATCGAACCATTTCCCTAGATCCAGAGCTCAATGCCGTGCAAAACGCCCAGAAACTCTACAAAAAGCACCAAAAACTCAAGCGATCTCGCGATTATATCCAGCCCTTGCTCCACGAAGTTCAGCGCGAGATGGCCTATCTTGATCAAGTCGATGCCACAATTGCCAGCCTGGAGACCTACGAAACGGATCTGGATCTAGAGGCGCTGCAAGAGATTCGCGAGGAACTGGTTCAGGAGGGCTATCTGTCATTGCCAGGCGATCGCCGTCGATCCAGCACCGCTCAAACTCACTACCGATCCCTCAAAACGCCCAGCGGATTTACGGTATTGGTGGGGCGCAACAACCAACAAAATGATCATTTAACCTTCAAAACAGCAGGATCCTACGATCTTTGGTTTCACGCTCAGGAAATCTCCGGGTCTCATGTTTTATTGCGTTTGGATGCTGGGGTAGCTGTGCAGGAGGATGATTTACAATTTTGCGCCAATGTTGCAGCTTACTTTAGTCGGGCTCGTCAAAGCGACCAGGTGCCTGTGGTGTACACGCAGCCCAAGTACGTCTTCAAGCCCAAGGGGGCCAAACCTGGGATGGCCATTTATCAGCAGGAGCAGGTTTTATGGGGAACCCCCCAGGCAATAGGTGACCTGGTGTCTTCCGAAAGTGCCAAACAAGGGCATGAAACTTGAAAAGCGCCTGTTCAAACAGGCGCTGGGGGGGACTTCAGCCTCAGGGCGAAGGTTTTCTAAGGGTTTTAGAGGTGTGGCATCAACATTAGCTGTCCTTACTCTTGAAATCAGCCAGCCATGCGCGAATTTGCTCACTGGCAATATCGATTCCGCCAAACCCGAAGGCGACAGCTAAGGCCACCGCCACTGCACCAACGAGAAGTCCAAAGGCAAGATTGACAATGCTTGGCGCAATGCCCATCTGTTGAAGCGCCATCGCGGCTACCAGGACAATAATGGCAATTCTGGCCGCCTGACCCACCAACCGCGCTTGCGCGCCACCGGAGCTAGACAGGATTGTAAAGGCCAGATTGGCCAGGTAAAGCCCAATGCCAAAGATGACAGTTCCCACCAGCACCTGTGCCAGGATTTGCAGCAACTCGGTGACGATGGTGGTTAAAGGCGCAAACCCTAAGGCATCTGTGGCCGGAACCAGGGACAAAATGAGCAGACCCACCAGAGAAATAATGCCAACCATTTCCGAGGGGGTTTTACGCGGCACGGTCGGTTCGCCAGTGGGCGCCACCTGAAGAACGGTGGATCTCGGATCCACGGTCGGGGGTGTGGTGGGTTCTTCTCGCGCGGGGCTAGCCGCCTGGAGACCCAGCCACTCAAAGATGTTGTTAAAGCCCACGCTGGTGAGGATGTTGGTCACCAGGTCACAGACAAACTTCCCAATGATGTAGGCGAAGGCCAGAATGAGGACGGCAGCCAGGATCCGCGGCCCCGCAGCAAAAATCTGGTTCAGCATATTGGAGGCTGGACCGGATACCGCATCGAGCTGGAGGGAGTTGAGGACGGCGATCGCCACGGGGACCAAGATGGCCACAAAGGCGAAGGTTCCCAGGAGCCAGGATAAACCGCGACCGCCCGTGGCTCGACCAACGCCAAAGCGTTCACCAAACTGATCGGCACCCACGGCGCTGAGCAGATTAGTCACCACTGTTCGCACAATTTTGGCTAAAAACCAGCCAATAACCCCATAAATTACTGCCCCAAGAATATTGGGAAGAGTCGCCAGGATTTCGTTCAGCAGAACCTGAATGGGTTCCAAGGGGCCACTGAGACTAAGGGCCCCCAAAATTGCAGGCAGAAATAATAGAAAAATAAACCAGTACACGGCGTTACCCACCGTGTCGCTGATGGCAAGGGGCGCTGAACTGCCGCTAGGAGAGGTTGAACTATTGACCCGCTCATCAATGGCAAAGGCCTTTAAGCCGCGAACCACTAGCATCTTGGCAATCGTGGCCAGCACCCAAGCCAGGCCGAGGAGCAGCAGCGCGCCGCCAATTTTCGGTAAATAATTAAAGATCTGCTTCAGCAGCTCGTTCAGGGGTTCAGAAACGCCTGAAAGCTGGAGGGCTTGCAGAAATCCCACCAGCACAAACAGCATTAATATCCAGAAAACAGCAGTTTCAACCCACTGTTCAATGTTGGAAACAACTGTAGGGTTGTTGTCACCAGTGACCCATCGGGCAAGCTTTTGATCGACTTCTGTTCTGGCCAAGATATTCCGAACAGTTTTCGCGACCACGAAGGCGACGATCAGGCCGATGACCAAAATCGCAACTGCGGAAATTATGTTGAGAACATTAGACCCTAAGCTTGTGCCGAATTGGTTGGAGACAGATTCGACAAGACTATTCATGAGACTTTCTTAACTCAATGTAGACAGCTTCGGATATGGTCCCCCAAAATTTGAGGTTCAAAGCACACAATGCATCCTCACCGTAAACCCAAAAACTTAGATCTCAATTTCTCTTAATAAAAGATTAGAAATCCGGTTTTCTGTGACAATTTTGCCTAAACTTTGAGCCTTTTGAATTCTCGCGTCCAACTCCTCTCTATCCAACTTCTCTATGGAGAAGCGCTCATAGGGCCCGATGGGGATTGCCCTAAGGGAGATCCGGACAGGGTTGGGCTAGGTCACCCTAAACGTTACCGAGCGCCAGCCTGAGATTGCCCTTGTGCTCCTTGAGCGCTTGCTGACAAGCACTGGCCTCTTGCCCGCTCCAGTGGACCATCAGGGCAACCTTGACGCTGCGATCGCTTTTTTCCAGCAGGTCCAAAGCCTCAGTTCGATCGAGGCTGGTGAGTTCACAAAGAATCCGTACGGCTCGGTCGAGGAGCTTACTGTTGGTCACGGACACATCTACCATGCGATTGCCGTACACTTTGCCCAACTGCACCATGGTGCCCGTGGAGAGGATATTGAGCGCGAGCTTTGTTGCCGTGCCAGCCTTCAGTCGGGTCGATCCAGCCAGAATCTCTGGCCCCACTAGCAGACGAATGTCAATATCCACCTCAATTGCCACCTGCTCTGGAGGAACACAGGCGAGAAAAACAGTGGTGGCCTGTCGCTCCCGCGCTGCAGCAATCGCGCCGTGGACAAAGGGCGTAGTGCCACCAGCCGTAATCCCGACCACCACATCCAAAGGGGTAATCTGATGCTCGGCCATGGCCTGGGCACCATCTTCGGCCCGATCCTCCATGGCTTCCGAACTACGCACCAAAGCTGACTCGCCTCCGGCAATAATGGCCTGAACTAGCGACGGAGGGGTGCAAAAGGTGGGGGGGCATTCCGCGGCATCGAGCACCCCTAACCGACCACTGGTGCCTGCACCCACATAGAAGAGCCGCCCCCCCTGACGCAGGGCTTGAGCGGTGCGGCTGATAGCCTCCGCCAGCCCTGCGCGGGCACCGGCGATAGCATGGAGGAGATTTTGATCCTCCTGATTGAATAAATCCACCAGTTGCAGGGGGGTGAGCTGATCTAGGGTTTGACTATTTGGGTTATTTTGCTCCGTGAGTAAATGTCCCCGCTCGCTCAGATGGGTCAGGTCTAGGTCTGAGGATGCCACAATCCTTGCGCTCCAAACATCTTCAACGTCCATGGTTCCACAAAACCAGCAACCCAAGCTACCATAGACCTGAGTCGCAACTACAAGATACGCTACAATTTTGCAAATTAACTTTACATCTAGACTCGCGTCTTAAACCCTATAGCACGTTAGAACACGTCAAATATGGCCATCTCCGACCCAATACAGCAGCGTTCCGATCTCATTGGAACTCAGGTGATCACCCGAAATTCAGGGAGGAAGCTGGGAGTTGTCAACCAGATGTGGGTTGATGTGGATCAACGAGAAGTGGTAGCCCTGGGCGTGCGCAGCACCCTGGTGACTGGGGAACAACGATATATGCTTCTGACGAGCGTGAAGCAGATTGGCGATGTGGTTCTCGTGGAGGACGAAAATGCCATTGAGCCGGTTGATATCTACGGATGCAGCACGATCATTAACCACGAGGTGGTGACGGAGACGGGGGAGCTGTTGGGGAAGGTGCGGGGATTTAAGTTCGATCCCAACACAGGCCATTTGACCGCCCTGGTGATTGCCTCCTTAGGACTGCCGCTCATTCCCTCCCAAGTGATCAGCACCTACGAGCTGCCCATTGACGAAATTGTTAGCAGCGGACCTGATCGCATTATTGTCTTCGAAGGCGCTGAGGAGCGGGTCAATCAGTTGACCGTAGGATTGATGGAGCGTTTGGGCTTGAGTACGCCGCCCTGGGAGTCGGATATGGAAGACTATATTCCCACCACGGTTTCCACTAGCAATCAGCTGGCGTCAGGAACGCGGCCCACCTACGCGCCGCCGCGTCAGGAGGAGCGCGAGAAGGAGCGGGTGCGAGTTGAGGACCGACCCCTGATGCGGGATGAATATCTGGAGCGGGACGCCTGGGCAGATGAAGGCGAGGCTCAAGAGGATCAATACGAAGCGCAGCCTCTAAACCTGCCGGAACGCCAGAAAATTGCTGAGTATGAGCGCGAACCCGACTATTAATGCATGATGACGCTGAATGTATGATGACGCTGAATGTATGACGACGCTTAACCTATGACGACGCTAACGGAATCTCTGGCAGAAATTGCCCAGCGCACCCGACAGGCGGCCCAGGGGCTGGCACCGCAAACCGCTGCAGCCAAAAATGCGGCCCTAGAGGCAATGGCCCAGGCGCTTGAGGCGGCAGCCCCCGATATTTTGGCTGCGAATCAGCGAGATTGTGCCCTTGCCCAAGAGCAAGGCATTCCCAGTGCGCTCTTCGCACGCTTAAAATTGAGTCAGACAAAATTAGAGGCCGCGATCGCTGGCGTGCGCAGCGTCGCTGCGTTGCCAGACCCCGTGGGCACGGTGCAGCTCCACCGTCAGCTGGATCAGGGACTGGTTTTAAAGCGTATTTCTGCACCCTTGGGGGTGTTGGGGGTCATCTTTGAAGCGCGGCCCGATGCCGTGATGCAGATTGCCTCCCTGGCCATCAAATCTGGAAACGGGGTGATCTTGAAGGGGGGGCAGGAGGCGACCCATTCCTGCCGCGCCCTGGTAAGCGCGATACATCAGGGACTAGGGGCTACGGAAATTTCCCCAGAGGTGGTCGCCCTTCTAACCAGTCGCGAAGAAACGCGCGCCCTGCTGGGGATGGATCAGGCGGTGAACTTGATCATTCCCCGGGGTTCCAATAGTTTTGTCCGGTTTATTCAGGAAAATACTCGCATTCCGGTTCTCGGTCACGCCGACGGCATTTGTCATCTCTATGTGGATGCGGCAGCTGATCTGGAGAAGGCCATTCCGATTACCGTGGATTCCAAGACGCAGTACCCGGCAGCTTGCAACGCCATCGAAACCCTGCTAGTCCATGCCGCGATCGCAGCCCAGGTCTTACCCCAGATCCATGAAGCCCTGCAAAAGGCAGGGGTGGTTCTCAAGGGGGATGCGGCGACCCAGGCAATTATCCCCGTGGAATCTGCCACAGAGGAAGACTGGTCCACCGAGTACAGTGATTTGATCTTAGCGGTGCGGGTGGTGGACTCCCTTGAGGCTGCCATTGCCCATATCAATACCTATGGATCGGGCCACACCGATGCCATTGTGACCGAGGATAGGGCAGCTGCTACACAGTTTATGAACCAGGTGGACGCGGCGGGCGTATTCCACAACTGCTCAACCCGATTTGCCGACGGGTTCCGCTACGGCTTTGGGGCAGAGGTCGGCATTAGCACCCAGCGACTGCCGCCGCGCGGTCCCGTGGGATTAGAGGGGATTGTGACCTATAAATATCAACTGGAAGGTCAGGGGCAGATCGTCGCCAGCTATAGTGGGGAGAATGCCAAGGCATTTCTCCATCAGGATCTACCAATTTCTTAAGATTTTCCAGGTTCCAGAATCGTTCCCGTTAAGCTAGGTCTAGCCATGGCCTTCGCAAGCGTTTTCCTCGCGCTGGTGTTCTGACGGGTTGCGGGTCTTCCTGGTTCTGATATCCTGCTGAGGGGAGAGGGGCTTGCGACCTTCGCCATTTGTCTTTGCAATGGATTGAATTTTCTGTGTCTAAGCTTGATCTGACCCTTCCCCCTGAACGTTTTACGCCTGTCTCTAGCTTGCCAACGACAGTCACGCTTCCCCCCCTGCCCATGCACCGTCCCTTGCTCTTGATCGGGCATGGAACACGTAATACACAGGGGAGACAGGCCTTTATGGATTTTGCACAGGCTTATCAAGCCTTAGATACTTCGCGACCGGTGTTTCCCTGTTTCCTGGAACTCACAGGGCCCTCTATTCAAGAGGTGGTGGATCGATGCGTTGCCCAGGGATATACCGAGCTATCAGCCCTACCCTTTTTGTTGTTTGCAGCCCGGCACAATAAGTTTGATGTTACGAACGAACTGGACCGCTGTCGATCTCGACATCCGCAGCTCAAGTTTCACTACGGTCGGCATTTAGGCATTGCCCCTAGTCTGCTGGATCTCTGGCGATTGCGGCTTGCGGAGTTGGACACCCTTGAGGCGAACCCCCGGCAAATTTCGCGCGCTGAGACGGTGCTGCTGTTTGTGGGACGCGGATCTAGTGACCCCGACGCGAATAGTGATGTGTGCAAGATGGCGCGGATGCTTTGGGAAGGCAGCAACTACCTGACCCTAGAAACCTGCTTCATTGGAATTACCCATCCCCGCCTAGAGGAAGGCTTTCGTCGAGCCAGACTCTATCAGCCCAAGCGAATTGTGGTGCTGCCTTACTTTCTATTCACCGGGGCGTTGGTGGAAAAGATTTTTACAATTGCACAGGCTGAGCAGGAGAAAAATCCCGAAACGCTGGTATCCTGTCTACCCGAGATGGGGATTCAGCCAGAGCTGATGCAGCTGGTGCGCGATCGCGAAATTGAAACTCAACTGGGCACCGTTGCCATGAATTGCGAACTGTGTAAGTTTCGCTTGACTGCCCTGGAAGCAGGGGGGGATTCTCCTCTGCATAGCCATGAGCCTGCTGTCCCTGAGCATGGGCCGGGGCATTTTCACGCGGCCCATGCCCCTGACTCCCACGGATCTCATCACTCCCACGGGTCTCATCACTCCCATGGACATCAAGACACCCATGGACATCATCACCATGAGCATTCCCACCTGAATGTGGATCAACCTGCCGATTATCATCAACGCATTTGGCAGGTGCCCTAACCGCCATGTCCTCGCTTCGTGGCTGCGGCGATACGATCATTGATCTAGAGCCAATTCACTATCACATTCAAACCTGGGGCGATCGCCCACAAACGGAGGCTGATCCGCTAGGGCAGCCCACCGTTTTGTTCTTACACGGATTTATGGGCTGTGCCCAAGACTATGCTGCGATCGCCGCCCAAATCAGCCGCCGCTACTACTGCATTGCGGTTGATTTGCCCGGCCACGGCCAGACGCGCACGGCCCAGACGCATTACACCCTGGAGACCATTGCCCAAAGCTTACGGCAGCTTGTAGAACAGTGGCAGGTTACCCCCTGTCATCTGGTGGGCTACTCCATGGGAGGGCGGCTGGCTCTGTATCTGGCGTTGCATAGTCCCCAGGTCTGGAATCGGGTTGTGCTGGAGTCTGCATCTCCGGGACTGGCAACCGCCGGCGAGCAGCAGCAGCGACGACAGCGCGACGGCCTGTTAGCCGAGCGGCTAGGGGCAATGAAGTCGGGGTCTGGGGAATTCGCGGCTTTTCTAAATGCGTGGTATGGGCAACCGCTGTTTGCCAGAATTCAGCAGCATCAGGATTACGCAGCTCTGCTTTTACGGCGGCGGCGAAATTGCCCGACAGAACTGGCGCGATCGCTGCGCTATTTGGGACTGGGCAGTCAGCCGTCTCTGTGGAACCAGCTTTCCCAATGCTCGGTGCCCACCCTTTTGTTAGTGGGCGAACAAGATCGAAAATTTGTGGACATTAATCAGCAGATGCGCGATCGCAATGCCCGGTTTCAACTGGCAATTGGTCCGAACTGTGGACATGTCGTGCATTTTGAGGCGGCGGATTTTTACTTAGCAAGCCTGAGGCAATTTTTACCGTAGGACGTTAGCTGGTTGAACGGATCTTACGCGACTGGATATTTCGCGGTTACATGCGAGTTAGCAAGTTAACCTTGGCCCGTTTACCCGGCTCTAAACCCACTAGCTCACTGAGGTCTAGCCAGCCGTCCTTAACAAGCCTCGATAGCGTGTAAAGCAAGAAAGACTCTCTATCGTCATACTTACCGTCAATATCATGCCTGCGGGCACTCAAGAAGTCATGGAGCTGCCAAACTTCCTCTGTACCCGTTAATTGGGTGGCTCGCTGACGAACATCCTCCACCAAGGCGCTCACTTCCCGAGCATAGGCATTTTCCAGCGCAGTCTTAACAATAATTTTCTCTTCACTACTCCAGTAAATTTCAGCCTGCTGCGTCATCTTCTTAAAACTTAACTCTCGCTTGTTTATGATAACGAAAAGGAGGACTGAAGACGAACGTTACAAAACAACAGCGGTGTCTCTTTCCCATAAAGCCCTTGAGACTTTATAGGAAAATTAAGTCTCAAGGGCTCAACCTGAACGCAGATCAAACCTTTTAGCGCATGAGGTTCAGGAGTTCTTTCGGCGAGGCTAACAAGTCAATCGCGACAAAGAAGATCTGGTTCTCAGGATTCAGCAAAAACCGCCAAGCAATATCCATACCAACGCTGGCACCAAACCAAGGCGTTTGACACTTACCTGTCACCTTGACCTGGAGATATCCGTCCTCCGCCGATTCAGAGACACCACGCTCAGGAATCAGGTTGAGATTCTGACATTCTTCTTTGAAGAAACGGAGGACAGCATCTTTCCCCACAATGGGTTTGCGAAAGGGGGGCTGGAGTGCGCCATCCGGGGCAAAGAGCTGAATCAAGGCGTCAAAATCATTGGCATTCAGGTTGTTCATGTAGCTGAGAACCGTTTCATTCGAGACGCCCTCGATGGAAACTTGAGTTCGCCGTGACATTTCCTTAGGAGGAGAAACGGGCTCAGAAACAGCGGTGAAGCTTCCCAACTTGCTGGTGTCAAACCCCATATCGACTACTGAGTTTCGCAACACCGTAATCTGCTGACCTGGTTCCAAATTGCGAATGGCCTGTAACACAGCCGCAGCATTAGCAGAAAGCTTGTACCCTTCAGGAATTGGAGCAACGTAGCCCTTATCCATCCACTGTCCTAGCTGATACCAGAAGCCCAGCTTGATGTTAGGAGTCCAAGTTGCGTAGGTGCGGGAAATTTCCGTGTCTGCACGGTTCGCTAAATCACACATGGTCTGGGTTTGTTCCAGAGGTGTCATCTGCTTGATTTGCTCTAAGGTCCGTTCAGCAAACTGCATACTAGCGGCCCCTGGCGCAGCAATTGTAATGGTTTTTCCCATTTCTAAATAGGCAAACCAAATCAATGCTAATTGGTCTTCCGCACTCAACTGATTGAAGCGGGCCGTCGTTGCTGGCACTGCGTCCGCAGACAGGGTCGATGGGAAGATATTCCTTGCAGAATCAATTGTGTAAGACATTTACTTAAGTCCTGAATGTAAAGCAGACAGTCAACAGAAAGGGCGAAACACAATATTTTGAAGCTAAGGCTGCTTGACCTTGACCCCAAAAAGCCCTCTCATCAGTTTCGCCTTTCATCATAAGGGTAAGAGAGGAAATGGTTAAATCTGATACGGTCAGCCAAGCATAGACTAAAGTCATTAAAAAGCAAAACATATATTTATGGCAATCAATATTAGGATCCATCACAATAGAAATACATCAATATTCGCAATGTGCAAAAGGTTCTCCCTGTCCTTGGCAGGGAGATTTTCATGATCACTGCAGCGCCCGTCAGTACCGGAAGGGGTGAAGGGAACAGGGGTTTTGCCAACACCGCCCAATTGATAGATACAGTCACGCGATCGCCTCCATCCCCGTCTACCTTCACGGAGGATGAGTCCCTAGCTAAACCGCGTCAGTCCTTCGTCAACCAAAACCAACCGATAAGTTTGGCTTATGCCATGAGACAGGCTGGCGGGACTTGACGACCGCTTGCAAGGATCGGTATTGACCTGTCGCGTCACCGTGTTGAGTCCGGCCAAGGGCTGGTATTGTGTCCCACTGAGCTGAGGGGTGATGCGGTTGTCCAGTCTGCCCTCTTTTCATGCGTTGGGATTAACGGCTAGACAGGTATTGTGTAAGGACAGATGAAGTGCTTTTTGGAGAACATCCATGCAGCCAGAACAGGAACAAGAAATTGCTAAACTCCGCGCCCTCAAGGTTGCGCCTAAGCAAATTGCTCGCAAGTTAGGGCTACGCCCCGCTGAGGTTTCAGCAATCCTGCAGAAGCTTTCTCAGCAGACTCCAAATTCTGACACCGATGAACTGCCCCCGGTCAAAGAATGCTGGGTCAATTCAGCGGCAGCCGAACATTTTTTTGGCGAAGGCAACCATATTGAGGATCAAACCTCTGAAGATGAGGCATTTCAAGAAGGGGCGGCAAGTTCAGGCTTGGCTATTGTGGTTGTCGCCCGAGAAGTTCGCTTTGGGACCTTTGTAGTTTGCTCCTATCTGGTGGATTACTGGTGCTTGGGAATCAAGAACACCCTTGGCCCCAAAACGGTCAATGCAACCAAGTACACCAGATTTTTGCAGCATATTTACGAGCCATTTGAGGCCAAGCCGCAACAAATTTCTCTAGAGCAGGCTCAGGCGATCGCGTTGGGTGCTGTAGACTACGCACAAACGCTTGGCTTTAAGCCCCATCGGGATTTTGATCAAACTCGAAAATATCTGGGAACCTGGGATGGAAGCCTGCGGATTGAATTCGGAAAAAATGGAAAACCCTTTTATTTCTGCGGTCCCCACGATAATTCCAGACAGATTATGGAAACGCTGCGCCAAACTGTTGGAGACGGCAACTTCGACTTTGTGACTACGCCATTTTAGCGCCTAACTTAAACCGCTCTACCTCAAGCGCTTTAGCTGATCTTGAGCCGCCTGATATTTCTCGGTCTGTTTTTTCGCTTTGAAAATAGTCGCTGCCTTTTCAAAGTGGGGAATCGAGTCTCTCCCGCCACCCGCTCTCAGGTGTGCTAGCCCAAGATTGTAGTGACCTTCACCCAAACTGGGATCCACCTGAACCGCCTGATAGAAGTCGGCGATCGCGGCGTAGTCATCCCGCTGGGTTAGGTGAATATCGCCGCGCACCATGTAGGCTTCGTAGTAGTTGGGGTCAAGGCGAATCACCTGATCCAGGGCGGCGGTCGCCCCTGGAATATCCCGCTGTCTGCGCCGGAAATCCGCCTGGGCCATCAAATCCTGGATGAGCGCCTGATGGGGCGACGACTTAGCAAAAGAGAGCTGATGGCGCGGCAATAGTCCATAGACAAGCTGAACCGGTAATCCCAGATTGGCCCCAGACTTGACAAAAATTCCAGGGTTGAGGCTTTCGTCCTGGGGGTTGATGCTTGCATCGGCTCGACCGTGAATCCCAATCAGTTGCCCCTCCTGATTGAGAACCGGGCCACCGCTCATGCCTGGCAGCGTTTGATTGTTATAGATCAGACCATAGCCATCCGCCAGTGCAGTCTTCGCTTGCGCCATGAGCTTGCCGTCGGTGAAGCTATAAACGGGCTCTGTAATGGCAGCGGTGGTGGCCGGAAATCCAGCCACAAAAACAGAACTGCCTTCTGTGAGGGGTGCTTGGCTGATGACCGCGATCTCATAGCTGTCTGCACTCTGGAATTGAGCGATCGCCAGGTCTGCCTGGGAATGGGATTGGATGGAGTCTGGCGTGAGCCGATGGGATTTTCCATCCGGCGTCACCACCTGGTAAGGCCCTGGCTCTGCTAAAACATGAGCTGCTGTTAGCAGCGTATATTGATTTCCCTGCCGCTGAATCAGAATACCGGAGCCGGAGGACGTTGGGTGCTGGATGCGCACCGTAATTTTCTGCGCGATCGCATTGATCCTCGCATCTGAGACTGCGTGGGCAGGATGAGGGGCAGCGATCGCTAGGGAGACTCCTAGCAGGAAAGTCGGCAACAGAAAGCGAGACATAGGAAGGATCAATGGCAACGTCCCATGAGTTTAGCTCGTGATCCCCCCTCAACAGCCAATCATGATTGGTCTGCTTCTAGTCGCAGACTTGAGTGTGGCTACACCACTGATAGAGATGTTGCAGCCGCCCAGGTCATACGTACCCGTGGATTGCGGGGAATGGAAACTGCCTGTGATAGTCGTTCTGACGGGGAATAGCATCTGCTGTTCTAGCTAAGTGGCGTTGACCCTGCGGGGTCATAATCCAGGAACTCTCAGTCGTGAGGCGGGGAAGCCCCCACTGTATTCTTTGATTCAGGGGCGGGAGTAGTCACTCCGTTAGACAGGCTGGGTCAAAGGCATATTTGCCCTGTAACCAATCCACGACTTCCTGCGCCATTGGATCTTGGCAGTTTGAATAGTCCTGGATCAGCGACTGCCGCTCTGACTCAGAAAGTCCTTCTAACCCGGATTCGGCAAACTGCTTGGCGTCCCGAATCAACAGCTTGGCCAGCTGCGGAGCCGCGATCGCCTGAATTTCAGCGTGAGAATTTGGCGGTGGAGTTTGAATGCCGTGCTGGTGAACTCGGGCCATGGTGGCGATCGCAATCCGAGACAGCAAGGGCTGATTCATAGGGTTCATCAGCTGTCCACGGCATCCCGATCGCAGGCGAGCCTCTCGCTGACCGATCCCATTCAAGAATAGGCGGGTGACCAACCGCTGGGCGTCATTGACTGGATAGTTATCCCACAGCAGCACCGGCCGCCCTAGCCGATGGTTAACCTCCGCGAGATGTGCCGGGGAATAGCTCTGGGAGCAAACTTGAGGGCCGGTCCAGAACAGATCAATGTCAGGGTCGAGGGATCGCAGCGTCTCCCAATAGCCCGATGGTCGCTGGCCAAATACTCGCTCTAGGGCAGGATCCTCAGAGTAGTAAGTAGGACAAACGGCAAATCGCTTTGCATGACTGGAATGTACGACTCGATTCACGAGATCGAGCTGGGTGGCAGCCAGTCCGGGAAAATCTCCACGCATATCATCGAAGAGGATAGCTAACAGATCCAGATTCAGCTGATTGAGTTGGTAAATCTTAACCCTGAGCGCCTCAAGATCTGCTGGGGTGAGTCCCTGCTGCACATCTAGCAGCGTCAGACCCACACCAAAGCCGACTCCCGCCTGTTGATACACCTGGCGACAGTGATCGAGGGCGGCCAAATGTTGGCTGTCAAAGGGGACACGCCAGTGACGGCGCAGAGCGCCATCGCTTTTAGGGGCATAGACATAAAGATTGCCGCCAATCTTAGCCAGGAACTGTGCCCACTGCTCCCGCGCTATCCAGGACCAAGCGCGGCCAAAAAACCCTTCAATCACGCCAAAGCAAAAGCAGGGATCATCGACGCTGCGGGATGCGGGAAAGGGGGCAGGAGTGGCATGGGTGCTCACGGGTTTAGCCTCATCAAGATGCAGCTCATTGTACTGCTGAGTCTGATGTATGGCGATCGCCCCTCAATGCTTCACCCTAGGCGAAGATCTTCCCTGCGCAAACGAAGGTTCCTTCCCGCCTAACGGGTCAAGGGGATGGGGCTAACCAGGCAAGCAACGGGCTAAGTCTCCCCATTTGCTCCTGTCCAGCGGTATTTAACTCACTGTGGCAAACATAAACCTGGTTCTTGACCCGATAACTTAACTCCTCCATCTGTTTCTCGAGGGCTTCTTGATCGAGTGGATCGAGGGCCTCGATGTCCTGTGGTCGATCCCCGGTGCGTAAATTCCCGGTGCGTAAGAAGCATGGGGCTGACCAGAGCGCCGCGGCTCCGCCCTGCTGCCATAGGGGGGAAGCAATATCAAGCCAGAAATGTACAGGATGGGTGAGCCGTCCTAGACGATACTGATAGGCGGTGGCCAGGGTCACCGCCTGCAGCGCTTGTCCAGTGAACGTTGTTGGGTCGGGATTGGCAGTAATGGTTCCCTGGCGCAGCAGATCAATTAAACACCGAGGGGGCGATCGCCAGAGAGCGGTGGCCAAGCTTGGGCAAGCAGCCGGTGGCCAGGCTGAGGAAGCTTGGCCTCGCAGCGTTGCACTCACCTCGTCCAGGTGCTGAGCGGTTTCGAGTAATTCCTGAAGCACTGCATGGTCGTCCAGGCTGAGCGGCTGGGACCCAAAAAATTGCAGTATCGCATTCCCCAGCAGTGGGGCCAGGCTTGGGAAAGCGGCCGGTGGCCCGGAAAGGGAATCTATCTGCGATCGCTGATGCCTAATCCAACTTCGCAGCTGATCGTAGGCAATCGCCGCTTCCGCCCCAATGCGATCCCAACGCGCAAACTGTTGGATGTCTAACAGGCAAGGGGTGGTGGCGTCGGGCTGAAAGCAATAATCTGCCAGCAGCCCCGCCCGTACTGGATCAATGCGGGGCAGCCTGGACTCAGCGGGATTTAAGGGTGGAGGCAAGGTTAGCACCACCAGCATCTCGGCCACCTGATCTTGGTCTATTAAATGGCCTAATCCATTGTGGAGCAGACACAGCAGCGTCAACAGCGATCGCACCAAGGCCGAACTAATCAAGGGACGCTGGTCCTTCAGAGAACGGACGGGAATTTGGTGGGACTCAAGGATCTCGGTGAGGGCATACCGCGCTAGGGCATCTAAACCCGGTCCAATGACGGCGATGTCTTGGGGCGCCGCCTTCCCTGATCGCACCAGATCAACGATGGTCTCTGCGGTTTGTCGCAGCAGCTGCGATCGTGAAAGGGTATGAATCCAATGAACGGGGAGCGGCGGAGCGGCGGGCAGCGATCCCTGGATCGCCTCATGCATTGCTGGCCAGAGCCTCTCTCCAAGCTGATCTGAAGGCGCAGCAAGGGGGATTACCTCATCGGCCTGGGCCGCTAGTCCCGCCAGGTATTGCGGATCCGCGCCCAGTCCCAGACGCAGAGTGCTTTGGGGCTGATAGGTGTACACCCCAGAAATGCCTTGTTGATGACAGGCTTCAAACAAATCTCGGGCCAGGGCGGGATAGCTGTCAACATCATCGGCCAGAATGACCTCGAAGCGCTGGGGAAGCTGATGAAGATATTGGGGATGGGACAGTAGGCGGCTTCCAAACAGCGAGGTGAGCAGACCATAGGTCACAAAACCTCGCTCCAGACACCAGGTTTGCCAATCCATCAGCAGGGTTTGGATATGGTCACCGATGCCCGTCAGGGGGTCAACTCCTAAGCCGCTCAGCTCTACGCTAATGCGGGATAAGGGCACCCTGGCAAAGGCTGCAAGCTGAAGGACATCCAGCAAATTGCGGACCCACCGATCGCGGGGCAACGGAGTGAGATCATAGAGGGGGAGTAACTGCGCCTCTTCCCAGCAGCCCGCCGCCAGGATCTGCTCTGTTTCCGGGCGCAGGCGCAGGGGGGCCGGGGCACCAATGTCTCCCTGCTCCATGAGCAAGGGCCAGAACAGGGTGACTTCTGTTTCGAAAAAGCCCAGCGGGGTGGTGGTTTGCAACGGAAGTCGACCTCTGGTTGCCCTCACTAACCCTTCCGAGAGCTGCCTGCGATTCTCTGCATTCATGGCAAATCCCAAGGCGGTTTGGGGTCTGGGGTAAGCCAGATCGGGATGGACCCATTGGCCTGCAGCTTCAATGAGTCGAGTGGTTTTGCCACTTTGAACCGGTCCACTAATCCAGCAAACTGTCGTTGTCGATGCCCTCAATCAAGAACCAATTTGTTACGATACAACATGCCTATTCCATACGCCAACGGCCATGCTCGGCTCGATCTTCTCGCAACTTCGACAGTCTTTTCACCAGGCCGAACGATGGCTGCAAGAAACCCCGGACCGGTCAATTGAGGAAGCTTATCGAGCAGCCATTGCCATCCAACGACTGGAAGATGAACACTTTGATGGTCAACCGGTTCGCTTGGATGGGACTGAACAAGAAGCCATTCGGAGCTATTTTCAGGCGGAGCTGAATCAACATCTCCGCACAATTCGCAATCAACTCACAAAATTTCGCGTCAGTCGCATCTTTGTGGATGATCGGCCCAGTCAGTTGCGATCACGGGCCAACATTACCCGTTACCCAACGGGGCAGTACGCCAATGAGTATACACTTCCGGAAAATGAATACACCTCGGAGGTGGAAGCCGATATTCCGAATCCGGACCTTATGCGGAAGCTGAAGTTCATTGATGCGGTGATTGATCGCTACCGAGACCCCACGGCACTCAATTCGAACTCTACACCCCCACCGGCACCAAGACGCCAGGATGGAGAAAACTCGCCCCGAGCGATTCGATCAGTGCAGGAGTCCTTTTACCAGTCCAATTTTACATCGGATGATATTGACCCCGATAGCAGCCAGCTTAGCAGCGCCAGCTTTATTCCGCGATCAATTCTACGCACCGCGAGGCGATTTCAGAAGGAGCTGAACCCCGATCCAGGCATGGAAGAAGAAATCATCCGCGATTTTCGCAGCTCCCGCTCTCGAACCCGCGCAGCCATGCGCTTTCTACTTCTCCTCATCATCTTACCGCTGTTAACCCAGCAAGTTTCGAAGCAGCTGCTCATTGGGCCAGTGGTTAATCATCTCAAGCCACCGGAGGAGCTGGAAATTCACATCAATCCAGCGGTGGAACGCAAGGTGCTAGACGAGCTAACGGTGTATAAAGAGCGGCTGGAGTTCAACAATTTGCTCAGTCAAGATCCCCTGAGCGCTCCAGAACTGGATCAAAAACTTCGAGAAAAGGCTCAGGCTCTGTCGAAGGAATACGAGTGGGAGCTGCGTGAGCCGATTAAGAACATTTTTGCAGATTTCATTTCCCTCATCGTATTTGCCATTCTCATTGCAACGGGGCGTCGAGAAATTGCGGTGCTGAAAGTCTTTTTTGACGAAATTTTGTACGGATTGAGCGACAGCGCCAAGGCCTTCATTCTGATTCTGTTTACCGATGTCTTTGTTGGTTTCCACTCTCCCCACGGCTGGGAGGTGATCATGGAAGGAGCACTGGAGCACTTTGGCTTACCGCAAAATCGGGCGTTTATTAATATGTTTATCGCCACGTTTCCAGTCATGCTGGATACCGTATTCAAATACTGGATCTTCCGCTACCTCAATCAGGTATCGCCCTCAGCTGTGGCCACCTATCGCAATATGAATGAGTAGGGCGGCTGGAGGCAACCGCCCTGGGTTCGTTCTGTCTGGTTTTCTGGCTTAAGCGCCCTGGGGATTGAACTGGAACAAAGAGTAAACCACGTTGCGGCGAATCGCCGTCATCATCTCCAGGAAAAGCTCGTAACCTTCGCTCTTGTATTCCACGAGGGGATCTTTCTGGCCATAGCCGCGCAGACCCACGGATTCCCGCAGCGCATCCATCTGTTGCAGATGTTCGCGCCAGAGCGTATCAATCTGCTGCAGGATAAAGAAGCGCTCTGCCTGCCGCATCAGACCAGGCTGCATTTTTTCAACCTCTGCCTCCTTTTTCTCGTAGGCGAGGCGCACCTGCTCCTTGAGGAACATTTGCATTTCTGGCATGGTGAAATCCTCAAGGTCGCTCGGATCCAGGTCCTCTAGAAGATAGACAAACTCCTTGGCCTTGGCCACCATGCTGTCCAGCTTCCATTCCTCTGGGGGAAGGTCAGGATTGACATAGGCTTCGACAATGTCATCCATGGTTTTTTCGGCATACTCAATCACCCGATCTTTGAGATCCTCACCTTCCAGAACGCGACGGCGTTCAGCATAGATGGCCCGACGCTGGTTGTGCATCACCTCATCGTACTCGAACACCTGTTTCCGGATGTCGTAGTAGTAGGTTTCAACCTTCCGTTGGGCGTTCTCCAAGCTGCCGGTCAACATTCGCGACTCGATGGGCATATCGTCTTCCACGCGGAAGGCATTCATCAATCCAGCCACGCGATCGCCGCCAAAAATGCGCAGCAGATTATCACCCAGACTCAAGAAAAAGCGGGTCGAGCCGGGGTCACCCTGCCGGCCAGCTCGTCCTCGGAGCTGGTTATCAATGCGGCGCGATTCGTGGCGCTCGGTCCCAATGACATGCAGTCCTCCGAGCTCCACCACCTGATTGTGTTCCTGGCTGGTGTACACCTCGTACTCTTCCCGAATTTTGTTATAGGCATCCCGCAGCTTTTGAATGACCGGGTCATCGGTGGGCGCCTTTTCTGCGGCGACGGCCAGCATCTCTTCAGCTTCAAGTTCGGGGAGGCTTTGCTCTCCCAGCTGCTTGACGGCAAAATTCACGGCTTCCTTAAGCAGCTTTTCTGTCTGGGTCGACAGCTCAGTGGGAAATAGGCTGGAGGCAACCCTCCAGCTTTTTGAGGTTCCTTTTCCATCGCCCCCAAATCCCTGAGCAGCAGAGGCCTTGGGGACGGGAGCCTGGGCAATGGCCATCGGGTTATCTTGATCCGGCTGAACAATTTTGGGCATGAGGTACTCGCGGGCCTTAAGCCTTGCCATATATTCAGCGTTGCCCCCCAGGATAATGTCGGTTCCTCGACCGGCCATATTGGTGGCAATCGTGACTGCTCCCTTGCGCCCTGCCTGGGCCACAATCTCAGACTCCCGCTCCACGTTTTCTGGTTTGGCATTGAGGAGCTGATGGGGGATGCCTTTGTCGCTGAGCAGGTGGGCCAGAATTTCGGATTTTTCCACGCTGGTGGTGCCCACCAGCACGGGGCGTCCTAGCTCGTGCATCTGGGCACATTCATCGGCGATCGCCTTCCATTTAGCCTCTTCGGTCTTGTAAACCACATCGGGCACATCCTGGCGCTGATTTGAACGGTTGGTTGGCACCACGGTTACTTCCAGCTTGTAGATTTTCTCAAACTCCGCCTCTTCCGTTTTTGCGGTGCCCGTCATCCCGGAGAGCTTGGGATAAATTAAAAACAAATTCTGATAGGTAATAGTGGCAAGAGTCTGGGTTTCATTTTGAATTTCAACCCCTTCCTTGGCCTCAATGGCTTGGTGTAGTCCATCGCTCCAGCGTCGACCCGTCATCACCCGTCCGGTAAACTCATCCACGATCACAACCTCCTGGCCCTGGAGGATGTAGTTAACGTCCTTGATGAATAATTCCTTGGCCTTGACCGCATTGAACATAAAATGGGCCCAGGGATCTTGATCATCAAATAAATCGGTCACCCCCAGCAGCTTTTCGGCCTCTTCAAAACCTTCATCGGTCAACAGCACGTTGCGCGCCTTCTCATCAACTTCGTAATGTTCCTCCTTCTGGAGCTGACGCGCCACCCGCGCTGCTTCCAGATACTTCTCTGTAGGCCGCTCAACCTGACCCGAAATGATTAACGGCGTTCGGGCTTCATCGATCAGGACTGAATCCACCTCGTCGATAATGCAGTAGTGAAACGGCCGCTGCACCACATCCGCCATGGAGGTGGCCATGTTATCCCGCAGGTAGTCAAATCCCACCTCACTGTTGGTAGCGTAGGTGATATCGCAGGCGTAGTTTTTCTGGCGTTCCTCAGGGGCCATGGACTGCTGAATGAGGCCCACACTCAACCCCAAAAAGCGATGGACCTGCCCCATCCATTCGGCATCTCGCCTGGCCAAGTAGTCGTTCACGGTAATCACGTGCACCCCTTTCCCTGGGATCGCGTTCAGGTAGGCGGGTAGGGTGGAGACCAGGGTTTTTCCTTCCCCGGTACGCATCTCTGCAATCTGCCCCTCGTGAAGAATCATGCCGCCCATGAGCTGTACGTCAAAATGCCGCATGCCCAACACCCGACGAGAGGCCTCCCGCACCACCGCAAAGGCTTCCGGCAGCAGATCATCCAGCGTTTCTCCCCGCTCATAGCGCTGACGAAATTCCGCGGTTTTTCCCTGAAGCGCTTCGTCCGACAGGGCCTGAATCTCTTCTTCTAGGAGATTAATCTCCACAATGTCGGGCTGATATTTTTTGATCTTTCTCTTATTAGGGTCACCGAGTAAGGCTTTAAGCATGATGGGTAGCGATTATCCAGGATAGTCAGTCAGCAAAGTTTAGAGGAGCGCAGGCACTGGGTGGGCGGAGGAACACCCACATCCCAAGACCTCCGGCGGTAGCCCTGCCCTTACAAGTTATCAATTCTTTACAAAGTGTCTCAAGATTGCAGCGCGGGAAGAACAACAAAAATCGACGCAATGGCTTACAAGACAGGCATTGCGTCGATTCTATCATTTTCTGATCAGGGTTTCTTCCAGGAGGGCAAGCGGCCTGGCAAGCGGGCGGATTAGGCTGGCAGCACAACGCCACGACGCGCTGCGGCAAGTTCGCGAATCAAGATCCTTCGCTGATACAGATACTGGGTTACGGTAAAGCGCTCGTGATCAGAGAGCGATCGCCGCTGCTGCATTTGATGGAGTACCCCCCGAATCAGCTCTTGGTCCTCAAGCTGAATTAATGCATGGGTCTGGGTTTCCTCAATGATTTCCCAGAGGCTGTGCAGAATAGCGCTAGATAGAGCGGTGTCCATAGAACCTCGCAATCTAAGAAATATCTGCTTAAGGTACACCCCTTAGTCCTCGAAAGTAGCAGCGATAGTCCCAAGGCAAAATAATGCACAAAAAAAGAGGGACAGGTTTTGCCCCTCTTTTTTTACCGCAGCAGAACGAGGAATTAATCCAAGGCGTCCATGCTCAATACCGGCTCAGTTTCACGCTCAATTCCCTTTTCGAAACCAGCAGCGGCCGCACGAGCACGACCAGCATGCCACAGGTGACCGATCAGGAAGAAGAAGGCCAAAATGAAGTGTGATCCAGCCAGCCACTGGCGAGTGTTCACAAAGTTGAAGGAGTTGGGCTCGGTGATGATACCCCCCACTGAGTTGATGGATCCGTTAGGTGCATGAGTCATATACTCAGCAGCCCGGCGGATTTGCCAAGGCTGAATATCGTTTTTAATCTTGTTGATATCCAAACCATTGGGTCCGCGCAGCGGTTCAACCCAGGGACCACGATAATCCCAAAAACGCATTGTTTCCCCCCCAAAGATGACCTCACCAGTGGGAGAACGCATGAGATACTTACCTAGACCCGTTGGACCCTGCGCTGATGCCACGTTAGCGCCCAACTTTTGGTCCCGCACCAAAAACACAAAGGACTGAGATTGAGAGGCTCCGGCGTTGGTTGGACCGAAGAACTCACTGGGATAAACCGTGTTATTAAACCAAACCATCGCCGAAGCAATGAATCCCATCATGGAGAGAGCACCCAGACTGTAGGAAAGGTAGGCTTCTCCAGACCAGATGAAGGCGCGACGGGCCCAGCCAAAGGGCTTGGTTAGAATGTGCCAGATTCCCCCAAAGATGCAAATGAGGGCAATCCAAATGTGGCCCCCCACTACATCTTCCAGGTTGTCAACGCCAATAATCCAACCTTCGCCACCAAAGGGAGCCTTCAGCAAGTACCCAAAGATCACTGCGGGGTTGAGGGTGGGGTTTGTAATGATGCGCACATCACCCCCACCGGGGGCCCAGGTGTCATACAAACCACCAAAGACCATGGCCTTCAGCACCAGCAGTAGTGCTCCCCCCCCTAGAATGCAGAGGTGGAATCCCAAGATGCTGGTCATCTTGTCCTTATCTTTCCAGTCGTAGCCAAAGAAATCTGAATAGTCCTCAAGCACGTCTGGTCCGCGCAGGGCATGGTAGATGCCGCCCAAACCTAAAACTGCGGAGGAAATCAGATGTAACACCCCGACCACAAAGTAGGGGAAGGTATCAATCACTTCACCACCGGCTCCCACACCCCAGCCCAGGGTTGCCAGATGAGGCATTAGAATCAGTCCCTGCTCATACATGGGCTTTTCAGGGACAAAGTGGGCCACTTCAAAGAGCGTCATGGCACCGGCCCAAAAGACAATCAAGCCAGCATGGGCAACATGCGCTCCAAGGAGCTTACCGGAAACATCAATCAAACGGGCGTTTCCCGCCCACCAGGCAAATCCGGAGGACTGCTGGTCGCGGTTGCCCGCCATAGAATTACTAGAGAGCGTTACCACGTGGGAGTACCTCCTCAGGGAATACAAACTTCTCGTGGGGCTGGTCTTGCACCGCCATCCAGGCGCGCAGACCCTCATTCAACAGCAA
>NZ_JTHE03000122.1 GCF_000817775.3 Lyngbya confervoides BDU141951
ACACAATGTCGTGGATGCTCTCATTGCTCTATTTTCTGGAAGCCCCAAACCTTTCTTACTTCAGCCTGAGTAGTTACTTTCCCTGGGCAGAGAAAATTTGGTGTCCTTCATCTTTCAACAAAAATGCACAGACTAATTAACTCTTTTTCATCATCTTGAAGAAGAAAAAATAGACCCCTCGCTGGTAGACCTATTTAGGTAAGGATGGCCAGAACTCCTTCCATATAAATTTTCAGGTGCACCTTCAGCAATCATCTTCGGGGCTATTTTTGGCTGTCTCTATGGGGGAGTAACAGGGTTTTTCTTGATTAAGATATTGAGACGGTGAACGTAGATTTTATTGCTTTCTTGAAAAAGGCAATAAAAATTGCTGGGTTAATAAGTCAACAGGATAAATGATGTCTAGGGAGGCAATATATATCTATTATGCCGGAACTATGTCTAACGGCTTGGCACTCACTCTACAACTGTAGATTCCTTCTGTGAACTGACAACAGAGAACCTATCAACCTATCATTAATGAAGATTTATTTTAAATCAACTCCCCTGCCATTTTATGTTGGAGAATGGCTGGAAACAATTATTTGCCCAAAGCGATTGGTTCTGAGTTAACAGTCATCATTAATAAAATGCTGCTAGATGACTTCAGAGTCTGATACCAATCTGTTGTTGAAGTCCTACAGGATTTACATTAACTTAAGCCTCAATTTGTTACGTCGACCCTTAAGGAAAGATTTGTACCCATGGCTCGAATAGGACCAGACTCGGCAATACAGCAGTTCGAGTTGCGCGGCCAGGAGACCCTAGGAATTGGCCGTGATCTCGCCAATGACATGGTTATTAATCATCCAATGGTGTCGAGATTTCACGCCCAAATCAGGCCACAGCATGGAAACTATGTGATCCGCGATTGTAATTCCACCCATGGCACCTTTGTCAATGGCCAATCCGTTACTGGTCAGCGGGTTCTGAGGATTAATGATGTCATTCACATAGGTCCTTGTTCACTTACTTTAAAAGATAATGAAATCCTCTTTGCGTTCAACGAGTCAAGGAGTTTACGCCTGGATGCGATCCATCTGCACTATCAAAAGGCTAAAAAATTGAGCCTGCTTAAAGATGTTTCTGTTTCCATCCAGGCTGGGGAGCTTGTGGCGATCGTCGGGTGTGCTGGATCTGGCCTGACCACCTTACTTCTTGCCCTCAGTGGTCTTCGACCTGCTACCTGTGGAATGGTTTTGGTGGACGGGACGGACCTCTACCAAAACTTCAATGCCTACCGCACCGCAATTGGGTATCTGCCGCAATGGAATATTTTGCATCGGAAACTAACGGTAGAGCAAACACTGAACTTTGCTGCCCAGCTAAGGCTTCCAGCAGATATTACCCGAGCCGAGCGCAAATCTCGTATCTCTCAGGTGCAGATCGACCTGGATTTAACCAACCGGCGAGATTTGCCTATCCAATCGCTGAGCGACTACGAAGTCAAGCGAGTCTCGTTAGGTATAGAGTTACTGACCCAACCGAGTATGCTGTTCATAGATGAGATTACCTCGGGTCTGTCAATAAATACAGAGAGAGAGATGATCATGCTGCTACGGAAATTGGCAGACCCAGGACGCACGATTGTGACAGTTACCCATGCTACGGATCTTGAGTTGTGCGATCAGGTGGTGTGGCTGACCCGCAAAGGCTGTCTAGCGTTCTTTGGCCCATTCCAAGAGGCTCTGCAATATTTTGGAGTGGAACGATTTGGTCAAATTTATGGCGAGTTGGAAAATAAGCGATCGCTGGAGCATTGGCCACAAAAATACTTGCGATCGCCCTACTATCAAACATATGTCGTCAACCGACAGCAAGCATTCAATGTTCCAGAGACACCTACGACTCCACGACTGTGCCAACAGTTGCCTGGAGCCCAGACCAAACGCATCTCCGGTTGGCGGCAATTCTGGATTTTGTCTAAACGCAATTTGGCCATGCTCCAGGGAGATCGCCCTGGCTTACTAAGGATGCTAGCAGTTTCTCCAGTACTGGGATTGGTAAACTTCCTTATCTGGCGTAGGCCCTTGTTCGGTGTCGGAGATGCTAATCCTAATCTGGCCATTCTAATGCTGTTTACAACAATTGTAGTGGCGATGATTGCAGGTAGTTTCCCCACCAGTCTCATAATTGCGAAGGAACATAATATCTATCGACACGAGCGTATGAATGGACTGAAGGTTATTCCTTATGTTTTGTCAAAATTTGAAATAGGTTTATTATGGTCCGTCTATCAGTCTGCAGTTTTTCTATTATTCACAGTGATTGCTGTACCGGACTTATTGGCAACCCCGACGATCTTGATTGGCACGTATTTCTCGATTACCCTATCTACCCTTGGTGGGACAGTGCTGGGATTGTTAGGATCAGCTATTCCTAGCCCCCATTATATTTCACACTCATTTATTCTTCTGAACTTACTGATTGTTCAAATAATATGTGGGGGAGTCATCTTTCCCATCAATGCCCTAGGAGCAACAGGGAAGGTACTGAACCAACTATCTCTGATCAAGTGGCCCTTTGAAACACTGGTAACCCTGTCGGGGTTAGATACTGATATTGTCTATGATGTGAATGTGTCCAGCCATTTATTCATTGCTGCTGGATTGATCGGCGTTTTGTTGAGTTTGATTCTAATCGTGCAGAAACTAAAAGACTTTCTTTATCGAAACGACCCCTTTTATTGGATCATTTGAGGGCTGATGGTGTAGAAAAATATTTTCCGAAGAAATAACAATCAAGCGCCCATTTTGAGCCAGCGAAGCTATAACTTTTGAGACCCCATATTTTGAGGTGATCTAGGGGGCAAGTTTTTTCTCTGAGCAGATTTTATTTTTCTGTACCCCTAAGGGCTAGGCTGTCTCAGTGATCGCACTTTTCGTCAGCCCACCACCCTGTGGATCGTCGCAGAGATGGCAAGGGTGCATGAGCTAAGAAGAAACTTTGGGTGAAGGATTTTGACACTGCCGGAGGGTTCCGTCAGTGCCAGATGTGCGCCCAGGGGTGTTGAGTGGTGAAACGCTGAAAGGACTAAATGAGTTTTGTGCGTTTTGCCATGTGGTGCTTAATGTGTATACGTTTGAGCTAATTCCGAGTCGGATAGTCCGGGTAGGAAAGGGCGAGGTTACAGAGGCGATCCGTGGCTTGGGGCCAGATGAGCTGATGGTATAGGTTTAAATAATCCGGGTGAATCCCCCAGGTCAGCAGCCTGGTTAGAATACGGGTTAACCCAGACTGAATCCCAGAGGATTGTGATGATACAGCGACTGGCTTCAATTCCCCCCCGTTGGCGTCGATGGATTAAGGGGGTTTCTCCGATCTTAATGGTGGTGGCCCTTGGGGTTGACGGGGCGATCGCCTACCGGTGGTCCCAATCCCTTGCGATTGTGCCTCCTTGGTCAGTTTTGGGAGTGCTGGGCACAGGAGCCCTGGTGGCCCATGGATTCGAAGGGATAATTGCCGGATCGATGGCCCGCAGCCGAGGTCAACATCCGTTACGGTACGGCATCTATACCTTTTGGATGGGCACCGTTGCCCTGGTGGAATTGCTGGCCCTGGAGCCCACCGATTAAAACTCACCCATTCAGGGCTGAAACTTGCATGTATGCCCCCGGTTCACCCGGTTTTCCACTGCTGGCTGTTGCTTTGCTGACTGCGGACTTGACGCTGCTTGGGATGAACTTTAGAGTGAGCAGCATCGGCAGTCTCTATCCTGGGTAATCCATTATGTGGGTGGTTTGGAAAAAAGTCGGACTCTTTGAGCATTACCTGAGCCCCTCAGGAGGATTTAAGCCAGGACTTCACAACGCCCAGCGATTTCATTCTCAGCAAATGGCTGAGGTGATGGCTCGCCAGCAGGGGGGCGCGGTGCGATCGCTGAGCAGCGAAACCGAGTCTGGTGAGTCTGGCTCTCAGCGACCATAGATCTGCTTCACCGTGGGTCTGGACAGGACCAGAATGGTAAAAACTCCGAGGGCCGTCCCTAGGGGAACCGATAGGCAGATTAAACAGGCCACGACAAAGCTAAAGGTATAGTGGGTGCGCCGGGATAAAAAACGTCCTGAGCAGATCAGGCAAATTGCCAGGGTGATTCCCAATACGAGAACCCCCAGCCCAGCCCCGAGAAAAATCCAGCCAAATTCTGGCGGAGGTGCCGAGGCCCCTTCCTCTATGGGAAACGCGTCCTCTGCGTTTAGCAAGAAAATTCCAGTGCCAATGTGAATGAGAGAAAAGAGGGACATGGCCGCGGTCAGTCCTCCCATCACATAGTGCAGGGTCGATAACAGCCGAAGCTGTTCTTGATCTCGATTAGGCTGAATTTGCATAAAACCCGTCCACGGTGGTGCAGCCTAGGGGATAGGTGAACTTTACCACAGGGGTGCCCCAGAGATTCCTGGATCGCTAGATCCCTGGAGGCCGGTCTTAATCTATAGTGATGATCGTTTAGAGTGATCACCCTCTAGTGATCACCCCTTGGCGAGGATCGGCCCTGTGACCCTGAGTCTTGTTCCATGTTGACGCTTGTGGCCAAAGTTGCTGGAACGGATTCCCATGCCGTTGACGATACCCTCTCGCTCACGGCGGCGGAGCGCCAGCGCAGTTTCTATCGCTGCACCTCTACCAAGGGACAGCCTCTAAAGCTTCAGCTCAAGCGGGGGACGGTTTTGAATGACGGCGATATCCTCCTGAGCGCCCCGCACGCTCAGGAGGCGCGGCAAAGAATTCAGGTGCTTGCTCAGCCAGAGCCGGTCCTGACCCTGCGATCCGATCATCCCCTGGCCCTTTTAAAGGCGGCCTATCATTTAGGGAATCGCCATGTGCCTTTGGAAGTGGGGGAGAACTATCTGCGCCTCTCTCCTGATCCGGTGTTGCAAACCCTGTTAGCAGCCCTCCCGGTGACGGTCACTGCAGAGGTGCTGCCCTTTTATCCAGAGCGCGGGGCCTATCTTTCCCACCATGATTAGTTCATTGCCGCTGATCAAACTATTACAGCTAGCCAGTCCGTCGTTGCCGGTGGGGGCCTATAGCTATTCTGAAGGGCTTGAAACCCTGTGCGATCGCGGACTGCTGACCACGGCCTCTGCCCTAGAACGCTGGCTGAGGGCAGAACTGGACTATGGATCTATTAATGTGGAGACAGCCGTGATGCTGCGGGTTTTACGCGCTGCTACTGAGGTTGATACCGTCCGTTTTTGGAATAGCTGGTATGCAGCCAGTCGAGAAACCGAGGAGTTAAGGGGCCAAAGTCTCCAGATGGGGCGATCGCTGCTGCAGCTGATCTCCAACCTGGAGCCCCACTTCTCTGCACCCTTGGCCGCGCGCCACTGTCACTATTGCACGGCCTTTGGGCTGGCGGCTGCCCTCTGGCACATCGATCCGCAGTCGGCCAGCCTGGGCTATCTCCACAGTTGGGTGGCGAACTTGGTGAATGCAGGCATTAAGCTGATTCCCCTGGGACAAACCCAGGGACAGCAAATCCAGGCCAATTTAAGTGGCGCAGTGCTTCAAACCAGCGAGAAAGTTTTACCCTGGACCGATGATCAGCTAGAGGCAAACAGCTGGGGACTGCAATTGGCAAGCATGAACCACGAGGGGCTGTACAGTCGAATTTTTAGAAGCTAAACCGGGCAGGCTTTCGAGGGTAGGGGGAGTTCCTGCCCCTCTTGGCCAGGACTGGGCCTAATCCGCCTCCGGGTAGGCTGCAAAATACTCATCCATTTCATCGGAGTCGACCAGGATTTTCAGGCTAGCATGGCGGGCCTGCATGATGCGCTGGGCCAGTCGGGCTATGTCTCCTTCCTTGAGATCCGAGTCGGCCACCTCGTCGCAGATGCGGCGGAAGGCTGCTTCCAGCTCGTGGTAAAACCGAAACCGAAGTTGTTTAGATTCCTCACTCAGCATAGGTTTAAATTTAATTTAGTCTTTACGAGAAATATAGTCTTTGCGAGTTCCCTTGGCCTCAATTGCATCCCCTATTCTATGCAGGGCATGAACGTAGGCGGCGGTTCTTAAAGAAATTTGTTTGCTTTGGGCCACTTCCCAGATATGGTGAGCTTCAGAAACCATGCGCTCCTTGAGTCGTTTTTTGACCTGATCGGCGCTCCAGTACCAGCCGCCTCGATTTTGCAACCATTCGAAATAGCTGACGGTGACGCCCCCAGCGTTCACCAGGATATCGGGAAAGACCTGGATGCCCTTGGCTTCCAAAATGGCGTCTGCTCCAGAGGTGATCGGGCCGTTCGCCACCTCAAAAATATATCTGGCCTGAATCTGGTCAGCATTGTGTTGCGTAATCTGTCGCTCCAAGGCTGCTGGAATTAAGATGTCCACCGGTAGGGTTAGCAGCTCCTCATTGGTGACCACGTCGTGATCCACCAGATTACACAGGCTACCTTCGCAGTAAACAGCCTGAATGCCGCGACTTTCCTCTTTGATGTGACGAATGCTGGGAATGTCCAGACCAGAGGGCCGATAGATGCCCCCCTTGGAGTCGCTGACCGCCACTACCCGGTATCCGGCCTCCGCCAGGCATTGGGCCACAACCGCCCCCGCATTGCCAAATCCCTGCACGGCCACCGTGGTGGTCTCTGGGACCAAGGCTAGTTTCGGGGCAATCGCCTCAATCACAAAGAAGGCGCCCGTGCCCGTTGCCGTGTCTCGTCCAACGCTGCCGCCAATGGCCAGGGGCTTGCCGGTGACGACCCCTCGCTCAATGCGCCGCTTGATGAGGCTGTACTGATCCATCATCCAGCCCATAATCATGGAGTTGGTGTAGACATCGGGAGCCAGGATATCTACGTCTGGGCCAATGAGGTCGGCGATCGCGTCGATGTAGCCCCGACTAAGGCGCTCTAGCTCCATTTTTGAAAGACTTTTGGGGTCTAAGGTGATCCCGCCCTTGGCTCCCCCGTAGGGTAAGTTGAGGGCAGCGCATTTAAAGGTCATCCAGAAGGCCAGGGACTTCACCTCATCTAGGGAGACATTGGGATGGTAGCGGACGCCCCCTTTTCCTGGCCCGCGGGTGGTGTCGTAAAGCACCCGATACCCCTGGAATACCCGCAGCGATCCGTTATCTAGGCGGACAGGGATCGAAACCTGCAGGCTTGTTTTGGGATATTTCAGATATTCCAGGGTGTCCTCAGACAGGCTCACGTACTGCATCGCCTTGTCTAACTGTAGGCGGGCATCTTGAAATAAACTGGTGCTGACTTCCCCCATTGTCGCCTCCTCAGTTCTGACAACTGTGTCTTGTGTGTCTTGAAGTTACTCCCATTCTAGAAATGAGCGTCTTGATCAACGGTGAATCTCAAGAAAAAGTATTGAAACGTCACGCTTGGCTGTAAACTCCGGTGTTTCTACTGATTTATCCTGAGAAACAGGGGGCACTATTGGAAATGAGCTATTTCTTTTTTTCAAAAATAAATAATGTCCTCGCGCTCGTTTTCTCCGCTCATCCAATTTCTGCAATCAGACCTCGGACTTTCTGGGGACGCGATCGCCGTGGCTTTCCGTACTCCTTTGCTCAGTCCCAATCAGGTCCCAGTGGCTCTTTGGCAACTGGGACTGTTGTCGTTGGAGGAGGTGAGTCGCGTGTTTGATTGGCTAGAGCATCAGCCCATGCCCGACCCCGCTTGAAGGGCTCTGGTCCCGAGAGGGGGTTGCCCATTCCCTCGCTGTTTGATGGCGGATTGCTTGATAGCCGACTGATCTGCTGAATCAGGCTCTGTGTTCGGAGTTTGTCTGGCCCTGGAGGTGGGCTCCACGTCCTGAAAAATTCCCCCGGAACCCTAAACAGGGAGGAGCTTGAAAATGAGACTATTTAAAAAGCTAAGAACGATGGCCCCAATTAGGGCGCTCCAGAACCCCCACTTGAGCCTAAATCCGCTGACTAAAAATGCTGCAATTCCAAAAAGCATTGCATTGATCACCACCGAAAATAATCCAAAGGTGATAAAGGTGATCGGAAAGGCAAAGAATCGGAAAATTGGCCCTAAAATTGCATTGACAAATCCCAGCACGGCTGCTGACCAGAGTGCCGTTCCAAAGCTATCAATTTCCGTGCCTAAGGGGAGGCGGGAGAGAATGAAAAGACTCAGGCTGGTGACTAACCAGGTGACGAGAATTGTAGTAAACATGGTTCTACCCACAGATATCTACCCGCATTCTACGCGGTGGATCGCTGTTTTGACTCTGTGCCATTGATTGTGCCATTGATATTTTGATCTACGGCCCGGCTTGCCCCGGCGGATGGGTACGTGCAGCGATCGCGAGGGTGAATAAAAGGCAATGAAGATGGGCTTGGGTCTGCGGCCAGGACACCCCGAACACCGAGATGGGACAAGGGTGCCGGACGGCGCAAAATAGAGGGAAGTCGCAATTTCGGGCGGATCAGGCCATGGACCCCATGTTTAACGCCTGGGCGATCGCCAACCCTCTCAGGGATTCCTGTCGGATGCAGGCAGCGCAGGACAAGCTTTCGCACAATCCTTAGGCGCCAAGGTCTTCCTCGGATGGAAGCTCTCAATATTTTGACAGTTGGGAATCTAGACTTGCTTCTCCCTAATCCTGAAAGCTAGGCACTATTTTCCGATCCATGGGACTGAGCCATAAGGACTCACTGCTGCGGGGCAGGGTTTCAGCGATTCTTAAATTTTTCTATTTTTCCAAGGAATCTTGATGATTTAGCCTAATAATAACCTAACATATAGCGGAAAAGGCTTTAGGTAATAGAAGGAGGATATATCACGGTTGATCGCCCTGTTTTTGGTTGTTTTTTATCTGGTTGTCGAGGCCTAAAACGACTCAGGTGCCTTAGGGCCGGTGCGATCGGTCTAGTTTCTGTTGGTCGCAATGGCAAGGATTATTCGTTGCCATATTATTCTCCAGGAGATAAAAGTTTGGGGGCGGTCTGGTGGGTACATACCATTTTTGTAGACCTCACCCTAAGATCCCTCTCCCAAGGAGTGAAGGGAACTCTGAAACTGGCTCTTCTTCTTCCGTTCTGGGAGGAAGGGTTGGGTGCTGAGGGTAAACCTGCAAAACCGGGATGCACTCGATCGTCTGGGAAGTTGATCCCAAAATCATTTAATCTCCAAAATAACGCTTGACACGCCCTCACTCTCGATTTCTTTCTCATTTTGGGCAAAGCATTCCGGTATTTCAAATGCTTAACTAATGGATACCTCGAATGGTTCAAGCTTATTGAAAATGACTAAGGAAAATCCGGCATCCTATTAACTATGATTTGTCAATAAGACTATTTGCGAGGTGCCCTAGGGAAGTGTATGTTTTCTAAAGATGAAATGACACCAATTGATCAATTGCATAAGCGGTTTGTTGATCAACTTGATACTCTTATACCTTTTCTAGGTCTCGCCCACGAAGAGATTTTCCTAACTCTTCACGAAAATTACTGCGGATGGTTCTCTATTGAACAGCAAGCTACACTTCCCAATTCGTTTCGAAAGTATCGTACTCAGGTCTCACATGGTGCTTTTCTATTAGGGTATTCTTATGCTGAAGCATTTATTACAGATTTAATTTGGACTATTTATCATTGCCGTCGCGATCTATTGCCTCCGGATAAGGCTCTTAAGTTTAGCGAGGTATTTTCCCTAGGAGACTATGAACGAATCATCATGAAGATGATTGACAATACATTAGGAGATATGAATAGTCTAGAAAAAAAGATACATCATTTGGAAACAAGGCTGGGTCTTAAAGTTCCCCAAGCAAAAATGCTTCTTGAAGCACATAGTGCGAGAAATGCTTTAGTTCATAACTCTGGTCGCGTGAATAGACCACAAACCTCTACTTCTCGCTGGCAATTGGGAAATATCATAGAGCTTACAGTAGATAATGTTCACTGCTTGTAACTACTCAGGCTTAAAAAAATCAGGTCATTTCTGAAGATTGCGAAAAGAGGAGATAAGCTAGTTTTGCAAGAC